>NZ_JBNFVY010000003.1:0-406630 GCF_049943335.1 Aliiroseovarius sp. PTFE2010
AAGACCCGCGCCGGGGCCGAATGGGTGCGCACAATGGTCGAAGGGTCGACGCCGCTGGCCAAGGGGCGTGCCCGCCGCGTGGCGCTGGTCAACGAAACGCTGGATCAGGCGCGCGACGTCATGATTTTTGGCGAAAGTGGCATCCTGGCCTGTTCGCCCCCCGACCGTCGCCCCGAATGGCAGGCCACGCGCAAACGGCTGGTCTGGCCCAACGGGGCCGAGGCGCGGATTTTTTCCGCCAGCGATCCCGAAGCTCTGCGCGGCCCGCAGTTCGACGCGGCCTGGGTGGACGAACTGGCCAAATGGAAAAAGGCCGATGACACCTGGGACATGCTGCAATTCGCTCTGCGTCTGGGCGATGCGCCGCAGCAGGTCATCACCACGACGCCGCGCCCTCAGCCGCTGCTCAAGCGGGTGCTGAACCTGCCAAGCACGGTGATGACTCACGCGCCCACCCATGCCAACGCGGCCAATCTGGCCCCCAGTTTTCTGGCCGAGGTCGAAGCGCGCTATGCGGGCACCCAGTTGGGCAAGCAGGAACTGGAGGGCATGTTGACCGACGAGATCGAAGGCGCTTTCTGGGCCCCGGCCGACCTGGACGCGATCCGCATCGATGCCGCCCCCGCGCTGGATCGGATCGTGGTTGCGGTCGATCCGCCGGTCACCGGGCATGAGCGTTCGGACGCCTGCGGGATCGTCGTGGTCGGGGCGCAGCTGCCCGACGACAGGGGCGACTGGCGCGCGGTGGTGCTTGAAGATGCCACGGTGGAATCGGCCAGCCCGCTGAGCTGGGCGCAGGCCGCGGTGGACGCCGCCCGGCGCCACAACGCCGACCGTATCGTGGCCGAGGTGAACCAGGGCGGCGCGCTGGTCGAACAGATGATCCGCCAGATCGACCCGCTGGCCAGCTATACCGCTGTGCGCGCGCACAAGGGCAAGGCCGCGCGGGCCGAACCGGTGGCCGGGCTCTATGAACAGGGCAAGGTGCGCCATCTGCGCTCGCTTGAGAAACTGGAAGAACAGATGTGCCAGATGACCCGCGCGGGTTTTGAGGGCAAGGGCAGCCCGGACCGGGTCGATGCGTTGGTCTGGGCGATCACTGATTTGCTTCTCAATCGGGCGCAGGGCAACGGCCCGCGCATCCGCACCGCCTGAGGCGGCCCATCACACCACCAAAAGCCCCGTCCGAACAGGCGGGGCTTTTTGCTTTGTTCGCATGGGTTTGTGCCCACGCAACGCGCGGTGGCCTAAAGCGGCTTTAAGCCTTTGCGGCTATACCTGTTTTCACGCCACGCAGGCCACCGGCTTTCCGCGGCACACCCATGAGACCGAGACAGAATTTTGCCCTCTGCCCGCAGCTTTGCGTTCGGCGGAGCGGCCCGCCCGGGCGGATCCCGGGTTTGAACGATGGCACGAAGGAGCTCTTGAACAATGGTATTCGACTTCCTGCGACGCGGTGACAGTGCCCCGGCCGAGACCAAGGCGTCGGCGACCGGCCCCGTGATCGCCTATGCCAATTCGGGCCGCGTCGCCTGGAGCCCGCGCGACACCGTCAGCCTGACCCGCACCGGTTTTGCCGGCAACCCGGTTGGCTTTCGCTCGGTCAAGTTGATCGCCGAAGCCGCTGCCGCCCTGCCGCTGGTGTTGCAGAACGCCGAAACCCGCTTCGACGTGCACCCGCTGGTCAGCCTGATCGCCCGTCCGAACCCGATGCAGGGCCGCGCCGAGCTGATGGAATCGCTTTACGGCCAGATTCTGCTGTCGGGCAATGGATATGTCGAAGCCGTGGCCGATGACGCCGGCGCCCTGCGCGAGTTGCATGTGCTGCGCTCGGACCGCATGGCGGTGGTGCCCGGCGCTGATGGTTGGCCCGTCGCCTACGACTATTCGGTCGGCAATCGCAAACACCGTTTTGCCCTGGTCGAAGGGATGCCCTCGCCAATCTGTCACCTCAAGGCGTTCCACCCGCAGGACGATCACTATGGTCTGTCGCCGATGCAGGCCGCAGCCAGTGCGATTGACGTGCACAACAGCGCCAGCCGCTGGTCCAAGGCGCTGCTGGACAATGCCGCACGGCCCTCGGGCGCGATCGTCTATCAGGGCTCTGACGGGACAGGGACGCTGACCCCCGACCAATACGACCGGCTGCTGGCGGAAATGGAAACGTCGCACATGGGCGCGCGCAATGCAGGCCGCCCGATGCTGCTGGAGGGCGGGTTGGATTGGAAACCGATGGGGTTCAGCCCGTCGGACATGGAATTCCAGAAAACCAAGGATGCCGCCGCCCGCGAAATCGCGCTGGCCTTCGGCGTGCCGCCGATGCTGCTGGGGATCCAGGGTGATGCGACCTACGCCAACTACCAAGAGGCCAACCGCGCCTTTTACCGGCTGACCGTTTTGCCGCTGGTGTCCAAGCTGAGCGGGGCGATGGGCCACTGGCTGTCCGAACACATCGGCGAAGAAATGACGCTGAAACCCGATCTGGACCAGGTGCCGGCGCTGGCAGCCGAACGCGACGCGCATTGGGCGCGGGTGGCGGGCGCCGATTTCCTGAGCGTCGGTGAAAAGCGGGCCATGCTGGGCCTACCGCCGCTGCAAGAGGATGAAGATGCGGATGAAAGGGACTGATATGCCTGATATTTTAGACACCGGGCTTGAGCATAAGTTCGCCCGTCTGGGCGACGAGCTGACCGTGACCGACGGGGTGCTGATCGACGGCTATGCCAGTCTGTTCGGCCGCGTCGATCAGGGCGGTGACATCGTCAAAGCGGGGGCGTATGGCGCGTCGCTGAAACGGCTGGCGACGGGGGGGCGGCAGGTCAAGATGCTCTGGCAGCATGACCCGGCCCAGCCGATCGGGATCTGGGACGAGGTGCGCGAGGACGCGCGCGGTCTCTATGTCAAAGGGCGCCTTCTGACCGAAGTCGAGAAGGGCCGCGAAGCGGCGGCGCTGATTGCGGCGGGGGCGATTGACGGGCTGTCGATCGGCTATCGCACCAAGCGCGCCGAAAAGGATGGCAAGGGCCGGCGGCTCTTGTCCGAGCTGGAGCTTTGGGAAGTGTCGCTGGTGACTTTTCCGATGCTTCCTGATGCGCGCCTTGGCCAGCAGCAAAAGGGCGACACGCCCGAGTTTGCGGGCGAATGGATGCGTGATCTGGCGGCGGCCTTGCGGGGCGCCTCTGACCAGCTGGCCCAGGACGACACCTGAGCTGGCGACCTGACCTCAAACAGCAGGATCAATCAATGAGCAATACCGAGACAAAGGCTCGGGTCGCCACGGGCATGTCCGATGCGGCCCAGGGTCCGGCAGCCGATCTGAAAGGCGCGCTTGCCGGATTCGTCAACGACCTCAGGGCCTTCAAGGCCGAAGTGAAATCAGAAATCCAAAACCAGGAAGAGCGACTGACCATGCTTGATCGTAAGTCTTACACCCCCGGCCGTCCGGCCCTTGCCACCAGCGCCGACGTTGAGGCGCCGCATCAGAAAGCGTTCGAAGCTTATGTGCGCAGCGGCGACGATGACGGCCTGCGCGGCCTTGACCTAGACGGCAAGTCGATGGCGACATCCGTGAACGGCGATGGCGGCTATCTGGTCGACCAGCAGACCGCCGAAACGGTCAAGTCGGTCCTGAAATCCACCGCGTCGATCCGCCAGATCGCCAATGTGGTGAATGTCGAAGCGACCTCGTATGACGTGCTGATCGACAGCACCGACGTGGGCGCGGGCTGGGTGAACGAATCCGGCGCGCTGGCCGAAACCGACACCCCGACGATCGAACGCATTTCGATCCCGCTCTACGAACTGTCGGCCCTGCCCAAGGCCAGCCAGCGCCTGCTGGACGACAGCGCGTTCGACATCGAAAGCTGGCTTGCGGGGCGCATCGCGGACAAATTCTCGCGGTCCGAAGCCTCGGCCTTTATCAACGGTGACGGCGTCGACAAGCCCAAGGGCATCCTGTTCCACGCACAGGTCGCCAATGACAACTGGTCCTGGGGATCGCTGGGCTATGTTGCCACGGGCACCGATGGCGGGTTTGACGGTGCATCGCCTGCCGACGCGATCGTCGAACTGGTCTATGCCCTGGGCGCCCAGTACCGCGCCAACGGCACGTTCGTGATGAATTCGAAAACTGCCGGCGCCGTGCGCAAGCTGAAAGATGCCGACGGCCGTTTCTTGTGGTCCGACGGTCTGGCCGCGGGTGAACCTGCGCGCCTGATGGGCTATCCGGTGCTGGTTGCCGAAGACATGCCCGACATCGCCTCGGACGCTGCCGCGATCGCTTTTGGTGATTTCGCTGCCGGCTACACCGTGGCCGAGCGCCCCGACCTGCGCATCCTGCGCGATCCCTTCAGCGCCAAGCCGCACGTCCTGTTCTACGCCACCAAGCGCGTGGGCGGCGACGTCAGCGACTTTGCAGCGATCAAGCTGCTGAAATTCTCGGTCGCCTAAGCGCACCGAGATAACCCGCCCGACCCGTGTCTGCGGACCGGGAAGGGCGGGGATGGGTGCGCGCCGCTCGGGCTTTGGTCCGTCCTCGCGTTTCTAGCTGCTCCCCCTCCGTCTGAGTGCGCGGGAGGTGTGCACCCATCTTCCCGACGGAGGGAGCTGGAGCTTGGAGAAGACTGATGATGTTGATCGAGCAGACCACAGTGCCCAGCACGGCGCTACCGGTCGCCCAATTCAAAGATCACCTGCGCCTGGGGACAGGGTTTGCCGATGACGGCGTACAGGATGCGGTGCTCGAGACATACCTGCGCGCGGCTCTGTCCGCCATCGAGGCGCGCACGGGCAAGATCCTGCTAGAGCGCGACTTTGCCTGGTCCCTGACCGCCTGGCGCGATCTGGGCGCACAGGTGCTGCCCGTGGCCCCGGTCAGCGCGATCACGGCGCTGAAAATCACTGACCGGCTGGGCGTTGAAACCACGATTGATACCGCCCGCTATCGGCTGGAACCTGACACCCACCGCCCGCGCCTGGTCGCCACGTCGCTGGTGTTGCCGACGATCCCCGTGGCGGGCAGCGCCGAGATCGACTTTACCGCCGGGTACGGCCCTGCGTGGTCGGACATTCCTGCCGATCTGGGGCAGGCGGCCTTTTTGCTCAGCGCGCATTATTACGATCATCGCAGCGAAACCGGCATCGACGCGCAGGCGGTCCCCTTTGGGGTGAATGCGCTGCTGGAACGCTATCGCCAGGTGCGTCTGTTCGGGGGGCGGGGCTGATGGGGGGCGTGCACCTGACCCGCAAGCTGACGCTGGAAGAGGCCAGCCGCGCACCCGATGGCGCGGGCGGATATTCCGAGGCATGGACCCAGCTTGGCACGCTGTGGGCGGATGTGCGGGCCGGATCGGGCAGTGAGGCGGCGCAGGATTTCCTGATGGTGTCGCGGGTGCCATTCCGCGTGATCGTGCGCGCCGCGCCCCATGGCGCGCCCTCGCGGCCCAAGCCCGAACAGCGCTTTCGCGACGGCGCGCGTGTCATGCGCATCGTGTCGGTCGCCGAACACGATACGGGCGGGCGTTATTTGGTGTGCCGCGCCATCGAAGAGGAGGTTTCAGGATGAGTTACGGTGTCGCCGCCGCCCTGCAATCGGGCGTCTATTCTGCGCTGTCGGCTGACAGCGCCCTGGCCGCCTTGGTCGGGACAAACATCTTTGATGCCGCGCCCACGGGCACGGTGCCAGCGCTCTATGTCAGCCTCGGCCCCGAGGACGTGACAGACCGTTCCGACAAGGACGGCAGCGGGGCCAACCACGATTTCACCGTGTCCGTCGTAACCGACGCGGCCGGTTTCCAGACCGCCAAAGAGGTCGCCGCGGCTGTGTCCGACGTGCTGACCGGCGCGGCGCTGACGCTGACGCGCGGCACCTGCGTGGGGATCTGGTTCATGAATGCCAAGGCGCGGCGGGTCAAGGATGGCGCATCGCGCCGGATCGACCTGCGCTTTCGCGCCTATGTGACCGACAACTGATTAACCAAAGGACCAAGCACATGGCTGCTCAAAACGGCAAAGACCTTCTGATCAAGCTGGACATGACCGGCGCGGGATCGTTCGACACCATCGCAGGGCTGCGCGCCACGCGGATTTCCTTCAACGCGGAAAGCGTTGATGTGACCTCTCTGGAAAGCCAGGGCGGCTGGCGCGAGTTGCTGGGCGGCGCGGGCGTGAAAAGCGCGAATATCTCGGGCTCTGGCGTGTTCAAGGACGCGACGACAGATGAACGCGCGCGCCAGATCTTCTTTGATGGCGAAGTGCCCAATTTCCAGGTGATCATCCCCGATTTCGGCGTGGTCGAAGGCCCGTTCATGATCACGGCGGTCGAATATGCCGGATCGCACAGCGGCGAGGCGACGTATGATCTGTCGATGGCGTCGGCCGGTGCGCTGACCTTTACGGCGTTGTGATCCATGGCGAACCCCTACGCAGGTGAAGTGGCGCTGGTGCTGGATGGCAAACGCCATGTGCTCAAGCTGACCCTGGGCGCGCTGGCCGAGCTGGAAGCGACCTTGCGCGCCGACACTCTGGTGGCGCTGGTCGAACGCTACGAAAGCGGCGCCTATTCCACCCGCGACATGCTGGCGCTGATCGTGGCGGGCTTGCGCGGGGGGGGATGGGACGGCGACGCGGCCGACCTGTTGGCCGCCGACATTGAAGGTGGCCCGCTGGAAGCGGCGCGCGTTGCGGGCGCGCTTCTGGCCAGCGCCTTCACGGTGCCCGCATGAGCGGCGCGCAGGGGTTCGACTGGCCCGCTCTGATGCGGGCCGGGTTTCGCGGGCTGGGCCTGCGCCCCGACGAATTCTGGCGGCTCACCCCGGCAGAACTGTTGATGATGCTCGGCCAGGGCGCGACCAGCGCCCCGATGGGCCGAACCCGGCTTGAAGAGCTTGCGGCGGCCTTTCCCGACGCGAGCGAGACGAAAGGAAGCGACAAATGGACAGCCTGAACGGTCTGGACAGTTTTGACGACAAGGTCGAAGCGCTTGAAAACGCCATGGGCGGCGCGCAGGCCATGACCGCGGCCTTTGACCAGGAATTGCGGCGCATGCAGTCGACTATTGCCGACACAGGGCGCGAAGTCGCCGTCCTGGATCGCGGCATTTCAAACGGGCTCAAACGCGCGATCGACGGGCTGGTGCTGGATGGCGACACGCTGGCCGGGGCGCTGCGCGGGGTGGGCCAATCGATGCTGGATGCCGCCTATAACGCGGCCGTCAAACCGGTCGCGGGCCAGTTCGGCAAGATCCTGGCCGGCGGGGTCGAAGGCATCATCCAGGGCGCGCTGCCCTTTGCGAACGGCGGCGCCTTTACGCAAGGGCGCGTCATGCCCTTTGCCAATGGCGGGATCGTCAACAGTCCCACCCATTTTCCCATGCGCGGCGGCACGGGCCTGATGGGCGAAGCCGGACCAGAAGCGATCATGCCACTGACCCGCGGCGCGAACGGCAAGCTTGGCGTGCGCGCAGACGGCGGCGGCGGGGCGGTCAACGTGACGTTCAACGTTTCGACCCCCGATGTCGAAGGCTTCCGCCGCAGCCAATCGCAGATCGCAGCGCAAATGGCCCGTGTGATGGGCCGCGGCCAGCGCAACCGCTGACATAACGACCACGCACGGAGGGCCCGACATGACATTCCACGACATCAGATTTCCCGCAAACCTCAGCTTCGGCTCGGTCGGCGGCCCCGAACGGCGCACTGAAATCGTGACGCTGGCCAACGGGTTCGAAGAGCGCAACACGCCCTGGGCCCATTCGCGGCGCCGCTATGACGCGGGGCTGGGCATGCGCTCGCTCGAAGATATCGAGGCGCTGATCGCGTTTTTCGAAGCCCGCCAGGGCCAGGTTAACGGATTCCGCTGGAAGGACTGGTCGGATTACAAAAGCTGCCGTGCCGGCGCGGCGGTGTCCCATGACGATCAGATCATCGGCGTGGGCAACGGCGAAGCGACGCAGTTCCAGCTGGTCAAGACCTATGCCTCGGGCGAGGCGCGCTATGAGCGCCCCATCAAGAAACCCGTCAGCGGCACCGTGCTGGTGGCCGTCGATGGGGCGCAGGTGTTCGAGGCGGTCGACTGGTCGGTTGACCTGAGCGCAGGCGTGATCACCTTTTTCAACCCGCCCGGCGACGGCGCGCAGATCACCGCCGGGTTCGAATTCGACGTGCCGGTGCGCTTTGACACCGACCGGATCGCCACGTCTGTCGCGTCGTTCCAGGCCGGCGAAGTGCCCAGCGTGCCCGTGGTCGAGGTGCGGGTCTGATGGCTATGATCGATACTCTTCAGGCACATATGGCCTCGGGGCTGGCAACGACATGCCGGTGCTGGGCCGTGACACGCAGCGACGGGGTGGTGCACGGGTTCACCGACCACGACATGGATCTCAGCTTTGATGGCGTGACCTTCCGGGCCGACACCGGGCTGACGGCGCAGGCGCTGGAACAATCGACCGGCCTGTCGGTGGACAACACCGAAGCGATCGGCGCGTTGTCATCCGTGTCGATCAGCGAAGCGGACATTCGCGCCGGCCGTTACGACGGGGCCGAAGTGCGCGCCTGGCTGGTGAACTGGGCCGATCTGGGCCAGCGCATCGAACAGTTTCGCGGCACGATTGGCGAAATCGTGCGCAAGGGCCCGGCATTTCAGGCCGAATTGCGCGGTCTGGCCGAAGTGCTGAACACGCCGCAGGGGCGGATCTATCAAAAGCCCTGCGCCGCCGTTCTGGGCGATGCACGTTGCGGGTTTGACACCGATCAGATCGGCTATTTTGCTGAAATCGCCGTGGATGCGATGCAAGAGGATCGCATTTTGACATTTTCGGCGTTGGACGGGTTCGATGATCGCTGGTTCGAGCGCGGCGCGCTGATCGTCCAGACCGGCGCGGCGGCCGGGCTGCGCGGCGCGATCAAGAATGACCGTGCGCAAGGCACAACGCGCCAGGTCGAGCTATGGGAAAGCCTGCGCGCCACCCTGGCGCCCGGTGATCGCGTAAAACTGGTGGCGGGCTGCGACAAGCGCGCCGAAACATGCCGGCTGAAATTCAACAACTTCGAGAACTTTCAGGGGTTCCCTCATATCCCCGGCGAAGACTGGCTGATGGCCGTTCCGCGCCGCGACGGCGTCAACGACGGCGGGAGCCTTGATCAATGAGCGTCATTGTCACAGCGGCGCGCGGCTGGATCGGCACGCCCTATATCCACCAGATGAGCTGCAAGGGCGCGGGCTGTGATTGCCTGGGCCTGATCCGCGGCATCTGGCGCCAGATTCACGGCGCCGAACCCACGGCGGTGCCCGCCTATACCCCCGACTGGTCCGAGCCGCAGGGCGACGAGGCGCTCTGGCGCGCCGCGGCCACCCATCTGCGCGAAAAGCCAGTGGCGCAGCGCGCGCCGGGCGATGTGATCCTGTTTCGCATGACGCGCGGCGCAGTGGCCAAACATCTGGGCGTGGTGGGGCAAATCGCCCCGCAGCCCACTTTCATTCATGCCTATAGCGGGCACGGGGTGGTCGAAAGCCCCCTGTCGGCCCCTTGGGCGCGCCGCATTGCGGCCTGTTTCGCATTCCCCACCCAGGAGGTCTGAGCCATGGCGACCATCGTACTTTCGGCTGTCGGTGCGGCAGCGGGCGCATCTGTCGGCGGGGGCGTTCTGGGCCTGTCGTCGGTCGTGATGGGCCGGGCTGTCGGCGCCATGGTGGGCCGCGCGATCGATCAACGCATTCTGGGCAGCGGCGCGCAAGCCGTTGACCATGGCCGGCTGGACCGTCTGCGCCTGACCGGGGCGTCCGAAGGCGCGCCGCTGGGGCAGGTCTATGGCCGGATGCGCATGGCAGGCCAGGTGATCTGGGCCAGCCGCTTTCAGGAACACACCTCCACCTCGGGTGGCGGTGGCAAAGGCATGCCGTCCGGTCTACGCGTCACCGAATATTCCTATTCGGTATCGATGGCGATCGCCCTGTGCGAGGGCGAGATTACCCGCGTGGGCCGGATCTGGGCGGACGGGGTGGAAATCGCCACCGCCGACCTGCCGATCCGTGTCTATAAAGGCAGCGCCGCGCAGATGCCCGATCCCAAGATCGAAGCCGTCGAAGGCGCGGGCATGGCCCCGGCTTATCGCGGCACCGCCTATGTGGTGTTCGAAGATCTGGACCTGTCGCCCTATGGCAACCGGGTGCCCAATTTCACCTTTGAGGTGTTCCGCCCCGCGCAGCCGGGCACCGAAACCAGCGACATCGCGCGCACGGTCCAGGCCGTGGCGATGATCCCCGGCACCGGCGAATACGCGCTGGCGACAGAACCGGTGAACTATGACGGGGGACCGGGCGTCAAGCGCCCCGCGAACCTCAATTCGCCGTCTGGAATGACGGATTTTTCCACCTCGCTCACGGCGCTCAGCGAAGAGCTGCCCGCGTGCGGCTCGACTTCGCTTGTGGTGTCGTGGTTCGGCGACGATCTGCGCTGCGGATCCTGCAGTGTGCGCCCCAAGGTCGAACAGGCCGGCGAAGACGGCGATACGATGCCATGGCGCGTGTCGGGCGAAACCCGTACCACCGCGCCGCTGATCGCGCGCGACAGCGAAGGCAATTCGATCTATGGCGGCACGCCCGCCGATGCGTCCGTTATCCAGGCAATCAAAGCGCTGCAAGACGCGGGCCAGGCGGTGATGTTCTATCCGTTCATCCTGATGGACCAGATGGCGGGCAACGGGCTGACCGACCCGTGGTCAGGCGCCTCTGATCAGCCGCCCTTGCCGTGGCGCGGGCGCATCACCACATCGCTGGCGCCGGGCCTGCCCGGATCGCCCGACCAAAGTGCCACCGCCGACGCTGAAGTGGCGGCCTTCTTTGGCACCGCGCAACCGGGAGATTTCACCGTTTCGGACGGGGTGGTCAACTATGCCGGCCCCGCCGAATGGTCGCTGCGCCGGATGATCTTGCACTATGCCCACCTGTGCGCCGCCGCAGGCGGGGTCGAGGCGTTCTGCATCGGCAGTGAAATGCGCAGCCTGACCCAGATCCGCGGTGCATCGGGCTTTCCGGCGGTGGCTCAACTCATCCAGCTGGCCAGCGACGTGCGCGCCATCCTGCCGGATGCGAAAATCAGCTATGCTGCGGACTGGACGGAATATTTCGGCTATCAACCGCCCGAAGGCGGGATGCTCTATCACCTTGATGCGCTCTGGGCCGATGCCAACATCGACTTCATCGGCATCGACAATTACATGCCCCTGTCGGACTGGCGCGACGATGACGACCAGGCCGACGCGCACTATGGGTCGATCTATAACCTGGACTATCTCAAGGCCAATATCGAAGGCGGCGAGGGGTATGATTGGTACTACGGCGCGCCCGAACACCGCGAGGCGCAGATCCGCACCCCCATCACCGATGGCGAAGGCGAACCGTGGGTCTGGCGCTACAAGGACATCCGCAACTGGTGGGCCAACGACCATCACGAACGCATTGCGGGCGCGCGCATGGAAACGCCCACCGATTGGGTGCCGGGATCGAAACCGATCTGGTTCACCGAACTGGGCTGCGCTGCCATCGACAAGGGCACGAACGAGCCGAACAAGTTCCTCGATCCCAAGTCGTCCGAAAGCGCGCTGCCGCGCTATTCGTCCGGACGGCGCGATGATTTCATCCAGATGCAGTACATCCGTGCGATGCATGAATACTGGCGTGATCCGGCGAACAATCCGGTGTCCGATGAATACGGCGGGCCGATGCTGGACATGAGCCGCGCCCATGTCTGGGCCTGGGACGGGCGGCCCTATCCGCAGTTCCCTGCTGCCGGCGATGTCTGGTCGGATGGCGAAAACTATGCGCGTGGGCACTGGCTGAATGGGCGCTCCAACGCGCGGGCCCTGTCGGACGTGGTGGGCGAAATCTGCCGCCGGTCCGGGCTGCCTGGCGACGCCATCGACACCACCCAGCTTTACGGGCTGGTGCGCGGCTATAGCGTGGGCGATGTCGACAGCGCGCGCGCCGCCTTGCAGCCGCTGATGCTGGCCCACGGGATCGAGGCGATTGAACGCGACGGCAAGATGATCTTTCGCACCCGGACCGGCAAGGCCAGCGCGCAGATCACGCTGGACAACCTGGCCGTCAGTGACGAATTGGCCAGCGCCGTCGAACTGGGCCGCGCCGCCGCGCCCGAAGTGGCGGGCCGCGTGCAGCTGAGCTTTGTCGAGGCCGACGCCGACTATGGCGTGCGCGCCGAAGAAGCAGTGTTCCCCGGCGATGACAGCCGCACCGTGGCCCAATCGGAATTGCCGCTGGCCCTGACCCGGGCCGAAGGGCGGCAGATCACCGAACGCTGGCTGAACGAGGCGCGCGTCGCCCGCGACACGGCCCGATTTGCCCTGCCGCCGTCCCGCCTGACGGTGGGCGCGGGGGACGTGGTGGAACTGGACGCGGGGGCGGGTGCGTCGCTCTGGCGGATCGACCATGTCACGAACGCCGGCGCCCTGTTGTGCGAGGCAGTGCGCGTCGAGCCGGGCATCTACGCGCCCTCCGATGCCACCGAAGACCTGCCGACGATCCGGCCTTTTGCCGCGCCGATCCCGGTGCTGCCGCTGTTCCTGGACCTGCCGCTGATCAGCGGCGACGAAGTGCCCCATGCGCCGCATGTGCTGGCGACATCGCGGCCCTGGCCAGGCTCGGTCGCGGTCTATGGATCGGCGACGGACGCGGGGTACGAATTGAACCGGCTGTTGTCGGTTGCCGCCACCGTCGGGGTCACTGACAATGCGCTGAACGCCGCGCCGGCGGGCCTGTGGGACCGCGGGCCTGCGCTGCGGGTCAAGCTGATCAGTGGCACGCTTTCTTCGGCCACGCGTGATGCGGTGCTTAACGGCGAAAACCTGATCGCCATTGGCGACGGCACGCCGGACAACTGGGAATTGCTGCAATTTGCCGAAGCCGCGCTGGTCGGCGATCAAACCTATGAGCTGCGCACACGGCTGCGCGGGCAGGGCGGCACCGACGCGCTGACGGGCGACTGGCCTGCGGGCAGCTATGTGGTGCTGATCAACGGCGCGCTGCAACAGCTTGATCTGGCGTCTTCGGCGCGGGGGCTGGCGCGCAACTACCGGATCGGTCCGGCGCAGCGGCCCTATTCGGACCCCAGCTATGAACATCGCACCCTGGCCTTTGACGGTATCGGGTTGCGCCCACTGGCGCCCGTGCACCTGCGCGCGCGCTCCAGTGGCGCGGACACCGTCCTGACCTGGGTGCGCCGTTCACGCATTGATGCGGACAACTGGGCGGCGCTGGACGCGCCCCTGGGCGAGGCAAGCGAGGCTTACCTGATCCGCGTGATCCAGTCGAACGCAGTGCTGCGCGAAGACACCAGCACCGCACCCACATGGACCTATGACGCCGCAATGAAAGCCAGCGATGGCATAAGCGGCGCCTACACGATTGAAATTGCCCAGATTTCCGAAAGCTTCGGGCCGGGCCTGTTCAGAAGGATTGATCTTGATGGCTGATACATCCCGCCTTTCCCTGCCGCTGGTTGCCCCAGCTCAGGCCCAGAAACATGTCACCGTAAACGAGGCGTTCGCGCGTCTGGACGGGCTGGTGCAACTGGTGTTGCAATCGGTCAGCACAAGCGTGCCGCCGCTCAGCGCCGCCGAGGGCGACTGTTGGTTCGTGCCCGTCGGCGCGGTGAACGATTGGGCCGGGCAAGACGGCCAGATCGCGCTGTTCATCAGCGGCGGGTGGGCCTTTGTGCCGGCCCAGGCTGGCTTTCGCGCCTATATCGCCGATGAAGGCCGCCACGCCGACTACGACGGCAGTGCCTGGGTCAGCGGTGTGGCGGCAAGTTCGCCCAATGGGGCGGCCTTCGTGCACGAGGTGATCGAATATGACCATACCCTGACGGCTGGGGCCACGTCGTCGCTGTCGCTGGCGTTGCCTGCGCAATCCATCGTTTACGGCGTCACGGGCCGGGTAATCACGCAAATCACCGGCGCCGCCACCAGCTTTCGGGTCGGCGTGGCCGGGTCGGACAACCGATATGGTTCGGGATTGGGCCTGGCGGCGGGGTCGTGGTTGCGCGGGCTGACCGGCACGCCGATCACCTATTACGCGGACGAAGACCTGGTGTTCACGGGCGAAGGCGGTGGTTTCACTGCCGGCGCGGTGCGCGTCGCGGTGCATCTGGCCCGGTTGACCATCCCGAACTGATCCACGCGATCTCTGCCGAAAACGCCCGCGCCACCGGTTGCGGGCGTTTTTCTGTGCGTGCCTGAGTCTCTGGCCCCAACTTGCGAAGGGGACCGGGGCGGCCTGAATGAAGCGGATGGTTGAGTTGATGGTGGGCCGCCTGTCAGCGGGCGAGGGCCGTAACCGAAAAATTGCAAAATAAAATAATGCATTGCGACCCAAACTTCGCGCAATATACACGCATCGTCAAAGGGACTGATTGCTTGTCCGGCGCGGTCCGCCACCGCTGTGCATCGCGCCGGGCCTGTGTGGCGTCGACCATGGATTGCGGCAGAAGTGCATCCCGGCGCGCCATGCGTCCCACAGACTGTTGATCCAGCGTCCTATGAATTGCCAATGACGATGTAAAACCCAAGTCTAGTCAAATGCTTGTAGGTCAAAGTTCAACCAATCCGCCTGTGTCCCAAGCCACGTATCACGGTCTTTCCTTTTCCATTTCACGCCTTTGAACTTTGAGCCATAATGCTATCTGGTGTATGAGCTGGGTCAGCAAAGGGATTGAGACATGGCCAAAACGCAACGACTCGCCGAACTGGACCCGGTCTGGGAACGCATCACAGACGAGGCGCACGCCGCCGTGCGGAACGAACCGCTTCTTGGCGGCATGGTCCATGCCTGCGTGTTGCATCACAGTTCACTTGAAGGGGCGCTGGCCTATCGTGTGTCGCAAAAACTGGCCAGCAACGAAATGGGCGAACAGCTGATCCGCGAAATCGCGGACGACGCCTATGCCGCCGATCCCACGCTGCTTGAGGCGGCGCGATCCGACATCGCCGCCGTCTACGAGCGTGACCCGGCCTGCCATCGCTTCATCCACCCGCTGCTCTATTTCAAGGGGTTCCAGGCGATCCAATCGTACCGGATCGGCCATTGGCTGTGGAGCCAAGGGCGCGAGGATCTGGCCTATTTCATCCAGATGCGCGTGTCCGAACAGTTCGGCGTCGATATCCACCCCGCCGCCCGTGTGGGCAAAGGCATCTTTCTGGATCACGCCCATTCGATCGTTTTTGGCGAGACGGCCGTGGTGGGTGATAACGTGTCGATCCTGCATTCGGTCACGCTGGGCGGGACCGGCAAGGAAGACGAAGATCGCCACCCCAAGATCGGCGATGGTGTGCTGATCGGGGCCGGCGCCAAGGTGCTGGGCAATATCAGAATCGGCTGCTGTTCGCGGATTGCGGCCGGGTCGGTCGTGCTGCATGACGTGCCGCCAAACACCACCGTCGCCGGTGTGCCTGCCAAGGTGGTGGGCGAGGCCGGGTGCAGCCAGCCTTCTGTCAGCATGAACCAGCTGCTTGGCGTTCAGGGCGATAAATAGCGCCTGCCACGCCTTGGCCAACTGATCGCAAGCGCCTTGGGTTTTACCGCCGTACAACCAGGTCCGCGATCCAGTCCATCGCTGGTTTTTCCCTGTAAACAGGGGTAGACAGCGCCCGCAGGCCCGGGTTTTGCAGCAGATCACAAACCCCAAAGCCGCCCCGAAATCGGGACGGCTTGGCTGAGGTGTCGTGCCGTGGGCGCGCGGGCGTATTAGGCCAGCATCGCCATCGGGTTTTCCAGATTTTCGGTGATCGCGGCCAGCAATTTGGCCCCGAGCGCCCCGTCGATCACCCGGTGATCGACCGACAGGGTGACGGACATGACCGTCGCGGTGGTCAGTTCCCCATCCTTGCCGACGATGGGTTTCTTGATCCCGGCGCCCACGGCCAGGATCGCCCCGTGCGGCGGGTTGATCACCGCGTCGAAGTTGTCGATGCCGAACATGCCAAGGTTCGATACCGCGAAACTGCCGCCCTGATATTCATGCGGGGCCAGCTTGCGATCGCGGGCACGGGCGGCCAGGTCTTTCATCTGGGCCGACAGCGCCGACAGCGATTTCATTTCGGCATCTTGAATGACGGGGGTGAAAAGCCCCCCTTCGATGGCCACGGCCACCGCCACGTCCGAGGCGGTCAGCTTGAGCACCCGGTCGCCGGCCCATACCGCATTGGCATCGGGCACCTGTTGCAGCGCCAGCGCGCAGGCCTTGATGATAAAATCGTTGACCGACAGCTTGACGCCCCGGTCCGCCAGCGTCGCATTCAAGTCGGCGCGGAATTTCAGCAGCGCGTCCAGCTTGATGTCGCGGCGCAGATAGAAATGCGGGATGGTCTGTTTGGCTTCGGTCAGGCGGGCGGCGATGATCTTGCGCATGCCGTCCAGCTTGATCTCTTCGTAATCGCGCCCTTCGTACATCTTGATGACGGTGTTTGCGTCCATACCTGCGGGCATCGCGGGTTTGGCGCCGGCTGATGGCGCGGATGCAGCGGGTGATGTGGCGTCGACGGCCTTGGCGGCGCCGGTGGTTTCTGTGGTTTTAGCGGTGTCGGTGGCCGTGGCGCTTTCCACGTCGGCCTTGACGATGCGCCCCTTCGGCCCCGAGCCGGTGATTGTGGTCAGGTCCAGACCCTTTTGTTCGGCGATGCGGCGTGCCAGGGGCGAGGCAAAGATGCGCTGGCCGTCCTTGACCGGCGCGGCCGGGGCAGGGGTGTCGGCCTGGGCCTGGGCCTGGGCGGGGAATGCCTGCGCCTCTTTCGGGGCCGGGGTGGAAGCAGGGGCAGAAGGTTCGGCCGGGGTCGCCTGCGCGTCGGCCTTGCCGCTGCCTGCGTCAATGTCATCGACGCTTTCGCCTTCGCCCAGCAGGACGGCGATGGCGGTATTCACCTTGACCCCTTCGCTGCCTTCGGGGATCAGGATCTTGCCGATCACACCTTCGTCGACAGCTTCAAATTCCATCGTTGCCTTGTCGGTTTCGATTTCGGCCAGAAGATCGCCCGCGGATACGGTGTCACCTTCCTTGACCAGCCATTTGGCCAGCGTTCCTTCCTCCATCGTGGGGGACAGGGCGGGCATCAGGATTTCTGTTGGCATGGTGGTCCCCCCTCAGCGATATGTGACTTGTTTCACAGCGTCGATCACCTCGGCGGTGGTCACCAGCGCGTGTTTTTCAAGGTTGGCCGCATAGGGCATGGGCACGTCCTTGCCGGTCAGGTTGATGACCGGTGCGTCCAGCCAGTCAAAGGCGTTCTGCATGATGTAGGCGGACAGGTGATTGCCGATACTGGCGACGGGCCAGCCTTCTTCCACGGTGACGCAGCGGTTGGTTTTCTGGATACTGGCGATGATCGTGTCATAGTCGAGCGGGCGCAGGGTGCGCAGGTCGATCACCTCGGCGCTGATGCCGTCCTTGGCCAGCGCCTCGGCCGCTTCTAGCGCATAGGTCATGCCGATGCCAAAGCTGACGATGGTCACATCTTCGCCTTCGCGCCAGATGCGGGCTTTGCCGAAGGGCACGGTGAAATCATCCATCACGGGCACGTCGAACGACTTGCCATACAGGATTTCGTTTTCCAGGAAAATCACCGGGTTGGGGTCGCGGATCGCGGTTTTCATCAGGCCTTTTGCGTCCGACGCCGAATAGGGCATCGCAACCTTGAGACCGGGGATCTGCGCGTACCACGCGGCATAGTCCTGGCTGTGCTGGGCGCCGACGCGGGCGGCCGCGCCATTGGGGCCACGAAAGACCATCGGCGCGCCCATCTGCCCGCCAGACATATAGAGCGTCTTGGCGGCCGAGTTGATGATCTGGTCGATCGCCTGCATGGCAAAATTGAAGGTCATGAATTCGACGATGGGGCGCAGGCCGCCAAAGGCCGCGCCGACGCCGACGCCGGCAAAGCCGTGTTCGGTGATCGGCGTGTCAATTACGCGCTTGGCGCCAAATTCGTCCAGCAGTCCCTGGCTGATCTTGTAGGCGCCCTGGTATTCGGCCACTTCTTCGCCCATCAGGAATACGGTGTCGTCGCGGCGCATTTCTTCGGCCATGGCGTCACGGATGGCTTCGCGGACGGTCGTCTGCTTGACCTTGGTGTCTTCGGGCCAGTCGGGTTCGATCCGGGCCGGTTTGACGGGCGCGGCCGGCGCGGATGACGCAGGTTGCTGCGCGTGGGCGTGCCCCGCAGATCCGCCTTCGGAAGCCACTTGATCGTCTGCCTGATCGCCTGTGTCGTCGCCGGCCTGATCGCCCGCCTTGGCGGACGGCGCACTGGCCGCGGCGTCGATATCATCCGCGCTTTCACCTTCTTCCAGCAATACGGCAATAGGCGTGTTCACCTTGACCCCTTCGCTGCCTTCAGCAACCAGGATCTTGCCGATCACACCTTCGTCCACGGCTTCGAATTCCATCGTCGCCTTGTCGGTTTCAATTTCGGCGATGATATCGCCCGAAGTTACGGTGTCGCCTTCCTTGACCAGCCATTTGGCAAGGGTGCCTTCTTCCATCGTGGGCGAGAGGGCGGGCATGAGCAGTTCTGTGGGCATGATCGTGTCTTCTCCCTCAGGCGTTTTGCGGTATGTCGTCGGCGTAGATGTCGGTCCAGAGCTCTTCAAGGGCGGGCTCGGGGCTGTCTTTCGAAAACTCGGCGGCGGCATTCACGACGCCCTTGATCTCTTTGTCGATCGCCTTGAGATCGTCTTCCGAGGCATGTTTGCCCGACAGCAGCATGGCGCGAACGGCCTCGATCGGGTCGCGTTCCTCGCGCATTTTCTGCACCTCTTCGCGGGTGCGGTACTTGGCCGGGTCCGACATCGAATGGCCGCGATAGCGATAGGTTTTAACTTCCAGGATATAGGGGCCTTTTCCAGCGCGGCAGTGCGCGACGGCTTTTTCACCGGCATCCTTGACGGCCAGCACGTTCATCCCGTCGACGATTTCGCCCGGGATTCCAAAGGCTTCGCCCCGTTTGTAGATTTCCTGGGACGAGGTTGATCGCGCCTGCGCCGTGCCCATGGCATACTGGTTGTTTTCGATCACGAAGACCACCGGCAGCTTCCACAGGGCGGCCATGTTGAAGGTCTCATAGACCTGGCCCTGGTTTGCAGCGCCGTCGCCGAAATAGGTGAACGTGACGCGCCCGTTGCCTTTGTACTGGTCGGCAAAGGCCAGCCCCGCGCCCAGCGGCACCTGCGCGCCCACGATCCCATGCCCGCCGTAGAAGTGCTTTTCGCGGCTGAACATATGCATCGAACCGCCCTTGCCCTTGGAATAGCCGCCGTCGCGCCCGGTCAGTTCGGCCATGACGCCTTTGGGGTCCATGCCGCAGGCCAGCATGTGCCCATGATCGCGGTAGGACGTGATGCGCTTGTCACCGTCATCGGCGGCCGCTTCCAGCCCCACGACAACCGCTTCCTGACCGATATAAAGATGGCAGAACCCGCCAATCAGGCCCATGCCATAAAGTTGCCCGGCCTTTTCTTCGAATCGACGGATCAGAAGCATGTCGCGGTAATAGGCGAGCAATTCTTCCTTGGAAGTGTTTGCTTTTGCTGAGGTTTTGCGCGCTGCCATGCGGGCACCTCCCTGTGGCTGCTGGTATGGTTTAATGTTAAACTATTTAATACCGCAGGCGCGCAAAGATTGCACATGAATTTTCTGTAGCCGCTGGGTTGCCACTGGGATGGCGGCTATGCAGGCAAAATCTGGCTGTGGGCTGACTGTGGGCTGGCCGTGGGCAAAAGAGGGGCTGGCTGTGGACTGGCTGTGGGCAGGCTATGGGGGCGTGCCGTCAGCGAATGACGATTTCATCTGAGCGGATCATGCCCAGCACGTCACGGGCTTGCTCGTCGAGCAGGTCAAGATCGAGAAAGTCATCCGACAGGCGCCGGGTCTTGTTGCGCATCTCGGCAATTTCCAGATCCAGGCGCTGGACTTCCGCTTCCAGTTCGGCGGCTTCGGCCTCGATCTGAACCCGGCGGAAAAGGCCGAAATCACCCTGCACCGAGGCAAAGGCGAAATAGGTGCCGAGGGAAAACACCACCACGAAATACACAACCACGCCCAGACCGGGCCGCTTGCGGGGATGCGCTGCGTGAAAGAACGCCATGAAAACCGCCTGCTTCTAACTGCCACGCGCCTCTGCGGACGCTATGTCAGGACTATGACACAGGCGATTCGCCAAGTGAATCCCCTAAATCGGGGGAGGCAGCGTTTCCCGGCAATTAGTTCTCGGGCAAAAAGTTTCCGGGCAAAAAGGTCCCCGAAAAAAAGGGGGCCGATTGCCCCCTTTGGCCTGCGGCCAGTCCCCCAATGGGTGCTTTGATCGCAAGCCGGCCGCTTTGGGTCAGGCCTTGCCCTTGTAGATGTCGACCAGTTGGCTGAGCATGGAAAGCGCATCGGCGCGGTCGCGCTGAAAGCTGTTGCGCCCAATGATCGACCCGTTGCCGCCGCCGTCACGGATGGCGCGGGCATCGTCATAAACGCTGTCGGCGCCTTTCTTGGCCCCGCCCGAAAATACCATGATCCGGCGCCCACCAAAGGCGCTGTCCATGCAATGGGCGACGCGCTTGGCCTGGGTCGAGATGTCGATGCCCTGTTCTTCATAGACCTTCTTGGCCTCGGGCAGCATCAGGTGGTCGGTCGAAAGTTTGATCTTGATGATATGGGCGCCGATCAGGGCGGCGATCTGGGCGGCATAGGCGGCCACGTCGATGGCGGTTTCACCGTCTTTGGTGATGGCTTCGCCGCGCGGGTAAGACCAGATCACGGTGGGAATGCCCACGGCGGCGGCTTGCTTGCGCAGCTCGACGATCTCTTCGAACATGTCCAGCGCGCAGTCCGATCCGGGGTAGATGGTAAAGCCGATGGCCGCGCAGCCCAGACGCTGGGCGTCCGATACGGATGCGGTCACGGCCTGGTTCTTGCCGGCGGTGTCGGACATCAGCGAATTGGCCGAGTTCATTTTCAGGATCGTCGGGATCTGCCCCGCGTAGGTGTCGGCGCCCGCTTCGAGCATGCCCAGCGGCGCAGCATAGGCATTCAGCCCGGCGTCGATCGCCAGTTGGTAGTGGTAATGCGGGTCATAGCCCGGTGCGTTCGGGGCGAAGCTGCGGGCGGGGCCGTGTTCGAACCCCTGATCGACGGGCAGGATGATCATCTTGCCCGTGCCGCCCAGTTTTCCTTCCATCAGCATGCGGGCCAGGTTGGCCTTGGTGCCGGGGTTGTCGCTCTCGTAATTGGCGAGGATCTTCTGGACGATGCGGGTGGTTTTCATGGATTATGCCCTTGCAGCTGTCGTTACGAAATACCTGTCGGTGGACATACCAGCCGCGTGGGGCTGTGCAACGGTGGTTACGCTAACAATGGTGGAGTTTGCGCTAACGATCCGGGTTCGCAGGAAACAATGGTGGATTTTGGACAAAAAGACCGCAGGCCAGGAAACGGCGGAAAACCGCAAAGTGCGTGCTCACAGGGCCCGCAATACCGCCTGCATACCGTCTGCGCGGCCCCGATTTTGCGCCGGGCTCGCGCGCGTCGGACGGCGGTTGTGGTGCCCCGGACATGCGGGCCATCGCGCCATTTTTCGATGCGCCGGAAACCTGCGTTCAGCCGATCAGTGCTCCAGTGCGGCGACGCCGGGCAGGGTCTTGCCCTCCATCCATTCCAGAAATGCGCCGCCAGCGGTCGAGATATAGGTGAAATCGTCAGCCGCGCCGGACTTGTTCAGCGCCGCCACCGTGTCTCCGCCCCCCGCGACCGACACCAGCCGCCCGTCGCGGGTCAATTGCGCGGCCTTGGCGGCGGCGGCGTTGGTGGCCGTGTCGAAGGGTTCGATTTCAAACGCGCCCAGCGGGCCGTTCCAGATCAGCGTCTTGCACTGACCGAAAATCTCGGTGATCCGTTCGACCGACTTCGGGCCTGCGTCCAGGATCATCGCGTCCGCCGGGCAGGCATCGACGCCGACCACTTCGCTTTCGGCCCCGGCCTTGAACTCGCGCGCCACGACCACGTCGCCGGGCAGGATGATCTCGCATCCCACTTCGCCCGCCGCCTTGAGGATATCGAGCGCGGTGGCGCCGAGATCATGTTCGCACAGTGATTTGCACACATCGACCCCTTCGGCGGCCAGGAAAGTGTTGGCCATACCGCCGCCGATCACAAGGTAGTCGACCTTGCGCACCAGATTCGACAGAAGGTCCAGCTTGGTCGACACCTTGGCGCCGCCAACCACGGCGACCACGGGGCGGTCGGGTTGGCCCAGGGCAGATTCCAGGGCGGTCAGTTCGGCCTGCATCAAGCGGCCCGCGCATGACGGCAGCAGCTTGGCCACGCCTTCGGTCGAGGCATGGGCGCGGTGCGCGGCCGAAAACGCATCGTTACAATAGACGCTGGCCAAGGCAGCCAGTTCGGCGGCAAAGGCAGGGTCGTTTTTCTCTTCGCCGGGGTTGAAACGCAGGTTTTCCAGCAACAGCACCTGACCCGGTTCCAGCGCGGACACCCAGGCCTTGTTGGGCTTTTCGTTCGGATCGGCAAAGATCACCGGCACGTCCAGCGCCTTGCGCAGCGCATCAAGCGTCACGCGCAGGCTCAGGTCAGGGACGACCTGCCCCTTGGGGCGGCCGAAATGCGCCGCCAGCACGGGTTTTCCGCCCTTGTCCAGGATATCCTTGATGGTGGGTACGATCCGCTCGATGCGGGTGGCGTCGGTGACCTTGCCGTTTTCTACGGGCACGTTGATATCGACCCGCGTCAGCACAGTCTTGCCGTCCAGGTCCATGTCGTCGAGCGTTTTCCAGGCCATGTGTCTATCCCTTTTTCGGCAGTGTCCCCCTGTATAGGCCCGATCTGCGGGCCCGCGTCAACTCCGCCCTTTCGCTTGCCCGCCCATGCGCTTAGTGTGCGCGCGAGATGAGCATAGGAGGCGCCAGATGGCCGATATCAAAGATCCCGAGAACACCGTTATCATCGAGCTCAAGGACGGCCCCGTCGTGATCGAGCTGCTGGCCGACGTGGCCCCAAAGCACGCCGAGCGGATGAAGGAACTGGCGCGCTCGGGGGCGTATGACAACGTCGCCTTTCACCGGGTGATCGACGGATTCATGGCGCAAACGGGCGATGTGGCCAACGGCAACATGGAAAACAACTTCAACATCCGCATGGCCGGAACCGGGGCGTCAGACCTGCCCGATCTGGCGGCGGAATTTTCCAAGCTGCCGCATGATCGCGGCACGCTGGGCGCGGCGCGCTCGTCCAACCCGGATTCAGCCAATTCGCAGTTCTTCATCAACTTTTCGGACAACCATTTCCTGAACGGGCAGTACACCGTTTATGGCCGTGTGATCAGCGGGATGGAGCATGTGGACAAGATCGCGCGCGGCGAGCCGCCGATGAACCCTGACCGGATGATCAGCGTCAAGGTGGCCGCCGATGCGTAAGCTGGCGTTTGCCTTTGCTTTGCTGGCCGGCCCGGCGATGGCAACGGGGATTGAAATCGACGTGGCGGGCGAGGGCGCCAATGGCACCATCGCGATCGACCTGTTCGAAGATGTGGCCCCCCGCCATGTCGAACGCATCACCACGTTGGCCGAACAGGGCGCATATGATGATGTTGTGTTCCACCGCGTGATTGACGGGTTCATGGCCCAGACGGGCGATGTGGAATTCGGCAAGCAGGGCGGCGACATGCGCCGCGCGGGCATGGGCGGATCGGATATGCCAGACCTGCCGGCCGAATTTTCGGACCAGCCGTTCGACGTGGGCGTGGTTGGCATGGCCCGCTCGCAAAACCCGGACAGTGCCAATTCGCAGTTCTTCATCATGTTCGCCCCGGCGCCGCATCTGAACGGGCAATACACCGTTGTGGGCAAGGTGACCGCTGGGCACGATGTGGTCGATGCGATCAAACGCGGCACCGGGCGCAACGGCGCGGTGGTGGGTCAGCCCGACCGGATGACCGCCGTTCGCGTCACCCAATAACGTCACGCCCCGGCGGGCAAACCCGCCGGGGCAACCCATTACGGACCGCACAGCCGCGCCAGTGGCCCAGGTGCCGTCCGGGGCGCGCACGCCCGACAAAACACACGTTGTTCCAGCCAATGCCTTTAATCGCGGGGCAGGGCGGGCGGCGCCAATCACCAATCAATTGCCGCCTTGTCTGTTTCGACCATTTCGATTTTCGTCATGGCCGTGGGCATCACAGCAATTGGCACCCGGCGATTTCCGGTCAAACTGAACGCGT
The DNA here is from genome assembly GCF_049943335.1 of Aliiroseovarius sp. PTFE2010. Lineage (NCBI taxonomy): Bacteria > Pseudomonadati > Pseudomonadota > Alphaproteobacteria > Rhodobacterales > Paracoccaceae > Aliiroseovarius > Aliiroseovarius sp. PTFE2010. Next base: position 24,273 of record NZ_JBNFVY010000003.1, read on the forward strand.
GTGACGCACTGCGGCATATTCGGTGCATATCAGGGCTTGAATAGCTGGCCGTAAGAACATATTCATAAATTTGAGTATGAAATCGCGGACACATGATCCGCCACTCTTGGGAAAATGGAAATGAGCAATCGCACAACCGGCGCCGCGGAGCGCTTTGCAAAATGATCGAAACGCAATTCACACCCTATGCCGCGGTGATCGGCGGCACGCTGATCGGGCTGGCCTCTGTCCTGCTGATGGCGATGAACGGGCGCATTTTTGGCGCCACCGGCATTTTGGCCGGCTTTCTTTCACCGGCCTCATCGTCGGAATGGACATGGCGCGCCTTTTTGCTGGCCGGCATGGTGACCGGACCGGTTGCGTTGATGGCCCTGACCGGTGACTGGCCCGTGATCCAGGTGCCGATGTCGACGCTGCAGATGATCGTCGGCGGCGTGATCGTGGGGGTCGGCGTGACCTATGGATCGGGCTGCACCTCGGGGCATGGGGTCTGCGGCATGGCGCGGCTGAGCCCGCGTTCGATCGCCGCCACGATGACCTTCATGCTGTTCACTTTCATCACGGTTTACGTGATGCGCCACGTGATTGGGGGATAACGCCATGAAATTGATCGCAACATATGTCATCGGCCTGATCTTCGGGCTTGGGATTTCGATTTCCGGCATGTCCAACCCGGCCAAGGTGCTGAATTTCTTCGACGTGGCCGGCGCCTGGGATCCATCATTGATGTTTGTCATGGGCAGCGCCTTTCTGACGGCGCTCATTGGTTACCGCGTGGTGTTTCGCCGCCCCAAACCCGTGTTCGAGCCCAGTTTCAACGTGCCCACCAGCCGCACCATCGACGCCCGGCTGATCGGCGGATCGGCTGTCTTTGGCATCGGCTGGGCCATTGCAGGATTCTGCCCGGGCGGCGCTCTGCCCGCTTTGGGAACGCTGGACCCGGACGTGCTGATCTATTTCGCCGCGCTTGTCGCGGGAATCTTTCTGGCCCGCTTCTTGATGCAGGCCACCACAAACGCCAGGGCGCGCGCCGCCTGACAACGAAACAGGAGAATACAGATGCCTTCGAATTACCCCGTCGACATGTCCGTCAAACCCGAAGTCAAAGCCTTCTTCGATGACGCGACCAACACCATCAGCTACGTGGTCAAGGACCCGTCCAGCAACAAATGTGCCATCGTCGACAGCGTGATGGACATCGATTACGCCGCGGGTCGGATCACCTATGACAGCGCCGATGAGATCATCGCGTATGTCGAGGATCAGGGGCTAGAGGTCGAATGGCTGATCGAAACCCATGTCCACGCCGACCACCTGTCCGGCGCGCCCTATATCCAGGGCAAGCTGGGCGGCAAGATCGGCATCGGCGAAAATATCACGATCGTGCAGGACACGTTCGGCAAGGTGTTCAACGAAGGCACCGAATTTCAGCGCGACGGATCGCAGTTCGACCGCCTGTTTCGCGATGGCGACACGTACCAGATTGGCGCGATGACCTGCTTTGCCATGCACACGCCGGGCCACACGCCCGCCTGCATGACGCATACCATCGGTGACGCCACCTTTGTCGGCGACACGCTGTTCATGCCCGATGGCGGTTCGGCCCGCGCAGACTTTCCGGGCGGCGATGCGGCGACTCTTTTCGACAGTATCCAGAAAGTTCTGGCGCTGCCCGACGACATGCGTCTGTTCATGTGTCACGACTATGGTCCCAACGGGCGCGACATCGCATGGGAAACCACCGTCGGTGACGAGATCGAGCACAATATCCACGTCGGCAAGGGCGCGACCAAGGAAGACTTCGTCAAATTCCGCACCGAACGCGACGCGCAGTTGGACATGCCCAAGCTGATCATTCCGTCGCTGCAGGTGAACATGCGCGCGGGCGAACTGCCCCCGGCGGACAAGGATGGCAGGACCTTCCTCAAGGTGCCGGTCAACACGCTCTGATATGGCGCTGAACCCTTGACGGGCGCGCGCAAGCACAAACACCGAGATTGCGAACAATGAACCTCAAGAAACTGACAGACGGGCTGAGTGTCGGGGCGCAGCTGCAGCTGGGCGACATGGCGGTGCTGGCCGACAACGGCTTTCGCTCGGTGGTGTGCAACCGCCCCGATGGCGAAGCGTCCGATCAACCGGGCCACGCGGAAATGGCGGCCGCGGCCAGCAAGGCCGGGCTGCAATTTCGCTACATTCCCGTCACCCCCGGCATCGTGACCGAAGAGACGGCAGAAGACTTTCGCAAGGCCCTGATCGACTTGCCCGGCCCGGTGGCGGGCTATTGCCGGAGCGGCACGCGCACCACAACGCTGTGGTCTCTGGCGATGGCCAAATCGATGCCCGTGGTCGATATCCTTCAGACCACCCGCGCGGCAGGGTATGACATGTCGGGCGTGGCCCGGCGCATTGCCAATGGCGGCAAGACGCCCACCGATGTGGCCGACGCCGAATACGATGTGGTGATCGTGGGCGCGGGCGCGGGCGGTATCGCCGCGGCCAGTTCGATCAAGGCACGCAGAAGCAGCGTCGACATCGCGATTATCGATCCGGCCGACGTGCACTATTATCAGCCCGGCTGGACGATGGTGGGCGGCGGCGTGTTTGACGCCAAGACCACCGCGCGCACGATGGCCAGCCTGATCCCCGCCGGGGTGCATTGGCTGAAATCGGCCGTTGCCGCCTTTGAGCCGGCCAACAACGTGGTCATCCTGGATGGCTGCCGCGTGGTGAAGTACAAACGTCTGATCGTGGCGCCCGGGCTCAAGCTGGATTGGGATGCGATCCCGGGGCTGACCGAAACACTTGGCGCGAATGGCGTGACGTCGAATTATCGTTACGATCTGGCGCCTTACACGTGGAAACTGGTGCAGGGCCTGACGTCGGGCCGGGCGATCTTTACCCAGCCACCCATGCCGATCAAATGTGCCGGTGCGCCGCAAAAGGCGATGTATCTTTCGTCTGATCACTGGCTGCGCAGCGGCGTGTTGGACAATATCGACGTGCAGTTCAACAATGCCGGCGGGGTATTGTTCGGCGTTCCAGATTACGTGCCGGCCCTGGAAAGCTACATCCGCAAATACCGCGTGACGACGAATTATTTCCACACCCTCGTGGCCATCGATGGGCCAGGCAAAACGGCGACGTTCAAGGTTTCGAACCCCGATGCCCCGCCGCGCGAGGTGACCACAAGTTTCGACATGATCCATGTCGTTCCGCCCCAGACCGCGCCGGATTTCATTCGCGTCTCGCCCTTGGCGGACCAGGCCGGATGGGTCGATGTCGATCAGTACACCCTGCGCCACAGGGAATTCGACAATATCTGGTCGCTCGGCGATGTGATGAATGCGCCAAACGCCAAGACCGCGGCGGCGGCCCGGATGCAGGCGCCGGTGGTGGCCGCCAACGTGGTGGCGGATATCGACGGCAAGGGTCCCGCGTTGCGCTATAACGGCTATGGGTCGTGCCCTCTGACAGTGGAACGCGGCAAGATCGTGCTGGCCGAGTTTGGCTATGACGGTGCGCTGATGCCCAGTTTTCCCAAGTGGGTGATCGATGGCACCAAGCCCAGCCGTGCGGCCTGGCTGCTCAAGGAACAGATCCTGCCGCCGGTTTACTGGAAGGCCATGCTCAAGGGGCGCGAATGGATGGCCAGGCCGGAAAATGTCACCGCCGAGGCCGCTGAATAACGCAAGCTGACAGGTCAACAGAGCCGAAAAGGCCAACCAAGGAAACGCATGATGGACAAGATACCGCAGAATGTGCGCCGCTACCTGCCGATTCTGGATTGGGGCAGCAAATACGACCACGACACATTTGTCAGTGACCTTGTCGCGGCGGTGATCGTGACCATCATGCTGATCCCCCAATCGCTGGCCTATGCGCTGCTGGCGGGGCTGCCGGCGGAAATGGGGCTGTATGCTTCGATCCTGCCGCTGATCGCCTATGCGATTTTCGGCACCTCGCGCGCGCTGGCCGTGGGGCCGGTGGCCGTCGTGTCGCTGATGACGGCGGCTGCGATCGGCGACTTGAACCTGACCGAACCGGCACAGATCGCGTTGGCCGCGGGGACGCTGGCCTTTATTTCGGGCGTGTTTTTGTTGGTGATGGGGGTGTTCAAGCTGGGGTTCCTGGCCAATTTCCTCAGCCATCCCGTGATTGCCGGGTTCATCACCGCGTCTGGCATCCTTATCGCGACATCGCAGTTGAAACACATCTTGGGGATTGAGGCCGGGGGGCATTCGCTGATTCACATCGTCGAGTCGCTGCTGGCCCACCTGGGCGACACCAATGTCATCACGCTGGTGATCGGAGTGGCTGCCACCGCGTTCTTGTTCTGGGTCCGCAAGGGCCTGAAACCGCTGCTGCTGGCCCAGGGGTTGAAGCCGCGCATGGCCGACATTCTGGCCAAGGCCGGCCCGGTGGCCGCAGTGGCCGTCACCGCGCTTGTGAGCTGGGTCTTTGCGCTGGATACGCGCGGCGTTGCGATCGTGGGCGAAGTGCCCATGGGCCTGCCACCACTGACCGCGCCCAGCCTGTCGCTGGACCTTTGGGGGCAGCTTTTTGGCGCGGCAGTGCTGATTTCGATCATTGGTTTCGTGGAATCGGTTTCCGTCGCGCAGACGCTGGCCGCCAAGAAGCGCCAGCGCATCGACCCGGATCAGGAACTGATCGGTCTGGGCGCGTCCAACGTGGGCGCGGCGCTGACCGGCGGCTATCCCGTGACAGGGGGCTTTGCACGATCTGTGGTGAACTTTGACGCGGGCGCTGAAACACCCGCCGCCGGGGCCTTTACCGCCGTCGGCATCCTGCTGGCCGCGATGTTTCTGACGCCGCTGCTCTATTTCCTGCCCAAGGCCACGCTGGCCGCCACGATCATCGTGGCCGTCCTAAGCCTTGTGGATTTTTCGATTCTGAAAAAGACATGGAACTACAGCCGCGCCGATTTCGCCGCCGTGGCCGCCACGATCCTGCTGACGCTGATCTTTGGCGTGGAAGTAGGGGTGTCAGTGGGCGTGGGCATTTCGATCTTTCTGCATCTGTACAAGACCTCGCGTCCCCACGTGGCCGAAGTGGGGCTGGTGCCGGGAACCGAGCATTTCCGCAATATCAAACGCCACCGTGTGCTGACCCACCCGCAGATGGTGACGTTCCGCGTGGACGAAAGCTTGTATTTCGCCAATGCGCGTTTTCTTGAAGATTACGTCTACGAGCGCGTGACCGAAGATTGCGGCATCAAGCACGTGGTGCTGATGTGCGCGGCGGTGAATGAGATCGATACATCGGCACTGGAAAGCCTTGAAGAGATCAACGCGCGTCTCAAGGGGATGGGTATCAAGCTGCACCTGTCCGAGGTGAAAGGCCCCGTCATGGACCGGTTACGCAAATCGCATCTGATCGACCATCTGACGGGGCAGGTGTTTCTGTCGCAATATGCCGCCATGCGTGCCCTGGGCGATGTCAGCGGCGAGGCGGGCTCGCTCGACGCCCATCCGCATGATGCCGAGCCGCATGACGCCGATCCGCAGGACGCCGATCCACACAACAAGGCGGCTGAATAGCCATTCGGCCACCCGCAACGCGCCATCAGGATCGGGCCGGTGAACCGCGCGGCCCTGGCCTGCAAAAGCGCGCGGAAGGCCCCAGGAAAGCACACTGTTGGCACCGTCACAACGTGTGCGGGGCCTGGCCGAACAATGGCAACGGACCACAGGCACAGGACCGGACGCAGGCATAGGCGCGCGGGTCGGGTGTTGCCGTGCCTTCGGCGCGGTTCGATGGCCTGGCGCACCGATGTACAGGATTAACACCACCGCATTTGATATCGCGCACCGGGGCAGGATCGCCCGTCATATCCATGGCTTGGCGCGCTTGCCGCGCGGCGATTTTGACGGCCCGTGCGCGCGCAATTCGATATGGGCTTTTGGTCTTGCCAAGTTCCGGACGCTGGCCTAATCGTTTTGCTGCATGACCGTTGCGCGCCGCGAAATTGGTCAGGGGTAGGCTGGGGAGTGCGTGCCGTGCCGACGTCACAGACCAAACTGGTGAGCGGTGACGCCGATGTGGCACCGATGGCCCAGGGCGATTTGCCGGGCGTCGTCGGGTCCACCCTCAGACACGCCACCCTCAGACACGCCACCCTCAGACACGATTGTATGGCGGTGGAATTTGATCGGCGCGCTTGTGCGGTGTTTGCCGCACCGATCGGGAACGCGGTCAATGGCTGGGCGGACTATCGCGCCCAAGCGCATCAAGAGCGGGTCCGTTCGGGCCTGAATGACACGGAACGCCAGACCCTGCGGGACCTTCGGTCGCGCTTTCACCAGGTCGGCGAAGGGAGAAACTGACATGAAACTGAACAATGATATGGCTGCCGTCGTGACCGGCGGCGCATCCGGGCTGGGCGCCGCGGTGGTCGAGGCACTGGCCGAGGCCGGTGTCGAGGTAACGATTTTTGACATGAACGCCGAGGCCGGCACCGCCAAGGCGAAAGCGGTCGGCGGGCATTTTCAGCAGATAGACGTCTCTGATCCGGCAGCCGTCGCCGAAGGCTTTGCCGCCGTCGAAGCGCGGGGCAAAGCGCTGCGCGTGGTGCAGAACTGCGCCGGGATCGGCCCGGCGGCCAAGACCGTATCGCGCGGCGAACCGCATGATCCGGCCCTGTTCGCCAAGGTGATCGGGGTCAACCTGATCGGCAGTTTCAACTGTTCCAGCTATGGCGCGGCGCTGATGGCCAAGGCCGACCCGGTGAACGACGACGGCGCGCGCGGCGTGATCATTTCGACCGCGTCTGTGGCAGCCTACGAAGGGCAGATCGGGCAGGTGGCCTATGCAGCGTCCAAGGGCGGTGTGGTCGGCATGACCCTGCCCATGGCGCGTGACCTGTCGCAGTTGGGGATCCGGGTTTGCACCATCGCGCCGGGTCTTTTCCTGACGCCGCTTCTGCAAGGTCTTCCGCAGGACGTTCAGGACAGCCTGGGCCAGCAGGTTCCGTTCCCCTCGCGTCTTGGCCAGCCGGCCGAATATGCCGCGCTTTCCAAGCATATTGCCGAAAACGACATGCTGAATGGTGAAGTGATCCGTCTTGACGGGGCCATCCGCATGGCCCCCCGGTAAATCCACCGGGCCCGGCCCATCGCATTGTCGCGGCCGGGCTAATTTTGGGGCGGGGCAATGCCTCGGCTGGTGGGGCGAACACCTAACGCCAAGGGCCACGCAATCGTTGCGTGGCCCTTTTTTTGGGTTGGCGCGCGCCTTGCAGGATCAGTAGATGGCAGGATCAGTAGATGGCCCAGACCGCGACCAGCGTGATCGACGGGAACAGTGCCAGGATCGTGATCCGGATGATGTCGGTGATCACAAAGGGCAGGGTGCCACGGAATGTGTCAGCGATCGGGATGTCTTTGGCCATTGAATTGATGACAAACAGGTTCATGCCCACTGGCGGTGTGATCAGCCCCACCTCGACCACCATCAGCACCAGGATGCCGAACCACAGGCCGAAATCGGCCGGGCTCATCCCGAAGTCGAGCGCGGACATGATCGGGTAAAAGATCGGCACCGTCAGCAGCACCATCGACAGGCTGTCCATTACGCAGCCAAAAACAAGGTACAGCAGCAGCACCGCCGTCAGCACCAGCCACGGGCTGAACCCCTGCGCCCCGACCCATTCGGCGCTGTGTTGGGGCACCTGTGTCAACGCAAGGAACGAATTGAAAAAGGCCGCGCCCAGCACGATCAGGAAAATCATGCCGGTCGAACTGGCCGTGGCCAGGATTGCATCGCCCGTTGTCTTCAGGGTCAGCCCACCGGTGGCGACCGCCAGAAGGCCGGTGCAGGCCGCGCCCACAGCCGCCGCTTCGGTCGGTGTGAAGATGCCGCCATAGATCCCCCCCACGACCAGCAGGAAAATGCCCAGCACAGGGATCACGGGCCCAAGCGCGCGCAGCCGTTCGCGATAGGGCATGCGTTCGCGCGCGCCGCTGCTTTCGGGGTAGAGGCGCACATAGATCGAAATGCAGATCATGTATCCAATCGCCGCAAGGATGCCGGGGATAAAGGCGGCGACAAAGAGCTTGGCGATGTTCTGTTCGGTCAGGATCGCATAGAGCACAAGGATCACCGACGGCGGGATCAGAATGCCCAAGGTGCCGCCTGCCGCAAGTGCGCCAGTGGCCAGCCGGCCCGAATAGCCATAGCGGCGCAGCTCGGGCAGGGCGACCTGGCCCATGGTGGCCGCGGTGGCCAGCGACGAGCCGCAGATCGCGCCGAACCCCGCGCACGCACCCACGGCAGACATTGCCACGCCGCCCTTGCGGTGGCCCAGCCAGTTTTCCGCCGCCTTGAACAGCGCCGCCGACATGCCACCCAGCGTGGCGAACTGACCCATCAGCAAAAACAGCGGGATGATCGAAAACGAATAGTTCGAAAAGGTTCCGTAAACCAGGTGCTTGAGCTGGCTCATCATCATGACGGTGGTGCCGTTCACCAGGTAGGTGCCCAGGAACCCGACGCCCAGCATGGCAAGGCCAATCGGGATGCGCAAAAAGATCAGGACCAGCAGTAGGGGAAACGACCAAAGCCCGATTTCAAAATTGCTCATTGCGTGCTTTCCCCGGCCACTTCGCGCGCCGTGCGCAGCAATGAAAACGCCGCAACGATGACAAAGACCACCGCGCCCAACATGGCCGCTGCATAGGCGTACCAGACGGGCAATTGCAGGATAAAGGTCGTTTCAGAATAGTTTTTCTTGTCGATCATGCCGAACCACAGCCGGTACGCGATCAGCCCGGCCGCGATCAGCATCAGCAGATCGGCAATCACGTTGATCACGCGGTTGGCAGGTTTTCCGAGCGCCGTTTCAAATAGATCGACCCGCGCGTGGGCCCGGTTCAGGTGGCACCAGGGCAGGGCAGAAAACACCGCAAAGCCGACCCCCATTTCAACCAGTTCGAAATCGCCCGGGATCGGCTTCAGGCCAAATCCGGTCAGCGCCCGGCCGATGATCGACACGCAGGTCATCACCACCACGCCGATCAGAACTGTTCCACCCAGAAGTGCGGTCCACTTGGCCAGCCATGTGACTGCCCCGCAAAGTTGTCGATACACGCTCTCATCCTCATCCCATGACCCGATTGGCGCGCAATCCGATCTGAAATCGTTTGACCGGCCATAACCCCCGAAGGCGGGCCCGCGCTGCGGGCCACAGGCGTCAGCCATCGGGCCCGCCAACCTGGTACGTGATCAACGTGAACTGCGCGTGATCACATGTTGCTCTTTTCTTCGATCAGCGCGTTGGCGCGGTCGATCAGGGCCTGACCATCGATGCCCTTTTCTTCCATATCGGCTTTCCAACGCTCAATCACGGGCTGGGCGGCGGCTTTCCAGCGGGCCACCTCGGACTCGTCCAGAACAACGATGGTGTTGCCAGCGTCCTGGGCGATTTTCCTGGCCGGGGCGTCACTGTCCCACATCACCTGTGCGGCCAACCCGGCCAGTTTGGCGCCGGATTCGGCGTCCAGGGCGGCACGCAGATCGTCAGGCAGGCTGTCGTATTTGGCCTTGTTCATGGCCAGTACGAATGTGGCGGTATACAGCGCCTCGTCGCCCGCAAATTCGGTATGGTTGCCCACCATTTCGGTCAGTTTGATCGCGCTGGTCACTTCCCACGGGATCACGGTGCCATCGATTACGCCCTTGGACAGGGCCTCGGGGATGGCAGGCAGCGGCATGCCAACCGGGGTCGCGCCCAGTTCGCTCAGCATGTCGTTGATCACGCGGGTCGGGCCGCGCAGTTTCTTGCCCTGCATGTCCTCAAGCTTGGTGATGCCATCGGCGGTGTGGATCACGCCCGGCCCGTGGACCCATGCCGCAAGGATCTTGACGTCTTTGTATTCGTTGTTGGCGAAGTCTTCTTCGATCATCTGTTGAAAGGCCAACGCGGTACTGACCGGGTTCTGCATCATGAACGGCAGCTCGAACACCTCGGTGCGCGGGAAACGACCGGGGGTGTAGCCGACCAGCGTCATCACGATGTCGACCGCGCCATCCTGCACCTGTTGCATCAGTTCGGACGGACGGCCCCCCAGAGCCATCGCGTCGAAATGTTCGATCTTGATTTTGCCCCCCGAGGTGTCCTCGATCCGTTGCCCCCACGGTTTGAGGATCTTGGCCGGCACCGGTGCGGGCGGCGGCAGGAACTGGTGCAGTTTCAGGGTCACGTCCTGAGACAAGGCGGCGGGCGCGCTCAGGGCCAGCATGGATGCGGCGATGGCGCCCGATGTGACCATGTTGAAGAATGTACGGCGTCTCATTTGGGTCTCCTCCGTGGTGGCCCCGTTCAGGGGTGCGCATGTATTTGCACAGCTATTTACGCAGCTATTTACACAGTCGCGTTTTGTTTGTCAGGCCAACCTTTAGGAAGTCGTGAGGCGAAGTTAAACCTTTTTCCAGGTTTGCGCGTCTGTCACGCAAAACCGGCACTTTTTGCCGAAACCGTGTTGAACGCTTTGACAAATCGGCGCGCAACCGCGGCTGCGGCGTCCGATATCGGGGGTGCAAAGGTGGCGGTCAGGCATTCGGTGACCGGCCCGTGGTGGCCCCACATGTCATCGAATCGCCTGGTGGCGCCGATTATGGCCAGCCGGCGAATCCACGCCTGTTCAGGACCGCGTTTCAGACGCAATAGTTGGGCACGGGGCGCGGCGTCGCTGCGCTGCCCGCGATCTGCGCCCCTTGGGCGGGGCCGGCGGCGACATTGGCCACTCTGCTCTTGCGCTTGGGACCAGGGCCGGGTTTCCTGCGTGCCACAGACAGGAGGCCGGCGATGGCACTGGAAGACGCGAAACGGCAGGTGGATCTGGCCTTTACCCGGGGCGAACCACGCGGACCGGCCCATGAGAACACGTTTGGCGGGGCGACATCGTTTCTCAGGCGTCGCTATACCAAGGATCTTGACGCCGTCGACGTCGCCGTGACGGGCGTGCCCTTCGATCAGGCCGTGACCAACCGGCCCGGCGCGCGGTTTGGCCCACGCGCGATCCGCGACGCCTCGACTCTGCAGCCCTATGATCCGCCCTACGGATGGGGGTTCGATCCGCTCAGCGAATTTACCGTGATCGATTATGGCGATATGGCGTTCGATTATGCACAGGTAGCGGATTTTCCCGCCGCGCTTGAGGCGCATATTGCCGGGATCATCGCGGGCGGGGCCGGGGCGATAACGCTGGGCGGGGATCATTTCATCACCCTGCCGATCCTGCGCGCCATGGCGGCAAAGCACGGGCCGCTGTCTCTGATCCATTTTGATGCGCATTCCGACACCTGGATTGACGATGACATGGGCCGGATTGACCACGGCACGTTCTTGTACAAGGCCGTCAGACAGGGGCTGGTCGATCCTGCGCGCTCGGTACAGATCGGGATCCGGACTGAAAACCCCGATACATTGGGGTTTCACATCATCGACGCACGCACCTGCCATGAACGCGGGCCAGGCTGGGTCGCCCAACAGGTGCACGATGTGGTGGGCACGCACCCGGCCTATCTGACATTCGACATAGATTGTCTGGATCCCGCATTCGCCCCTGGCACCGGCACGCCAGTCTGGGGTGGTCTGGCCAATTGGCAAGCCGCGGCGATCCTGCGCGATCTGGCGGGCGTAAATCTGGTTGGCGGCGACGTGGTCGAGGTATCGCCCCCCTATGACACGACCGGCGCGACAGCGGTGGCCGGGGCCCATGTGGCGATGGAAATCCTGGCGCTCTATTGCTGGACGCGTCGAAAATAGCAGGACTGCCCTATGAAATTGCTCGTTTTTCTCATTGTGTTGGTGGCGGCGCTGCAGGCTTATGTCCGTTTGGCGCCGACCGATGCTGCCCGTTGGCACGTCGATCCGGATAGCGCGCCCGATCCGGGTCAGGGGGGCAAACGTACATCGGTCGAACTGGACATGCAGACCTACACGGTCTGGTCCCGTCTGACCAAAGCGATCGAGGGCGAACCGCGCAGCCGCCTGATCGCGGGCGGGCCGGGCAGCGGCATGGCGACATGGGAAGTGCGCAGCACCGTGTGGGGCTTTCCCGACTATGTCACCGCCAAAGTGACGCCCAGCGGCGGCGGCGCGCGGCTGGTGATCCTATCCCGTCTGCGCTTCGGAAAGGGGGACATGGGGGTGAACGCCAAGCGCGTCGCGCGCATTTTGATGGCGATCGACACCCCGATCAACAAGGGCGACGGCTGACGCGGCACGGCGGCCCTTTTGCGCATTGCGCCATGGTGTGACCGTGACGGCGCGCTAACACCGGGCCATCCATGTCAGGCAATCTGCGCGCAGATCACTTCGCCCGATTGGGTCGGGGTTTTGCCCGTGTCGCGGCGGCGCAACCCGGTCACCATCACCGCCACCATCCTGCACGCCACCGCGCGCAGGCCATCCTCCAGCGCAGGGGCCAGCACCAGGATTCCAGGGCCATCACACGGACGACGCGCGTCGTATCGCGCACGCTTGACCCTTGACCTGATCGTCCGCGCGCGGCAAGCCATCGCCCATGGTGCCATTAGACAAACTCGATCAGATCACCCGCAGATTCGAATACCTTGAGGCCGCCATGGCCGAAGGAGGCGGGGACATTGCCGCGCAGGGGCGCGAATACGCCCAATTGCGGCCCGTGGTCGAACAGATCGCGCAATACAAGCAGGTCCTGTCCGACATCGCAGAAGCCGAAGCGATGCTGGACGACCCCGAAATGAAAGCGCTGGCCGAAGACGAACTGCCCGCCCTGCGCGCCCGCCTGCCCGAATTGGACAAGGCGATGCAACTGGCGCTTTTGCCCCGGGACGCGGCCGATGAACGCTCTGCGATCATCGAAATCCGCCCCGGGACCGGCGGCGACGAGGCGGCGTTGTTCGCGGGCGATCTGTTGCGCATGTACCAGCGCTATGCCGAAGCACAGGGCTGGACCTTTGACATTGTCGAACTGAACGAAAGCGAACTGGGCGGGGTCAAGGAAGCCGTGGTCCACGTCAAGGGCGAGGGCGTCTTTGCCAAGCTGAAATACGAAAGCGGCGTTCATCGCGTCCAGCGCGTTCCCGAAACGGAAAGCGGCGGACGGATCCATACCTCGGCCGCGACGGTGGCGGTGCTGCCCGAAGCGCAGGACGTGGATATCGATATCAATCCCGGCGATCTGCGGATCGACACGATGCGAAGCTCGGGCGCGGGGGGGCAGCACGTGAACACCACCGATTCCGCCGTGCGCATCACCCATATTCCCACCGGCATCGTGGTGACCAGCAGCGAAAAGTCCCAGCATCGCAACCGCGAGATCGCGATGAACGTGCTGCGTGCGCGGCTCTATGATGCCGAACGCCAAAAGGTGCATGACGAACGCTCGGCCGATCGCAAGGCGCAGGTCGGCAGCGGGGATCGCTCTGAGCGCATCCGCACCTACAATTTCCCCCAAGGGCGCATGTCCGATCACCGCATCAACCTGACGCTCTACAAGCTGGACCAGATCATGCAGGGCGACCTGTCCGAGGTGATCGACGCGCTTGTTGCCGACCATCAGGCGGCAATGCTGGCCGAACTAGACGCGTGAACGTCGCTGGCGCCAAGACCGCGGGCCAGGCGTTGGCCATTGCGCTGTCCCAGGGGGCGCAGCGGCTTTCGGATATTCCCGGCATCGATCACGCGCGCGAAGCGCGTCTGCTTCTGGCCCATGCCGCCGATCTTCCCCATGATCGTCTGCACGATCTGGCCCTTGACGATTTCACGCCGGACCTGATGGACCGTTACAGCGCCTTGCTGGCCCGCCGCGCCGCACGCGCGCCGATGTCGCATATTCTGGGGCGGCGCATGTTCTGGGGGCGCAATTTCGCCGTGACGCCGGATGTGCTCGACCCGCGCCCGGAAACGGAAACCCTGATCGAAGCGGCGCTGAGCGTGCCCTATCGCAAAGTGCTCGATCTTGGCGTGGGATCGGGCGCGATCCTGCTGACCCTTCTGATCGAAAACGCGCTGGCCAAGGGGTTGGGCACCGACGTGTCGGGCGCCGCGATCGCGGTTGCGCAGCGCAACGCCGACGCCTTGGACGTCGGCGCCCGGGCCCGGTTTCGCACCACACACTGGTTCGACGGGATCGAAGAACGCTTTGACCTGATCGTGTCGAACCCCCCCTATATCGCAGCCGAAGAAATGGCCGGCCTGGCCCCCGAACTTGCCCACGAGCCGCGCATCGCTCTGACTGACGAAGCGGATGGGTTGAGTGCCTACCGCGAGGTCGTTTCAGGCGCTCCGGCGCATCTGGAAGAGGGCGGGCGGCTGATGGTCGAAATCGGCGCCGCGCAGGGTCACGCGGTCGCGCAACTGTTCACCGATGCCGGGTTTCGCGGCACCCGTATCCTGCGCGACATGGATGGGCGCGACCGGGTCGTGACAGGCCGCATGCGCCCGATTCATCGCCCATTCCCCAAGGATTAGGCGGATAAACGCACAATTTTCAACGAAATGTGACGGCAGAGGCTTGTTTTTACGCCGCGCACATGCTTTGACAGTTTTACGCCGTCGGATGGGGCGCTTTCGCCACTCCCGCGTTTGTCAATCACACATGCCTGACCCAATATTTCGTCGCGCACATTGGCGCTAAAGTCGGTCAAGCAGATAAGCCATGAATAAGGCTGGACAGAAACCTAATGAGATCTTCGAAATCACGTTCGCGCAACAAGTCGAACAACCGCAACCGGTCCGTCGGAAACATCGTTAACCGGGTCTTCGACAGTTCCGGCCCGGAAGGCAAAGTGCGCGGAACGCCACAACAGATCATTGAAAAATACAATCAATTGGCCCGTGACGCACAACTGTCCGGGGATCGTGTTGCCACCGAGAATTTCCAGCAACACGCCGAGCACTACACGCGCCTGTTGGCCGAAGCGCAGCGCGAACAAGATGCGCGCCGCGAACAGCAAGAGGCCCAGCAACAACAGCGCCGCGAAAAGCAGGAAAAGCATCAGCGCAGCGACGATCGTCAATCTGACGACGCAAAGAAAGACAGCGATACCGCGCAGTCCGAAGGCCGCAATCGCGCCGACGCTGACAGAGGCTCTGACAAGGGCACTGATAGGGGCACAGACAGCAATAGCGACAGCGGCGCTGACACGGGCACAGAAAAGCGCACAGGCAAAGGGTCTGGGAAGGGCACAGACAGCAATGCTGACAGCGGCACGCCTGACACCCAACCTGCCGCGGCCGGTACCGGCGAGCAGCCCGATGTGATTGATCTTGGCGCCGAAAAAGAAGGCTCGGCCCTTGTTGAAACGCCTGAAGACGCGCCGAAAAAACCGCGCCGCCCGCGTCGCAAGAAGACCGATGAAGCAAAAACGGATAGCCCCGCGTCGGGCGATGCACCCGAAGCAGCCGAGTAAGCGTATTCGTTTGGCACCCTCTGAAGTGCTCCACGTCTCTTAGCTGTCTTTTTATCCTGCGCTTTGCCGCCGGTCCAACGCGGCCGGTGGTAGCGGTGGCAGGGCAATAGCCACGGCGCCCCCGCCAATGGTGGGCTGCGCGACACGGATCGCACAGACGCCGTCACCTTGCGCAAGACGGAGGTGATGCAGCCGCGATGCCAATAAGCTTAGCTGCTCTAGCGCCAGGTCTTCGTGCGCGCCCCGGCTTGTCGCGCATCGTCAAGGTTGGCCGGCCAGCCTGCGCCGTCCCGCCTGTGTCTGACCATGGCAGAACTGGGTGGTAAACCGCCGATCCCCATCAACCCTTGCGCGAATCGTGGCGTGTCATTCGCCACTGGCCTAACGATTTCCCATGAGCAGTAAAAAATCGGTTTTCGTCGGCGCCATGATTGGTGTGGCCTTGGGCACTGTATTTGGCATCGCCATGGGCACGCTTTCAGGCGGGCTGGTCGTGGGTCTTGCAAGCGCGGTGGCGCTCGGTCTTGCGATGCGGCAGCCCGACAGCTAGGCCAGTTGGCGCGCCAGGGCACAGAACCCTTCCAGGGGAACCTGTTCGGCGCGGTCGGTGGGTTTGATCCCCGCGGCGATCAACCGATCTTCGATATCCGGGGTCAGCCCCTTTAGCGCCGCGCGCAGCATCTTGCGGCGCTGGTTGAACGCCTTGGCAACGACCCGTTCCAGAATTGCCGGATCGGCAGGGAACCGGGGCGCGGGCAGGGCGGTCAGGTGCACCACGGCAGAATGAACCTTGGGCGCTGGTGAAAATGCCTCGGGCGGCAATTCCATGACGATGTGCGGGTCGGCGCGCCATTGCGACAGGATCGCAAGGCGCCCGTAGGTCTTGCTCCCCGGTTTCGCGACGATGCGGTTGGCGACCTCGCGCTGGAACATCAGCGTCAGGGATGTCCAGAATGGCGGCCAGTCTTTCGGGGTCAGCCAACGCACCAGCAGTTCGGTTCCCACGTTATATGGCAGGTTCGCGGCGACCCGGATCGGGGGCGTCAGATGGGCCAACGGATCGACATCCAGCGCATCGGCGTTCAGGACCTGCAAGCGGCCCGGATAGGCATCGGCGACCTGCGCAAGCGCCGGGATGCAGCGGTCGTCTTTTTCGATGGCCAGCACCCGTCGCGCGCCTTCGGCCAGCAATCCGCGTGTCAGACCCCCAGGGCCCGGGCCGATTTCCAATACGTCGCAGGCCGTCAGATCCCCTGCCAGGCGGGCGATCTTCGACGTCAGGTTCAAATCCAGAAGAAAGTTCTGGCCCAGAGATTTCTTGGGTGCCAACCCGTGGGTGACGATTACCTGGCGCAACGGGGGAAGCGTGTCGATCTGGCTCATAGCCCGGGTCTTTGACACGCATGGCCTAGACGGGCAAGCGTCTCTTTCTTGGGGTCGGAAATATCCCCGGGGGCACGAAGCGGTGTCCCTTGTGCAAAATACAGGCGCGGGGGCTGGGACATGGCCAAATTGGCCGCCGCCACTAGCCGCGTGCGTCGGCCATTTCGGCCGCCATATCCAGCGCAGCCACCAGCGAGGTCGGATCGGCCCGCCCCTGTCCGGCGATGTCAAACGCGGTTCCGTGATCGGGCGAGGTGCGCACGAAAGGCAGCCCCAGCGTCACGTTCACGCCGCCCGCGAAATCGATCGTCTTGATCGGGATCAGCGCCTGATCGTGGTACATACAGATCGCCGCGTCATAGCCGGCCCGCGCGGACGGATGGAACATCGTGTCAGCCGATAGTGGCCCCGTCAACGCCAAGCCTTCAGCGCGCAGGCGGTCCAAGAGCGGGGTGATCATGGTGATTTCTTCGCGCCCCATGGCGCCGCCTTCGCCGCCGTGGGGGTTCAGCCCGGCCACGGCCAGGCGTGGTTTGGCCAATCCGAAATCGCGGATCATCGCCGCATGCGTGATGCGAATGGTCTGCTCTAGCAGATCGGCCGTCAAAGCCGACGGGACATCGGCCAGCGGGATATGGATGGTGGCGGGCACCACGCGCAATTCGGGCGCGGCCAGCATCATTACGACCCGCTGCGTGCCGGCCAACGCGGCGAGGTATTCGGTATGTCCGGGATAGGCAAAATCCGCGCCATCCTGCAACGCCTTCTTGTGGATCGGCGCGGTGCAAATGGCCGAAGCCTGACCGGACTGGACCAATTCGACCGCCCGCGCAATCACGTCGATCACCGCGGGCGCGTTGCGTGGATCGGGCAGGCCAGGCGTTGCTGCGCCCGGAAAAGGGTGCTTGAGCACGGGAAAATGCGCCGCATCGGCGGCCTCGGCCGGGTCGGACAGCAGCGTGATCTGTGTATGCGCCGGCAGGTGATCGGGATCGCCAATCCAGAAAAACGGCCGGCTATGTTCGCGCCGCTTCCATGCCTCGACCGCGATTTCGGGGCCGATCCCGGCGGGCTCGCCGCAGGTCAGGGCGATCGGCGCGCTCATGGCGTGCGCAGAATTGCTTCAGCCTTGAGCTCGGCCAGCAGAATGTCGGCCTGCGCCTGAATACGGCTGTTGATAATCTGACTCCGTGTGGCCGAAATGCGCAACGCCTCGGGGTCGGGGGGCGGGCCTTGCGCATCATCGCCTTCTTCGGCGGTGGCCTGCGGGTCCTGGGGCACTGGGGGCACTGCCGCTGCCGCCGCGTCGAGCTCGGCCTGGCTTTCATGGCGGCGCTCGCAGAGCATTACGACCAGCCGCTGTGTGCCACCGGCCCGTGTCAGCGCGGTGGAGATTTCGTTTTCGTCCAGTTTGCCCAGTTCCAGCGCAATGTCGCCGGGAACCTGCGCCATGGTTTGGCTGATACGGGTCAGCACTTCGGGCGGTTGGTCTTTGGCCAGACCGTAAAGGTCGTCGCAGGTGTCCACCGTGCCGCGCAGGGCTGTCGCGTCCAGGTCCGCAGGTGCGGCGTAGGTTGCGTAATCCACCGTCACGCGGGCCGGTGTGGGTTTGTCGGCCTCTTCCACGGCGCGCAATTGGAACAGGGCCACCACGTTGCCCGCGCTGATCGGGCCGGCGATCTGGCCCGGTGCCAGTGGTCGCAAACCCTGTGCCAGGGGCGGGGGCAGATCGGCAAGGTTGGTCCAGTTGACCCGCCCGCCCGCGCCGCGCGTGGGGGCGACGGAATACTGCCGCGCGGCCGAGGCGAACCCGCCCAGCGAGGTGATATTCCGCTTGAGCTGCTCGGCCAGCGCCTGAGACTTGGCCTGTTCGCCGGCGTTGCGTGCGGGCAGGTAGATTTCCGAAAAGAGAACCCGCAGCCCGGCGCGTTCAGACGTCGGCGACAGCGCCAGGTCGATATCGCGTTCGGTGACGACGGTGTTCGCGCCGCCAAATTCCTGCCGGACCACTTTGCGCCACAACAGACCCGCTGACACGAAGTCGCGGAAGGTCTGCGCGGACACGCCGATCCCGTTCAGCAATTCCACAAATGCTTCGGTCTCAAGATCACCGCGCGCGGCGAACTCGGCCATGCCAGCTTCGATTTCTTCGGGGGTCAGTGTCAGTCCGCGCCGTTCGGCGGCATCGGCATACAGCCGGTCTTCGGTCAACGCGCTCAGCGCCATGTCTTCCAGATCACCGGCGCCCCCCAAGAATTGCACGAAGCGCTTGCGTTGGTCCAATTCATAGGCCGTGATCGGTGTATCATTCACATAAAGCACGGGCGCAAAAGCATTTTGCGCCTGTACCGGCGCCGCCGCCCCGCCAAGCAGCCCTATCGACAACACCAGTCCGGCGCCCAGGTTCCGGGCTGTGTGGGGGATAATCCTGCGTACGTCGTTCATGGCGTAACTCACTTGCTCGTTCTTGCGCCCCTGGGGCTTTGCGCGCGGTGCCTTGCCCGTCAAGGCCCGCATGTCCTGCGGTACCCTTCCGTATCGGGCCCGGTCCCAAATCCAGCCAGCGACACGCGCAGCGATCCGCTGGTTTCCGGCGTCAGACTAGACGACGACGTAAACCGGCGCGAGACCAAAAGTTCCACCGCGATGCATTCATTGCGGTATTGCAGCCCCAGCCCGGCGCTTGCCGCCTGATCCGTGGACACGTCATAGCGCCCCTGGGCCGTGCCCGTCCAGTGCCGGTCGATGCGGTATGAGGTGTCGAAGGACATCTCGGAAATGGTGTCGGGGCGGTCTTCGGCGGCGTCTTCGGTCACATAGGTGTAAACCGCGCCGATCGCAAAACGCTCGCCATCCCACGCCAGACGGGTTTCGGATTTGGTGATGTCGAAATCATCCGCCACAAGATTGCGGCTGGTCAGGTGCGTGTCTTGCCCCATGGACAGGTGCGCGGCCAGCAACCAGTCCGAGCGCAGCCCGTCCAGACCGGACGCAGGCGAAAAGCCCGAGGTGTTTTCAGCGTAAATCACGCGCGCCGCCCCCAGCGACAGGTTCCAGCCGGGATCGGGCGTAAACCGCGACCACCCAAGGCCGAGCGCACCGCGCAGCCCGTCTTCGGCGCGATCATTGCCGGGAAAACGTGTCAGGGACAGAAGGTTGCCGTGATCGAATTCCACCAAGGTGCTGTCCTCATTTGGCACGCTGGTGCCGGCCGTTCCGGTCCAGGCCAGCTGGGCCAGCGGTTCCAGCATCTGCACGGCGCCGTGATCCGCTTCGGTCCGGATCAGGGGCCAACGCAGTTCGGCGGCCACACTTGGGGTGACGGCGCCTTGAACCTGGTCATAGGTGGAATCCTGATAGATGCTCCATGTATCGGCCCGCAGGTTTCCCGTCAGGCGAAAGAGCGCACCACGGGTCAGTTGCCATTCGCGCGTCCAGTCCAGTTCGGCCCCGATGCGCAATCCGTCACGGCCAAGCACATCCGTGGATGACGCCCGCCCATAGCCCAGCAGATCGAACCGGTAGCGCGCTTCGCCGCCGATTGACGGCTGGAACCGCTGCTCATAGATCACTTCGCCCATCAGAAACGGCAATTGGTCTTCGGTTGGAATTTCCGACGCGCGCAGGGTGCGAATGTTGATCAGGCGCGCTTGCACCTGGCTGTCGCGCTGAAACCGCGTGATCGCGATCTCGCTGGCCAGCCGGTCTTCGTCGGAATAGTCGTAATCCAGCAAATAGGCCGGATCCGATGTCAGCTTGACCGCAAAACTCAGCACATAGTCCCGGCCCAGGTCGAAGTTTCCTTCGCCGAACAGATAGGCGCGCGTGACGCCGGGGCGCAGATCGTCGCGGCTGGCCGCGCCTTCGAACGTGATGTCGCCATACCGGAATGCCTGACGATAGCGCGCCTCAAGTGTGGTGGTCCGGGCCGACACATACGGGGTGAGCGTTACATCCGCGTGATCTCCGATGGCGATGAAGTAGGGCAGTTTCAGCCCCGTCGACAGGTTGGTGGACGCGCGGATCGATGGAACCAGCACCCCGGTCGCCCGGTCAACCGTGGGGTCCGGCAGAGACAGGCGCGGCAGTGCGATGATGGGCTGTCCGGCCAGCTCAAAACTGGCGTTTTCAAAATGCAGCCGGCGCTCTTGTTGGTCATGAATGACCTTTTCGGCGCGAATTTGCCACAGCGGCACCGGGCGCGATGCACAGACCTGACAGGACGAGGCGACCGTCTTGTAAAGCTGGGTATAGCGCCCGTCGACCCGCGCGATTTCGGCCGCGGCCAGTTGCAGCTGTTGGTTCAGCACCAGGCGCGCCGATAGCATCAGGCCGTTGCGCAAGTCCGGATCCAGCTGGGCGGTGTCGGCGATCATCACGGCGCCATCGGGTTCGGTCAGGCGAATGGGGCCATCAAGGTAGAGCCGGTCTTCCGTCTGGTCATATCGCAGCCCGGCGGCCGACAGCGTGGCACCGTCATAAAACACCTGCACGTTGCCGCGCGCTTCGATCGCCGAATTGCCGATCACGCGCACGCTGTCGGCCAGCAGGGACGCGGCCTGTTGGGCTATCGCACCGTGCGGCAGCAGTGCCAGAAAGAGTGCGAAGAGACGGCGCATCATCAGCCTTCCTCCAGGTGTAACAGCAGCCCCATGGTCAACAGGATCGCCGCCGTTGGCGGGCCCCAGACCGCCAGTCCGACGGGGATCTGCCCGCCTTCGGACATGATGCGGGCGAAGTTGCGCAGGAAATAGATCGAAAAGGCAAACAGCACCGCATAGAGCACCTTCAGCCCGGTGCGCGACATCCGGGTGTGGCGCATGGTAAAGCCCGCACCGATCATGACCATGGCCACCAGCATCAGCGGCAGCGATAGTTCCATCTGGAACCACACCCGGTGCGCGCGGGCCGAAAAGCCTGCGGCTTCCAGCCGGTTGATAAAGCCCGGCAGTTCCCAGATCGGGATTGCCGACGGCGTGCCGAAACTGTCGCGAATCTGATCGCGGGTCAGGTTCGACGGCAATTGCATTTCGGCTTCGGTGGTGGCGGTCAGTTCGGGGTTGTCGACATCGGCAAGGCGCCATTTCTTGGCCCCTGTCAGGTCCCATGCGCCGTCGATCAGTTCGGCTTCTTCAGCTTCGATCCGGTAGTCGGGGGTGCCGTCAGGGCGAAAGCCCATAAAGGTCACATCATAGAGTTCGGTGCCGTCCAGGTTCGAGCGCGCGGCGCGGATCACGGTCTGGCCCGTGCCGGCGCCCTGGCGCAGCCACAGGCCTTCGCGGCTGACTGACAGAACCTGGCTGGCGCCGGTGATGCGATCGGTCAGTGCCTCGTACTGGCGCGACGTCGCCGCGACGATGGGGTTGAGCAAGGCGACGCCAAGCGCGCCGATCAGCGCCGCCATCAGCACTGGCGAAATCAGCGACCGCAACGCCGAGCGGCCTGCGGCCCGTGTCACGACCAACTCGGACGAGCGGGCCAGCCCCACATAGAGCACAAGGGTCGAAAGAACGACAATCAGCGGCAGGATTTCGTAAACGCCCTGCGGCGCGTTCAGTAGGGTCAGCGTCGCGATTCCGCTGAACCCCACCATATCGGCATCGAACTTGCGCAGTTGTTCGACCGAATCCACCAGAATGAACAGCAGGATGAACACCCCGGCGACCATGGCGAATGCGCGCCCGAAACGGGTGGCGAAATAGATGTCCAGTTTCATGCGGCCGACCTTCGGGTCATGCGCAGCGGACGCCCCGCCAAAGACAGGATCACGACGGCCGCCACCACCCCCAGCACGGTCGCGCCATAGACCAGCGGCCAGCCATCGACCGACCGGCGCGCGGCGTCAATCAACGCATTATCCAGCGATTTGGTGACCATGATGATGACCACCGCCGCGGCGATCTGCCGCCACAGGCCAAAGCGCGAAAACCCGCCCAGCAACAGGGTGGCAAAGCCGATGACCGCCGCGACCGCTGCCAGGAGCGATTGTGAAATCCGCTCGTGCCCGGTCTTGATCAGGTTCGCGCGGGTGCTGCCGGTTTCGTTCAGCACGGCCACGGACGGCGACAACAAATCCCGCGTGGGCAGCGACACGACCCGGCGATTGGTGGCCAGACTGGTCGGCAGCAGGGCGCCAATGTCAAAGGCGAAATCGCTGAACGAGGTCACGGCCAGCCGCTGATCGGGCCGGGTCAGGGTTTGGGCCAAACCGTTGATCATGATCAGTTTCGGGCCTGTGTCTTCGGCGATCAGCAGCGCCCGCCGGGCACTATAGGTGGTCTGCGCGCGTTCGGATCGGCTGTCGGAGAGGAAAATGTCATGCAGCTCGCCCTCGGGCGAGATTTCGCGGACATAAAAGGTGATGCCGTCAACTGGATGCACAAAGGTGCCCTCGGTCAGCAGGCGCGCCGTGATATTGCGCGTGATTTCGGTCTGGCGCAGATCCAGTTGCCGGATCGAGGCAGGCACCAGAAAGTGGGTCAGAACCGCCAGCAGCAGCCCCACGATGACGCCAAACACCGCCACCGGCCGGATCAAGCGCCATGGCGAATAGCCCGTCGCCTGCACCACGACCAGTTCGCTTTCCGAATTCAGCCGGTTGGCCACAAAGACCGATGCCACAAAGGCCGAGATCGGCAGCACGATGCGGATCACGTTGGGCAGGGTTAGCGCCGTGATCTCCAGGAATGTGGATGCGGACTGGCCGCTGGCGATCAACTGGTCGAACAGGATCACGGCCCGGTTGATCCAGTAGACCAGCACCAGCACCAGAGAAAAGAACCCGAACAGGATCATCAGCTGCGACAGCAGGTATTTGTCGAACTTGCCCAATTGCCCCTCGGTTCGTCCTTGGTTGCGCGTGACAGTATCAGGGCGCGTGCCGGGGGAAAACTGCTATCTGGCCATCTGCGGGGTGCGGGGCTAGGTATGGGGAAACAGCAACCGGAGAATGCCCGATGACCACACCTGCCACGCTCGATTTTGCCGAACTTGATCTTGACGCGATTGCCACGGCCGAAGGCGCGGTGGCGCTGGTCATCGACAGCGACGGCAAGCTGGACAAGGCCGCGCGGCGCGTGAACCGTCTGCTGCGCGGTGGCCTGATCCGCCTGACCGAAGGCGCGCGCTTTGACAAGTTGGACGAGGGCGGCGTGATCGAATTGCCCAGCCCGCAAAACATGGCCGCCGACAGCCTGTTCGTGGTCAAGCTGGCCAAGCGGGCCGATGTCAACGCCGCGCGCGCGGCGGGCGCGGCCGTCGGCGCACGGGCCAAGGGCGCGATGACCATTCTGGCGGGCGGGCTGCGCCATGCGCAGGATTTCGCGCTCGGGGCCGTTTTGCGCGCTTATGAGTTCACCGATCACAAGACGGCAGACGCGCCCGAGCCGACCGCGTTCACTGTTGTGGTCAATAACCTGGAAGGTTGCGATGCCGCTGCGGTGCAGGCCTTGGCGCAGGGCGTGTTCTTTACGCGCGATCTGGTCAACGAACCGGCCAATGTGCTGACCACCACCGAATTTGCGGACCGGCTGGTCGGCCTCACGGAGCTTGGCATCAAGGTCGAAGTGTTGGACGAGGACGCGCTGGAAAAGCTGGGCATGCGCACCTTGCTCTGTGTCGGGCAGGGCAGCGACAGCCCTTCGAAAGTTGTCGTGATGGAATGGAATGGCGGCGCCAAGGGCGATGCGCCGCTGGCGCTGGTCGGCAAGGGCGTGGTGTTCGACACCGGCGGGATTTCGCTGAAACCGGCTGCGGGCATGGAAGACATGACCATGGACATGGGCGGAGCGGGCACCGTGGCCGGGGCGATGAAAGCGATCGCGCTGCGCAAGGCCAAGGCGAATGTCGTCGGGCTGGTCGGGTTGGTCGAAAACATGCCGTCGGGCAATGCCACGCGGCCCGGCGACGTGGTGAAATCCATGAAAGGCGACACGGTTGAAATCATCAATACCGATGCCGAAGGCCGCCTGGTTCTGGCCGATGTGCTCTGGTACGCGCAGGATCGCTACAAGCCGTGCGGGATGGTCGATCTGGCCACGCTGACGGGGGCGATCATCATCGGGCTGGGCCATGCAAATGCGGGCGTCTTTTCCAACGACGATGCCTTTTGCAACACCTTCCTGCGCGCCGCCGGCGACGAAGGCGAAGGCGCCTGGCGAATGCCGCTTGGGGACGCTTATGACAAGCAGCTCAAAAGCCGGATTGCGGATATGAAGAACGTGGGGGGACGCGATGCCGGTTCCATCACCGCGGCGCAGTTCCTGCAGCGTTTCGTCAAGGACGACACGCCGTGGATCCATCTGGACATCGCCGGGGTCGCCAGTCTCAAGACCGACACGCCCTTGGCGCCGAAGGGGGCCACGGGGTGGGGTGTGCTGGCGCTGAGCCGTTTGGTGGATGGCTGGCCCAAGGACTGATCCGACCCATGGGCGAGGCGTTCTTTTACCACCTGACAGCCAGTCCTGTTGAGGACACGCTGACCATGCTCTTGGGCAAATGCCTTGGGACGGGGTGGCGCGTCGCAGTGCGCGGCACGCGCGACGACACGCTGGAACGCCTTGATCAACGCCTGTGGACGCACCCGCCTGACGGGTTTTTGCCCCATGGGCTGGCAGGGGGGCCGCATGATAGCGACCAGCCGGTGCTGCTGACCACGCAGCCCGACCTGCCGAATGCGGCCCAATGCGTGATTTCGATCGAAGGCGCGCCGGTCGAACCCGACGAGGTCACCGCGCTGGCGCGGGTCTGCATAGTGTTCGACGGGCACGACAACATGGCGCTGGAGCGCGCGCGCGGACAGTGGAAGGCGATAACCCGCGCGGGATGCGGCGCGCAATACTGGGCCCAAGAGGATGGGCGCTGGCGCAAAAAGGCCTGAACGTCGGCAGGTTATCGGCGCGCCGTTAGCGCGTCAGCACCATCCGGTCGCCCGCAATTTCGATCTTTGAAAAGCGGTTCAGATAGTCCATCCCCAAAAGCGCGCCGGTCATGTCGCCATCGGTCACGAAAGCGCGCACGTTTTCATCCACGATGTCGCCCAGTTGAACGGTGTTCAGTGTCACACGCGCGGTGCGCACCATGCCGTTGGCCGTTTGCGCCGTCCCGCCATAGGCACTGTCGGGGGCCGAGATATCCAGCTTGCGCGCCACATCACTGCCCAGAACGATATTCGACGCGCCGGTATCGACCACGAAATTCACCGGCATGTCATTGACCCGCAAGGTCAGATGGAAATGCCCGTCGGCCCGGCGCGGCGCTTCGATCACGTTTTCGCCCAATGACAATTGGCGCGGGGCGATGTCGCGGCTGATATCCGACCACAGCCCGAAACCCGCGATCACGCCCACGAAAATCAGCCCCCACAGCAGCAACTGGCGCAGCGATTGGCCAAGATTGCGGCGATGGGCAGCAAAGAAATACCCGGCGACCACCGCGCCGAGCAGCACCAGATAGACGACACGTCCGATGTCATAGCTGTCCAAGGGCGGCTCCTTTCCTGATTGATATGGGGGCGGGGGCGGTGCGTGTCACCCCGTCTCACGCAGGTTTCAGCGCAACGCGTCAAGCCCGGTGCCGCCAGCGGGCGGGTCCATCGGCGCACTGTGCACTGCGGGCGTTGCGGGCGCAGTGGCCGTGACCATGCCCACACCGCGCAACCCGTCCAGAACGAACTGGACCGAAAGGGCCGCCAGCAGCATGCCAAAGATCCGTGTGACCACATTGATCCCGACCCGGCCCAGCAGCCGTTCCAGAAACCCGCCGGTCAGGAAAAACGCCAGCACCAGCAACAAGACCAGCGCCACCACGCCAAGCACCGCGATGGTATCCAGAACCGTTTCGGCGCTGCCCATCAGCAAGATGACCGAAGCGATTGCGCCGGGCCCGGCAATCAGGGGCGTGCCGATGGGAAAGACGGACGGATCGTTTTCGTTGGCTTCGGCCTGGCCTTCGCGCCGCTGGGTGCGCCGTTCAAAGAGCATTTCCAGCGCGGTCAGGAACAGCAGCAACCCCCCTGCGATACGAAAAGCGGGCATGGAAATCCCGGCAAAACCCAACACCGCTTCGCCGAAAAAAGCAAAGAGCAGCAAGATGCCAAACCCGATGGCCGTGGCGCGGACGGCAATCGCCCGGCGATGCGCGGTATCGGCGCCTTGGGTCAGCGCCACGAAAAGCGGTGTCAGACCGATGGGGTCGATGATGACGAACATCGTAAAGAACGCGGTGACGAGCGCTTGGATATCCACCTGTAACCCCTTGTTTTCAGTAAGATGCGCAGGTCGTGACGTGCCGGCGTGCGCCCAGCATACCCGATGTGCCCGATGCTGCAAGCGCGCTGCTGCGCCTATGCGTCCGCTGCTTCCAGTTTCTCTAACGCCTTCATCCACAGCGTCTCGGCCCGTTCCATCGCGTCGGAAACCTCGGCGTATTTCTTTTGCCAGACCTGCGCTTCGTCGGTGTTCTGGTATATCTTTGGATTGGCCAGTTTCTTGGCCAGCTTGTCGCTCATCTCGGTCAGCTTGGTTACGCGCTCTTCACATTTGCGCACCTCGGCGCGCAGGGCCAGCACGGCATCGCGGCTGGGTTTGGCCGGCTTGGGTTTGGCCTTGGTCAGCTTGGCAGGCTTGTCGCCCTGAAGCAAAAGCTTGCGATACGCTTCCAGATCGTCGGTGTAGGGCGTGACGGTGCCCTTGCCGACCAGCCAGAGCCGATCTGCCACCAGCGACAACAGGTGCATGTCGTGGCTGACCAGGACCACCGCGCCGGAATAGTCATTCAGCGCCTCGACCAGTGCCTCGCGGCTTTCGATGTCCAGGTGGTTGGTCGGTTCGTCCAGGATCAACAGGTGCGGCGCATCCAGCGTGGCCAGCAGCAGTGACAATCGCGCCTTTTGACCGCCCGACAGGCGCCCCACTTCGGTGTCAGCCTGGTCCGCCCCTAGGCCAAATCCGGCAAGGCGGGCGCGCAGCTTGGTGGGTTCGCGGTCGGGCAGGGCGCGGCGCAAATGGTCCAGCGGCGTTTCGTCCAGGTGCAATTCGTCGACCTGGTGTTGCGCAAAGAAACCCACGCGCAATTTGGAATGCCGCGTGAATTTTCCGCCCATTGCGGGCAGGCGGTCCGACAGCAGTTTGGACAGCGTCGACTTGCCTTCGCCATTGCGCCCCAGCAAAGCGATCCGGTCGTCCTGATCGATGCGCAGGTTCAGATTCTGCAGCACGATCGTATCCCCATACCCCGTCGATCCACCTTCTATGTTGATGATCGGCGGCGACAGTTCTTCGGGCTTGGGAAAGGTAAAGACGGTGCGCGCGGCCTCTTCGGGGGCGGTGATCGGCTCCATCTTTTCCAGCATTTTCAACCGCGACTGGGCCTGACGTGCCTTGGTGGCCTTGGCGCGAAAGCGGTCGACGAAACTTTGCAGGTGCTCGCGCCGCGTCTCTTGCTTTTTGGCCTGGGCAGCCTGAACCGCGCGCTGCGCGGCGCGTTGCCGGGCGAACTGGTCATAACCGCCGGCATAGAGCGTGAGCCCCCGGTTTTCCAGGTGCAGGATATGCCCCACGGCGCGGTTCAAAAGACCCCGGTCGTGGCTGATCACAATCACCGTGTGCGGATAGCGCGCCAAATAGGTTTCAAGCCACAGCGCGCCTTCCAGATCGAGATAGTTCGTCGGTTCATCCAGCAAGAGCAGATCGGGCGCCGCGAACAGCGCCGCCGCCAAGGCCACCCGCATCCGCCAGCCGCCCGAAAAGGCGCTGCACGGCATCAACTGCTCTTCGGCGGTAAACCCCAGCCCGCGCAGGATCGACGAGGCGCGCGCCTCGGCGCTCCAGGCATCGATATCGGCCAGGCGGGTCTGGATTTCGGCGATGCGGCCGGGATCGTCGGCTTCTTCGGCCATGAGGGCCGCGCGTTCGGTGTCGGCCGCCAGAACGGTGTCCACAAGCGACACGTCATTTCCGGGCACTTCCTGGGCCACGCCGCCGATGCGGGCACGCTGGGGCAGCGATATGGCGCCGCCTTCAAGGGTCAATTCCCCCCTGATCAGGCGAAACAATGTGGTCTTGCCCGCGCCGTTGCGACCAATAAGACCCACCTTGTGGCCGGTGGGAATGGTGGCACTGGCCCCTTCGAACAAGGGGCGTCCTTCAACCGAATAGGAAATGTCGGAAATTCGTAGCATGGGCGCCGCTTAACAGCGTAGGCGCGGGCGGTCCAGTGCGGATCATGCGTGGTGCGGGGCGTGCACCGTGGTGATGTGCATGGGGGTCACGCGCAACAGCGCTGCAAAATCGGCCGACGCCGGATCGACCAGCGCCGCGCGGCATTGTTCGTCTGTGTGAATCGCCCAACCGTACAGGGTGACCAGGGGCGATGCTTCCAATCCAAAATGGGGACGCGCCCGCATGTTCCAATAGAAATCCGGGAATTCGGCTTCGCTGACCGCCTCGCGCCAGCCAGCGACACGGGCGACGATGTCTTCCGAGGTGTGACGATAGGGGTGTTCGGACAAGAGCAGGAACTGAAGCGCCGCAGTGCTGCCCGGCCGCTTGGGGATGCGTGCGAATGGGCCGTGGTCGCCCGGCGGCAGGATCAACGTGTCGGGGCAGTCTGTGCAGTACATCGGACCACCATTGTCAAACATGTTACGCGCAGTTTCAGATTGCGTCTTCAGATTACGTCGATGCACTGGCGGGAAAAGAACGCCGGAACACGGGTTTTCAAAGAAATCCAGTCATGCTAGGGCGGCGCCAGATTTTTGACCGGCGCGGCATGGTGTTGCGCCTTTCTTGAGCAAAGCGAGAACGAGCATGGCCACCGAACGCACCCTTTCGATCATCAAACCCGATGCCACCCGCCGCAACCTGACCGGCAAGATCAACACCAAATTCGAAGACGCGGGCCTGCGCATCGTGGCGCAAAAGCGTATTCACCTGACCAAAGCCCAGGCTGGCCAGTTCTATGCTGTACACAAGGAACGTCCGTTCTTTGACGAGCTGTGCGAATTCATGGCGTCCGAGCCGGTTGTGGTGCAGGTGCTGGAAGGGGAAGGCGCGATTGCCAAGAACCGCGAAGTCATGGGCGCGACCAACCCGGCCGATGCAGCCCCCGGTACCATCCGCGCTGAATTCGCTGAAAGCGTCGGCGAAAATTCGGTGCACGGATCTGATGCCCCGGAAACCGCCAAGGAAGAAATCGCGTATTTCTTTTCGGGTCTTGAACTGGTCGGCTGATCGAATGATCCAAACCTAAAAAAGGGCCGCTCCCTGTGGGCGGCCCTTTTTCTATGCGGTCTCTATGCTATTTCGCCCTGGCGCGGCGGCGAGGGGACATGTGTGTCGCGGTGCAGGCGCGTCCGCTCGACATGGGTCTTCAGCAAGGCCACGTTGCGGCGGTTCGCCTTGAACCCGACGTCGAAAATGTCACCGATCAGGGGAACCGTGCCGATCACCCAGTCAATCCCTGCGTTCAGCCCCATGCGGGCTTTGATGTGCAGGGGCGCTCCCAGCTTGTGGGCACGGTAAATGATGTACCCGGTCGGCGCCAGTGTGGCCGCATCGCCAACCCCGGGAAGCAGCCCCAGCAGCGAATCCCAACCAAAGCGGATATTGGTGCCGGGCAGGCGCAACGCGCTGTCCATGCGAACGGCCAGACGTTCCAGCCGTTCGACTTCATGGTCGCCGTGCAGGGTGTCTTGGGCCGTCGCCATTACACCGGCTGACTTTGTTGCGGGCGGGACGCGATG
Organism: Aliiroseovarius sp. PTFE2010; assembly: GCF_049943335.1. Classification (NCBI taxonomy): domain Bacteria; kingdom Pseudomonadati; phylum Pseudomonadota; class Alphaproteobacteria; order Rhodobacterales; family Paracoccaceae; genus Aliiroseovarius; species Aliiroseovarius sp. PTFE2010. Next base: position 54,817 of record NZ_JBNFVY010000003.1, read on the forward strand.
ATATAGATGGCGTGAACGATCCCCGGGATATAGCCCAGAATGGTCAGCAGGATGTTCAGCCAGAAATGTTTGCCGATGCCCACCTGCAGGAAAACGCCCAGCGGGGGCAGGATGATGGCGGCGATAATGCGAATAATGTCCATTGGTCGTCTCCACGTTATGTTTGTTCATGGATGTAACGGGTTGGCAGACGAAATGGTTCCAACTTTATTCGCTTGGGCGCACGCCGATCTGGTCCAGAATGCGCTCAATCCTGTTTGAGTCTGGCGGGGCATCGGCCTTGAGCGCGTCGAACCGGCGACGCAACGCGGCCTTTTCGTCACCTGTGCAATCGTCCCAAGGGCGCCCCTGAAGACCCATTGCCAAGGCGTAATACCCGATGAAATGGGGCCGCACACCAACTGCAATCAACTTGCGATAGGCCTCATCTGGGCCGAGCGCAAAGAGTTGCTCGGCGCTGGTGACACCCGCGCGGCTGAAATCGCGTTCCATGGCCGGGCCAAGGTTGCGAATGCTAGAGATCGGTGCCGTCATGGTGCGCATATTGACACGGGCGCGACCGCGCAATCAACTCAGATCGATGCCCAGTCGGTGATCGGCTTGGGCGGTGGTTTGGGCGCTGGCGGTTTGCCTTGCGCGATGGGTTTCGGGTTTGGAATGGCTCGCATCTGCCGTCTCCTTTTTGAAACATGCCCCACTCGGAACTCTACTTGGCCCCTTTACACGACAAGCCTGTCTATGCGGGGGGCGCTTGGTCAAGTTAACTTGGTGGTTTTGTCGGAAGGCGGGTCTGGAGTGTGACAATCCCGTGCCAAAAACCGCAAATTGGAAACAATAACCCGAGATTACCGCAGGACTGTTAACCAGTTGGCAAGGCCGCGTGCGATGCGCACACAAAGAAAAACGCCCGCAGAAAGACCTGCGGGCGTTCCAGTGCGTTGGGGTGTGGCGTGATCAGCCGATGATGGCGTTCAGCGTTGCCGAGGGGCGCATGACAGCGGCAGTCTTGGCCGGGTCGGGTTTGTAATACCCGCCCAGATCGACCGGTTTGCCTTCGCCCGCGTGCAGTTCGGACAGGATCTGGCTTTCCTTGGCGCCCAGCTGTTCGGCGATCGGGGCGAAATGGGCTGCCAGCTCGGCGTCGTCCGTTTGCGCCGCCAAGGCCTCGGCCCAGTAGCGCGCGAACCAGTAGTGCGAGGTCCGGTTGTCATTCTGGCCGACCTTGCGTTCGGGGCTGTTGCCATTCAGCAGGACCTTTTGCGTGGCTTGCTCAACGGCGGCGCCCAGCACGCCGGCCTTCTTGTCGCCTTTCGCTTCAAGGAACTTGTAGCTTTCGCCAAGCGCACAGAATTCCCCCAGGCTGTCCCACCGCAGGTGGTTTTCATCCAACAGTTGCTGCACGTGCTTGGGGGCCGAGCCGCCTGCACCGGTTTCAAAGAGCCCGCCGCCCTGCATCAGTGACACGATCGACAGCATCTTGGCCGAGGTGCCCAGTTCCAGGATCGGGAACAGGTCTGTCAGATAGTCGCGCAGCACGTTCCCGGTGATGGTGACGACATCCTCGCCGGCGACCATGTGTTCCAGCGTGAACCGCGTGGCTTCGCGCGGCGCCATGATCGGGATGTCCATCCCGGCCTCTTTCAGCGCGGGTTCGATATATTTGATCAACTCGGCGTCATGGGCGCGGTTTGCGTCCAGCCAGAACGCGCCCAGACCGGTGGCCTTGACGCGGCGAATGCCCAACTGAATCCAGTCGTCGATCGGGGCTTTCCGGGCCGTGGCCGAGCGCCAGATATCGCCGGGTTCCACAGCATGTTCGTGCAGCACCTCACCGTTGGCCAGAACGATGCGCACGGTGCCCTTGGACGCAAGTTCGAACGTCGTGGGGTGGCTGCCGTATTCTTCGGCCTTCTGGGCCATCAGGCCCACGTTCGACACCGCACCCGCCGTGGTCACGTCCAGCTTGCCGTTCTGTTTGAAGAACTCGATCGTTTCATCATAGACGGGCGCATAGCTGTTGTCGGGGATACAGCACTTGCTCGGCGCAGGTTCGCCGTCCGGGCCCCAGCCGATGCCGCCCGCGCGAATCACTGCGGGCATCGAGGCGTCGATGATCACGTCCGAGGGCACGTGCAGGTTGGTGATCCCCTTGTCCGAATTCACCATGTAAAGCGGCGGTCTGGATGCCATGGCCGCTTTCAGGTCGGCCTCCATTTCCGCGTTGCCCGCAATGGCCGCTTCCAGTGCGGCGATGCCTGAATTCGGGTTCCAGTCCAGCTTGTCGCCGTATTTGGCAATGAAATCCTCCAGCCAGACCGACACGAAATGCCCGAAAATGATCGGGTCCGATACTTTCATCATCGTGGCTTTCAGATGGACCGAAAACAGCACACCCGGTTCCATGCTGGCGATCTCGGCCTTGATGAAATCGCGCAAGGTGGCAACCGACAGGAATGTGGCGTCGACAATGGTGCCTTCGTCATAGCTCAGGTCGTCTTTGAGCACGGTTTCGTTGCCCGAGGTATCGGTAAAGGTGATCTTGGCCGCGCCAGCCTGGGCTGCGGTGATCGTCGCCGATTTTTCATTGGCGAAGAAATCGTTTCCCGGCATCGAAGCGACAGTGGTCTTGCTGTCCGAATCCCAGTCCCCCATCGAATGGGGGTTGGCCTTGGCATATTCCTTGACGGCCTTGGCCGCGCGCCGGTCCGAATTGCCTTCGCGCAGCACCGGGTTTACGGCCGAACCCTTGATCGTGTCATACCGGGCGCGGATGTCTTTTTCTTCGTCTGTCTGCGGGTCGGTGGGATAATCGGGAATGGCGTAGCCCTGCGCCTGCAGTTCCTTGATCGCCGCCTCCAGTTGGGGAACAGACGCCGAGATGTTCGGCAGTTTGATCACGTTGGCGTCGGGCGTTTTCACAAGAGCGCCCAGTTCGGCCAGATCGTCCGACTGTTTCTGATCTTCGGGAAGCAGGTCGTTGAATGCGGCAAGGATGCGCGCCGCGACCGAGATGTTGCGCGTTTCGACATCGATGCCAGCTGGCGCGGAAAAGGAACGGATGATCGGCAGCAGCGAGGCGCTGGCAAGTTCGGGGGCTTCGTCGACGGTGGTGTAGATGATGTCGGGGGTCTTGGCCATGGTGGTCGCCTTTTTGTCCGTGTTACGGGGGCCGCGCGGATCGTTCGACGCGGGGTTGCCCCCGCTTACTTTGGCACGGGCCGCAAGTCAATGTGTGCGACGGTATACAATGGTGGATGCCGCCGAGGAAAACTGCGAAAAAGGTGCCAACACCGCCCCACATGCCCGGGCAGAGCGCGTCTGTCGAAGAAACCGGCAAAGTTCCGCGGCGCGACTGGGTTGCGCTGCCAGACTGGATCGTGAAAGCCTGTCTTGCTGATTTGCTGGCAGTGGGGCAATCGCATGTCGATGTGTTCAAGCGGGCGCGTGAGACCGACGATTACCCGCGCGGGCAGTTTGGCCCCGCAACCCTTGCCCCGATCGGTTTTGTTGCGCAAATCGGGGTGTGAGCGGACTTGTCCTTTCCGCGGACGGACCGATACGCCGAATAATCCGATCGATGAAAGTGGGACGACAATCAGGTCTTCATCCCTTTGCTTCAGGTCGTAAGCTGATCTGAAGGTCGCGCAAATCGATGGCATCGTCCGCGGTGTCTATACCATCGAGAAAGGATAGAAGATCGTCTTGCCGCGGTTGGCCAAACGCCAGCCGGTAAAGCGCAACAGATCGTTTCAGCCACCCAAGCAGCGTAGCTTCGCGGCTGTAGGGCAGGGATAGCGCGTAACGTTCGATGCAGACATCCCCGTCGAGCAACCAGAAAGGTTCCAAATCGCCAGGGCGTTCCGCCTGACGGTGCGCGGTTTGGAACAAGTTTTGCCACGGGTCGGCTATAGGGCCGGGGCGGTGCAAGGTGTGGGCGTATCTGGATGCGAGGTTGAGCCGGACGGCATGGTTTTTGTAGCGGTGAACGCGGCCTTCGCGTTGCTCCAGATCAACGGGATTTGACGGCAGGTTCCAATGTACAATGCGGTGGCAATAGGGGTGGAAATCCAGCCCTTCCTGCCCGACTGATGTCGAAGCCAGGACAAAGGGCCTGAAAGGGGAATTAAAGGCGGTACGGACAGTCTCGGTGCGTTGCACAACACCATCTTCCTGGCCGCCTTGCAGCAAGCGTGTTGCGAAACGGCCCCGCATGCGAATCGCTGGCTGAATATCGATCTGCCCGCGTTTGATGCGATATTGTTTGATCTCGATCTGTGCAGGTTTGAGCGAGAGCGCATCGTCGATGACTGCGGCAATCGATCCCACTGCTTGGGTCGGAGCTGCGTCCAAAAGCCCTTCGGCCTCGACGAGGATATGAACATACTCGTCCATCACGGATTGCAGGTCATGGCTGGCGCAATGATCCAGTACCGACTGCCAGTAAACCTCATCGCTGGCACTGCGAAGCAAAGCCTGGCTTTCGGGCTGATTGAACAGCCCTCGAAATGCCATGCCGATCCTTGCAGCCGCGTTCAATATGGCAGGGTCGTCGTATCCGAGATCGGGGGCAATGCGGTGAAGGGCACGTAGCGCACATGTCGCCGGACTGCCCAAGGCCAGATCGGTCAGATGGTCCAAAAGGCTGTCGTTGTCAGGTTGCCCAATAAGATGATCTGCGTTCGCGGCGTCACGCAGGGCAGACACATGGTCGTGCCAGCTTTCCTGTCCATCGTCGCGGATGATATCGGACAGAAGGCGCCCGCGCGCCAACCAGGACTGATAGGGCGCATGTGCCACGTCAAGTGATGCGGCACAGGCCCAATCCCAGTTTGTGATACGGTCGGCGTCAGGATCTTTGACTTCATTTTCACGCGTGCCGGTGAAATGTCGCCCGGTGACTCCGCCGCGCTGAACAGCCCGTAGTCTGCCAAGAATGCTGTGGGCGTGATCCTTGACCCGTGCGCGAACCTGTGCGCGCATGGCTGCCGCGTCGGGCAGGGGCGCGCGGCTTCGGAAAATCTCCAGCGGGTCGGCCGCCGCAGCGAGCGTCGGTGAAGGGATCACCAGAGGAAGCGCCCGTAACCCCGTCAGGCGGCTTTTGGTGCGCCGGAAGCTTAACGGCTGGCTTTGTTTGCGAAACGCATCCGAATAGCGATGGTTCAATCCGTTCATCCCCATTGCGCGCTCGCTGTCATAGGACAGCAAGGCCGCGATGGCATCGGGCACCATGGCCCATTGCGAAAAAACCAACAGTTTGCTGGCCGAAACGCGTGGCCCGAAATACGGCAAGCTGGGCGGCATCCAAAGGCGTTTCGCCATGTCGTCTTGAAAGGCGATTGTTTTCAACGCACGCATCCGGCCATTGTTTTCGGGAACCGGGCGATAATTTTCGACGTCTTCAATGTTGATTTGCGCCGATTTGGCTGCCCGGATGGCATTTGTCAAAGCCTCTGATGGCGCGTCTTTCAGGTGATCCAGTCGCTGCCCCAGCTTGTAGTCGCGCAAAAAGCTGAGCAGATACGGCGCGGATTTCCAGTATTCTACAGTGCCCGGGGCATCCGCCGCGGCCGCTATATGGGCAACGGCGCGGGCCTCGATCAGATCGGCGGGTTCTACGGATATCGGTACGTCGACGTCGCGTATCATGGCGTCACGTTGTTCGGTTTCCGAAACACGTTCGGTTCGGGCGATAACTTGGCGCAACGTTCCTTCGATCACCGTCGCCGAGACGCTGGGGCTGGACGCCACGGCGGACCGCAAGCGCATCAAGAAAATGATCGAGGCGTGGCTGAAATCCGGGGCTTTGAAAAAGGTCAAGATACCGGACGCAAAGCGCATGGAACGCCCCTGTTTGGAGGTAGGCGAATGGGCAACCCAATGAGTGCCACACCCACCCCTGAAAGCATGGTGTGGCAGGGTGGGGCAAACACCCTTGTAAACAGGTGCCACACCTGTTTGGCGTGGGGTGGAGCAACCATCTGGACCCAATGCCCCCTTTTCCGAGTGGATATGAAACCGGGGGGCTGACTTACGTATTCGCGCTGTGCGAACTGCTATCCGCCGTTTTCTCTGAGTTTTCTGCGATCACCTCTAAGAAATCCACGATATTTGCCAATGCCCAAAGTACGGCAAAGGCGACAATCCCTTGGATAATCGCCGGTCCAAATGCCTGTGGTTGGCCTGAATTGAAGGCCATGAAAACGCCACCTAGCGAACCAAGCAGGGCAAATACCGCGATCAACCTCAAAAGCATCCTTCTCTCCATTTTGGCAAGGTTTCTGGGGGCGCAACATTCATGAAGGCATCCACCAAGGCAATCCGCTTTCTCGAAAGCCTGAGCATCCCCGAGGGGCCGAAAGCCGGTCAGGCGGTGAAGCTGGCCCCGTTCCAAAAGCAATTCGTCAAGGGTGCTCTGGCGGACGGGGTGAACGTGGCCTGTCTGAGCATCGGGCGCGGCAACGCGAAAACGGCCCTGTCGGCGGGCATCGCCCTGGGTGCGGTCAAGGGGGAATGGGATCGTCAGCCCCGGCGGGAAATCCTGATAGCGGCCCGGACGCGGGATCAGGCGCGCATCGCGTTTGACTTCGTGGTGGGATTCATCCGGTCGCTTCCCGAGGATGAGCAAGCGGCCTTTACGATCCGGCGCAGCCCCCGGCTTGAAATCGAGTATGACGGCGACGGCGGCGGACACTTCGTCCGGGCTATTGCGGCGGACGGCAAGACGGCTCTGGGATCAGCCCCAACGCTGGTGCTCATGGATGAGCGGGGGCATTGGCAGGCGGATCAGGGGGACGCTCTGGAACACGCCCTGTTGTCCGGTCTGGGCAAGCGTGGCGGGCGGGCGCTGATTATCAGCACGAGCGCGGCGGATGATGCGCATCCGTTTTCCGTCTGGCTGGATGAGGAACAAGAGGGCGTCTATCGGCAAGAACACCGACCCGCCCCCGGCCTTCCTGCGGACGATCTGGAAAGCCTCAAGCTGGCCAACCCCGGCGCGGCCTATGGCATCGGCTCAAGTCTGGACTGGCTGCAAGGTCAGGCGCGGCGGGCGATTGCGCGGCGCGGATCGACCCTGACGGCGTTCCGGCTCTACAACCGGAATGAGCGTGTGAGCGGCGAAAACCGCGACGTGCTGTTGACGGTCGATGAATGGCTGTCCTGCGAGACGGCGGACCTGCCACCCCGGCAAGGTCAGGTGGCCGAGGATACCGAACGCCGGGAAGCCGGGGCCGATCTGGAAACCCGGTCCAGCCGGGAATGGGCCGAGGTCATGGCGGGCTTTGAAATGCGCCAAGTGGCCCTTGCTCTGGACGAGGGCCGCGCCCTGGACGGCAAGACGGGCGAGATCGTCACCGAACTGCGGTCGCGCGGCGGCTATCGTGGCGTTCCGGTCCCGTGGGAAGCCCTGGAAATCCGGGCCGGTGAAACCGTGGCGAGCGGCACCCCCGACCCGATCCGCACGGCCCCGATCATCGAGCGGCTTTTCGCGGGCTCGGTCGCGGCCCGCATGGGTGGCCAGATGGTCAACGTGGGCGTGGGCGAGGTCGAATATCCCGTTGCCACGTCCAGCGTGACGGCGGGGTGGGCGACTTCGGAAACCGGCAACGTGACCGGCCCGAGTGCCTACACGACCGTTGATCGGCCCTTGAAGCCGGATCACAATTTGGGCGTCCAGATGCGCATCACGCGCAAGACGCTCAAGCAATCTGGCAGCGGTCTTGAGCAAGCGGTGCGGCGCGACATGAACGGCGCTATCGAGGAAGCCCTTGACCGCGCGGTGTTCCTGGGCAGCGGATCGGCAGGCGAGCCGACCGGCCTTTTCGCGGGCGCGTCGGCATGGGGCATTACCGAAACGGCGGTGGACGCGGCTGCAAGCTGGGCGGCGTTCCGGTCCGAGGTGGTCAGCTTCATCACCGGCAACGCCGCGACCGGCCCCGGCGATGTGCGGGCGCTGATCCGCCCCGAGGTCTGGGACTTCATGGATGGCCTCATGGTGGGCGATGGCGGTTTCAAATTCGAGTATGACCGTCTCACCGAGGCGCTGGGCGCGGTGGTCATGACGCACAATGCCCTTGCCGACCCGACCGGCACCCCGGCGGCGACAAGCGCGGTTCTGACGACTACGGCGGGCGGTGCACGACCTGTCTCCCGACCTGTCCAAGAGCATGACGCGCGAGACGCTGGCAGCGGCGCGGGACGGCATCAACATGGCGTTCGGCATCTTGCCGGGGCTGGCCTACGGCGCGACCACGGGGCCGATGGTCAGGGAAGCGCAACGCCACCTTGCCCAATGGGTGCTGCAACCGATTGCGGCCATGATCGCGGAGGAGGCATCCGAGAAATTCGGGCTGGCCGTAAAACTGGACGTGATGCGGCCCCTGCAAGCCTTCGACGCGGGCGGACGGGCGCGGGCGCTTGGCGCGGTGGTGCAGACCTTGGCCCTGGCGAAAGAGGCGGGCGTTGATCCGTCCGAGGCGCTGCGGCTGGTGGATTGGGGACAAGATTTGACGTAGCTTTTTTATGGAACAAGAGATTTCAAGAAAGAAGCAAGGGCCGATGTGGTTGCGGCGCGACTAAAGCGGCGGATTGACCACAAGACTATGTCGCGTGCGGAGATCCAAGCAATCGTTCAAGGCCCAAAGCCCAAAGCACTGAGCTTTTTTGCGCGACAAGACCACAAGGAGTTTCGGAAAAGCATCGCGAACGATTTGGGCGCTCAGGTAAAAATTGTCTCGGACCTTCTAGACGATCAAAGGGATTATGGTGAACTCATGGCTCCAGCATATGCTCGCAGGATCGGTGTGATCTTGCGAAAGGCGAAACGTCGCGACCTGAGCGACCGCTTTGAGCAAGCCTACAGGAAACACGCCGAGGCATCTTACCACTGAGCACGTGGAAAAATGTTACCCCAGATGTTACCCCAGCCCCGAAGCAAGAAGGCCGCCCCGAGGGCGGCCTTTCCTATTCACCTGATATTATTGGTGATTTTGGCTCCGGCGGTAGGGATCGAACCTACGACCAATTGATTAACAGTCAACTGCTCTACCGCTGAGCTACGCCGGAACACCGGGCGCTATGTAGCAATGGTTCGCAGGTACGTCCAGTGGCATTTGTCACGAAAATGCATTTTTCGCAGCACTTGGCGCTGCACCTCTGTCATGCCAATGAAAACAAAGCATTTTGACCGAGCTTTGGTGCCGCTTTCACCTTTTCGCGGCCGACCAGATCGACAAGGTGGGCCAGGATGTTGCGCTCGGCGGCCGGCAGAAGCGACGGGGCGACATCGGTGTACACCTGCGCAGCCAGATCGGAAATATTGGCCGGCCCGGCACCGATTGCCTCAAGAATGGCCGTTTCGCGCGCGCGTCGGTGATTGATCAGCCATTCAAGCCTTGCACCGGGATCGGTGATCGGATCGCCGTGGCCGGGGTAAAGCCGCACATGACCGCGCTGCCGCAACCGATCGCACGAGGCCATGAAATCGGTCAGATCGCCGTCCGGCGGCGACACGATTGACGTGGACCAGCCCATGACCAGATCGCCGCAAAAGGCGGATTTTCCCTCGGGCCCGTCGAATTCAAAGCTCAGATGGTTTCCGAAATGCCCCGGCGTCCAGATCGCGCTCAGCGACCAGCTATCGGCGGTGACCGTCTGACCGTCGCTCAGAATTTCGTCGGGCGTGAAGACATCATCAACCCCGTCTCCGCCACCGGTCAGCCCCTGCGAGGCCAGCGCTTGCATCACCACGCTGCGCCCGGCCAGGGCATCGCCGAACGCATAAACTGGCGCCCCGGTGCGTGCGGCCAGCGGCGCGGCGCCGGGCGTGTGGTCTTCGTGGGCGTGGGTCGTGAGGATGTGGGTGATGCGCTGACCGGGCGCCAACGCCGACAGGATCGTGTCGATGTGACCGGGGTCATTGGGCCCCGGATCGATCACAGCCACGTCTTTATGACCGAACAAATAGGTGTTGGTCCCCCAATAGGTAAAAGCTGAAGGATTCGGCGCAATGATGCGCGTCAGGCCGTCGGCCAGTTCGGTGATCGTTTCAGGTGGTTGCATCATCTTGAGCCTTTCCCAGCAAGCCGTTGTGCCTTAACCATATAATATGTTTTTCGGTTGGCTCAAACGTTACATGCCCCGTTCACTATACGGGCGCGCTGCCCTGATCCTGCTCTTGCCGGTGATCGGCGTGCAATTGGTGGTGTCGATCGTGTTTATCCAGCGCCACTTCGACGGGGTGACGCGGCAGATGACAGATGGCATGGCGCTTGAGATCGCGCTGATCGTCGATACCGTGAATGATGCTGCCACAGCGGGCCAGGCCCGGCAACGCGTTGCGGGGTTGGGTGCAGCGCTTGAAATCGACGCCGCACTGGGCGGGGCGTTGCCAGATTCGAACCAGCGCCCGATTTACGATTTGTCCGGGATTGGCGTGGTCGAAGTGCTGCGCGCCCGTGTTCCGGCCTTGGGTCCTGTCGATCTGAGCAGCGAACCCAGGCGCGTGATCACCGGCGTCGAAACGCGCCACGGGCCGCTGGCGCTGAGCTTTTCGCGCAAACGGGTGTCGGCATCGAACCCGCATCAATTGTTGGTGCTGATGGTGGGCGCGGGGGTGATCATGTCCGTCGTGGCGATCATGTTTCTGCGCAACCAGATGCGCCCAATCAAACGGCTTGCCCGCGCCGCCGAAGCCTTTGGCAAGGGGCAGGTGGTGCCCTTTCGTGTGGCCGGCGCGAACGAGGTCCGTGCCGCCGGAACCGCCTTTTTGCAAATGCGTGACCGGATTGACCGTATGCTTGAGCAGCGCACGTTAATGTTGTCGGGCGTCAGTCATGATTTGCGCACCCCGCTGACGCGCTTCAAGCTGGGCCTGTCCATGCTGGACGAGGATGAGGCCGCGCCTTTGCGCCAGGACGTGTCAGACATGGAGCGGATGTTGGATGCGTTTTTGGAATTCGCGCGCTCTGACCAGATGGATGATCCGATACCGACGGTGCCGGGGGACCTGCTGCGCGGGGTGGCAGAGCGCATGGGGGCCGAGGTCGGAACGCTTGAGGGCGCGGTGCAGGCGCCGGTTGAACTGCGGGCGCTATTGATCGAACGCGCCCTGGCCAACCTGATCGGCAATGCGCTGCGATACGCAACGCGCGCGCGTGTGTCGCTCATGGTGGGTGAGCGGTCATTGCGGTTTCGTGTAGAAGACGATGGGCCGGGCATTCCTGACAGCGCGCGCGACGACGCGTTGAAGCCATTTGTCCGGCTGGACGCGGCCCGGAATCAGGATCAGGGCGGCGGCGTCGGGCTGGGGCTGGCCATCACGCAGGATATCGCCCGGCGTTGCGGTGGTAGTCTGCGGTTGGGCGAAAGCGACGACCTGGGCGGGCTGCAGGCCGATTTGGTCTTGCCAAAATGAGACGGTGGTAGGCCCGGCAGGACTTGAACCCGCAACCAAAGCGTTATGAGCGCTCTGCTCTAACCAATTGAGCTACAGGCCCGCCTGAACGTCTGATTAGTCGCAGGCCCAGGTCGCGTCAAGATTTCGCGCGCCGGTTCTGACGTTTCCCGTCTGATCCACCAGCGGGTGATCGTGGCACCCATTTCTTTTGGTGTTTTTTAATGGCGCAGCGGCTTTGCGCGGCGGGATCGGTCTGGCACGGGCATGATCGGCCACGATACCCGCCAAGCCGACGCCCAGTCAGCGCGCGCAGGCATGCACTTGGTCGCGGTTGTCTGGTCGATGGCGATGTGAACGTGATTATTCGTCGCGCTGTACAGGCAGGCATCTGTACCCGCCGGGTTTCGCGACCGATCATTCTGTGACAGACGCCCTTTCGCTCCGCCGTTTTCGCGGGGCTGCGTGATTTACACCGCCCGAGCGATGGTTTATCCGCGTGGCCAAACGCAGGCCAGCCTCCGGGGGACGGACATGAGCAACAAGGACATTGGTGTGACGACGGGCATGACCTATGCCGATGCGGGTGTGAATATCGACGCGGGCAACGCGCTGATCGACCGGATCAAACCCGCAGCCAAACGCACGCAGCGCACTGGCACGATGGCCGGGTTGGGCGGGTTTGGCGCGCTCTTTGACCTTAAGGGCGCGGGATATTCCGATCCGATCCTGGTGGCCGCGACCGACGGTGTCGGCACCAAGCTGCGGATAGCGATCGACACCGGCAATGTCAGCACGATCGGGATCGACCTGGTGGCCATGTGCGTCAATGATCTGGTGTGTCAGGGCGCCGAGCCGCTGTTTTTCCTGGACTATTTTGCCACCGGTAAACTGCACTTGGATGAAGCGACCGCGATCATCAACGGCATCGCCCAGGGCTGCGAAAATTCGGGCTGTGCACTGATCGGCGGGGAAACCGCCGAAATGCCCGGCATGTACCACGAGGGCGACTTTGACCTGGCCGGTTTCGCCGTTGGCGCGATGGAGCGCGGCGCGGACCTGCCCGCCGGTGTCACCGAGGGCGACATCCTTTTGGGGCTGGAAAGCGACGGGGTGCATTCGAACGGCTATTCGCTGGTGCGCCGCATCGTGGCCGCATCAAACATGGACTGGGGCGATCAGGCCCCCTTTGCCGACGGAACGCTGGGCGAAGAATTGCTGGCGCCAACGCGGCTTTACGTGAAACCAGTTTTGGAAGCGATCCGCGCGGGCGGCGTCCACGCGCTGGCCCACATCACCGGGGGCGGGCTGAGCGAAAACTTGCCGCGGGTTCTGCCCGACGGGCTGGGTGCAGACATCGATCTGACCACTTGGTCATTGCCGCCAGTCTTTGCGTGGTTGGGTGAACGGGGCAAGATCGCGCAAGCCGAGATGCTGAAAACCTTCAACGCCGGGATTGGCATGGTGCTGGTGGTTGATCCCGCGCAGGCCGATACGCTGAGCGCTAAACTGATGGCCCGGGGCGAACGCGTCCACCGGATCGGCGCGGTGACGGCGGGGGACGGCGTCCAGTATTCAGGCGATCTGAAGTGAAACGGTGCGCCATTCTGATCTCGGGCGGCGGGTCGAACATGGTTGCGCTGGCCGAAAGCATGACCGGCGATCATCCGGCGCGCCCTTGTCTGGTGCTGTCGAACGTGCCGGGGGCAGGGGGGCTGGCCAAGGCCGAGGCCATGGGGATCCCGACCGCAGTGGCCGACCACCGCGATTACAAGGGCGATCGCGAGGGCTTCGAAGCCAAGCTGATCGAGACGATCGACGCCCACAACCCCGATCTGATCGCCATGGCCGGCTTCATGCGTATCCTGACCCCGCTGTTCATCAATCACTACGCGGGGCGGATGCTGAACATCCACCCGTCGCTTTTGCCCAAGTACAAAGGCCTGAACACGCATCAACGCGCGATCGACGCGGGCGACAGCCAGGCCGGCTGTTCGGTGCATGAGGTGACGTCCGAACTGGACGGCGGGCCGATCCTGGGCCAGGCCCGGGTGCCGATCCTGCCCGGCGACGATGCCGATACGCTGGCCGCGCGGGTGCTGCCGATGGAACATCGCCTGTACCCGGTCGTCCTGCGCGCCTTTGCAAGCGGCGACAAAACGCGCATCGATTTGGATGGATAGACGCTGTTTACTGGCGCCAAACGGTCTTTGTATAGGGATCAGCTTCACATTCATCGAAAAACTGCGTAACACCGCAGTTCGCAGGTATCCAAGAGCATCAGATGATCACGATCAAAACCACAGAAGCCCTGGCCGCATTTTGCGAGCGGGCCACCCGGCACCCATACGTCACTGTCGACACCGAATTCCTGCGCGAGCGGACGTATTATTCGCAGCTTTGCCTTGTGCAACTGGCCGTCCCGGGAGACGCCGAGGAAGACGCGGTTCTGGTCGATCCGTTGGCCAAGGGGATCGACCTTGCGCCGCTCTATGCGCTGTTCAAGGACGAAAGTGTGGTCAAGGTATTCCACGCCGCGCGGCAGGATCTTGAGATTTTCTACATCGAAGGCGGCGTGATCCCGCATCCTCTGTTCGACACGCAGGTTGCCGCGATGGTCTGCGGGTTTGGCGAGCAGGTCGGCTATGAAACGCTGGTGCGCAAGATCGCGCACGAAAGCCTCGACAAAACCTCGCGCTTTACGGACTGGTCGCGGCGTCCACTGACCCCGGCGCAGGAAAAATACGCGTTGGCAGATGTCACGCACTTGCGGGTGATCTACGAATATTTGCGCGACGAGCTGGCCAAATCCGGCCGCAAACCGTGGGTCGAGGAAGAGATGAAAATCCTTACCTCCCCCTCAACCTACGTGATCGAACCCGAAAACGCATGGATGCGGATCAAGACGCGCACGACCTCTGGCAAATTCTTGGCCGCGGTCAAGGAACTGGCGCGGTTTCGCGAAGGATATGCCCAATCGCGCAACATTCCGCGCAACCGGGTGTTCAAGGATGACGCGCTGTCGGAACTGGCATCGACCAAACCCAGGACCGAAAAAGACCTGAGCCGGTCGCGCTTGCTGCTGCGCGAGGCGCGGCGCGGGGAAATCGCCGAAGGAATCCTGAAAGCCATTGAAATTGCCGGCGATTATGCCCCCGAAGATATGCCAAAACCGGACACCAGCCGCGACAAACTGCAGGTGAACCCGGCCTTGGCTGACATGCTGCGGGTGCTGCTCAAGGCCAAGTCCGACAGCCTCGGCGTGGCGCAAAAGCTGATCGCCACCACCGCCGATCTGGATATGATCGCTGCTGGCAGACGTGACGTGAACGCCTTGAAAGGCTGGCGCGCAGAAGCGTTCGGCAACGATGCGTTGCGCATGTGCCAAGGCGAATTGGGGCTTGTGGCGCGCGGCCAGAAAATCGAAGTCTTCGAACTTTAACGCCGCACGCTCAGCGCGTTTGCGGCGGCCTGAACGCGCACTGTGCGGATGTCGTCCAACGCTCGATTCGACAGCGCGGCGCCAACATGCACCGTCCGCTGTTGCGGCGTCCCGTTCATCGCGTTGTCGCTCGGCGGGGCCATGCGGAACTGATAGGTCAGCACGCTCGGGTCGTCGCTGGGAACGCTGACAAGCTCTGCGTCCCAATACCCCAGTAGGGGGGTGATGCCAGTGGCATGCACAATCGCACCCGACGCCGTCCGTTCGATTCGAAGATCGGTGACCTGCGCAATGTAGGGCCTTGGATCTTCGGCGTTGTAGTCGGCGGGCAAGAGCCCCGCTGCGGCGGTTTCGTTGCGCGCATTGCCGAACCAGTTGAGCGGGTTGATGCGCGACTCGGACACCCGACCGCAAGCGGCCAGCATTCCGGCAAGGCACAGCACAAAGATAATCCGCGATGTCATTGGCACCCCCTCGTTTCTTGGATATGGCCTAGCGCAATCCAGCTCTTTTGAAAAGAGCGCCCGCACTGGACCTTCGCTAGGCACCTGACTATGTCGTGCACAAGGAAAGGACCGCCCATGACCACTGCCGCCTTTGAAGACATTGTCGAAACGTTCGAATTTCTGGACGACTGGGAAGACCGCTATCGCCACGTGATCGAACTGGGCAAGGCGATGGAGCCGATGGATCCTGCGCTCAAGGTCGATGCGACCAAGGTGAGCGGCTGCGCCAGCCAGGTCTGGCTGCACCCCAAGATCATCGGAGACACCTTTGATTTCGAGGGCGAGTCGGACGCCATGATCGTGCAGGGGCTGATCGCGATCCTGCACGCGCTCTATGCTGGCCTGCCGGTCGATGAGGCGGCCAAAGTGGACGCGCGCGCCCAGATGGCAAGGCTTGGGCTGGACGAACATCTGTCATCACAGCGCTCGAACGGTCTGCGCGCGATGATCGACCGTTTGTCGGCAGTCGCCAAGGCCTGACCCTGTCGCCTAGGCCAGTTTGACGGCCGTGCCGTAGGCCACGATTTCCGAGGCCGATTGCGCAATGGTCGATGTTTCCATCCGCACCCCGACAATGGCGTCGGCGCCAAGCGCTTCGGCCTCGGCTGTCATCCGATCAATTGCCTGTTCGCGCGCGCCGGCCAGCAACGACGCGTATTCCTTGACTTCGCCGCCGACCAGGTTGCGTAGCCCCGCCACGATATCCGATCCGATATGCTTGGCCCGCACCGTCGATCCGCGTACCAACCCCAAGGTCTGGACGATTTCGCGCCCCGCAAGGCTGTCTGTGGTCACGATGATCATTTTTCGACCTTGTCGTAATGGTCGTCTTCGGCATTGGACAAGCGGTCGACCAGGACGCGGTACAAGACAAAGCCGATAAGGGACACCGGTATGACTGCAACCCACCCGAATGGCACCGCGATCGACGCAAGCACCAGCCAGCCGATCCAAACGGTCACTCCGGCCGCGGCGATCACGACAATCAGCATCAAAACGAACTTGTCTAACGGCATGTGCAATTCTCCTGACACCCATGTGGGCATTTCGTGCGCGGGCAACAAGGACGCGCCGTCAAGACCATAGGCCAATTCGGCCACGACGTCATGTCCTGAAACCTTTGCCTGATGGCCCCCTGTTGGAAATGTTCTTCAAATGTTCTATATCTTGGGGCATGACGATCCGCCCACGATCCACAACGACACCTGTCGCCCCGAACCAAAAGGCCAAGGGGCGTGGCGTCATGTCGAACGATCCCAGCCGCTACGACAGCTTGGTGAGCGCGCCCTGTCACGATGGTTGGGACATCGAAGAGGACGCGCAAGTCATGCGAACCATCGTGACCGAAGAGCGGCCGCGGCGGATCATCACGCGCAACAACTCGCCCGATCTGGGGTTTGATCGATCCCTCAACCCTTATCGTGGATGCGAACATGGGTGCAGTTATTGTTTTGCGCGCCCCACCCATGCCTATCTGGGTCTGTCTGCCGGTCTGGATTTCGAAACGCGGCTGATCGCGCGGCCCCAGGCCGCCAAAGTCTTGCTGCGTGAACTGGCAGCGCCCCGGTATCGCGTTGCACCCATCGCCATGGGAACGAACACCGATCCCTATCAGCCGATTGAAGGCAGATATCGGATCGTCCGCGATATCCTGACAGTGCTGGCCGATCATGGGCACCCGGTGACGATCACCACGAAAGGCACCTTGGTCGAACGCGATATCGACATATTGACGGACCTTGCTGCAGACGGGTTGGCCCACGTGGGTGTTTCGGTCACGACATTGGATGCGCGCCTGTCGCGGGCGCTTGAGGCGCGGGCCGCCGCGCCCGCGCGCCGTCTTCAGATGATTGAGCGGCTCAGCGCAGCCGGCATTCCCGTGCGCGCGATGATCGCGCCGGTCATTCCAGCCCTGACCGACCATGAACTGGAAGCGATTGTGGCCCGTGTGGCCGACGCCGGGGCCCAAGCCGCGGCTTTCATCATGCTGCGCTTGCCACAAGAGGTTGCGCCGCTGTTTCATGATTGGTTGCACCGCAACGTCCCAGACCGGGCCGCCCGCGTCATCGGTCGTGTGCGTGATCTGCACGGGGGGCGCGATTATGACGCGGCTTGGGGCCAGCGAATGACCGGGCAGGGGTCGTTTGCCACGCTTGCCGGGCAACGATTTCGACTGGCGCTGCGGCGCGCCGGGGTGGCGGAAAATCTGCCGCGACTGCGTTGCGATCTGTTTCGCGTTCCCGGCCCCGGCGGCGCGCAGCTCAGTCTTTTTGACTGAAGCGTAGGGCTGCCATGACACGGCGGCCTGTATCGCGCGATGAACTCACCGCGGCGCTGTCGCCTGCGCGGGTGCGCGACCGGGCACGGGCGGGAAGGACCCGCATCGCATTGCCCGCTCGGCGCGGCGGCGCGGTGATACGGCGCAAGATCCCCAGGCCGGCCACGATCAGCCCGATCCGCGTCGGCGCAGCCGCGTAGAGCGTTTCCCAATTCGGCGCAAAGGCCCGTTTGAACCGCATCAAACCCGCGGCGCCGGATTTGCCCTGAAGGCGGGCGCGCAGACGGCCGACAAGCGCATTTGCGTCATCCCCGTCCCACTGCGTCGACGCCAGCGACACGCGCGGACACCCATAGGCGCCTGCGTTTTCGATCGCCGCGACGACAAGGGCATGCATGGTTCCTTCCGGCGCATCTGAGGTGTTTCGCATCAGATCCAGCGTGATTTCATTGCGCGTTTCGTGGAAGGTCGCAAAGGCCACCAGTTTTCCCTCCACATGGCCCACGAACACGCGCTGGCAAGTGACGTAGTCTGCGTCATAGGCCCCCATCGAAAACCCGCGTTCGCCGCCGCGCGCCTTACGCCATTCGTCGGCCAGGCGTTTCATATCGGCCAGCGGAAGGTCGCGCCCGGCTTCGGATGTGGTCAGGCCAGCCTCTTGAGCTTTACGCAACATGCGCCGCAGTTGGCGCCGTTTTGAACCGTCGAGCGTGAATTCATCCGGTTTCAGCCAGGCTTCGCGTGCGACGGGTAGAACGGCCCAACCCGCCTGGCGCGCCGCGACGGCCATGCGTGCCCCGCACTTATAGACCGCCGGAAGCAAATACCGGTTGCGCGCGGCAAGCCTGAGCGCGTCACGCGCGGCATGGGGGCATCCGCGCTTGGTCATCGGGTCGCACAGCATCACCAGGGACTGCCCGATTGGCGCGGCCAGCGCCAAGTGCTTGCCATCGGGCGTGGTCAGCAGCGAAAATTCACCCTGCCGAAGCAAATTCACTTCGGCGCGGGGCGAGGCGAACAGCAACGCTTCGAGGCGTGGCGGCAAGAACGCCGAGCAGCCGACGCGCGTCAAACCGGGCTTGTCGCAGGTCATGTTTCCACGCGGCCCGCGAATGGCGACACCGGCGGCGATAACGGCCGGAATGATATGGTAGACGATCCGAAACCCCAGGGCGGCGGCCAAGAGCGGTTCAGTCGGCACATTCGGCATCAAGGCGATCAGCGTCACTTCAAACGGGCCGATGCCCCCCGGGGTAGCACCGAGCAGGCCCGCGCCCATGGCAAAAAAGAAGGTGGAGAGCAGCAAGGGCAGAGGAACATGCAGATCGGGCGGCAGCAGCGCATAGAGCGCCAGGCCCGCCAAAGTGCAATCGAGAAGAACCAGCCCCGCGATTTCGCCCATCGCGCGCCAGGACGGCAGGGGCAGGCGGGCCAGCTGCTTGGGCGGCCAGATCGACAGGGCCACCATGACAACGACAATACCGCCGGCAATCAGCATCGGTATCCTGACCCAGGACAATTCGGGATGGACCACGGCCGCCATGGCTGCGGCAACCACTGCCCAACCGGCCAGAAACGACAGCGACACAGCCATCGACAGACGGACCACCTGCCACAGCGTCATGTCGGGCAACATCCGCCAGCGCACCAGCGTGCCCGTCACAGCGCCCATACCGACCGCTTGCGCAATGGCGATCGACACGATGCCGGCCCGCTGCGCCGGTGCGCGCGCGACGCCAGTGCCCATCTGACGGTGCAAGACCGCGTCATAGCGCCCAATGATCCAGAAACTGCAAGCAGACGCGATCAGCGCCAAGGCCCATTGTCGGGGCGGGATCGTCCCAAGGCTTTGTCGGATCGACGCAAAGTCCAGATCCTTGGCGTGGTCCCACATCACCGCGCCCATGACGATCACCAGCCCAACCAGCACCAATTGGCGCCAAAGAAGGCTGCGCAACTGCGTTCGCGCCCCGCTTTCGCGCACCGATTCCGATTGAGACTGGACCTGCCGATCAGCAAAGCCCGGAGAAATCTTGTTCATGTTCGGTGGTTTAGCCGCCGGGTCCTACCAACCGCTTAACACGCGTGTATTTTCGCCCACAGCGCAGAGCACGAACATACTTAAACGGCGCAGGTTTCCCCGCGCCGCAAATGTCAAAAAAACAAGCGAAAGAGTCTGGGCTCAGACGTCTTTCATCAGTTGGGCTTTGGCTTCGGCCAGGCATTCAGCCATCTTGGCACGCACCGTAGCTTCGTCGGCCTTGTTGCCAAGATCGCCCGAAACCTTGCGGAACACATCCTCGTGGCCGGCTTCCTCGAAATCCGACTTGACCACTTCGGCCGCATAGGCTTCCGCTTCGGCGCCGGTTTTACCCAGAAGCTCGGCGGCCCACAGGCCCAACAGTTTGTTGCCGCGGGCTTCAGCCTTGAACTTCATTTCGGCATCGTGGGCGTACTTGTTTTCGAACGCGTTTTCGCGATCATCGAAAGTGGTCATGTCTCTTCAAGCTCCTCGTCAGACAGCGCTTGGCCTCCATATGCCGTTTGGGGGCCGCGCCTGCAAGGGGATTGCGTGCATATTACGCGTCGAACCCGCACGGGCGCCCAGAAGTCCCGCGCGGGGTGGCAGAAGTGGGGGCGAAACGGGGCAATGGCTTGCGGGGGGGCAGGGCTTGGCCTATACGGCGAAAAAGTGACGGTCCCCCTGCATGATCGGAGAGCGTATGGCACGCCGCAAGAAAATCTACGAAGGCAAGGCAAAGGTTCTTTATGAAGGCCCCGAGCCAGGAACCCTTGTGCAGTATTTCAAGGACGATGCCACCGCCTTTAATGCCGAGAAAAAGGCCACGATCGACGGCAAGGGCGTCTTGAACAACCGTCTGAGCGAATTTTTCATGACCGGGCTGTCCGCAGTCGGCGTTCCGAACCACTTTCTCAAACGCCTGAACATGCGCGAACAGTTGATCCGCCAGGTGGAAATCGTGCCGCTGGAAGTGATCGTGCGCAACTATGCCGCCGGGTCCATGGCCAAACGTCTGGGAATGGAAGAAGGCACGCCGCTGCCGCGCCCCATTGTCGAATTTTCTTACAAGGACGACGCGCTTGGCGATCCGCTGGTGCCCGAAGAATACATCATCGCGTTCGGCTGGGCCTCGCAGCAGGATCTGGACGATATCGTGGCCCTTGCGCTGCGCGTGAACGACTATCTGTCGGGCGTGATGTACGGCGTCGGGATCAAGCTGGTCGACTTCAAGATTGAAATCGGGCGCATCTGGGATGGCGATTTCATGCGCCTGATCGTGGCTGACGAAATCAGCCCTGACAGCTGCCGCCTGTGGGATATCGAAACCGGCCAGAAGCTGGACAAGGACGTGTTCCGCCGCGATCTGGGCAACCTGGCCGATGCCTACACCGAAGTTGCGCGCCGCTTGGGCGTTCTGCCCACCAATGGGCCGACGCCCAGCAAGCCGACTCTCGTCAATTAACTGCCCAAAGGAGCCTCATTCATGAAAGCCCGTGTCCATGTCATGTTGAAGAATGGCGTTCTCGACCCGCAGGGCGAGGCCGTGCGTCACGCGCTTGGCGCGCTCGGGTTCGACAGGGTTGAAGGGGTGCGGCAGGGCAAGGTGATTGACCTTGAGCTGGCGGACGGAACCACCGAGGCAGAGGTCAAGGAAATGTGCGAAAAGCTCTTGGCCAACACGGTGATCGAAAGCTATTCGATTGAAATGGGCTGAGATTTCCCGCTGCCGTGATTGAACGTGCCGTGATTGAAAAAGCCCCGCTGCGCCTATGCGTGGCGGGGTTTTCTTTGTCCGCAGCTTTCGTTTTGTTGATCGCCGTGGTTTTGCGCTTGCCGGGCCGGCCCGCTCCGGCGGCGGGTTCCGCCGGGTGATCCGGTGCGCCAGTGCCCGAGCGCGCGCGTTCCTTGCCCGCTTGGCGTTGCCCGTCGCATCTGCGCTTGATCACAAGAGGGGCTGTCGATATGTCACCCTTGATCATGCGGGTCACCCCGCTGTCGCAGTCGGGTGCGGAACCGGGCCACCATCCACGGCCCCGCGCGCTGCAGCGGCGCGGTGATCACCGACGTCCAGTCCCAATAGCGCCCGCTGGGGCGCGGCCCAAGGAGCGCACCGAATGAAAGCTGCCGTTCTCGTCTTTCCCGGATCGAACTGTGACCGCGACATGGCCGTCGCCCTGAAGCGCGCGGGCTTCGATGTACAGATGGTCTGGCACAAGGATCACGATCTGCCCAGCGGGCTGGACATCGTGGGCGTGCCGGGCGGGTTTTCCTATGGTGACTACCTGCGCTGCGGGGCTATCGCAGCCAATTCGCCGATCACCAAAGCGCTCAAGGCCCACGTCGAACGGGGCGGCTATGCATTGGGCATCTGCAATGGGTTTCAGGTGCTGACGGAATCGCACCTGTTGCCGGGCGCGCTGCTGCGCAATGCCGGGATCAAGTATATCTGCCGCACCGTGGCCTTGCGCGTCGAAACCACCGACAGCGCCTTTACCAGCCGCTACACCAAGGGGCAGGAAATCGGCATCCCGATCGCGCACCACGACGGCAATTACACCGCCGACGAAGATACGATCGCGATGCTGGAGGCCGAGGGCCGCATCGCGTTCCGTTATCTGGACAATCCCAACGGTTCCACGGCCGATATCGCGGGCGTGCTCAGCGACAACCGCCGCGTTCTGGGCATGATGCCCCACCCTGAACGTGCTGCCGAACCGGCCCACGGCAATACCGATGGCGCGGCCTTCTTTGCCGGGCTGGCCGATGCGCTTGTCACCGCCTGACGCAAGGCGCCCGTGCCAAAGGCTGAATTCCGCCCATTGCCGGGGCGCTGTTCTTGTGGCCATGGCCGCGCGCGCATAACCTGCGGGGCATGACTACGGGACCGGCCAACAACTCTTCCAACCTGAACTGGGTTGGGCGCGGCGCGCTGATTGTCGCCATCGGGGTGGCGGTGGCGATCGTATGGTATTCCAACAAGGCCCTGACTGAGCGCTTTATCGAGTCGACGCGCAACCGCGCCGAGGTCCGCCAGCAGATCTATTCGGGCAACCTGCTGTCCGAATTGCGCAAGAATTCAATCGTTCCGTTGCTGCTGTCGCGCGATCCTTCGCTGATCGGCGCGTTGAATTCCAAGGACTATTCGCAAACCTCGCAGCGCCTGATCTCATATGTTGAAGAAATCGGGTCGGCCGCGATCCTGCTGCTCGATGCGGAAGGGCGCGCCGTGGCGTCGACCGACCGCAATCTGATCGGGTCGAACCACCAGAACGAACCTTATTACGTAGAAGCGCGCCGTGCACCCGACACGATCTTTACGACGGTCGAACGCGATAGCGGGGCGATTGATTTCATCTATTCGCGCAAGATCGAAGTGGGCGGCATTCCGGTCGGGATCATTCTGGTTGAAGTCGATCTGCGCAAATTCGAAACGACCTGGGCCGGCACGAATGACGCGGTGGTGGTTCTGAATTCTGAAGGTGTTGTCATTCTGGCAACCGAGCCGCGCTGGCGCGGCAAGACCGAGGCCGAAGCACTGGCGGCGCGGTCCCCGGCAACAGCGATCGAACGGGCGGTGCAATTCACCACCGATTGGGCCGCCTTGCCCCCCGACACCTATGTTCAGGGCGAAGCGGTGATCAAGATGGAAGGGCGCGTGCCATTTCGCGGCTGGCGCATTTCAACCTTCACCACCTATTCGTCGGTCCGTGAACGGGTGAACGGTGTGTTGGCCTTGGAAATCATGGCCTTTGCGATCCTTCTGGCCTTTTCGTTCTATGTCGTCTCGCGCCGGGCCACGTCGCAGGCGGGCCTGTTCAAAAAGGAATCGGCGGATCTGCGCGCGCTGAACGCCGCGCTTGAGCGCGAGATCACCGAACGGCGCAAGGCCGAAGCCAGTCTGGAGGTGGCCGAGCAGACCATCGCGCAGAGTTCGAAACTGGCGGCGCTCGGTGAAATGTCCGCGGCGGTCAGCCACGAATTGAACCAGCCCTTGGCCGCGATGAAAACCTATCTGGCGGGCGCGCGGCTGTTGCTCAGCCGCAAACGCGCGGAAGAGGCACTGTCATCGTTCCAGCGTATCGACGACCTGATCGACCGGATGGGCGCGATCACCCGCCAGCTCAAGAGTTATGCGCGCAAAAGCGACGAAGTATGGCAACCGGTGGATCTGCGCCGCTCGGTCAACGCGGCCCTGTCGATGATGGAGCCCCAGTTGAACCTGCGCGAAATCCACATCGAGGTGAACATGCCGACCCAGCCGGTCATGGCCGAAGTCGATAGTGTCCGGCTGGAACAGGTGCTGATCAATCTGTTGCGCAATGCACTGGATGCCACGAAATCCGTCAAGGACCCCAAGATCGAAGTGCTGGTTGCCGGCGGTGATCACGCGACCGTGTCGGTGCGTGACAACGGGGCAGGGATTGCCGATCTCGATAACCTGTTCGAACCGTTTTATACTACCAAGAGCCCGGGCGACGGGGTCGGTCTGGGGCTGGCCATTTCGTCGGGAATCGTTACCGACTTCGGGGGCCGCCTGACCGCGCGCAACGGGCGCGCTGGCGGGGCGGTATTCGAAGTGTCACTGCCAATTTTGAACGACGCGGCCGAGCTGGCCGCCTGAACCACCGAGGATGATCATGGCACAGGCTATGAAGATTGCGATCATTGACGACGAACAAGACATGCGACAGTCGATCAGCCAGTGGTTGGCCCTGTCGGGCTTTGACACCGAAACTTTTCCCAGTGCTGAACACGCGCTTAAAGAGCTTGGGCCCGATTACCCGGGCGTGGTGGTCAGTGACATCAAGATGCCGGGCATGGACGGGATGCAGTTTCTCAAAAAACTGATGAGCGTCGACAGCTCGCTGCCCGTGATCATGATCACGGGCCATGGCGATGTGCCCATGGCGGTCGAGGCGATGCGCGTTGGCGCGTTTGATTTTCTCGAAAAACCGTTCAACCCGGACAGCATGACCAAGCTGGCCAAAAAGGCTACGCAGAAACGGCGTCTGACCCTGGACAGCCGCGCCTTGCGCCGCGAATTGTCGGATGGCAGCGGAATGATGCGAAAGCTGATCGGTTCGTCCCCGGTCATGGAGCGGCTGCGCGAAGACATCCTGGATCTGGGCCAGGCCGATGGGCATGTTCTGATTGACGGGGAAACCGGCACCGGCAAAACCCTGGCCGCCCACGCCTTGCATGCGGTGGGCAGTCGCGCGGGCAAGAGCTTTGTCGTGTATTCCTGCGCGGGCCAAGAGGAAGATGTCCTGACGCGCACGCTGTTCGGTCCCATCGAAGATGGATCGTCCCGGTTGCCCTTGGTCGAAGTGGCCCGCGGCGGCACACTGGTGCTCGAGGATATCGAGGCGCTGAGCCAATCCTTGCAGGCCCGCCTGCTGACCTGGATCAATGACCAGGGTACGCCGCCCGAAACGCGCATGATCGCCATTTGCAACCTGCAGGAACAAGGCCGGACCTGCGAAAACGCGCTCCGCCCCGATCTCTATTATCGACTTGCCGCTCTCAAGATCACCTTGCCGCCGCTGCGCGCGCGGGGCGAAGATATTCTGACGCTGTTCACGCGCCTGTCCGAGCAGTTTTCCGAAGAATACGGTTGCGACACGCCCGAAATCAGCGCCCAAGAGGCGGCGCAGCTGTTGCAGGCCCCATGGCCCGGCAACATCCGCCAATTGATCAACGTCGCCGAACGGGCCGTGTTGCAGAACCGGCGGGGGTCGGGATCGATCGCGTCGCTGCTGATGGCCGACAACGAAGAGAGCGAGCCGGTGATGACGACCGAAGGCAAGCCGCTCAAGGAACATGTGGAAGCATTTGAGCGGATGTTGATCGACAACACCATGCGGCGGCACAAGGGGTCTATCGTCAAGGTCATGGACGAATTGTGCCTGCCGCGCCGGACCCTGAACGAAAAAATGGCGAAATATTCGCTTCAACGGGCCGATTACGTCTGAACGGCGGTTTGGCGCACAATCTCTGGTTGCACCCTTGTGGTCCTGTAAAACATGGGTTCGGGCCAGGTGACGGGCTGGATCGCACGCAAGCTATTTTGCCAATTGGACAATTCGTCATTGCGTTACATATGCCCCAGCCCCTATGTTAGCGGACACGGGACACATGCGCATGTTGCGCAATTCCTAAAAGATTCGCTGACGTTTGCGGGCTTGGCAGGCCTAATCACCGCCGCCGTGCATCGTCAGACCGATAGTGCCGAAAGGCAAACCGAATGTCCGACCCGGAAACTTCCGGTCACCGGATACCTAATGGACGCAGCCCATACTGGCATGCGTCGGAGAAGAAACGCGATGAAACGCGCTGAGGCACTGGTAGAACGGGCAAGGGGCACACAGCCCTTCCGTTTCTGCGCCGCGCGTGATCTCGCCCTTACAGAACACCGCAAATCCGACAGCCGCCCCCCGGGGCGTCCGCCTGCGTTGCGGTGCCGAGAGACTCAATGGCTAAGAAAATGCTCATCGACGCCACCCACGCGGAAGAAACCCGCGTTGTGGTGGTGGACGGAAACAAGGTCGAGGAATTCGACTTTGAATCCGAAAACAAGCGCCAGCTCGCTGGCAACATCTATCTCGCAAAAGTAACACGTGTCGAACCGTCGCTTCAGGCGGCCTTTGTCGATTACGGCGGAAATCGCCACGGGTTCCTTGCGTTCTCGGAAATCCATCCCGACTATTACCAGATCCCCGTGGCCGATCGCGAAGCTCTGCTGGCCGAGGAATTGGCCTATGCCGAGGCGATGGCCGAGGAAGAGGAAAAGCCCAAACGGTCGCGCCGGCGTCGCCGGTCGCGTAGCAAGGCCGAAGAGGTCAAGTCGGACGATGCGGTGGAAAGCACCGATGCGTCGATCCCCGGCATGGATGTCGTTGATATTGACGCCGACAGCGAAGAAGGCACGTCGCCTGCGTTCCGCGTGGCCGAAACCCCCGTGGAAGAACCCCAGGACGGAACTGACAGCGCCGCGGACGACGCGGCCGCTGTCGACGACAGCGACGCCGCAGTCCAGACCGCAGACGCGCCCGGCGACGTTGAACAGGCCAGTGACGACGAAGCTGGCGACGAAATTGGCGACGACGTAACAAGCGACGAAGCTGGCGACGATGAAGTTGGCGAAGACGACGCCGACGACGATGCAGCCGAAAAAGACGGCGATATCGAATCCATCGCGGACGAGGATGTGCAGGAGGAAATCCGCCAGCCCCGCAAACCGCGTCCGCGCCGCTACAAGATCCAGGAAGTGGTCAAGGTTCGCCAGATCATGCTGGTGCAGGTCGTCAAGGAAGAGCGTGGCAACAAGGGTGCAGCGCTGACCACCTACCTGTCGCTGGCCGGACGCTATTGCGTGTTGATGCCGAACACCGCGCGCGGTGGCGGTATCAGCCGCAAGATCACCAATGCCGTCGATCGCAAGAAGCTCAAGGAAATCGCGTCGGAAATCGACGTGCCCAAGGGCGCTGGCCTGATCGTGCGCACCGCGGGGGCCAAGCGGACCAAAGCCGAAATCAAGCGCGACTATGAATATCTTCAGCGGATGTGGGAGCAGATCCGCGACCTGACGCTGAAATCCACCGCGCCGGCCAAGATCTATGAAGAGGGCGACCTGATCAAACGGTCGATCCGCGATCTCTATAACAAGGACATCGACGAGGTTCTCGTCGAAGGCGAAGGTGGATATCGCATCGCCAAGGACTTCATGAAGATGATCATGCCGTCCCACGCCAAGAACGTGCAGCTTTATTCCGACCAGTTGCCGCTGTTCGCGCGCTACCAGGTGGAAAGCTTTCTGAACGGCATGTTCAACCCGGTCGTCCAGTTGAAATCGGGCGGCTATATCGTGATCGGGATCACCGAGGCGCTTGTGGCGGTCGATGTGAACTCGGGTCGGGCCACCAAGGAAGGGTCGATCGAGGAAACCGCGCTCAAGACCAATATTGAAGCCGCCGAAGAGGTCGCACGTCAGGCCCGCCTGCGCGATCTGGCCGGGCTGATCGTCATCGATTTCATCGACATGGACGAACGGCGCAACAACAACGCCGTGGAAAAGCGTCTCAAGGACAAGCTCAAGACTGATCGCGCGCGCATTCAGGTGGGGCGCATTTCGGGGTTCGGACTTTTGGAAATGTCGCGCCAGCGCCTGCGCCCCGGCATGCTCGAAGCGACGACCCAGCCGTGCCATCACTGTCATGGCACCGGGCTGATCCGGTCTGACGACAGCTTGGCACTGGCCATCCTGCGCCAACTGGAAGAGGAAGGCACCCGCGGCAAGTCGCGCGAAGTTCTGGTCAAGGCGCCGGTTTCCATCGCCAATTACCTGATCAACAACAAGCGTGAACATATCGCCCAGATCGAAACGCGCTACGGCATGGCGGTGCGAATTGAAGCTGATCCGACGCTGATCTCGCCCGATTTCACGGTCGAAAAATTCAAGACAGCGACGCGTGTGGTGGCCGAAGTGGTCGCGCCTGTGGTGTCGGTCGACAGTTCGTTGATGGATGAGATCGACGAAGAAGTGACCGAAGACGACGATACCGAAACTGGCGAAAGCACCGAAAGTACCGAAACCACCGATGCGGCGGGCGATGACGAACAGGCGCCGAAAAAACGCCGCCGTCGCCGCCGTCGCCGGGGCCGTGGCCGCGCCGAAGACGGGCAGGGTGAAAACGCGCAAGATGAAAATGCGCAGGGTGAAACCGGGGATGGCCAGGACGCCAGCTCCGGTGACGAACAAGCCAACAAGGGTGAGCAGCCCGCCCCCGAAGACGCCGCCGAGACCACCGCGGTCGAGGCCAAACCAGACAGCGAAGAGGCGCCTGAGCAGGCCGAGGACAAACCCAAACGCCGTCGCCGCACGCGCAAGAAACCCACCGAGGACGCGTCGACCGAAAAGGTTGAGGTCGCTGAGGATGGCACCAGCGGTGACGTGACACCGGCCGAGCCTATGTCTGACGCGTCAGGCACGGATGCCGATGCCCAGCCGGACGCAGAAGAAAAACCCAAGCGCCGGCGTACCCGCAAAAAAGCCGAACCCAAGGCGGACGCGGCGGATGCGGCTGGCGACGAGGTAGATGCGCCCACGGCCGAGGAAAAACCCAAACGGCGCCGGACCCGCAAGAAACCCGAGCCGAAGGCGGACGACGTGTCCGAAACGCCTGTGGAAACACCTGCAAAGGCGGCCGACGCCCCGACAGGTGAAACAGCGCCCGAGGCCCCGGCCGACCAACCGGCCGCCGAAGAAAAGCCCAAGCGGCGCCGAACGCGCAAAAAGCCCGAGCCGGTTGCTGCAACGGTCGAGGAACAGGCCCAGGTCGAAACCGTGAATTTCGAAACCGCCAATGCTGCGCCTGAGCCTTCTGAGCCAGCACCCGCAACGCCAGAACCCGCCGCAGCAGAGCCTGCTCTGGCAGAACCCGCTGCGCCTGAACCTGCTACGTCAGATGCGCCGGCCCGCCCGGTTGAAGACACCGCGGATGCCAAGCCGAAACGCAAGGGCTGGTGGTCGATCGGGCGCTGACGCCGCCTGCGCAGATCTTTCGAAAGGGGCAGGGCATGGCTTTGCCCCTTTTGCGTTCGTCGGGGCCTTTTCGCTCAGGTGGTCGGGCCCTTGCGGATCAAGAATTCCGTCCCGTCGGCATCCAGCAATATGTGGCCCTGTTCACGGCAAAAGTTCGGCAGATCAATCGCGGCCATCGGGTCGTCGGCAGACACGTGCAACACTTCGCCTGGCGCCATGGATTGCAGCAGCTTGCGCGCACGCAGCACGGGCAGGGGGCATAGCAACCCCAGGGCATCGACATGATTGGCAGCTTTGGCGTGCTTGGACATGGCGCTGGACATAGCCGCCGCGGGTCTGCAGGTCCACCGGGATGTGAAACGCCCGCGCGCATGACCCCGGCCCGGATTTGGCACCCACCGGGATGTGATGACGCCCACCCAGATGTGACGGATTGTGCGGGTGACGCGGCTACGCGCGCGCGCTATGACGGTGCAAACGACAGACAGGAAACCCATGTTCGGAATTGATCTCTTTGATGCCGCCTTGCTGCCGGCCATGATGATCGCGCTGGCAGGCGGGTTCATATCATTCCTCAGCCCTTGCGTGCTGCCCATCGTTCCGCCGTACCTTGCCTATATGTCCGGGGTCACGGTCAGCGATCTGGGCGAAGGCCAGAACCGGCGCAAACCGGTGATTGCCGCGATGTTCTTCGTGATGGGCCTGTCGACGGTGTTTTTGCTGTTGGGTTTCACGGCCAGTGCCATCGGGCGATTGTTCCTGTCGAACCAGCAACTGTTCTCGGCGGCAGCCGGGGTCATCGTCATGGTGTTCGGGCTGCATTTCCTGGGCATTCTGCGGATCGGCTTTTTGAACCGCGAGGCACGTCTGGACGCTGGCGACCGCGGCGGATCGGCCTTTGGCGCTTACATCCTGGGGCTGGCTTTTGCGTTCGGCTGGACACCTTGTTTGGGTCCGGTTCTGGGGGCCGTGCTGTCGCTGGCGGCGGCCGAAGGGTCTGTCGCACGCGGGACTCTGTTGCTGGCGCTCTATGCTTTTGGGTTGGGCTTGCCGTTTTTGCTGGTCGCGGCGTTTTTTCCGCGCATGGGCGGGCTGATGGGCTGGATGAGACGCCATATGGAACAGATCGAACGGGTGATGGGGCTGCTGCTGTGGACCATCGGTCTGATGATGCTTACGGGCGGGTTTTCGCGGTTTTCCTACTGGCTTCTCGAAACCTTCCCCGCGCTGGCCGCTTTCGGATGACAGCGTGACCACTGCGCCTATGTTGACCACGGTTTTCATCCGGGTGCGCTATGGTGGCTTAATTTCGCCAACAACCCGGGCTAACCTGCGCTCATGAAGCGACAGCCGACACCTGAGGACGACAGCAAAGCCATGCCCGACCAGAGCGTGGCACGCCGACGGGTTTTCTATGTGCCGGGCTTTGATCCATTTCCGCCGCGCCGCTACCGCGAGCTTTATCGCAAGGAATCGGCCAAGCAGGCGGATATCTCTGGCTATCTGATCGCCCAGTCGCCCAACCCCGACGCGGACGGGTTCGGATGGCGCGTGCAGGGCGATATCGGGGGCCCGGTCACGGCCGAGATTGACGTGCTGGTCTGGTCCGACATTGTCGGCGCATCTATGGGGCGATCCATCGCAGCGACCTATTGGCAGATGGTGCGCACGGCCTGGACCTATACAGTAAGCGGGACGCTGCGCCGCGTGATGTGGCTGCGCAAGGGGCCGGTAATCGCGGCGCTCTATCCGCTGGGCGTACTGATCGCGCAGCTTGCAGTAGCGATCGCCCTTCTATTCCTTGTGCACGCTCTTTGGGCCGTGGCCGCCGCGTCGGTCTTGCCAGCAAGAACCGGACATCTTTTCCAGTTTCTCAGCGGTGTCGGCTGGGTCTTGGGGGCGGTGGCAGCGATGTATGCCCTGCGTTGGTTCAAATCCCACGATGGCAAGGTTTTCGCCCATTATCTGATGCACGACTATGCCTTCACCGCCCAAAACGGCGGGGCTTACCCGCCCGAGCTTGAGACCCGCCTTGCCCAGTTCGCCGACCGGGTCGCCGAGGCGCTGGCGTCAGACGTGGATGAGGTGTTGGTGGTGGGGCATTCGTCGGGGGCCTATCTGGCGGTTTCTATCCTGGCGGACCTGATCCGGCAGGGCCGCGTCCCTGCTGTGGGCCCGGATTTGGCGCTGCTGACCCTGGGCCAGGTCATTCCGATGGCGTCGTTTTTGCCCAAGGCGCAGCGTTTGCGCCGTGACCTGCATGACGTGGCGGCCAGCGATCAACTGATGTGGGTCGATGTTTCGGCGCCGGGCGATGGCTGTGCCTTTGCACTGTGCGATCCGGTCGCGGTCAGTGGTGTCGATCCCGATACCAAACACGGGCCTTTGGTGGTGTCGGCGGCCTTTACCCAAACCCTTGCGCCCGACACGTGGGCCCAGTTGCGTTGGCGCTTTTTTCGCCTGCACTTCCAGTATCTTTGCGCCTTTGATCGGCCCGGTGACTACGACTATTTCCAGATCACCGCCGGCCCGCTGACCCTGGCCGAACGCTACGCCGGGCGGGCGCCTTCGCGCCAGCGCATTGACGTGCTGGCCAGCAAGTACACGGACATGGGCGCATGACGCCGCCCAAACCCCCTGCGCGCCCCGACAAAGTGTCGCTCTGGCGGTATGTGCGGCTCTTTCGCCGGGACATCCTGTCGGCGCAGCCTGCCAAGCTCTACCAGGCGAAGATGGCCGAATTTCGAACGCCATTTTTCCGCAGCTACCTTATCAATCAACCCGATCTGATCGACGTCGTTCTCAGGCAACGGCCCAGCGATTTTCCGAAGTCGGGCCGGATTTCCGAAGGGTTGCGCCCGTTGCTGGGCAATTCGGTGTTCCTGACCAATGGCGCGCAGTGGCGACGCCAGCGCCGCATTATCGATCCGGCCTTTGAAGGCGGGCGGCTGCGTGACACCTTTCCGGCGATGGTGGCGGCGGGTCAGGCAGCAGTGGCACGTCTGGGCCAGGGCGGCGCGGTCGAGATCGAGGCCGAGACCAGCCACGCCGCCGCAGATGTGATCTTTCGCACGCTCTTTTCGATCCCGATCGATCATGCGCTGGCCACCCAGGTGTTCGACCAGTTTCGTGCCTATCAGCGCGAGCAACCGATCTTGAACCTTGCCGCGTTCCTGCCGTTGCCGCGCTGGTTTCCGCGCGGCCATTCGCGCCGCACGCGCGCGACGGCCCGTCAGATCCGCGCCCTGATCACGCAACTGACGACCACACGCGCCGACCAGATCGCACGCGGCTCCGCACCCGACGACCTGGCGACCAAGATCATGACCACCCCGGATCCCGAAACCGGCCAGACCTTCGATGCCGCTGAAATGGTCGATCAGGTGGCGATCTTTTTCCTGGCCGGGCATGAAACGTCAGCTTCGGCATTGGCCTGGGCGCTGTACCTGCTGGCAACCCACCCCGAGGCACAGGCGCGCGTCGCCGCCGAGGCTGCCGCACTCGGGCCGGATCCGTCGTTTTCGGACCTGTCCAGACTGCGCTTTACCCGTGACGTCTTTCGCGAAGCCCTGCGCCTCTATCCGCCGGTGCCAATGATGGTGCGCGAAGCATCCCGCCCCGAGCGTTTCCGCAATCGCGATGTGCCGACGGGCGCGCAAATCGTGCTGAGCCCATGGCACCTGCATCGTCATACGGATATCTGGGACGCGCCGGACGATTTCGATCCGGATCGCTACGGCACCGAAAACGGCAAAGCCTGCCTGCGGACCGCTTACATCCCGTTTTCAGCCGGGCCGCGCGTATGTACAGGGGCCGGATTCGCCATGGTCGAAGGGCCGTTGTTGCTGGCGATGATCACCGGCGCGTTCGACATAAGCCCCGATGGCCCGCCCCCCGTTCCTGTGGCGCACCTGACCGTGCGCGCCCGGGATGGCATTCAGCTGCGCCTGACGCCGCGCGGTTGATCATTTCTCTTTCGGCTGCATCACCAACCAGATCAACGCCCCGCCCGCCAGCATCAAAAAGGGTGTCATGGCCATGTTCACGGCAGTCCAGCCTTCTTGCGCGCTTCCTCCTGAGCAGTTCATAAGCCCGCCCGAAGCCAGCGATGCGATCGTGACGCATCCAAAGACGATCATGTCGTTCATGCCCTGCACGCGACCGCGTTCTTCGGCGGTATGGGCGCCGGCCAGCATCGTGGTCGCGCCGATAAAGCCAAAGTTCCAGCCAACGCCCAGCAGCACCAGCGCCAGAAAGAACTGCTCCAGATCGACGCCGGACAGACCGACGACCCCTGCGGCAGCCAAAATCGCAAGCCCAAGCGCAATGATCTTTTCCACGCCGAACCGCGCTATCAGGTGGCCGGTGAAAAAGGACGGCACAAACATCGCCAGAACGTGGGCGCTGACCACGTTGGCGGCATCGTTTTGTTCGAACCCGCACCCCACGACTGCCAGCGGGGTCGATGTCATGACCAGGTTCATCAACGCATAGCTCACCATGGCGCAGATGATTGCGACGGCGACACGGGGGGTCCGCAACAGCTCCATACGGGTGCGTCCGGTGGGCGCGCCCTCTTCGGGGACGGGCGGCTTGGGAATGCGCAGGCCCAGGAAAAGCAGCGATCCGATCACGTTGATTGCGATTACGGCAAGGTATGCCCCAAGGAACGGCACGACAAAGGCCTGCGCCGTCACCTTGACCAGCTGCGGGCCGATGATCGCCGACGCAAGCCCCCCGGCCATGACATAGGAAATCGCCTTGGGCCGAAAGTCTTCAGACGCCGTGTCGGCCGCGGCAAACCGATAAAACCCTTGCGCCGACATATAGACCCCCGTGCACAACGATCCGATCAGGAACAAGGCGAAGCTCTGGGTATAGAGCCCCCACGCCCCGATCGCCGCACCGATCGCGCCCATCATCGCGCCGATGGCAAATCCTGTTGGCCGGCCAAAGCGTTGCATGATGGCCGACAGGGGGGTCGCCGACAGCATGGACCCCAGAACGATCAAGGAAATCGGCAGGGTGGCGAAGCAAGGGTTGCTGGCCAGTGACTGGCCCGCCAATCCGCCCAGCGTAAAGATCATTGGCATTTGCGCGCCAAGAAAGGCCTGCGCGATCACAAGGATCACGACGTTGCGCATAGTGGTTCGGCTGGGGCCGGTCGTTGCGGCGTCGGTCACATTCGTCATGGTGAATGGTTAGCGGGCGGCGTGGGGTTTGAAAAGCGCCATTTCGTGATCGGGCCAGGAATAAACCATGATCCATACGCCGGCGTATGGGGGCGGCCCAGGTCAGCCGGGGGCGCGTTTCAGCGGATCGAGGTCACGCGGCACTTGCCCTGCGGCCCAGGATTGCCAGTCCAGCACCTGCCGCATCAGAACCGATCGCCCGATACAGATGATCGCAGGTGGGTTGAACGCCGCCGCAGCGATGTCATCCACCATACGCCCCAGTGTGGTCTCAAGCACCTTCTGATCGGGCGTTGTTGCCTGCGCGACAACCGCCACGGGTTCGTCTTTGGGCCGGCCGGCATCCAGCAGAGCGCCAGCGATCTCGGGGGCGTGTTTCATCCCCATGTAGATCACCAGAACCTGGCTGCCCTTGGCCAGGGCCTTCCAGTCCAGCGATGCGGGCGTTTGTCCGGTCTGATCGTGGCCTGTCACAAAGGTAACGGCCTGGTTCACGTCGCGATGCGTAACCGGGATGCCTGCATAGGCGAGCCCACCGATCCCGGCGGAAATTCCGGGAATGATGCGGATGGGTATGCCTTGTTGCACCAGCGTTTGCGCCTCTTCGCCGCCCCGCCCGAACACGAACGGATCGCCGCCTTTGAGGCGCAAGACCCGCTTGCCAGCCTTGGCCAGTTCACACAGCCGCAGCGAAATATCCGCCTGTTTCGCTGACGGTTTTCCACCGCGTTTGCCCGCATAGATCCGTTCAGCGCGCGGTAGCGCCCAATCCAGAATGGCCGCATCGACCAACGCGTCGTAAACAATCACATCTGCCTGCCGCAACCCGTTGAGCGCATGGAGCGTCAGCAGCCCCGGGTCGCCAGGCCCAGCCCCGCAGAGCCAGACCCAGCCCGGTTTCAATTCGGGCCAGTTACCATTGGGAAGCGGGGGCGAGTCGGTCATGGCATCCTTATGCATCGGGTTAAGCGCCGGGGGAAGGACCTGGCGACCCGGGCCCGGCGAACGCGGGCGTGCCCTACGCCAGCGTAGGGTGGGGGATTTTTCTTTCCCTGGCCATACGCCCCCGTATAGTCGGCCCATGATCTTCCAAAGCTCCAAAATTCGCTGGCTGCACTGAAATGACGGACACATGGCATCGCAACGTCGGGCGGATCATCCAGACCCCTGATTGCGTGGCCGAGGGCGCGGCGCACCTGTCCGCCTGCGAGCCGCGCTTCGCCTTCGCCCTGTCGCAAACCGGCCCCTTGCCCCTGCGCCGGCGCAAGGATGGGTTCGAGGCCCTGTTCAGCGCCATCGTCAGCCAACAGGTCAGCGTGGCAGCCGCCAACGCCATCTGGGGCCGGTTGAAAGCGGCACGTTTGACCGGGCCGCGCAAGGTCACTTGGGCAAGCGAAGACGATTTTCGCGCCTGTGGCCTCAGCCGCCAGAAAATCCGCTATGCCAAGGCCCTGGCCGGCGCGGGGATCCGGTTTGATACCTTGCGCGATGCGCCGGTGGACGAGGTGGTGCAATCGCTGGTCGCGGTGCCTGGCATCGGTGTCTGGACGGCCGAGATCTATGCGATGTTTTCGCTGGGACGGGCGGATGTCTTTGCGCCGGGCGACCTGGCTTTGCAGGAAAGCGCGCGCCTGTTGTTTGACCTGGACGCAAGGCCGACTGAAAAGCAACTGCGGCAAATGGCCGAAGCCTGGAGCCCCTGGCGATCGGTTGCAGCCCGGCTGCTCTGGGCCTACTACCATGTGGAAAAGAACAGGGAAGGGATCCGATGACACGTCAATTGCAAGACCAGAGCCGCCCGGCGGCCAGTGGCACCACCAAATCGCTGGTGATCTTTCTGCACGGCTACGGCGCTGACGGGCCGGATCTGCTGGGGCTGGCTGATCCGTTGTCGCAGCATTTGCCGGACACCGTGTTTCACGCGCCAAATGCACCCGAACGTAGCGCGGCCAACCCGATGGGCTACCAGTGGTTTGCGATCCCGTGGATGGACGGATCGTCAGAAGACGCGGCCAATGCCGGCCGACTGCAGGCGATCGAGGATCTCAATGCCTATATCGACGATGTCATGGCCGCCGAGGGGGTCACCGCCGCACAGACCGCATTGGTCGGCTTTAGCCAGGGCACGATGATGGCATTGCATGTGGCGCCGCGCCGGGCCGAGCCATTCGCCTGCGTGGTTGGATTTTCCGGGCGGTTGCTTGACCCCGAATCTTTGGCCGCCGAGACCGTTTCACGCCCGCCGATCCTGCTGATCCATGGCGACGCGGACGACGTCGTGCCGCCGCAATCGCTGCCCGAAGCCGGCAATGCCCTGACCGAAGCCGGGTTTGACGTTTTCGCCCATGTCATGAAGGGCACCGGCCACGGAATCGCGCCCGATGGGCTGTCGGTGGCGCTGAGCATGCTGCACGACAAGCTTGGGTACGGCGACAAAGACAAATAGGTGGCGCGTCAGGCGGGGCACAGACGGAGCACAGGCAGGGCGAGGCAAAACAAACGGGGCGGTTTAATGGTTTTTTACATTTTTCACGCCAAGTTCACCCACAAGGTGTTGACCGCCCCCGGGCCGCAACCTACCTTAAGATGTAGTTGGAGCTGAGGAGATACCCCATGGATCTGTTGATCACCGCTTTTGCATTTGGTGCAATGTCGCTGTGGGCAGGCGTGGCTCTCGCCCCTCAGCCCAAACGTATCCCGGTCAAGGTAGATCAGTCGCGCAAATAGGCGCTGGCCAAAGGGCAGCCGTCTCTGTCCTTCAATAACGCGTTGAGGATTCAGTTTCTGCGCGCGTAGTGACCGTCATTTCCCTGTCGTTTTTCCCCGTTACAGATGGGCCCACATCAAGGGGCTTGTCACCATTTTGCCCCGAGATATAGTGGCGATAAGAAGGGGCGGGCGCTCCGCCCTGGACCAAGAGAACTTGGGAATCGGGCGGAACGGGAGTCATTTGCCGATGGACGGAGATTTCAGGTCAGAATTCGTGCGAGAGCCATCAGCGCTCAGGCACCACCCGGCCTTGGTGCTGAACGCGGATTACAGGCCCTTGTCCTATTATCCACTGTCGCTTTGGCCATGGCAGGATGCGGTCAAGGCCGCGGTTCTGGACCGGGTCGATATCGTGGCCGAATACGATACGATCGTTCGAAGTCCATCGACCGAGATACGCATCCCCTCTGTCGTTGTCCTCAAAGATTATGTTCGACCCCAAAAGCGCGTGGCCTTCACGCGCTTTAATTTGTTTTTACGGGATGAATTCCAATGCCAGTATTGCGGTGCCAAGGGTGATCTGACCTTTGATCACGTGATCCCGCGGGCAAGCGGCGGCATAACCAGCTGGGAAAACGTGGTGGCCGCCTGTGCGCCGTGCAACTTGCGCAAAGGCTCGCGCAGCCTGCGCCGCTCGGGCCTGAACCTGCGCAAACCGCCGCGCCAGCCCGCGGCCGAAGAACTGCGCAACATGGGCCGGAAATTCCCGCCCAACCACCTGCATGAAAGCTGGATGGATTTCCTGTACTGGGATGCCGAACTAGAAGCGTAGGGCGCGTCAGGCCGAACAGCTGGCCCCGCCAAGAACACAGAATTTCGCGCAATGGGGGTGGTTCAGGGATACGTCGCGCTCCGCCTCGGCCAGGGTTTCGCCCAGTTCGAACTGTCGATCATAGGCCAGCAGCGTGCAGGCCATCACGGTCGGACGGTCCGCGCCTTTGCGTTTCACGACCATGCGCGATGAGGCGCACATGACATCGGCGGGATCCTTGTTCAGGATGCCCCAACAGTCCGTCGTGATTTCCGGCACATCGACCGACGCGTCCATTTCCGGAAATATCACCGTAACGGCAGGGTCCTGCGGATCGATTCGATAGCCCCGGTCCGCGAACAGCGCCGCATACCCCGCGCGCGCGGCCGCATCGGTTTCGCCCCACATTGA
This sequence comes from Aliiroseovarius sp. PTFE2010, assembly GCF_049943335.1. Taxonomy (NCBI): domain Bacteria; kingdom Pseudomonadati; phylum Pseudomonadota; class Alphaproteobacteria; order Rhodobacterales; family Paracoccaceae; genus Aliiroseovarius; species Aliiroseovarius sp. PTFE2010. The sequence goes on from NZ_JBNFVY010000003.1 coordinate 93,122, forward strand.
CCGACCCGCAAGAGCCATCGCGATGCCTTCGTCGCGCAGCCAGTCCATGCCCTCAATCGTGCGGGCGAAACTGCCGCTGCCGCGTTCGGCGTCGTGGTTGCGCGCGTCGTAGTGGTCAAGCGACACGCGCAGCGTCATCTGACCCGGGTACTGGCGGTTCAGCTTTCGCAGCCCGTCCTGAATGCGCGGGCGCATCATCGGGCGCATGGCATTGGTCAAAACCAACACCTGATATCCGGCGCCAAGCGACAGGCCGATAATGTCGATGATCTGCGGGTTCATGAACGGCTCGCCGCCGGTCAGACCGATTTCCCGTACCGGCCAGTCACGCTGGGGGATCTGGTCGAGGAAAGATTTGACGTCTGCCCCGGTCAGATAGACCAGCGCGTCGTTGGTTGGCGAGCTGTCGATGTAGCAATTCGCACAGGTGATATTGCACAGTGTGCCGGTGTTGAACCACAAGGTCGTGGCCCCCGACAGCGCAACCGTGGCCCGCTGAGATCCGTCGGCCGTCACCTCTGGATCGATAAACTTGCCGTGGTTCGCACAGATGTCTTTCATGTCGGTCCTTCCCGTTTCACGACACGCTAGCGATCGATCGCCGCCCCGAAAAGAGGGCAGCTTTTTTCCTGACGCGGTTGTGAAGGGCGCACTTGATGCTAGACTTATCCCTGCGTGATCGGTAGACGGTAGGCGTTAGCGCTAACAGCCCACGACCAAGGAGCATCCGCATGGTTTCTCGAGTCATTCCGGTTGATGATTTCGATCTGGTGATTTTCGGCGGTACGGGTGACCTGGCCCGGCGCAAGATCCTTCCGGGCCTCTACCGCCGCTTTTGCGCGGGTCAGATGCCGGACGGGGCGCGGATCATCGGGGCGGCGCGCACGGATTACGATACGGACGGCTATCGCCAGTTCATCCGCGAGGCGATCGAGGAATTCAGCGAAAAGAACGATTGCGGCCCCGAGCGGATCGACGCTTTTCTGCATCGTCTTGACTATGTGGCGATTGACGCCAAAGGCACCGGCGGCTGGCCGGTGCTGGCACAAAAAGTGCGCCGCAACGTGATCAACGCATTTTACTTTTCAGTCGGGCCCAGCCTGTTCGGCGATATTGCCGAACGTCTTCACGCCTATGATATCACGGACGACGACAGCCGGATCGTGGTGGAAAAGCCATTCGGGCGCGATCTGGCTTCGGCCCGGCAGCTCAATGCGGTTCTGGCGGCACATTTCGACGAGAGTCAGATTTACCGGATCGATCATTATCTGGGCAAGGAAACGGTGCAGAACCTGATGGCGGTGCGGTTCGGCAACATCCTGTTCGAGCCGCTTTGGAACGCGCAGTTCGTCGATCATATCCAGATCACCGTGGCCGAAACAGTGGGGGTTGGCGGGCGCGGCGAATATTATGACAAGTCTGGCGCCATGCGCGACATGGTGCAAAACCATCTGATGCAGCTTTTGTGCCTGATCGCGATGGAGCCGCCCAGCCGGTTCGATCCTGACGCGGTGCGCGACGAAAAGCTCAAGGTGATCCGGGCGCTTGAACCGGTCGATCTGCACCATTTGGTGCGCGGTCAATACGAGGCCGACGGCGACAGCCCGAGCTACCGCGAAGAGGCGGGCGATCCGCGCTCGCGCACCGAAAGTTTCATCGCCATGCGTTGTCACATATCGAACTGGCGGTGGGCGGGCACGCCATTCTATCTGCGCACCGGCAAGCGGATGCGGGCGCGCACATCGGAAATCGCCGTGGTGTTCAAGGACGCGCCCCATTCGATCTTTGGTGCCGATGCGGGGCGGCATGCCAACGTGCTGTCGATCCGCTTGCAACCGAACGAAGGCATCACCTTGAAGGTTACGATCAAGGAACCGGGGCCGGGCGGGATGCGCCTGATCGATGTGCCGCTCGATATGAGCTTTGCCGATGCTTTGGGTGACGAGGCAGAAGATATCCCGGACGCCTACGAGCGGCTGATCATGGACGTGATCCGGGGAAACCAGACCTTGTTCATGCGCGGCGACGAAGTCGAGGCCGCTTGGGCCTGGACCGATCCGGTCATCGAAAGCTGGGAGCGGCGCCACGACGTGCCCAAACCCTATGAACAGGGGTCGACTGGCCCCGAAGATGCCGCCGTCATGATGCATCGTGACGGCCGGCGCTGGCGCGAGATCAAAGTATGAAGCTGATCGAATATCCCGACCGCGACGCACTGATGCTGGACCTGGCCGACATCCTGGTCAGCGAACTGCGCAATGCGCTCGACCGGCAAGAGCGGGCCAGTTTTTGCGTGCCGGGCGGCACGACACCTGGCCCGATCTTTGACACACTCAGTGCGGTGCATCTGGAATGGGACCGGGTCGATGTGCTGCTGAACGACGAACGCTGGGTACCTGAAACCTCGGATCGGTCAAATACCGCGCTGTTGCGGCGCCGCCTGATCACCGGAACGGCGTCCGAGGCGCGGCTTGTCCCGCTCTATGCCGATGTGCCCGAACCCGAAGACGCGCTGGACGATCTGGCCGCAGGCGTGCAGGCGGTGCTGCCGTTGTCGGTGCTGTTGTTGGGCATGGGGGCGGATATGCACACCGCATCGCTGTTTCCCGGTGCGGATCGTCTGGAACAGGCGCTTGCGCCCGATGCGCCGGTGCTGTTGCCAATGCGCGCGCCAGGCGCACCCGAAGCGCGTATCACCTTGGCGGCGCGCGTGTTGCAGGGCGCCATGTCGACCCATATCGTGATCACCGGCGATGACAAACGCGCCGTCATCGAACGCGCGGCCCGACTGCCCCCGACCGAAGCGCCGGTGGCGGCGGTGTTGCCGAACGCACAGGTGCACTGGGCTGCATAAGGACAGGATTATGGACTGGAACGCACTGAAATCACTCGCACAAGACGCCAAAGGTCGTCGGATCGAAGACCTGTTCGATGATGATCGCGCCGCGCGATTTTCGGCGCGTCTGGGCGATATGTTGTTCGACTATTCCAAAACGAATATCGACGAGGCGGTGCTGGATCATCTGATCGCGATGCTGGACGTCGCGGGCGTGGCGGAAAAGCGCGAAGCGATGTTCACCGGGGCCAGGATCAATGAAACCGAAGATCGGGCCGTCTTGCACACGGCTTTGCGCGGGATTGACGATGCTCAGGTAATGGTCGACGGCAAGAACGTGATCTCGGGCGTGATCGCCACCCTGCGGCGCATGGAGGCTTTTGCCAACGGCGTGCGCCGGGGCAACATCGCGGGCGAGGCGGGGACGGCCTTTACCGATGTGGTCAACATCGGGATTGGCGGCTCGGACCTGGGGCCGGCGATGGCGACGCTGGCGCTGGCGCCCTATGCCGATGGGCCGACGTGCCATTTTGTTTCCAACGTGGACGGGGCGCATATTCATGACGTGCTGTCGGGGCTGAACCCGCTGACGACGCTGGTGATCGTCGCGTCCAAGACATTCACCACCATCGAAACCATGACCAATGCGCAAACGGCCAAGGACTGGTTGTTGACGTCGGTGGGGCCGGACAACCTGATCAAGCATTTCGCCGCCGTTTCGACCGCGCGCGACAAGACAAGTGAATTTGGCGTGGATCCTGATCTGGTGTTCGGATTCGAAGACTGGGTCGGCGGGCGCTATTCCATGTGGGGGCCGATTGGTCTGTCGGTGATGATCGCGATCGGGCCGAAACGTTTCGCCGAATTCCTGCGCGGCGCCGAGGCCATGGACAACCATTTCCGCAGCGCGCCATGGCGGGAAAACCTGCCCGCGCTTCTGGCGCTGGTCGGTGTGTGGCACAATCAGGGCTGTGGCTATGCCACCCGCGCGGTTCTTCCCTATGATCAGCGGCTGGCGCGTCTTCCGGCCTATCTTCAGCAGCTTGAGATGGAGAGCAACGGCAAGCGCGTGTCGATGGATGGGGCGGACCTGCCCGTTGACAGTGGCCCGATCGTCTGGGGCGAACCTGGCACCAATGGCCAGCATGCGTTCTACCAACTGATCCATCAGGGAACCCGCATCGTGCCGTGCGAATTCATGATCGCCCGCGAAGGCCATGAACCGAACTTGGCCCATCAGCATCAGCTGTTGGTGGCAAACTGCCTGGCCCAATCAGAAGCGCTGATGCGCGGCCGATCCCTGCAGGAAGCGCGCGCCATCATGGCGGCCAAGGGGCTGACGGGAGACGAGCTGGACCGCCAAGCGCGCCACCGTGTCTTTCCGGGCAACCGCCCGTCGACCACGTTGGTCTATCCCAAGTTGACACCCCATGTGCTGGGGCAGATCGTGGCGCTGCACGAACACCGGGTGTTCGTCGAAGGCGCGCTGTTGGGAATCAACAGTTTCGATCAATGGGGGGTTGAACTGGGCAAGGAACTGGCGCTCGCCCTGCAACCTATCCTGGCGGGCGAGGCCAGCGCCCAGGACAAGGACGGATCGACCCGGATGTTGATCGACTACCTGCGCAATGAGAACAGCAGCTAGGCAAACAGTCGGCCAATCCCTATCGCGGATATTGGCAAGGTCTCAGGCGCGCAGGATGACGGCCTGGCCAGCGGATGCGTGATACTGTTATCGAGCGAAACGGCATTTTCCGCGGAATGTCCGGGCTCTTGCCCCTTGAAGGGCATTGAACGGGCACAGTCGCGTCACATGTGAAAAAATACCGGGGAAATGGAGCGGGTGAAGGGAATCGAACCCTCGTCTTAAGCTTGGGAAGCTCCTGCTCTACCATTGAGCTACACCCGCACGGCGCACGGGGTACTTCAGGGCGAAGATCGCTTCAAGTGTAAAATGGTTCGGTCGGCCCCCGCGGGGAGGTGGCGGGAGCCAACCCTGTCTGCATCAGACGCCCTTAGTACGTGACGCCAAGCGTGTCGTCGCGGTTGCTGCTGGGAAGGGTTTTAACGCTGTCAGCGGAAAAACCGCCGCGGGTCACGACATCTTCTTCATAGAATTTCGAGCCGCTGATCCCCATCGTTTTGCCATCGCTGTATTGCGTTTCGCTGAAATATTCTGCGGCGGCTTGCGACATCGTGGCCGACGGGGTCAGATCCACATCGGGCAACATGGTGAGGCTACGATCGCCGGCAAAAGCGGGGGCGGTTACTGCTGTCAGTGCCACAGCCAGAATGGTGGTCCGTTTCATATTATTTTCCTTCCAGATTGGCCTACGTCTCGGGATGAGCCGCAGGTGGAGCGTCGCTCCGTTGTCCAATAGGAAATAGGTATGGAAATTTATCGCTCAACAGGTCCGGGCGCGAAGTTCTGCGCGCTTGTGCACACCGCGTTGCGCCTGAATACTCGACACATTTTTGTTACCGCAGCGACAGAGTATTTTCAGGTCAACGTGACCTCTCGCCAGGCCCCCGGGGCAAGGCCATCCAGCGTCCAATCGCCGATCCGGGTGCGCACCAATCGCAGGCACGGATGCCCGACATGGGCCGTCATCCGGCGCACCTGCCGGTTGCGCCCTTCGGTCAGTGTCAGTTCGATCCAGCAATCGGGAACCGTCTTGCGATATCGTACCGGCGGGGTGCGGGGCCAAAGCCATTCCGGCGTTTGCACCCGCCGCGCGCGGGCGGGTTTCGTGCGTCCGTCCTTCAAGTCAACGCCGCGCGCCAGCGCCGCCAGTGCGTCCGGGGAAATGTCGCCTTCGATCTGGGCCAGGTAGGTCTTGGGTTTTTTGAACCGCGGGCTTGAAATCCTTGCTTGCAGTTTCCCGTCATCGGTCAGCACCATCAGCCCTTCGCTGTCGCGGTCCAATCGCCCAGCCGGGTACACACCGGGTACATCGATGAAGTTCGACAGTGTTTGGCGCGGGCTGCCATCGGTGCCCTTGTCCGTGAACTGAGACAGCACATCGAACGGTTTATTGAGCAGGATCACCTTGGTCATCAGTCGTACCGTGTCTTGGGGCCTATGGCAGGCGATGAGACATGGCTAAGCCATTGTGCGGGGGCGGGGAAGGCTGCAGCGTCAGATTTTGGATTGCGCGGCAGTTTACAGGCCAGGCAAGGGCGCGGCGTTGTGACAAGCGTTGCCAAATCGGGCGCTCACGCGTAACCTTTGGACAAGCCAAGATATTGGAGGGCGTGAAATATGGCGCCCAAGCGTCCCAAGCGGGGGGGCGCGTTCCCATTTCCGGTTGAGCGCGACGCCCCGTACCAGCCCGATCCCGAAGCGCTATACGGCGCGCTAGATCTGGGTACAAATTCGTGCCGCATGCTGATTGCCCAACCCAAGGGCAACCAGTTTCATGTGGTGGATTCCTTTTCTAAATCCGTCCAACTCGGGGCCGGGCTTGAAGCATCCGGTCGCCTGTCGCGCGCGTCGATGGCGCGTACGGTGCAAGCGATGCGCGTGTGCCGCCAAAAGCTGGAAAAGCGCGAAGTCAAGCGGATGCGCCTGGTCGCGACCGAAGCGTGCCGGCGTGCCAAGAACGCGCGCGATTTCATACGTTATGTGAAACGCGAAACGGGGCTGGAGCTGGAAATCATCCAGCCCGAGGAAGAAGCGCGCCTGGCGGTGATTTCCTGTGCCCCGCTGGTGTCGGTCAAGACTGAACAACTGCTGGTGGTCGATATTGGCGGCGGGTCGACCGAACTGGTGTGGATCGACCTGTCGAACGTGCCGCGCCATGATCGGCCGCGGGCGATCATGCGGTTGCATTCGGGGTTCAAGCCCCAGGGCGACAGCCCGTTTCCCCACGCCAAGGTGGTGGACTGGATTTCCATCCCCCTTGGGGTGGCGACCCTGCGCGATCAGTTTTCCGACGTGGACGACGACGGGGCGCGTTTTGCGTTGATGAGCTGGTATTTCGAAGAACAGATGTCATCCTTTGCCCCCTACGAGGGCGAACAAACGCGCGAGGGGTTCCAGATTATCGGCACGTCGGGCACGGTGACAACGGTTGCGGCCAGCCATCTGGGGTTGCGCCGCTACGAAAGGAACAAGGTCGACGGTCTGCGCATGACTTCGGATCAGATTGACAAGGTGATCCGTAGTTACCTGACGCTGGGCCCGGCGGGGCGCCGCGCCGATCCGCGGATCGGGCGGGATCGTCAGGCGCTGATCATGTCGGGGGCAGCGATTTTGCAGGCGCTCTTGCGGATTTGGCCAACGGACCGCTTGTCCGTGGCGGACCGTGGGCTGCGCGAAGGTCTGCTTTATGCGCAGATGTCGGGCGACGGGGTGCTTGAGGATGGGCCATACTGACGGGGCGCTGGCCCCAGGCCCTGACGGGCGATCCCCCGGCACAATTTTAAAAACAAGAAGGGCGCAGCATTGCCTTGCGCCATTGGGCTGGGTTAAGGCGCGGCTGGAGGTCTGGTCATGACAAAGAAAACGAGCGGGCGCGGGCAGCGCGATTTGCGGGTAAAGGTCAAGAGTGCACGTGGGCGCAAACTGTCGTCGACTCTGTGGCTTGAGCGGCAATTGAACGATCCCTATGTGCGCCGTGCCAAGGCCGAAGGGTATCGCGGGCGCGCGGCGTTCAAGATTTTGGAACTGGACGAAAAGTTCCGGTTTCTGGTGCCCGGGGCGCGGGTGGTCGATCTGGGCTGTGCACCGGGCGGCTGGTGCCAGGTTGCGGTCAAGCGGGTCAATGCGCTTGGGGAAAGATCAGACAAAAAGGTCGGAACGGTGCTGGGGGTCGATTTGCAAGAGGTCGATCCGATCGCCGGGGCCGAGGTGCATCAACTGGATTTCATGGCCGATGGCGCGGATGCACAGGTCAAGGCATGGTTGGGTGGCAAGGCCGATGTCGTGATGTCGGATATGGCCGCGTCATCGTCCGGGCACAAACAGACGGACCATTTGCGCATTATCGCCCTGTGCGAGGCGGCAGCCTATTTCGCCTTTGACGTGCTCGAAGAGGGCGGAACCTTTGTGGCCAAGGTGCTGGCAGGGGGCGCCGAGGGCGATTTGCAAAAACTGTTGAAGCAAAAGTTCACCAAGGTGGCGAACATGAAGCCGCCAGCCAGCCGGTCGGACAGTTCGGAAAAATTCGTGGTGGCCACGGGGTTCCGCGGCTGATCCCACCTGTCGGCTGAGTGGTCAATTGCCGACAGGCCAGTGGGTTCTGCAAACCAATTGACGCAGCTCGGCTGGCTTCCTACGATACCTCATACTGACAAAACCTGTGTCACAGCAAGAGCTGGCCGGGCCGTGGAGGACGGCGAACCGGCTGCATGCTCTGGCGTTTGCGGCGCGGTTTGGGAGGATCGACATGACCGACAGGCTGGCGCCAACCGTGCCCCGCAAGGAAACGCGGCCCTGGTTCAAATGGTATCCCAAGGGGGTCGATCCGTATTTTGTGCCCCAGCCCAGTACCATCCTGGACCGCCTGACACGATCCTTTGACCGCTATGGCGACCTTTGCATGATCGAATATTATGGCAAGGAATATAGCTATGCGCAGATGCGCGCGTTGGTAGGCCGGGCCGGGGCGGCGCTAAGGGCGCAGGGGATCAGGCCGGGTGACCGGGTTGCGCTGCACTTGCCAAACTGTCCCTGGCATCCGATCTTTTTCTTCGCAACCTTGTCGATCGGCGCGGTGGTCACACAGGTGTCGCCGCTGGATGCAGAACGAGAAATCCAGCACAAGTTGCACGACAGCGGGGCCAAACTGGTGGTGTCTTTGACCACGCCTGAGTTTTCTTCGCGGTTCGAAATGCTGTTGGCCGAAGACGATTGCCCACCGCTGGTGATGTGCGACGATCCGGTTTCGGCCATGGGGCGCGAATGCCCCGTGATCGACGGGGCCATGTCGCTTGAAACGTTTTGGGCTGATCATGACGGCGCGCCGTATCAGCCTGTTCATGCCCAGCCGTCGGATGTGGCGTTGCTGCAGTTCACCGGTGGGACAACGGGCGTGCCCAAGGCAGCCGTTCTGACCCATGACAACCTTGCGGCGGCATCGCAGATGTATTCCGAAATGGGCAAGGCCGACAGCGTGTCCAAGCCCGGCAAACCATGGCTGCTTTATTCGCCGCTGTTTCACATCATGGGGCTGAGTTCGAGCATGCTCAAGCGGGTGGCCGAAGGGGGCACCTTGTGCCTGCGCCTGCGTTTCGATCCCGAGGTGACGTTGCGCGAGATTCAGAGCTTGAAGATAGCCGCGCTCGGCGGGGTGCCCACGACATGGATTGCGCTGCTGGCGACCAAGGGGATTGATACGGCTGACCTGTCCAGTCTGGAATATGTCGGCTCGGGCGGGGCCCCGCTGCCGGTCGAAGTTTATAATCGCGTCAAGGGGCTGACGGGGCTGAAAATCCGGGGCGGATGGGGGATGACCGAAACGTCGCCCGCGGGCACCACGGTGCCGCGCGACATGCCGGACGAAAAGCTGGGCACCATCGGCTTGCCCTTGCCGGGGCTGGACATTCGGATCGTGGATGTCGACGATCCGCACCGCGAGCAGCCACCGGGTACGCCGGGCGAAATGGCGATCCGTGGGCCGAACGTCACGTCGCGCTACTGGAACCGGCCTGACGACACCGCCGCGGCCTTCGTGGACGGTTGGTTCCTGACCGGGGACATCGGCTTTATGGATGACGACGGGTGGTTTTATATCGTGGATCGCAAGAAGGACATGATCCTGTCGGGCGGCTTCAACGTCTTTCCGCTGGTGATCGAGAACGCGGTGCACACGCACCCGGATGTGGCCGAGGCGCTGGTGATCGGGGTGCCTGATGCGTATCGCGGGGAAAGCGCCAAGGTCTTTGTGGTGCTGAATGCGGGCGCGCCGCGCTTCACGCTTGAGGCGTTGCAGGATTTTCTGGGCGACAAACTGGGCCGCCACGAGGTGCCGCGTCATTTGGAATTCCGGACCGAATTGCCGCGCACGTCCGTCGGAAAGCCCGACCGAAAGGCGCTGAAAGCCGAAGAAAAGGCGTTGCGCGTCACGGTCTGACCGGCCGAGTGTGACAGGAAAAGGGCGCCACAATGGGCGCCCTTTCTTGATGCCGGGACGACAGATCAAATAGCGCGGGTCAGGTCGCGCGGGTCCAGCCCAACTTTTTTGCCAGCCGATCCTGCGCGGCGAGGTATTCACGCTCAAACCGGGCGACCAGTTCAGCGGCGGGCACGACCTTGTCGACCGCGCCGATCCCCTGGCCCGATCCCCAGATGTCTTTCCAGCTTTTGGGCTTGGTGCGCTCGCTGCCAAAGTTCATCTTGGACGGGTCCGACATTTCCAATGCGTCAGGGTCCATGCCCGCGTTGGCGATCGAAGGTTTGAGATAGTTGCCCCAGACGCCCGTGAACAGGTTGGAATAGACGATGTCCATGGCGTTAGACTGGACGATCATCTGCTTGTAGGCGTCCTGCGCATTGGCCTCTTCGGTGGCGATGAAGGCCGATCCGGCATAGCCGCCATCCGCCCCCATGGCCAATGCGGCCAGAATGCTGTCGCCCTTGGCGATGGCACCGGACAGGAATAGCGGCCCGTCGAACCACGCGCGGATTTCCTGGATCAGGGCCATGGGCGATTGCGCCCCGGCGTGACCACCAGCCCCGGCCGCCACAGCGATCAGCCCGTCGGCGCCTTTTTCGATCGCCTTTTTGGCGAACTGGTTGTTGATCACGTCGTGCAATGCGATCCCGCCGACCGAATGGGCCGCTTGGTTCACTTCTTCTCGTGCGCCCAGCGACGTGATCCAGACCGGCACCTTGTGCTTGACGCAAATCTCGATGTCACGCTCGAGCCGCGTGTTCGAACGATGCACGATCTGGTTTACTGCGAAGGGCGCGGCGGGGGTATCGGGGTTGGCCTGATTGTGGCGGTCGAGCTCTTCGGTGATGCGGGTCAGCCAGGCATCCAGCAGGATCGCATCGCCATCGTTTTCGCGGGCGTTGAGCGCCGGAAACGAGCCAACGATGCCGGCCTTGCATTGGGCAATCACAAGATCGGGGTTTGAAATAATGAAAAGCGGGCTTCCGATAAGTGGAATGCGCAAGTTCTGGAGTAATGGGGGCAGGGCCAACGGTGTCCTCCTCAGGTCATGTGCAGCCGCAAATGCTGCAAGTCGCGTCACTACAGAGGAGCCTGCGGTCAGGCGTTGACTGCGTCGGGGCGATCACGGCCGTGTTCGCTACTGCGCGCGAAAACCTCCAACAGTTCCTCCTGTCTCATCGGTTTATAGAAATAATACCCTTGGACAAGATTGAACCCTGCGTCGCGCACGATCTGAAGATCCTTTTCATTTTCGACGCCCTCAGCAATCGCAAGGACATTCAGCGCTTTCGTCATGGTCGCCACAGCATTCAAGATAAGTGGGCCGGATTCACTTTGCGACGAGTTGTTGATCAGAGATCGGTCGATTTTGATGACGTCATTGGGATACTGCGGCAGATAATTCAGCGAGGAATACCCGGCGCCGAAGTCGTCCACGGCGATTTTGACACCCTCTTTGCGCAATTTCGTCAGGTTCGCGATCACTTGGGTAGAGTTTTCCAGAAGTTCGGATTCCGTGATTTCAATGCTCAGCCTGTTCGGCGCAACACCGGCCTGATCCAGCGCGGCAAGCACACGTTGGTGATAGTTGCGCTCTGTCAGTTCGTGGGCCATCGTGTTGACCGCAACATACGTGTCGCTGGGCCACTGGCGCACCGCAATCAGCGCGCGCTTCAGGATCAGTGCGCCCAGCTGTGCGGTGCATTGCGTGTAGCGCGCGGCGTTAACCACGTCTTCTGGCAAGACGGTGCCCAGTTCCGGGTGATCCCAGCGAACAAGCGCTTCGCAGCCGATGATGCGGTTCTGGTTCACATCGACCACTGGCTGGAAGTCGCAGCGGATTTCCTGGTTGCGGATTGCGGCCGGCAGATCGTTCGCCACACGGCGTTCAGCGATCAATCGGTTGCCCAGTTCGACGTTGTAATGTTCCAGCCTGCTGCGCCCTTTGTTCTTCGCAAAATAAAGGGCGCGGTCAGCTTCCACTTCAAGAACCTGCAGGTTCGCCTCGCGTGCGGGGGCGCGTGACACGCCCATCGAACAGGACAGCTCAAGTTGGGTTCCGTCATGTTCGAAATCGCGGCACAGCGAAGCCAGTATCGCGGCACAAAGATCTTCAGTGTCCCGCGGGTTGACGTCGAAAATACAGGCCAGGAATTCATCGCCGCCCTTGCGGGAAATCAGGCCGGTTTCACCGATGATTGCGGAAAGGCGTTCTGCAACGGTCTTGATCAGGACATCGCCGGCCGAGTGGCCATGCGTGTCATTGATGCTCTTGAGGTTGTCTGCATCTATGAAAACAAACACCACTTCGGAATTGGGATTGCCCTCGTTCGCCTTGTAAATGCGTTCGGCCGCGCCGGCCTGAAATGCCGCCGGGTTCAGCAAGCCGGTCATGATATCGTGCGAAGCCAGGTATTCGACGGCTTCCTTGGCGTGATGCTCTTCGGTGATGTCGCGCGCGAACCCTTCGAAACCGATGATCGTGCCGGATTTCGATATGGTTTTGCGCAGATAGATCGACAACACCGATTCATGCGTGGTGTGCGCCTTGATCCGCAAGCGCATGTCGAACTGCGCCGGAAGCTCGGAGGGGGGACCGGACAGACGTCTTAACAGGGCCGCGTCCTCTTCGTCGACGGCCTGTGCGCCGGCGCGGCCGAGCAATCCGCGCAATGGCATGCGCCGGTATTCGATGTCTTCGAGGCCCAAGTGGCTGAGAAGGCCGGGCGCGACTTCGTGCATCAAAAGGCCTGCGTCGCAGCGCCAGAGCCAGGCCGAATTGGCGTGTTCGTAGTCGCCGATCAACATGCCGATCACATCGCGCTGTGCTTCTGCTTCTTCGGTGCGCATCAGCTCACCCAGGAACATGACCGTATGTTTCGTGATAGCAATGGCCACAATGCTGCCAAAGGTAAGACAGATCACAAGATAATGGACCGAAAATGCACTGCCGTGAATGGCCAGAGACGAAACGGCGCCAACAATGATCATCGCGCTATAAAAGAAGGCCGCAAGCGGCACCGGATACAGAACCAGCGCCCCGCCGGCCATCATGACAGCCGTCACAGCCGCGATGAATCCCTTTTGTATCGGGTCAGCCGTGCCATACTCAACGGCGATCGGATAAATCCAGACACTGGCCAGCAGGACGGACTGCAAAACAACGGCGCCGGGTGCCCTGGCGCTGGCCCAACGCTTTTCGGAAGAGCGGCGATGTCTTCCCCTGATCATCCCGTACGCTGACAACAAACAACTGAGTGTGGCCCATACGACCAACCCGATGCTGGGTGAATTTTCGGACGACATGATGGCAAAAACCGCCAACGTATTGACAAAGTTAACAATGCTCACGGGTCTCGCGATGCCGGCGAGCGAGTCAACCTGGGCCCGGCGGATTCGGCCCATAAGAGTCTCTGTCACTTCGAGTCGCGGCAGTCCCGCACCATGACGGCGCAAAAACCGGATGATCAGACCGTCAGACCATTCCCCAAGCCAACTCGTGATTTTCGTCATGCCCGACATCCACTCCGCACTTCTCGGAAAGAGTATGGATAAAAACACCCAAAGATACGTTAACAAACCGTCCCGGTTACATCCCGACACCCTATGATACGAGGGTTGGGAACGGGCCGGGCAACCGTGAATGCGCGCTCTCCTCATACGTGTTGGATGAATAACAGATCAACCTGAGTTTGCGAGGTTTTTGGGCAGTTTGCCAATAAAACACCTGTATGTGGTGCGCGCTTGACATAGGTTACAAAAATTGTCAGGTAAGGGGAAGCCACCTTGCGCACCGCAGGACAGCCGACCGCACATCAAAATGACCAACGAAATTGATAGGTCCAGTATGTTCAGCAAACGCAAATCCGGATGGCGTGCACACGCGCGACCCGCCACAAACATCGTTCCTCCAGTGGGCTTGTCGGTCCCCAGTGTCTGGATCGGATCCCTGTTTCAGCAAAATGAACGGGGGGCGCTAGAATGATGCTCAGCGCCAATCCGAAAAACGCCACGGAAACAGTCCCCAGTTATGATGCCCGTACATTGGTCGGACAGAATGGCCTGGCCCAGATCGAGCTGGACGGACAAACGTATTTTCTGCGCATCACGCGCCTGGGCAAACTTATCCTGACCAAGTGAGCCGTGACCGCGTCAAGCCGCGTGAAACGTCGCTACCAGGGGCGGCGCGGCGACAGCAGTGGACGCAACGCCAATGGTCGTGGGCGGTGAGGGGGCAAATTCCTGTTGCTTCCCAGCAGTCAATTTGACGGGTTTGATATGGGCCTGTTCGACACAATGAACGTCGCCAAGAGCGGCTTTATGAAGCCGAGCAAGCAATAGGGTAGCCAGTTGACCAAGACTTGCGCCTTGTGGGTAAAGGAAAAAATGCCCTATCTGAACTTGGCAATCTCTCCCTCGGTGCGAAGGGCAACTGCCGCACTTTAGGCGCGACTTTTTTTCTAAAGATCCTGTTTTATCTGAGCGTCTGTTCGTAGGGAGATCGTTCATGAATTGGTTGTCGTTTCTTACCGCATTTGGGATGGGGTCTGTTGTGACCGCGCTCGTTCAAGCATGGCTCGCACAACGGTCACAAAAGGACGAACGAAGTTTTCGTGAAAAGCAAGAGGCTTACATCGGTTTGCTGGTTGCGTATCGTCGCGCCGCAGTCGTGGGGACAGATGAAGCTGCGAAGGTTGAAGCTACGAATGAAGCTGCGAAGAACTTTGCATACTGGCAGTTTCGGTGCGAGTTGGTCGCGCCGATAGCTGTTAGGCAAGCAATCATACGCATTGTTGAGACGAATGACGATCAGATAGCACGCTCGTAGGCAGAGGATGAACTTAAGGCCACGATCCGACGTGATCTCCGCATAGCAAAATGAGGCTGCATTCGTGCTTGCGTGATCGAAGGATGGGGTGTTTTTCCATCACAATACAAGGACGGATAGGTGCCAAGGATGGGTAGAGCTTCAAGCGCCCAGAGCAAGAGGCCCGTAACTCTCCAGAATTATATCCCGATCTTGGAGGATTGTGGCGGAGAGACAGGGACACTCCACCGAAAGTCTAAGTCTTTGATTAGACAGGACATACAAGAGCGAAGGTTACTCTATTGTCTCACTTAGTGCATCACTTATGGCCCGCATATTGCATTGCTGTCAAAGTGAAACTGTGAGACAATCCAGACGTTTCTTCGCGTTTTTTTATGTTTTTAGGAATACATTGGAGTGTTGAGTGGTACATAACCCATTGTTTTGTATTCGTAAAATACAGTCACCGCGTAGCGTTTGGATTATCAAGGATTATATAAGGGGATCAAATTCCGGATTAAGTATTTGATTATAAATGATTTTTATAGAGGAATACAACATATGGGATTTATTTTATTTTTGAACACAAGATATAGATACCTTATTATGTAAGTATTTGAAATTATTTAATATATATGGTCAAGACAGATACTGGTGCATCTATCCTCTATATGTGAGGAGGTCAGATTTGGTAATGAAAACAGATAGATACCGCACAAGATAAATACCGCACAAGGAAGGTTGCGAATTTCATGCCCCGCTTATTGAAAGAGGGAATAGCCAGAGCGCTTTCGCGGCGAGATGCGAGTTTGATGCTGAGTGTGCGGATCAACTGAAACATGCAAGTCCGAACAAATGTCATACCATTACAGGGAGAGTGACCTGAGGCATGGGGGAAGTCGCAAGTCCAAATGTATGTGGATAGCCGCGCAGAAAAGTTTATCATATTTTTGCACTTTAGCTCTGAAGACAGATAAGCTGAGAGTGTTATCAAGTTGGGCGGGTTGCGGACATTCTCTGCGTCAGACACGAAGGTCCGAGATGCGCAGATAGCGGACCTTGCCAAGCCTCGCCGCAGCCTTGAGAAAACTGACGGTATGATATGGTTTAGTCAGTGGCCTCAATGGGCGCTTCCGTCAAAACTTTTTCATCGTACAGCTTTCTTTCCGAGAGCCGTACGATACGGGGGTCAGCTATTGAATACTCATTGGATGGCTTGCCACCAACTCCACCTTCCGCTTCCCGCTTCCCGCTTTGAGTTATCGCACCCGCGTCCTGCCATTTGACGATACGGTTAGTTGCACCGGGAGCACTAATTTTGAAGGCGGCTTGTACTTCTTTGTTGATGAAGGTGGATTTATTCAGTCGCAAGATCTGACTCAGAACTTCCTTATCGTACACGTTCCAAATGACATCAGATACGTATTTGTCCATCCCTCTTTCCAAATCTTCAGCATCTAAAAACCGGGGCTCTTTCTCTAAAGCATACTCGGAATCGAACTCTCGAACCACTGTATCCAGAAGCCGAATGGTTTCTCGCGGAGAATTCACCGACAATTCGACAACCTCCCCAATTTTATCGTAAGTCACTTCTCTATCGGCTCCTAATTCCAAAAATTTAGTTATTCGATTTGCGCTAAAAAAGGATACCCGGGCGTCAATCATTTGGCGGAGGAATTCTCCCGTCCAAGAAACCTCGCTGTGAGCGAGTTTGTCCAGCCGTACTGAAAGCTCTCCATCAGCAAAAAGGGCCTTAACCCTGTCCCACAAAAAGAACTGCCAACCTAAGCCCTCTACCTCCATTAGCTGAACATGTGCCAGCAATGGAAAGATGAGGCGCGCTGAGGCTTCGGGCGAATTCTGCGTCAAAGGGTGCTCGTCAACCTTGTCAACAAACACAGAAATCCCCGAGAAGCCAAAGACTCTCGCGACCTCAACCAACTTCGCGAGCAAAGCAGTTCCTGAAGCAATGGCACCAGATTCATTGAACAGATCGTCGACTTGGGACTTAACGCTGTCGGTGTTGGCATACTTTTCTGATAGGCCAGAGGATATCGTGCCCACAATTTCGACAATTGCAGACCACTTCTTCATGGTCCAGTTTCGTGTTCGACTCTGCCAGTTCTGCCTTAGTATCGTCATGGCTTGATGCTGGCTAATCCGGCGATTTGCATCGGGAACTCGCAGGTAAAAGGCTTGTACCAGCACAACCATCAAATTGAGCTCATCGGGTTCTAAGAGCTCTACTATGTCCTCGGCGTCTTCTTGATCGGAAATCCATAGCAAAAGCGTTTCAACCACTCGAAAGGAAAGCTCCTTTAGCAGGCTATCGGACGAAACGTCGCTTATTGAAGCGCCATCCAGAATTCTGGTGAAATCGATGTAGGGTACGGCAAGAGGGACAGAATCGCCCTTAGCGTGCAACCTCCAGAGCTCCCGTTCTGTAGCAAGGCGCGTAGCTGACTTACCCCCGCCCCTCGCACCGAACAGCAAATGCGTAGATGGTGTCAGCGCACGTTTCTTGGCGACCGCAAAGTAAGGAGGAACCACCGCATAATCGAGAATGTCGGGCTCGTTTTCTGCTACGTACTGCTCAAATGGGCTAGCATCGAATTTAAAGTTGTCATCAAATGTTGGCACAATAGTTTCCTAAGTCGACTTCGGAAACTCGGCGCTCCGATTTGTAGGGCTATGAACAAGCATGTTGATTGAAAAGTCAATGTCCGCTCCGGGCTGGTAGCTGCCATTAGGTACATCTTGCACGAAGGTCACCTCTGGGCCGTAAGCGGATTGCTAAGGAGAACCTACTCTTCAAACCACAAACCTCTCAATAGCCTCTTGCTTCTGGGCCAACGTATGGCCCTCTTTGAAATAGACCTGTTGCGAGACGCCTTGGCGCTCATGGCCCACGATCTCCTGATACAGCGGCTCAGGGACACCTGCTTGAGCAAGGCGCGTTACCATCGTGTGGCGCAGGCTATGGAACACGAGGCCGCTTTCCTTGAGGCTCATGCCCGTCAAGAGCACGGTATTAAACCAGCGGCCCAGATTGCGGCCATAGCCTTCTTTGGCGTTGTGGCTGAAGGATAGGAACAGGCGTTGTCCGTCACGTTTGTCGGCAACCCAATCCAGAAAGCCGAGACGGATCAACTCCGAATGGATCGGAACACGGCGCTTGGCGGCGGCTGTCTTCAGGCTTTTCTTCTCACCATCGCCATTGATGGCGATATACCAGATGTCGCCCTCACACCGTATGTCGGCTTTGTCGAGTTGCGCGACTTCCCGCAGTCTTGCGCCAGTGTAGAGCGCAAGCAATGCCCCCCACTTGTAGTCGTCTTTCTTCACGAGACCCCGGCGGTTTTCTGTCAACTCAGCATAGAGCGCTTTGGTCTCTTCTTGTGTGTAGCTTCGGCGTGCAGGTGCGGCTTGTTTGGCCTTTGCAACCTTCATGTCTTCAAACAGTTTCACTGGTGTGTGGCCGTGAACTTCTGCCCAGTGCCAGAAACGGCGGTATGTGTCGATATAGTTGCTGACAGTCTTGCCCGTGATCTTCTTAACACCCGTTACTGCTATGGCTTCTGTGAGCGACAGGTCGCGAGTTTCAGGTCTCGTGCTGCGATTGGCGGGTAGGGCGAGCAAGATCTTCTTTAGATCAGCCGCATCTTGGCGCGTGATCTCGGCCATGAGCCGATCTGGCCCGAAGTATTCCAAGAGCACCGCAAGGTAAGATCTAGCCTTTTTCTGCATTTCTTCGGACCATTGCGGGCTGTGCTCTTGCATGAAATCCTCAAGAGCAGCGCTCAGGGTCACAGAGGGGCTTGCTGGCGGCGTTTGAGAGCTTTCAGACGCCTTGGCGAAAGAATAGCCCTCAAGGCTCTCAGCGGCGCTTAAAAGGGCTTTGATCTGATCGCGACGTGCCTTGCGCATTTCCCTTCGCAGCTTAGGCTCATTTTCGGCCCAATCCACGTCAGTGAGGCCCGCTGAGCCGCGAAACGCAGCAACCGTTCCAGTATCAAGGAATAGGTCGGAAAGGTCGTCATGGCCACCTATGGCGTCCTCATGCACCTCTAGTTCCTGTTTCAGAAGGTCAATCGTATGATCTGACATTCCCGTATCGTTCAGGCGCTCGACATAACGGTCCAGCGAAGCCACAAAGTAGCTACGCACCATTTCCCGCATCTGATCTTGCCTGAGCCTTGCCAACGTCTTGTTATCCCGCACCAATCGTCCGCAGGATGCAAGATACCGGGCCAGATCGCCAGCCCTGTCAGGACATTTGGTTCTTAGGGAAACCCTGACGGACCTACGAGGTTGGTCCTCAGTTATGGGCAATGGCCACCGGAAATAGTAGACGCCGTGTCTTGATGGGGACAGGTATGCTGACAGCTTCATGGGCGTGTGCTCCACTTTGTGTCGCACTTGCTGCCCGAAGTCTTAAGTCATTGATTTTAGACCACTTGGCGGAGAGACAGGGATTCGAACCCTGGGTCCCCTTGAAGGGACAACGGTTTTCGAGACCGCCCCGTTCGACCACTCCGGCACCTCTCCGCGGGGGTCTTGGTGGCCGGTGGATTAGCCAAGGCAGCGGCGCGGCGCAACCCCTCATTTGTCGAAATGTGCAAAAGCGGTTGCATTGGGTCCAGTGGGCCATGGTCGCGCGCCTCCTGGCGAGGCCGCGCGCAAGGTCACGCGCAAACCGTCTGCCGGGTCTTTCTTTGGGCTGTTGCACCGCTTAAGGTAACGGCTAGCCAAAGGATCTATTCGCATGCGTTCCATTCAACTTGTTCTTGTCGCCGTCGCTGCCCTGATCTGGCCTGCCATGTCCCGCGCGGACCAGGCGATTGACGCGCTGGTCGATGCGCTCAGAATCGGCGAGGTGGTGCAGGTCATGCGGGCAGAGGGGCTTGAATACGGGTCCGATATCGCCGCCGAGATGTTTCCGGACCGGGCAGGGGGCGCGTGGCCCATTCTTGTCGATCGGATCTATGCGGCCGACACCTTGGAGCAGGCGGTGCGCACGCAATTGGCAATCGAACTGGACAACGTGGACGTTGCCCCCCTGACCGCGTTTTTTGCCAGCCCCGAGGGGCAGGAGATCACCGAACTTGAAATCGTGGCCCGACGGGCGCTGCTTCAACCCGAGGTCGAGCAAGCCGCTGCCGAAGCGGCGCGCAAGCTCAACGAAACCGATCCCGAACTGGATTCGCTGCTGCATGATTTCATCGCCGTGAACGATCTGGTCGAGGCGAATGTGGTGGGCGCGCTGAACGCCTCCTATGCTTTTTATACAGGTCTCGCCGAAGGGGACGCATTCGAAGGAACGTTGACGCAGGAACAGATCCTGACAGATGTCTGGTCGCAAGAAGACGACATCCGCTCTGAAACCACGGAGTGGTTGTTGACCTACCTGGCGCTGGCCTATGGCCCTATGGATCGCAGCGGGCTGGCCGAATATGTCGAACTGAGCGAAACGCCTGAGGGGCAGGCGCTCAACCGGGCGCTCTTTTCGGCGTATGACAAGATGTATGTGTCGATCTCGCGGCAACTGGGGATGGGCGCCGCACAATTTCTGGCCGGCCAGGACCTGTGAGCTTGGCATACACACGATGCAGATGCCGGTGACAGATGGCGGTAACAGATGGCGGCCTTTTTCCTTGACCCATGGGGCGATCGGGCGCATAAGCTCGGCTCCTGCGGGTCGATTCTGCGGGAAAGACGTCAATGACGCCCTGATCGGGGCGCGCTGTTCGCGGCGGGGCTTGGCCCCAAAACGCCCGGAAACGGGGGCCACAGGACGCGGGAAAACAAGGAAGATCAGATGTTTGCAGTCCTCAAGACTGGTGGCAAACAGTATCGCGTTCAGTCGGGCGACGTGCTGCGTGTCGAAAAGCTGGCAGCGGATGCCGGCGAAACAGTACAATTCAACGATGTTCTGATGGTTGGCAGCACCGTGGGTGCGCCGCTGGTGGATGGCGCGGGCGTTCAGGCCGAGGTAATCGACCAGATCAAAGGCCCCAAGCTGATCCACTACGTCAAGCGTCGCCGCAAGCACAGCTCGCAGCGCAAGAAGGGGCACCGCCAACAGTTGACCCTCGTGCGTATCACCGACATCCTTGAACAGGGTGCTGACAAGTCGGGCGTCAAGGCCGCAATCGGGGCCGGTTCGGTGTCGGGCGCAGCCGTTGCTGCTGCCGCACCCAAAAAGGCGCCGGCCAAGAAAGCCGCTGCGCCCAAGGCTGAAGCCGGCGCGGACGATCTGAAGAAACTGTCGGGCGTTGGCCCGGCACTGGAAAAGAAACTGCACGAAAACGGTATTTCCGCCTTCGCGCAGATCGCCGCCTGGAGCGAAGCTGATATTGCCGAGTTCGACGAAAAACTGTCGTTCAAGGGCCGTATCGAGCGTGAAGGCTGGGTTGAGCAGGCCAAAGAACTGGCCAAAGGCTGAGAGAGATAGGAGAGAAGCGAGATGGCACACAAGAAAGCAGGCGGTTCATCCCGTAACGGTCGCGACTCTGCCGGTCGTCGCCTTGGTGTAAAGATCTACGGTGGCCAAGCGGCCATTCCTGGCAACATCATCGTGCGTCAGCGCGGCACCAAGTTCTGGCCTGGCCAGAACGTTGGTCTGGGCAAGGATCACACGATTTTTGCGACCGCTGAAGGCAAAGTGACCTTCCACAAGGGCCTCAAGGGCCGCACCTTTATTTCGGTCCTCCCGGCGGCGGAGGCCGCCGAGTAAGCCGAAACCCGAAAGGTTTGACATTCCAGGGGATCGGCGTCGCCGGTCCCCTTTTTTATTGGCGGTGCGCGCGCGGCGAACCGGCGATCACCGATCCCTTGTATGACGCGGCAACTGACGTATCTATACCGTATGTTTCTGGTGATTACTTTACTCCTTGGAAAGGAGAGAGAGACATGACTGAGGCCAAAGAACTGACCCGGATTCCCGTGATCGAAACCGACCGTTTCGTGCTGCGCCCCATGCGGCCGTCAGATGCGGGGCTGTTGTCTCTTTATGCTGGCGACGAACGTGTGGCCCGCAACACCACCCGCATTCCGCACCCGTACCCGCCGGGCGCCGCCGAAGCGTTCATTGCGCGCAGCCTTGAATTGCCGTCGGGCGCAATGACCTGGGCGCTGGATGGATCGGCCGCCAACTTGTCCGAAGTGCTCGGCACGATTTCCCTGCGTCCGATGGATCGCGGCCAATCCGAGATTGGCTACTGGGTGGCCCCGGCGTTCTGGGGCACTGGCATCGCCTCGTCGGCGGTACGGGCGGTGGTCTCTGCCAACCCGTTCGCCGATCAGACCTTTTTCGCCACCGTGTTTCAGGACAATGCAGCTTCCGCCCGCGTGGTGACGAACAACGGGTTCGAATACCTTGGCGAAGCCGAAGCCTATTCTGTGGCGCGCCAGGCGACCGTGCCAACCTGGACCTACCTGCGTAAACTGGGCTGAGCGGCACGGGTGCGGCCGCTGCTGCAGCCCGTCCGATCCCGGGTCCCACACACACATCTTGCTGCGATTGCTGCAGGGATCTTGCATTGAGTTCCGTGTGCGGGCGGCTTATTGCTGGCGCCATCAAAAGGACCGGTGCGACATGAAATTCCTCGATCTGACAAAGGTCTATATCCGCTCGGGCAGTGGCGGTAACGGCTGCATCGCGTTCCGACGCGAAAAATACATCGAATATGGTGGCCCGAACGGCGGCGACGGTGGGCGTGGCGGCGATGTCTGGGCCGAGGCGGTCGACGGGCTGAATACGCTGATCGACTTTCGCTACCAGCAGCACTTTTTCGCAAAGAACGGCGCGTCGGGGCAGGGGTCGAACAAAACGGGCAAGGATGGCGATGACATCATCCTGCGCGTGCCTGTCGGCACCGAGGTGCTGGACGAAGACGAAGAAACCGTGATTGCCGATCTGACCGAAGTGGGCCAACGCGTTCTGCTGGCCAAGGGCGGGAACGGCGGCTTTGGCAACGCGCATTTCAAAACGCCCACCAACCAGGCGCCGCGTCACGCCAACCCCGGCCAGTCCGGCGTCGAGCGCACGCTGTGGCTGCGGCTCAAGCTGATCGCTGACGCGGGGCTTTTGGGGCTGCCGAACGCGGGCAAGAGCACATTCCTGTCCGTCACGTCGAACGCCCGGCCCAAGATCGCCGACTACCCGTTCACCACGTTGCACCCCAATCTGGGCGTGGTTGGTGTGGACAACGCCGAATTCGTGATCGCCGATATCCCCGGACTGATCGAAGGCGCCTCAGAAGGGCGCGGCCTGGGGGATCTGTTCCTGGGCCATGTTGAACGCTGCGCGGTGTTGTTGCATCTGGTCGATGGCACCGTCGAGGATGTGGCCCATGACCACGACGTCATTATCGGTGAACTGGACGCCTATTCACCCGCGCTGGCCGCAAAGCCGCGCGTGACGGTCCTGAACAAGGTCGATGCGCTCAGTGCAGACGAAAGGGCCGAAAGACGGGCCGCGCTGGAACAGGCCAGCGGCGGGCGCGTCTACGAGATGTCAGGCGTCGCGCGCGAGGGCGTGACCGAGGTTCTGCGCGCGCTCAAGGCGGAAATCAGTGTGGACCGGCTGCGTCGCAAGCGCGAGGAAGAGGGGGACACCGGCGAGGACAGCACATGGCAACCCTGAGCGATGCCAAGCTGTTGGTGGTCAAGATCGGGTCGGCCCTTCTGGTAGACCGCTCCACCGGCGCATTGCGGGGGGACTGGCTGGCTTCGCTTGCGGCGGATGTGGCCGATATACGCGCCCGCGGCACGCAGGTCGTGCTGGTGTCGTCGGGCTCGATCGCGCTTGGGCGCGGCGTTTTGGGCCTGGGGCAGGGACCGTTGGCGCTGGAACAGAGCCAGGCTGCCGCGGCCGTGGGCCAGATCAGGCTGGCGGGTGCATACGAAGCGGTGCTCGGGCCTTACGGCATCACCACGGGTCAGGTTCTCATCACGCTTGAAGATACGTCGGATCGGCGGCGCTATCTGAACATCCGCGCCACTTTGGCGACGTTGCTGAAAAACGGCGCGGTGCCGATCGTGAACGAAAACGATACCGTGGCCACGGACGAAATCCGGTTTGGCGACAATGATCGCCTGGCCGCCCAGATCGCGGTGACGGTCGGGGCCGATCAGTTGGTGTTGCTGTCAGATGTCGATGGGTTTTATTCCGGTGATCCGCGCGGCGGCGGCGATGTCGAATTCTTCACCAGGATCAGTGAAATCACCCCCGAAATCGAGGGGATGGCCGGCGATGCCGCGTCGGGCCTGTCCAAGGGCGGGATGAAAACCAAGCTGATGGCGGCCAAGACTGCCATGGGGGGCGGTTGCGCCATGGCGATCACCGAAGGGTCGGTCCAAAATCCGCTGCGCGCGCTGCAAGACGGCGCCCGCGCCACGTGGTTCCAGGCACAGGGCGATCCGCAAACGGCACGCAAACGCTGGATCGCGGCGATGAAACCACGCGGCACGTTGCGGGTCGACGCGGGCGCGGCGCGCGCGCTTTTGGCGGGCAAATCGCTTTTGCCCGCTGGCGTGACATCGGTCACGGGCGACTTTGGGCGCGGCGAGCCGGTGAGCATTTGCGGACCGGACGGCGCGCGTATCGGGCTGGGCCTGACGCGCTATGCCTCGGGCGAGGCGCAAGCGATTGCGGGGTGCCGCTCGGACCAGATCGAAGCGCGCCTTGGCTACCCGGCCCGCGCCGCACTTGTTCACCGGGATGACATGGTCGCGTAGCCGGTTTGGCCGAGCGAATTGAAACACAAAGGTGACAATGCCCGCATGTTGGGGTATTTCAAGGCCGGGGTAGAGTGTCCAGCTGGGGACGGAACGATGAAAGACCTGGAAAACTTTGACAACGTGCCTGCGTTGATGCACGCCATGGGTGCACGCGCGCGCGCCGCCGCCTCCGAGCTTGCTACGGTCAGTGCAGCGGACAAGACGGCCGCTTTGATGGCCGCGGCCGATGCAGTATGGAACCGGCGCGCCGAAATCATCGAAGCCAATGCGTTGGACATGGACTATGGCCGCGACAAGGGGTTGTCAGCGGCTATGCTGGACCGGCTGTTGTTGGACGAAGACCGGATCCAGTCGATCGTGGATGGCTTGCGCGCCGTCGCCGAACAGGATGATCCCGTCGGGGCGGTGATCGCCGAATGGGATATGCCGTCGGGTCTGCATATCCAGCGCGTGCGAACGCCCTTGGGCGTGATCGGCGTGATTTACGAAAGCCGTCCGAACGTGACGGCCGATGCCGGGGCCCTGTGCCTCAAGGCGGGCAATGCGGTGATCTTGCGCGGCGGATCCGAAAGCTTTCATTCGTCGGGCGTGATCCACCGGTGCCTTGCGCAGGGGCTGCGCAGTGCCGGGCTGCCAGATGCCGCGATCCAGTTGGTGCCCACGCGCGATCGCGCCGCGGTTCAGGAAATGCTGACCATGGTCGATACGATCGACGTGATTGTGCCCCGGGGCGGCAAGGGGTTGGTCGGTTTGGTGCAAAAAGAGGCCCGCGTGCCGGTTTTTGCGCATCTTGAAGGGATTGTGCACGTTTACGTAGACGCCGAAGCTGACGCGCAAAAAGCAATGGACGTGGTGCTGAACGCCAAGACGCGCCGCACCGGGATCTGCGGCGCGGCCGAGTGCCTGCTGATCCATCGCGATATCGCGGACGGGCTGGGCCGTGCCCTGATCGAAATGCTGATTGATGCCGGGATCGAAGTGCGGGCCGATCCCGATCTGGCCGCGATTGCAGGCACCGTTCCAGCCGCAGACGATGACTGGGGTAAAGAGCATCTGGACAGAATCATTTCGGCGCGCGTTGTTGAAAGCGTCGACGATGCGATTGCCCATATCAGGCGCTATGGCTCAAACCACACCGATGCGATCCTGACCGAAAACGACGCGACCGCGGCGCGGTTTTTTCAACGGCTGGACAGTGCGATCCTGATGCGCAACGCATCGACCCAGTTTGCCGACGGGGGCGAATTCGGCATGGGCGCGGAAATCGGCATTGCCACGGGTAAGTTGCACGCCCGCGGCCCGGTCGGGGCCCAACAGCTGACGTCCTTCAAATACCTTGTCACCGGCAACGGCACGACACGCCCCTGACGGCCGGTCTTCAGAACAACGCGGCGATGCGGTTTTCTTCGATGCTGCATCGCACCGATCGGTCCTGGTCGGCGGCGACCAGCGGCGCAAGCAGGAATTGCACTTCGGCCGGGGCGATCTGTTTTCCCGTGCCGGTACTGACCACCTGCCACAGGTCGGGGTCGATTTTCATCCGCTCGGCGCTGCCGCGCATCTTCCAGGCGCCGTCCTGGCGCGTCACCTGTAGTTCGCCGCCCCAGGGCATGGCCGTTTCAAAGCAAAGCAACATCAGAAAGGCCAATTTGACTTCGGCGCGGGGAAGGTCTCCGTCAACGCCCCAGATCACCTCGAACCGCGACCCTTGGGTCATCTTTGTCAGGATGTCGTGCAATTCACGTGCGGGCAGGATAGACTCGGCACCGGCGGCACCAAAGGCCACGCGGAAAAAGCGGATGCGGGCATTGGCGTTGTCTACGCTATCGGAAATCAGGCTGACCTCGGGGGTATCGGCGGAACCGGACATGGTCAACAGCTCGACCCCATTGCCAATTGCGCTAAGAGGTGAAATCAAATCGTGACATATCCGAGAGCCGATCAACGCCGCGAGGTCATTTTGCAACGTGCTCATGGCTGCGCTCCGTTATTGTGGCTGGAAAGGCTGTGGGGATGAGTTTGAACAGTCTGCTTGAACCGGGCCAGGTGGTTCGCCATCCTGCGCAACCGAATTGGGGGTTGGGGCAGGTGCAGTCGAACATCGGAGGAAAGGTTACCGTGATGTTTGAGCACGCCGGGAAGGTCGTGATCGATAGTGCGCATATTGAATTGTTACCCGTGTTTGACGACAACATATAAGGGTCATCGTTATTGTTTGTTAAGGGAATACAACCTTAGCGGGAAAAACGCAAACCCGGAAAATTCGCTTTTATTGCAAAGCCTGACCAGCTTGCGTAGAACCCGTTCACCGTACGTAAAGTGGTCTTTGGGGCCGGATGCCAAGCATGTCTCCGCAATTCGAAATCAAGTTCGCGGCGACGCCCGACGATCTGCGCGCAGCACAACGTCTGCGCTATGACGTTTTCGTTCTGGAAATGGGCAGCGATGGCACGTTGGTGGACCATGACGAGCGGCTGGAACAAGACAGCTACGATGATCAATGCCTGCACCTGATCCTGTTTGACCGCGCGCGCGCGCCGGGCGACCAGGCGGTCGGCGTCTATCGGCTGTTGCCCGAAGATCGTGCCGTGCAGGGGTTCTACAGCGAAACGGAATATGATCTGGGGCCGCTGTTGCGGTCAGGGCGCAAGCTGTTGGAGCTGGGCCGTTCGTGCCTGCATCGCGACTACCGCGGCGGAATGGCCATGCACCTGCTCTGGCAACATCTTGCGCGCTATGTTCAGGACACGGACGTCGGTCTGTTGTTCGGCACCGCATCCTTTCGCGGCACGAACGTCGCAGATTTGGCGGCGCCGCTGTCGCTGCTGCATTATCGCCATCTTGCCCCCGCGGCTTTGCGTCCGCGCGCGCGTGATGAGCATTACCAGCGCATGGATCTGATCCCCGAAAGCGATCTGGACCGGCGCGCGGCCGTCCGCCAGATCCCATCGCTGATCAAGGCCTACCTGCGTCTGGGCGGTGTCGTCGGGGACGGCGCCTATATCGATCACGCCTTTAACACGACCGACATTTTTCTGCTGGTCGATATGGCCACGCTTTCGGCGCGACAAAAGGCCATTTACGCAGCGGAGCGCGGCACATGAGCATGGTATGGCAGGGGGATGAGCAGCCCGACCTGCCGCCGCTGAACGTCGCGGCCTGGCTGCGCCTTGTCGCGCGTTTGATCGTCCTGTTTCCAACGCTGCTGATCATGACCTGTGTCATGTTGCTGGTGCGCCTGATTGAATATCCCTTCGTCGGCCAACGCCGCCCCGTCAGCAGCCACTTTCCTCGCCTTTTCTCGGCCCTGTTTTTTCGCGTGATCGGCATGGCGCACCGTGTTCAGGGTAAGCGGATGCCCCATGAAGGGGCCGTGGTCGCCAATCATTCCACCTGGCTGGACATCCTGGCCCTGAACGCGCGCAAACGCATTTTCTTCGTGTCAAAGGCCGAAGTGGCGGACTGGCCGGGCATCGGCCCATTGGCCAAGGCGGCTGGAACGATTTTCATTCGCCGTGATCCACGTGATGCCAAAGCGCAGGTCGCCTTGTTCGAACAGCGCCTGCATGCAGGACACAAGCTGTTGTTTTTCCCCGAAGGCACGTCGTCTGACAATCAGAGGGTCTTGCCGTTCCGGTCTACCCTGTTCGCCGCGTTTTTCGCGCCCGAATTGCGCGAATTCATGTATGTCCAGCCCGTGACCGTGATCTATGATGCGCCCAAAGGCTTCGATCCGCGCTTTTACGGGTGGTGGGGCGATATGAGCTTTGGCGACAGCTTTGTCCGGGTCTTGAGCGCACCGCGCGGGGGCGGGGTCACCTTGGTCTACCATCCGCCATGCAAAGTGTCGGACTTTGCGACGCGCAAGGAACTGGCCGCCAAATGCGAGGCCGCAGTGCGATCAGCGATGCCGACCGAAGCGCGAAAATAAGCCAGATACGCCGCTGTTCCAAAATTTTATTCATCTTGAACCATGGTCTGACACGACGTTGGGTCAACTCTTCGCTAGACTCCGTCGCCCTGTTTTGTCGTATTGGTTGATATGGCAAATGGGATGAGGATACGCAGATGAGTACGGCCCACATAGCCCATGAGCCAGATGATCTGACGATTCGAGTCCTTGTTGACGATGACCTGACATTGCGCCTGTGGGATATACGCGTCACCAGCCGCGACATGTCCAGCACACTGGCGTTTCCCAAGCGCGCGAACGTTCAAAAGACCCTTGTCATGCCGCTTGGCTTGCAGGTCGGGCGCTGCCTGTCCGACTATTTGTATGGCGGCTTTCACAGACAAGACACGGCGCTTGAGGTGCCCGATTTCAAGCTGCAACTAAAGGGGGCGGCTCTGTCGGGGCTTCGCATCGAGCGCGCGCGCGGTGTTCCCAAGAGCCGCGCTTATGCGCTGCATTTCAAGCATTTCGTCGGGCGGATAGACGCTTTGTTTTCCTCTGACCGCGCCATCGCAAAAGACACCCTGTCGCATGTGGACCGGGTTGCGGTCTCGACGCTGGTCGAAATTGCCGGGCCGTTGTTTGGGTTGGCCCGCATGTCCGGTGAGGCGCGGGACGAAGCCGCGCGCTTCCTGCAGCGCGCCGGCGACGAAGCGGATCCGTCGCCCGCCATTGGGCAGGGTAGGCCAGTGCGGCTTGAATATTGTCTTGAACAACTCGCCACGCTGCAGGACCAGGTTGGCGAAATTGAAAGGCATCTGCGTTTACTGACCGACTTCGCGCTTCAAACCGAAGAGCGGTCGCAAGCCCAGGTTGCGTTGGAAAAATCGGTGCATCATCCCGATACGCTGCGCGATCATGTCGCCGCGGTTGCCGCCAGCCCCAACGTCTTGCCCTTGCGCCCGCGGGCCAAGGACAGTTGACGATCAGCCCATTGCTGTGATGAGGCGCCCAAGTGCGGCGACGGGATCGTCTTGGTCCCAGATTTCGCGCCCGATGCCGAAAAAATCGGTGTAGGGTGCTAGCGCGCCGACGGTTTCAACGTCCAGCGCGCCTTCGGCCACAACCGGCAGTTCGATCATCTGGCTCCACCATTGGAACAAATCCGCTTCGGCCCGGCTGCCATCGCCAAGATCCGACGTCCCGGCTGGCCCGAAACAGATATAGTCCGCACCGGCTTCGCCTGCCGTCATTCCGTCGTGACGCGACGTGCCGCAGAACGCCCCGACAATCGCCTCTTTGCCCAGCATCTTGCGGGCGCTGCGCACGGATCTGGCGCCGTCGGTCAGGTGTACCCCGTCCAGCCCGAGCCGTTCGGCAAGAACCAGATGCTCTGTAATCACCAAAGCCACGTCGCGCTCGTGGGCCACGGCGCGCACCGCGTCGGCGGCGCGGCTGATCTTGTCTTCATCGCTGCTGGCAAGGTCCAGGCGCAGGCAGGCGATGTCATGCGAATCCAGAACGCGGGCCAACTGCGCTGGAAAGCTCGACAGTTCAAATTCGGGCGGGGTGATAAGATAGATTTGCGGCTGCTCGCTCTCGGCCATGGGGCGGCTCCTGTCTGGTTTTCAGAACCTATACCTATGTTTTCGTTAGGGCGGAAGGGCTTACGCGATCCCTTGCAACCCGGACGACACCGGCCTAAACCCGCGTCAATCCCGCTGCATCCCAAGGTCGCGCCATGTCCACGCCCGCTTTCATCCTGACCCGCCCGCAAATGGGTGAAAACATTGGGGCCAGCGCACGGGCGATGCTGAATTTCGGCTGTGATCGTATGCGGATCGTCGCCCCGCGCGACGGCTGGCCAAACCCCAAGGCGGTGGCCATGGCGTCGGGGGCAGGGCGGGTGCTGGATGGGGCCAGCGTATATGGCGATCTGCCAGGGGCCGTCGCGGATTGCGACTATATTTTCGCGACCACCGCGCGCCCGCGGGGCTTGACCAAAACGGTCGTGACGCCCGAACGCGCGATGGCGCAGGCGCGCGCGCTGATGGGGGAAGGCAAGAAGGTGGGCGTGCTCTTTGGGCCGGAACGCGCGGGTCTGGAAAACGAAGACATCGCGCTGGCCAATGCCATCATTTCTGTGCCGGTGAACCCGGATTTCGCATCGCTCAATCTGGCCCAATGTGTGTTGCTGGTGGCCTATGAATGGGGCCGCCAGACCAGTTCGGTCAGCCCCGAAGTGGTGGACATGGCCAAGACCGATTGGGCCGGTCAGGTTGAGGTCGAGGCGCTGGCCCGCCACTACGAAGACCGGCTGGACGACGCACAGTTCTTTTTCCCGCCCGAAAAAGCCGACGGCATGAAAATCGTGCTGCGCAATATGTGGAGCCGGATGCCCCTGACCCGCGCAGACGTGCAGATGCTGCACGGAATTTTGCGCCAGATGGTGCGGTGGAAAGAACGCGGTTAACGCTGGGGGCGCTGGCGGAAGTGGTCGATCAGCGTCTGAATCACCTGTTCGCTGGCCAGACGCGTGGACATACTGTCGCCTCCGACCAGGGGGCGTTTTCTGGCTGGATCGTTCGTGGGGCGAAATTTGAATTCGAAATGGTCTACACTGCCCGCCTCGAAGGGCAGGTTCGGGCCTTTTTCTGTCATATTATTTTGTTCCTGCTCGTTCCGTGTCGGCTTGGGTTGATATTGCCCGGACATAGCGGCCATAGCTTTAAGGCCAGATTGTCCCAACGGCAAGTTGCGTCATGAGATTTTTGCGCGCTCGGCGAAACGTCGCACAGGCTTGCCGCCACCCAGCCAAGCGCCTAGATTTCGCGCGACACAAAGACAGAGAGCCCGCATGAGCCAGAACCGTACGATTTTCGAAGATGTCTCGACCGATAAACCGACCGGGTCCACCCCGTCCAAGGGGCGGATCGACCGGCCGGCCGGGGCCCGCAAGGCCATCCGTGCCTGGTTGATCGCGCTCTTTGCGCTGGTTGTTGCGATGATCTGCGTCGGAGGGCTCACCCGGTTGACGGATTCGGGCCTGTCGATCACCGAATGGCGCCCCGTTACCGGCGCGCTTCCCCCGATGAACGCCGAAGGCTGGAACAGCGAATTCGCGAAATACCAGGAAATCCCCGAATACACGTTACAGAACAAGGGTATGAGCCTGTCCGAGTTCAAGGCGATCTATTGGTGGGAATGGGGCCACCGGCAATTGGGACGCGTGATCGGGCTGGTTTGGGCGGTCGGTTTTCTTGGGTTTCTTGCGGCGCGCAAGATCCCGACGGGCTGGAACAAGCGCCTGTTGGGGATTGGCCTGTTGGGCGGTTTGCAGGGGGCGATCGGCTGGTGGATGGTCTCGTCTGGGCTGGACGGTGGCATGCTGGATGTGGCGTCTTACCGTCTGGCGGTGCACTTGGGGCTGGCGTTTGTCATTCTCGGGTTCATCGCCTGGTACGTCTTTTTGCTGTCACGGCCCGAAGCGCAGCTCCTACAGGCCCGGCGCGACCGCAACCCCAAGCTGTTCGGTCTGTCGACCGGGCTGCTGCACCTGTCGTTCATCCAGATCCTGCTGGGCGCGCTGGTGGCCGGAATCGATGCGGGCCGCGGTTTTACCGACTGGCCGCTGATGGGGGGGCATATCTTTCCCCCCGATCCGTTTGCGCTTGAGCCGCTTTGGCGCAACTTTTTCGAAGACGAAGGGCTGGTGCAGTTCATGCACCGGGTTGCCGGCTATCTGGTGTTCATTTTCGGGATTGTGGTCTGGTCGCGTGGGCATGCCAGTGCAAATGGCGCCACCAGGCGGGCGTTCGATGTCATGGGGGCTTTGGTTGCCTTTCAGGTCGTTCTGGGCGTCGTGACGGTGATGAACGGCGCGCCATTGGCCCTGGGAATCGCGCACCAGCTTGGCGCGGTCGCCCTGTGGGTGGCGGTCCTGCGGGCACGGTTCCTGGCGCAGTATCCGTTGCCCCAATCGATCCGGAGAGCATGATCATGTCCGCCTATGACGAACTGATTGCCTATTCCCGCGAGACGGTCGCCTTGGCCCAGGTTGCCGGGCGATTGGGCTGGGACCAGGAAACCGTGATGCCGCGCGGCGCCGCCGCCCAACGCGCCGACGAAATGGCCGCCTTGGAAAGCGTGCTGCATGCGCGGCGCACCGACGCGCGTGTCGGCGATTGGCTGGACCGGGCCGAGACGACGGGCGACGTGGCCGCAGCGCAGTTGCGCGAATTGCGGCGCAGCTATGAGCGCAATACCAAGGTGCCCGCGCGGCTGGCGTCCGAGATCGCGCGCGAAACATCAGTAGCCCAAGGCATCTGGGCCGAAGCGCGCGCCAACGAAGACGTTGCCGCCTTTGTGCCCACGTTGAAAAAAGTGGTCGACCTGCGCCGCGAAGAGGCCGCCGCGTTGGCCGGGGACGGGCCGCTCTATGATGCGCTGCTCAACGATTACGAACCGGGCGCAACGGCCGCCTCGATCGGGGCAATGTTCGACGCGCTGCGCCCTGGGCTGGTATCTTTGCGCGACCGTATCATCGGGTCTGGCCGCCCACCGCATGGGCTTGTGGGGCGGTTTTCGCAAACCGACCAGATGGCGCTGACACGCGAAATCGCGGCGCAGTTCGGCTATGATTTTACCCGCGGTCGGATCGACAAGGCGGTGCACCCGTTTTCATCCGGTTCGGGTGCGGATGTGCGCATCACGACCCGGACCGACGAATCCGATCCCTTCAACTGTCTCTATTCCACGATCCACGAGGTCGGCCATGCCTGTTACGAGCAGACCATCGCGCCCGAGCTTGCGTTGTCGGTGCTGGGGCAGGGCGTTTCGATGGGCGTGCACGAGAGCCAAAGCCGGATTTATGAAAACCAGCTAGGTCGCAGCCGCGCGTACACCGGGTGGTTGTATGAGCGTATGAGCCAGGTCTTTGGGCCGTTGTCGACGCCCGATGCCGATGCGTTCTATGGCGCGATCAACCGCGTGGCTCCGGGGTATATCCGTACCGAAGCGGACGAGGTGCACTACAACCTGCACGTAATGTTGCGCTTTGATCTGGAACGCGAATTGATCGACGGAACGCTGGACGTGTGCGATCTGGAAGAGGCGTGGAATACCCGGTTCCACAGTGATTTTTCGGTGCAGGTAGATCAGCCGTCGCATGGGGTGCTGCAGGATGTGCACTGGTCGGTGGGGCTATTCGGCTATTTCCCGACCTACACGCTGGGCAATGTGTATGCCGGGTGCCTGCATCAGGCGCTGCGCGCAGATATACCCGATCTGGACGCGCACCTGGCGCGCGGCGATCTTGGCCCGGCAACGGCCTGGCTGGGCGAAAAGGTGCAGCGCCATGGCGCCGTCTATACCCCGCGCGATCTGATCACCCGTGCCTGCGGCTTTGAACCCAGCGAAGCGCCTTTGCTGGACTATCTCGAAACCAAGTTCACCGCGCTTTACAACCTGTGAAACGCGGCGCGGTCAGGTCGGGGTGATCGGCCACCGACTGGCCAGATCTGCCACGCCCGCGCGGATCAGATCGGCCAGAACGGTCTCGTCCACGTCGGCCAGCTTGTTGATATAGAGACACGCCTTTGCGCGCCTGTGCTTGCCCAACCGGTCCAGGATGTCGCCGAAATCGGTGTAGCCCGGCATGATATAGATCGACAGCCGCGCCTTTTGCGGATGAAAGCCGGTCGCCGCGAATTCGCCCTCACGCCCGCTGTCATAGCGGTAGTGATACCGGCCATAGCCGATGATCTTGCCCCACAATCGGGGTTGAAAGCCGGTGGCGTCCTGCATGATCCGGTCCAGCCGGATCGCATCGGCCTTGCGCTGCGGGTGTTCAACAGCGTCCAGATAGGCGGCAACCTGGCTCACTGGGACCAGTTCGGCGACCGCTTTTCGATGAAGGCGGCGATGCCTTCTTCGGTGTCCGGGTTCAGCATGTTCTGCACCATCACGGTGCCGGTATATTCATACGCATCGGCCAAGGTCATTTCGATCTGGCGATAGAACGCTTCTTTGCCGATACGCACCGCCGAGCCCAATTTGGCCGCCACGACTTCGGCCAGTTGGAGCGCGGCGTCTTCATGGGCCCCGTCCGGCACCGTCTGGTTGATCAACCCCAGCGATTGGGCGCGTTCGGTATCGATGAACCGGCCCGTGGTCAGCATTTCGAACGCGTGCTTGCGCGGAATATTCCGGCTGAGCGCCACCATCGGTGTCGAACAGAACAGCCCGATGTTCACCCCGTTGACCCCAAAGCGCGTGCTTTGCGCGGCCACGGCCATGTCGCAGCTGGCCACCAACTGGCAGCCGGCCGCGGTGGCGATGCCGTGCGGCGCGGCGATGACGGGTTGGGGCAGGTGGGTGATCGTCGTCATCAGTCGGGCGCAGCGCGAAAACAGATCAGCGAAATAGCCCGCCCCGCCATCGTCGGCCTGTCGCCCGGCTGTCATTTCCTTCAGGTCGTGGCCGGCACAAAATGCCTTGCCTTCCCCCGACAGCACCACCGCGCGGATGTCGGTCGTGGCGGCGATTCCGTCCAGCTCGTCCTGCAATGCAGCAATCATCGCGTCCGACAGGGCGTTCAGATTTCCCGGCGATATCATGCGGATATGGGCCACCGCGCCCGTATCGCATCGGTCCAATAGTGTCATCTTGTCCTCTCCCTCGTTTTCCAACAAGGTTAGAGCGAAACGCACGAAGGGGGAAGGTTTTGAACATAGTTATGGACACCGGCGCGCTGCACCAGCTTTTGAACGACGTGTTCGAGCAGGTTGCCGGAGAATACGAGATCGAAGAAATCACACCAGAAGGCGTCCGCGTCCGCCTGAACGTGGGCCACAAGCATCTGCGGCCCGGCGGCACCATATCGGGCCCGTCGATGTTCGGGCTGGCGGATGTGGCGGTCTATCTGGCGGTTCTGTCGCGCATCGGGCCCGAAGCGCTGGCGGTCACGACGAATTCATCGTTTGATTTCATGCGCAAACCGGATGGTGACAAGGATATGATCGCCGATTGCCGTCTGTTGAAGTTGGGGCGCGTTCTGGCCGTGGGCGATGTGCTGCTTTATTCCGAAGGGCAAGAGGCCCCGGTGGCGCGCGCGACACTGACCTATTCGAT
Source organism: Aliiroseovarius sp. PTFE2010 (assembly GCF_049943335.1). Lineage (NCBI taxonomy): Bacteria > Pseudomonadati > Pseudomonadota > Alphaproteobacteria > Rhodobacterales > Paracoccaceae > Aliiroseovarius > Aliiroseovarius sp. PTFE2010. The sequence continues at coordinate 128,650 of NZ_JBNFVY010000003.1, forward strand.
CCCGCCGAAATGATTGGCGCAGAATATGCCGCGTTCGGCAAATAGAAAAGGCGGGCCGAAGCCCGCCTTTTCCCTGCACCTTTGGACCCCCTGAGGGGAAGGGGTACAAAGTCTCAGAAGTCGTAGCCGACCGACACAGTGACCTCATAGTCCGAGCCGTCTGCGTCTGCATATTCGGCCGAAGCCCAGACGTTGTCGGTAAAGGCATAGGCGCCTTCCAGGCTCCAGTAGGTGGTGCCATCGTCACCAACTTCGCCGGTCACGGCGAAATCACCGAAGGAATACACGGCGCCGGCGTAGACATCCCAGTCTTCCGCATCGATCAGGTAGGTCGCGCCAGCGTAGATCGCGAAGGGGTCGGAAACGGGAAAGCCTAGTTCCAGGTTCACGTCGGTGTCGTCATACCCGTCTTCGCTGTTGGTGTAGCCAGTGGCGGTTGCGTCCAGCGTGACGCCGGTTGCGAATTCCCAGCCGTAACCCAGCGAGATCTCGAAATCGACCGACTCGTCGATATCGGTGGTTCCGGCCCACAGGCCGAGGGTCACGCCGCTGGCCGTGCCTTCGATATAACCTTCACCTGAATAGTAGGTGTCGCCGTCCTCGGGGAACATGGCGTTCGCCTGGTAGCCGTAAGACAGTTCCACGGCGGACGCCGCCATTGGGGCGGCGACAAGTGCCAGTGCGGCTGCGGATGTTGCAAATAGTTTCATTTTGACCTTCTTCCTATCAATCGAACCGTTTGCGCGGGCAGACCGCGCCGGAACTCTGGGTTGCCGGTATTCTCCGGCTTGCTAGGTGGGTCGCTTTGTATTGGTTGCCTGCTCGTCGCTGACTGGAACGACCTTATCGTGACAAGTCCGTCCAAAACGTGACCACCTCTAGACCTGAAGTACGCCGTTCATTCTGCGGTGCAACACGATATGCTGCAGATGCACGTTCAAAATTTCGTGACGACATACGCTGCCCAAAAACCGAGCGTTTCCGCCGCAAGAAAATTGTCCCAGCCGAAAAATCGGGCAAACTGCGTCTGGCGGGCGTTTTCGGGCCTGGAAAAGGGGCCAAAAATGGGGTAATATAATACCTTATTTTTAACGTATTGTTTTAGCGGCGTAATTTCGGTTGGGCGGTGCTTGACTGGGCGCGAAAAACGCTTAGAACACCGCAATCCGAATTTACCCACGTATAGGGCACAACCATGAACACCTTTACCGCTACCCCGGCGGATATCGACAAGAAATGGATCATCATCGACGCCGAGGGCGTGGTGCTGGGTCGTCTTGCCTCGATTATCGCCATGCGTCTGCGCGGCAAGCACAAGCCGTCTTTCACCCCGTCGATGGACATGGGTGACAACGTGATCGTCATCAACGCCGACAAGGTCCAGCTGACCGGCAAGAAGCGCACCGACAAGGTGCACTACTGGCACACCGGCTACCCGGGCGGCATCAAGTCGCGCACCGCAGGCCAGATCCTGGAAGGTGACCACCCCGAGCGCCTGGTCACCAAGGCCGTTCAGCGCATGCTGCCCGGCGGCAAGCTGAGCCGTCAGCAGATGACCAACCTGCGCGTCTATGCCGGTACCGAGCACCCGCATGAGGCCCAGAAGCCCGAAGTTCTCGACGTCAAGTCGATGAACAAGAAGAACACCCGGAGCGCATAATCATGGCCGATCAGATCAACACTCTCGAAGACCTGGCCGCCGTGGCCGAAGGTACGCCCGCTGTCGAATCAACGGCCGAGCCGCGTGAACCCGTTCGTGACGAACTGGGCCGCTCGTATGCCACCGGCAAGCGGAAAGACGCGGTTGCCCGCGTCTGGATCAAGCCCGGCTCGGGCAAGGTCGTGGTGAACGGCAAGGACATGGATGTGTATTTCGCACGCCCCGTTCTGCGCCTGATCCTGCGCCAGCCTTTCCAGGTGGCCGGTGTCGAAGGCGAATTCGACGTCATGGCAACCGTCAAGGGCGGCGGACTGACCGGTCAGGCCGGCGCGGTCAAGCACGGCATTTCCAAGGCGCTGCAGCTTTACAACCCGGACCTGCGCGGCCCGCTGAAAGCCGCTGGCTTCCTGACCCGCGACAGCCGCGTCGTGGAACGGAAGAAATACGGTAAGGCCAAAGCCCGTAAGAGCTTCCAGTTCTCGAAGCGCTGATACCACAGATATCTTTGCAAAGGGGCCGTCCGGTGGGGCGGCCCTTTTCTTTGCACTTGCATCGGCGCGTGTTTCGGTGAAACCGTGACCTGTGTGAACTTGGCAAACGGGCCCCATGACGAAGACTGGAACGCGCAACCGGATCAACGCAGGCGCGTGGCTGATCAGCCCCCCCGCGTTTTTTGCCGTGGCGCTGCTGGCCGTTCCGCTGGCCGCCGTGGTGCTGATCAGTTTCTGGACCCAGACCGGCATTCGCGATTTCGACACCGCCCTGACCACGGCAAACTACCGCGAAGCGCTGAGCGATCCGCTGTATCTCCAGCTCATGATGCGGTCCGTCTGGGTGTCGGCGGCAGTGACATTAGTGACCGTGGTTCTGGCCTTTCCGATTGCCTATTACGTCAGTTTTCACGTTTCACCGCGCCGCAAGCCGCTATGGATCTTTCTGATCACGATCCCGTTCTGGACGTCTTACCTGATCCGGGTGTTCCTGTGGAAAGTGATCCTGGGATATTCCGGGGTGTTGAACACCGGCTTGCAATGGCTTGGGATCATTGATGATCCCCTGACCGTCATCCTTTACAACGTCAATGCGGTGGTGATTACGCTGGCCCATGCCTATGCACCCTTCGCAATTCTGCCGATCTTTGTGGCGCTGGAAAAAATCGACCGCCCCCTGCTGGAAGCCGCGCGCGATCTGGGTGAAGGGGTTGTGCAGACCTTCCGCCGCGTGACCCTGCCGCTGGCCATGCCCGGCGTCATCGCCGCCAGTCTGATCGTGTTCATCCCCACGGTGGGTGATTACATCACCCCGCGCCTTGTGGGCGGGCCTGGCGGGCTGATGATTGCCAATATGATCCAGACCCAGTTCCTGCGGCTCAACAACGCGCCGATGGGCGCGGCGCTGGCGGTGCAGGCAATGGGGATCGTGGCGGTGCTGGCACTGGTCTTTGTACTTGTCCTGCGCAAACTGACCCGGCGGCTGGCGCAATGAGCGGGCGCGGCCTGCGGACATATGCATTGCTCTATCTGGTGTTTCTCTATGCGCCGATTTTCCTGTTGCCGCTTTTTGCGTTCAACGACGCGTCGACGATCACCTTTCCGCTCAAGGGGTTTACGACGCGTTGGTTTTCCGAGCTTTGGGGGATCCAGGCAATGCGCGCCGCGGTGTTGACGTCACTGAAAGTGGCGGCGATTTCCGCGCTTGCGGCCACGGCGCTCGGGGTTTGCGCGGCCATGGCCGTCACGCGGTATCCGTTTCGCGGACAAAAGGGGCTGATGGGGTTGATCATGCTGCCGCTGGTCCTGCCGGAAATCATCGTGGCCGTGGCGCTGCTGGTGGTGATCTTGCGCCTTGGTCTGGATACGGGAACCTGGGCGGTGATTGCGGGCCACACGCTGATTTGCGTGCCCTTTGCCATTGCCATCCTCACTACTGCCTTTGCCGCGCTGGATGGGTCGCTCGAGGAAGCGGCGGCCGATCTGGGGGCCGGGCGCATCGCGACCTTTCGCCTGGTCACCTTGCCGCTGGTGATGCCCGGCATTATCTCGGCGCTGCTCATTTCGTTCACCATTTCGATGGACGAATTCATCATCGCCTTTTTCCTGACCTCGGGCGAACCGACCTTGCCGGTCTACCTGTGGTCCATGCTGCGCTTTCCCAAGCAGCTTCCCGCGGTGATGGCACTGGGGACGATCCTTGTGGTGCTGTCGATCCTGCTGCTCAGCATCGCCGAATATTATCGCCGCCGCGGGATCCGGCGCGCGGGCGGCAACATTACCGGAGGCGTCCTGTGAGCCCAGGCAAACCGATCATCACGCTATCCAATCTGGAAAAGTTCTACGGCGACTTTCAAGTCTTGCGCGGCATCGATCTGGATATTTTCGAGGGCGAATTCTTTTCCCTGCTCGGCTCGTCCGGATGCGGCAAGACCACGCTGCTGCGCGCCATTGCCGGGTTCGAAGGGTTCGAAAAAGGCAATCTGCGCATCGATGGGCGTGACATGGCCGGTGTCCCGCCGAACGAACGCCCCACCAACATGGTGTTCCAGTCCTACGCGATTTTTCCACATATGAGCGTGGGTGAAAACGTCGGCTTCGGCCTGCGCAAGCGGCGCGCAATGGGGCGCGACAGCAAAGCGCGTGCGGTGGCCGAGGCGCTGGAGATGGTGGGATTGGCGGGATTTGGCGGGCGCGCGGCCCATGCGCTGTCCGGCGGTCAGCGCCAGCGTGTGGCCCTGGCACGCGCCCTTGTGTTGCGGCCCAAGGTTCTGCTGCTGGACGAGCCGATGTCGGCGCTCGATGCCAAGATCCGGGCCCAGATGCAGCACGAATTGCGCCGCCTGCAGCGCGAAGTCGGGATCACCTTCATTCTGGTCACGCATGATCAGGAAGAGGCGCTGATCATGTCCGACCGGATCGCGGTGATGTTCGACGGCGGCATCGCGCAGGTGGCCGATCCGCAGACCCTGTACAAACGCCCGGCCAGCCGGCGGGTGGCGGAATTCATCGGGGTGATGAATTTCCTGCCTGCCGAAATTTCCCCAGCCGACGGGCGCGATATCCATGTGCGCGTTGCCGGGCTGGGCGACGGCACGATGGCGGCCGATCAATGCTCTGCAGGGCTGACGCCGGGGTCGGTGCAGGTGGGGCTGCGTCCCGAGACCCTGTCGATCCTATACGAAGGCGATGTCAGCGCGCTGCCGCAAGCCCGGGGCACGGTGGTCGAGGTCACGTATTACGGCGACATGACCAGCTATGACGTGGCGCTTGATGGCGTCGACAAACCGATCTCGATCACGATGAAAAACCTTGTCGGGCGCCCGGTGCTGGGCCGTGGGGACGCGGCGCGGATCGCGTGGAACCCCGAAAGCCTTGTGGTCTTCCCCAAAGATCAGCTGTCTGCCGGAATCAGTCCCAAGCCGCGCAGGTAGATCCCGATCCCGCTCTCCAGCAGGTCCTCGGGCGGGTACGGGCTCTTGGTGCCGGGGCTGCCGCGTGCAAATAGTTCGACCACCCCGTGGCACATCGCCCAGATATGCGAGGCGACCATCTTGGCCGGGGGCCGCTTGTCGGCCGGGATATGCCGGGTCAATTCGGCCGCGGCATCTTCCAGTATCGATAGGGCCCTGTTGGCGGCCTGGTACAGTTCCGGCGTGCGCTGGATCGAAATCCCGCTTTCGAACATCGCGATGTAATGGCCGGGGTGTTTGCGCGCGAACGCCAGATAGGCGTGGCCCGTCGCTTCGAACGCGGCCAGATCGGATGTGCTGCCAGTGGCGCGGGCATATTCCACCAGGTCGCCGAAGATCCCGTACCCCTGCAGCGCGATTTCCGCGATCAGGTCCGCGCGCCCTTCGAAATGGCGGTAGACGGCGGCCGGGGTGACGCCGGCGCTCTTGGCAGCTTCGGACAGGGTAAAGCCGGTGGGGCCCTTGTTTTCGATCAGCTCCAGCGCAGCGTCGACCAGGGCTTGGCGCAGGTTGCCATGGTGATAGCCGCGCTTAGCCATGCCAAATGTCCGGGGTGCCGCACACCTTTGGGTCGGGCGCGTCAACCTTGCCTTTGCCGGCATAATCAATCTGGTTCAGAACGGCGCGAATGGCGGCCAACCGGGCACGGTACTTGTCATCCGACAGCACCACCGTCCACGGGGCCACCTGCGTGTGCGAGCGCGCGAAGGTTTCGGAAATCGCCGCTGAATAGTCATCCCATTTCTTCAAACCCTCAACGTCAATCCATGAGAGTTTCCATTGCTTTAGCGGGTCTTTTTCACGCGCCAGAAAGCGGCGCAGCTGTTCGGCGCGCCCCACGTTCAGCCAGATCTTGAACAACTGGATGCCTTCGCTGGCCAGCATGTCTTCGAATTCGGGCAACTGGTGGAAAAACTTTTCGCGCTGCGCGTCGGTGCAAAAGCCGAACACCTTTTCCACGACGCCGCGATTGTACCACGACCGGTCGAACAGAACGATTTCACCCGCCGTGGGCAGATGATCCACGTAGCGCTGGAAATACCATTGCCCCGCTTCGCGTTCGGTCGGCTTGGACAGGGCCACGGTGCGCGCGATCCGTGGATTAAGGTTCTCGCGGAACCGCTTGATCGTGCCACCTTTTCCCGCCGCATCACGGCCTTCAAAAACCACCACGATCCGTTTGCCGTTTTCCTTGACGTCGGCCTGCAGCTTGACCAGCTCGCGTTGCAGCATGTCGATTTGGTCCTGATAGGTCGATTTCTTCATCCACCGATCATAGGGGTAGCTGTCGCGCAGGATGTCTTTCTTGTCGCCCTGGTCAATCGCGCGCCGCACATGTTCGGGCGCGCCATTTTCGTAGAAATCGGAAATCGCTCCGTCGAAGGGAAGGGTCATCTGCTCACCTTTCGTTTCGGCCACTATCGCGGGTTAGAAGCCCGAGTACAATCCGGCGCGGAGGGCGGCCCGATCAACGGCGGCCACCACGTCTGCGACCGCCACATGGTGCGGCATGTGTCCGATCCCGTCCAAGCGGGTCAGATGCGCATTCGGCGCGTCCCGTGCAAGCTGTTCGGCGTGGATGGCAAGGGGTACCGTGTCGTCATGGGTCCCGTGCAGGATTTCGATGGGCAGGGTCAGGGATCCGTAGCGGGCGTCCATCCCCGCGATCTGGGATTGCAGGGCCGCACGCTGAACGGCGTTGGCGCGCAATGACCGGTGGCGCAGCGTCATGCGCGGCCCGAAATGATCGGGGTAGCCTTCGGGCATCGTTTGCGGAGTAAAGACGCTGGCCATTTCTCGGCGCACAACGGCCCGCGGAACCCACGCGTTCAGCAGCCATGCCATGACGGGGCCGCTGAGTGGATGCGACAACGCCTTGTAATAGGTCGACAGGCCGCCGTCCCATTCATGGCTGGGCGCGGATAGCTGCACCAGCGCCGACAGGCTGCCCGGCGCATCCAGAGCCCAGGCCAGCGATACTGCGCCGCCGTAACTTTGGCCTAGTACGATCGGGGCCCTGGCACCCATCGCGCCGGCCGTGCGCCGTATCGCATCCGCCTGGTCGGACAAAAGGTGACCATCAGGGCGCGCCTGCGACCAGCCCAACCCCGGCCGGTCGATGGAAAACACGCGAAAGCTTTGTGCCAGTGCGGGGGCCAGTGCAAAGCTCATGTCGCGGGTCGACCCGGACGAGCCGTGGATCAGCACCACATGGGGCGCGTCCTGAGGCCCCGCCACCGTGCCAAGCATTGCCCGCCCGTCGATGTCGATCAGGCGGCCTTCGGGCGGATAGGCGCTGTGCACAGCGCGGGTGCGCAATGTGGCCGCGCCCACCGTCGCCGCAATTGCCACGGCGGCGATGGTTGACAGGAACAGGGCGTTAACTGCCAATTTTTTCAATGTCGTAGTGGGTGGATTGGTAGATTTCATTCACCCAGTTGCCATAGAGCAGATGGGCATGGCTGCGCCACCGGTTCAGCGGCGGCAGGTCCGGGTTGTCGTCCGGGTAATAGTTGCGCGGCACGTTGATCTCTTTGCCCGATGCCACGTCCCGATCATATTCTTCCTTGAGCGTTTCGCTGTCATATTCAAAGTGGTTGAAAACCATCAGCGCGCGATGCTCGGGGTCTTGCACCAGGCACGGCCCCACCTCGTCACTGCCCAGCAGCGTGATCAGCGACGGGTGCGCGTCGATTTCGGCTTGTTTCATTTCGGTCCAGCGGCTGACCGGGACAACGAAATCATCCGAAAACCCCCGCAGATAGGGCGACGCCGGGGCCAGGTTGTTGTGGCGGAAACAGCCGAACGCCTTGCGATCCAGAAGGTGTTTCTGAATGTTGTGGAAATGATAAAGCAGCGCCATGCCGCCCCAACACACGCCAATGGTGGAATGCACGTGGGTTTGCGTCCAGTCGAAGACCTGCGTCAGCTCGTCCCAATAGGTCACGTCTTCATACGCGATGGTTTCGATCGGGGCGCCGGTGATAATCAGCCCGTCGAACTTTTCGCCACTGGCGGCCACGTCGGCAAAGGGGCGATAGAATTCGGCCATGTGCTCGGCGGCGGTGTTTCTGGTCTGATGCTCGGACATGCGCAGCAGGTGAAATTCGATCTGCAGCGGGGTGGCCCCGATCAGCCGCGCAAACTGGTTTTCGGTCTGAATTTTCTTGGGCATCAGGTTCAAAAGCCCGATGCGCAACGGCCGGATGTCCTGTGTCTGCGCACGGCCCTCGCCCATGACCATGACGCCCTCGGCCGACAGGACATCATAAGCGGGCAGGTTTTCGGGCAGGGTGATGGGCATCGGATCGGCCTTTGGCGGTTGCGTGAAGCGGGAAGATAGGGCTTTGGCGCGGTGGGCTCAAGTGCGGGGGGGCTGGCGCGCGTCCAGCGCATGGGCAATCAGATCGGTGAAATCCTGCGCCGTGCTGACCTGAGCGACATCGGCGGCATCGACGCTCACGCCCCAGTTTTCGGCCATCGCCCGATAGATCGGCTGGCGATGGGCCAGGGCCCTGGCATATGTGAACCGGATGAAATCGTCGGGATCGACGGCGTCGGGCGCCACACCGCGCGCGGCCAGATAGGCATCCCACTGCGCCGACAGGAATTCGGGCCGGTAGCACATCGGTTTGGGGGCGCGGTCAAAGCGGCGGATCAGTTCTTCGGTATGCGCGTGCGATCCGCGAATCCAGACCGGCAGCAACACCTGGCTGAGTGGTTTCAGCACCGGATCTTCGGGATTTTCGGGATCGACCACTTCGCAGATCGACCCCGACGTGTCGCAGACAAAGTTGTCATACCCGTACAGCCGTTTGGCCCGGTTGATGAAATGGGGCGTGTCCTGCATGGCTGCGATTTCGGCCACCGTGTGCTGGGCCTGACGCATCCTGTATTCGTCAATCGGCAAGCCACCCTTGGCCGGATCGCCCGGTTTGCCCAGATACGTGGACAGGGGCGTAAGGTTATCGAACGTGATGTTCGACGCGATATACACGCTGTCAGTGCGCAACAGCTCGGCCAGAAACGGGTTTTTCATCGCCTCGGCCTTGAAGTTGTCGGCGATGTGTTCGCCCATATACCGCGTGCCGATGCGGTAATCGGCCGAATAGTGGAACCAGTCGCCGCTGTCGCGCAGCATGGTCGACACGAATGTCTTGCCCAGTCCGGACATGCCAAACAGCATCACGCGTTTTTGCGGGGCGTCCCGCCAGTCTTGTCCGGATGAATAGATCATGTGTTGCGTCCCTTGCTTCGCGGGCGCATCTAGCCGGTTGCAAGCGGCGGGGTCAATTCCGGCGCGCGCCGTGACCCGCGATCTTGCGCCACACGCGCCCATCGATCAAGATCATGCCCGCCGCGATCAGGGCAAACCCGGCATAGGCCTGAGGGCTCAGGCTTTCGTTCAACCAGATCGCGCCAAGCGCAACCGCCACAGGGGCGACCAACAGCGTGACCAGCAGCAGGTTGCCCGACCCGGCGGCCTTGGCCAGCCAGTAATAGAGCAGATAGGCCACGCCGGTCGCGATCACCGCCAGGTAGAGCGTCGCCGCTATGACGTCCGCCGACAGGTCGGTGGGCGGCGGCCCTGCGACCAACCACGCCAGCGGCAGCATGACGATGGTCGAGCAGGTCAGCATGCCAAGGGCTGCGACCTCGGGGCGGATGCCGGTCAACCTTGCGCGGGCAAAACTGCCTGTGACGCCATAGGAAATCGCGGCCCCGATCACGGCCAGCTGGCCCAGCGACGTGATGGAAAACCCGCGCAGCGCCGACACGCCGATGACCAGTGCCACGCCGCCAAGGCCCAGCGTCACACCGATCAGTTTGTGTGGCGTCAGCCGTTCATCGGCAAAGACCAATGCCGCGATCAGAATTCCGAAAAACGCGGTGGATGCGTTCAGGATCGATGCCAGCCCAGAGGCGATATGTTGCTGTCCCCAGGTGATCAGCATGAAAGGCACCACGTTGTTGAACATGCCCATGACCGCCGCGGCGCGCCAGAATGTCCCACTGCGCGGCACGCTCAGCCCGCGGATCAGCACATAGACCCACAGCACCAGCGCACCCAGCCCGACCCGGCTGGCCACGATCCACTGAACCGCCATTTCGCGCAGCATGACGGCATTTGACAGAAAACTGGCACCCCAGATCAGGGCCAGCAACAACAGCCCGGCCCAGGCCCGCAGCGATATGGATTTCTGTTCAACCATGGCGCGACGCTAGGGTCTGAACGCAGGCACCGCAATCTGGATCATGCGGATTTGGCAGTGCCCCGTCCGCCCAAACCCAGAATGTTCGCGTAGTTCGCGCCAAAGATGATGGCCGCGCCCAGCAAGACGGGCCATTCCAGCGCTTCGCCGTAGATCGCCGCGCCCAGAAGCGCGATCAGCGGCAGGCGCACAAAGTCGATCGGCGACACGATGGCGGGCGGGGCCAGGGACAGCGCGGTTGTCAGGCAGAAATGGGCCACCAGCCCGCCCATCCCGACGACGACCAGCCAGCCAGCGGTGGGGAGCGATGGCAAGGTCATGTCACCATCCAACCCCGCGCAGGCAAAGCCGAACACCATCTGCATCAGCGTCAGCCAGAACAGGACACAGGTGACAGTGACATCGCCCTTTTGCGTGAGCTTTCGGGTAAACAGGATCGACCCGGCAAACCCCCAGGCACACAGCGCCGCCGCGATCAGCCCGGGCGAAAGGGCCCCTGCGCCGAAAGGGCGCGCGACGATCAGGATGCCGCAAAAACCGATCAGTGCGGTGATCACATTCAACCGGGTCAGCCGGTCGCCCAGAACCATGGGCGCCAGCAGCACGACAAGGATCGGGGCAGTGAATTCGAGTGCGATGACCTGCGCCAGCGGGATGATCGCCACGGCAAAGAACCACAGGTTCTGCCCGGTAAAGTGAAACACGTTGCGCCAGAAATGCAGCTGCAGATGCGCGCTATTCACGCTGCGCAACGCCCCTGTCGCCCAGCCCAGCGCCAGCACGATACCAAAGCCGATCACCGATCGGTAGGCCATGATTTCAAAGGTATCCAGTTGCCCGCCAAGTTGCCGCCCGGCAATCGCCATCGACGAAAACCCACCCACTGCGCCCATCATCCAGAGCGCGGCATGCAGCGGCCGCGCGCTCATTCCAGCTCGATCGTGCCGGGCGGTTTCGAGGTGCAATCGTAAAAGACGCGGTTGATGCCTTTGACCTCGTTGATGATCCGGGTCGAGGTTTCGGACAGGAAATCATGGGTAAACGGGTAGTAATCGGCGGTCATGCCATCGACACTGGTGACCGCACGCAGCGCCAGCGCATAGTCATAGGTGCGCCCGTCGCCCATCACCCCGACGGTGCGCATCGGCAGAATCGCTGCGAACGCCTGCCAGATGTCATCATAGAGATCATGTTTGCGGATCTGATCGATATAGACCGCGTCGGCCTTGCGCAGGATTTCAAGCTTGTCGCGGGTGATTTCACCGGGGCAGCGGATCGCCAGCCCGGGGCCGGGAAAGGGGTGGCGGCCGATGAAGCTGGCCGGCAGGCCCAGCTCGTGGCCCAGTTCGCGCACCTCGTCCTTGAACAGCTCGCGCAGCGGTTCAACCAGTTTCAGACCCATCTTTTCGGGCAGGCCGCCCACGTTGTGGTGGCTTTTGATCGTGACGCTCGGCCCGCCGCTGAAGCTGACGCTTTCGATCACATCGGGGTACAATGTGCCCTGGGCCAGAAACTCGGCGCCCTCAATCCCGTCGGCATATTTCTGGAACACGTCGATGAACAGCTTGCCGATGATCTTGCGTTTGGTTTCGGGGTCGCTGACACCGTCGAGCGCGCCAAGAAACAGATCGCTTTCATCCGCATGGATCAGGTTGAGGTTGTAGTTGTCGCGGAACATCTGCACGACCTGTTCGGCCTCGTTCAGGCGCAACAGGCCATGGTCGACGAAAACACAAGTCAGCTGATCGCCGATCGCCTCGTGCAGCAAGATGCCGGTGACCGAACTGTCCACGCCGCCCGAAAGCGCGCAGATGACCTTTTTGTCACCCACCTGTTCGCGGATCTTGGCAATCATTTCCTCGCGGTAGGCGCCCATCGTCCAGTCGCCCTTGAACCCGGCGATCTTGACGAAATTCTCGTACAGGGTCTTGCCGTTGGGGGTGTGGTGCACCTCGGGGTGGAATTGGACGGCGTAAAACCGGCGCTCGACATCGGCCGTCATGGCAAAGGGCGCACCGGGCGAGGTGCCGTAGACCTGAAACCCCGGCGCAAGTTCGGCGACGTGATCGCCGTGGCTCATCCAGACTTGCTCGCGCCCCGACCCATCCATGAACCAGCCGTTGAAGAAATCCGTATGGCGCTCGGTGGGGGTGACATAGGCCCGGCCGAATTCAGCCGTGGCATGTTCGCCCGCTTCGACCCGCCCGCCCAGATCGTGCATCATCACCTGCTGGCCATAACAAATGCCCAAAATCGGCACGCCCAGATCATAGGCGGCCTTGGGCGGGCGGGGCGAGCCCTCGCGCATGACCGAATCGGGGCCGCCGGAAAAGATGATCGCCTTGGGATCGAACGCCCTCAGACTGTCATCCGTGACATTCTGATAGGGATGGATTTCACAATAGACATTCAACTCGCGCAGGCGGCGCGCAATCAGCTGCGTCACCTGGCTGCCAAAGTCGATAATAAGAAGGCGGTCATGCGATGTGGTGCTCATGATCGCGGAATAGGCCGTGGGGCAGGGCGGTGCAAGCCCCTCGGGCACCGCAGCGGGCATTCGCCGCTTCGCTCAATGCGATGAGCACGGGCGCGCGCGTGGCAGAGGGCCAAGCCAATTGCCGGCGCGGTGTGGCAAAATCCACCTGGCTGCCCCGCGTGGCGGGCGCCGCCTGTCCCTTCCTTGGGGTGACCTGCGAGCGACATTGCGATCGTTCATGTTTCACCCCGGTTCAGGACCGCGGCGGGCCGTCGCCCGCCACGGTCCAGGGAAAAGCAAAACGCGCCAAGGCACACGGCGGGCGCGTTTCATGTTGATCTGGCCGGGCTGCCCTTGCCGATTTATGGCGTCGCGACGATGTTTGTCGCAACACTGCCCGTCCGAGGGGGGGGACCCCACTCGGCGCCCTTTTCGGGCAGCCCGGACCAGATCGTAGCGCCTTTTCAGGCGCATTCCTTGCGCTCAGGCAACAGGCGGGCTTCGGCCATCAGCGCGATCAGAACATCCACGTGTCTGGACACCGAATAGGACGCATCGCCCGACTTGCGCGTCAGTTCCAGCTGCGCCTCTTGCGCGATCAACGCATCCAGCGCGACGGCCGGCGACAGATTGGCCGGCGCCTTGATAATGCGGGCCAAATCCCGGGCGCGGTCATAGTGTTCGGCACCAAAACGCGCGGCCCGAATGAGCAGGCGGGGACGTTTGAGTTGAGCGAGAATCGAGCGGAGATCTTTCATTCGTCTAGTCCTTTGTCCAGCAAGTGTGGACCAAGGATTGCCACAACCCAGACGGGTGTTGCGTTGCGAAAAGACGACCGTTCGTTTGGTTACTGTGATGTTTACAAAGAAACAACAATTATAGGGACACCGGTTGAAATTAACTCTCAGGTAACCAAAACAACTTTAGGTTGAGTCGCAGGCCACGGGATGATCGCATACTCTGCCAAACGCAATCATGGCCTTCGTATGCTGGACCATCGCCCAGAACGGGCGTCGATTAACGGGGGAAGACCGAATGACACTTGGAACCAACGCGTCCGCCACAGACGCGCTGCCGAACTGGGTGCCGCAAGACGCACGGCACTACATCATCCACACCCAACTGGGGCAGTCCATTCGGTCTGTTGCGCGTACGGCGGGCTGTCATGCCTCGACCGTGATGCGCCAGGTCCACAAGCTTGAATCGCGCCGCGACGATCCACTTATCGACGAGGCATTGGTCACCCTGGGACGCATCAACCGCTCGAAATCAGGTGTTGAGAGCAAGGATGCACACATGACCACCTTTGACGATGCGGCGCCTGCGGGGGCCACACCCGACAGTGAAACCTTTGACAGGGAAGCGCGCCGCGTTCTGCGCCGCCTGGCCGAGCCGGGCGCCTGTCTTGCCGTGGCCAAAGACATGGAAAAGGCCGTTGTCGTTCGTGATATGCCCGATGGGCGGTCAAACCGGACGGCGGTGCTGGACCGCGCCATTGCGCAGGCGATCGCCCTAAAGGAATGGATTGCCGTTGAAAAGCAAGGGCGTATCGCGAAATACAAGATCACCAGCGCCGGGCGCACCGCGCTGCGCGACATGCTTGCAACCGACGACTTGCGCCCCGGCTTTTCCGAAGCGCCGGCGAATTTCGACGGACAGTCGGCCAGCTGGAACCGCGATCAGGAAGGGGGCGAGCAAAAAGGCCGGGCCCGCTATGCGGTTGTCGAAAGCCCGATCCAGGCCCTGTCGCGACGGCGTGACCGCGATGGCGCACCATTCCTGTCCCCCAAACTTGTGCGCGCCGCCGAACGTCTGCACGAAGATTTCGAACTGGCCCGCATGGACAGCCCCAATGCGGCCTGGGAAAGCTATATTACCGCGGACAGTGAAACGCCCGTCGTGCCCGGCACGAACCCGGCGCGCCAGCGCGTGGCCAATGTCTTGGCCGATCTGGGCCCGGGGCTGGGCGATGTGGTGCTGCGGTGCTGCTGCATGCTCGAAGGTATGGAAACGGCCGAAAAACGGATGGGCTGGTCGGCGCGTTCGGGCAAGATCGTGCTGCGCATCGCATTGCAGCGGCTGGCCCAGCACTATGCGTCACGCTCTGATTACGACCTGATCGGCTGAGCTTGGGTCGGCCGCGCGGGCGCAGCGGCTGATCTGATGAAAAGGGCGCGGCTCCTCCCGGCTGCGCCCTTTTTGCCGTCTTATGGGTCCAGGTTTGCATGCCCGATTGCAAAGCGGCTATGCACCCGAGGAAATTGGACTTTCCACGCGAATTTCCGTAAAAAGGACTCAGGCACCACAGGAGCACGCCCATGTCGCCCCGCGACCTGAAAATACCCGATCAGCGCCACCCCGAAAAAGCGCACCGGCCAGACAATGCCCAGCCCAAAAAGCCGGACTGGATCCGCGTCAAGGCGCCGTCGGGGCAGGGCTATGCCGACACCCGCAACATCATGCGCGAACATAAGCTGAGCACCGTGTGCGAAGAGGCCGGTTGTCCGAACGTCGGTGAATGCTGGAGCCAGGGACACGCGACCATGATGATCATGGGCGACATCTGTACCCGCGGCTGCACCTTCTGCAACGTGGCCACCGGGCGGCCCGATACGCTGGATGTATTCGAACCGGGCCGCGTGGCCGACGCGGTGGCCAAACTGGGGCTGAAGCACGTTGTGATTACCTCGGTAGATCGCGATGACGTCGCGGACGGCGGGGCCGAGCATTTCGCCCAGACCATCCGCGCTGTGCGCCACCGCGCCCCCGGCACCACGATCGAAATCCTGACCCCCGATTTTCTCAAGGCCGAACCGGGATCGCTGGAATTGGTCGTCGAAGCCAAGCCGGATGTGTTCAACCACAACCTTGAAACCGTACCCGGGCTTTACCCCAGCGTGCGGCCCGGCGCGCGTTATTTCCATTCGCTGCGCCTGCTGCAACGGGTCAAGGAACTGGATCCGACAATGTTCACCAAGTCGGGCATCATGGTCGGGCTGGGCGAGGACCGGCAAGGGGTCTCGCAAGTCATGGACGACATGCGCGCCGCCGATATCGATTTCCTGACCATCGGGCAGTATCTGCAACCCACGCCCAAGCACCACCGCGTTGACCGCTTTGTGACGCCCGATGAATTCGCCAGCTACGAAAAGGCGGCCTATGGCAAGGGGTTCCTGATGGTTTCGGCCACGCCGCTGACCCGTTCGTCGTATCACGCGGGCGACGATTTCGCGCGTTTGCGCGCGGCGCGGATGACCAAACTGGCCAACGCCTGAACCCGGCTGCAGGCCCCGCGCGGATTATTCGCGCGGGGGCACCCGTTTCAGATAGGCCGCCACCGCCGCCCTGTCCTCAGGCGTCAATCGGGCATAGTTTTCGACAATCTCGGCCATATGCCCGCCGACCACGTCATAATCAGGCGTAAATCCCGACGACAGGTATTCTGCGATTTCGTCTTGCGACCACGCCAGACCGGCGGGTGTGATATTGGGAATCTTGCCTTGGCCGGCCGGGTTCGGCCCGCCGGCCAGCCACTCACCGGTCGCCGGCCCCCCAAGCAGATTGCGCGGCGTGTGGCATTCCCCGCAATGCCCCATGGCTTCGGCCAGATAACGCCCGTGGGTTTCCTGATCATTCAGATCGCCCGGGGCCACGACCCAATCGTCGCGCATGAACAACAGTTTCCAACCACCCAGCGCCAGCCGGATGTTGAAAGGAAAGCCCAAGTCATGCGCGCGGGACGGGGTGGCATCGGCGGGCAGCGTCTGCATATAGGCATGCAGTGACACGATGTCCGACGGATCAGCCTTGGTGTAGCTGGGGTAGGGGAAGGCGGGATAATAGTGCTGCCCATCCGGCGATGTGCCGTGGATCATCGCGTTCGCCAAATCCTCGGCCGTCCAGTCGCCAATGCCATGGTCTGGATCTGACGAAATGTTCGGCGCATAGAATGTCCCGAATGGCGAGGCGAGTGCCAAACCACCGGCCAATAGGTACGGATCATCGCTGTCGGGTGCCGCGTGGCATCCCGCACAGCCGCCTGCGTGAAACACCCATTTGCCGCGTTCCAGGTCGGGCGTAATCGCGCTGATGTCGCCCGGCGTAACGGTCTTGGGCGCGGTCAGCCACAGCCCCGCGCCCACAGCAATGACAAGGAAAACGATGACAAGGCGAACAATGCGCATGGGACCTCCTTTTTGCAGGTATCCCTGCGTGCGGGACACCTTTGTTCATGATAGAGCATGGATGTTCATGATAGAGCATGGATCACATTTGGCGACCTTGATTGAGCGCCGCCCAATGGCCATTTGGCGGCGCGCCGCGAATCTGGACCCCGGCGTATTGCCTGTCATCGGCGCCGTCCGCCCCTAGCGCGGCATCCGCTCCAGCGTCAATGCCTCTGGCCAGCCGACGAACCGTTCCAGCAAGACCAGCGCCACACAGACCGCCACCACGCCCAGCACCAGTTTGACCCGCCCCCAGCTTGGCGGGTTCTGGGCCAACCGTTTTGCGCGCAAAAACCAGCGGATATTCATTCCTCGGTGAACCTGACTTTCCCGATATAGGGCAGGTTCCGGTTGCGCTGCGCATAATCAATTCCATACCCCACGACAAATTCATCGGGAATTTCGAATCCTGTCCATGTCGCCTTGAACGGCACCTCGCGGCGCGATGGCTTGTCCAGCAGCGCAATGGTTTCGATTCGGGCCGGGCGGCGCGCATTCAGCAGGTTCATCACATGGGTCAGCGTGTGGCCCGTGTCGACGATATCTTCGACCACCAGCACGTCACGGCCTTCGACTTCGCCGCGCAGATCCTTGAAAATACGCACTTCGCGGCTGCTTTCGGTAGAATTGCCATAGGATGAAACTTCGAGGAAATCGACCTCGACCGGCAGGTCCAGCTCGCGCACAAGATCGGCGATGAACACGAATGATCCGCGCAGCAACCCCACAACCACCAGCTTGTCGGTGTCGGAAAACCGCGCCCGGATGTCGCGCGCCAGTTCTTCGATCCGCGCCGCGATTTGCTTGGCCGAGATCATCTTGTCTATCTGATACGCTTGATGCGGCATGTCACCCCCTTGCAATTCGTGCGTCAGTCTAGTTGTTCTGTCGGGAAAGTCACCACAGGTCAGACCGCAACATGCCTACCCAGTCCGATAGCCGAGAGCTGCCGTATACCGCCCAGCAAATGTACGACCTTGTGGCCGATGTTGCGGCCTATCCGCAGTTTCTGCCATGGAATTCAGCCGCGCGTATCCGCAGCCGCACCGACCACGGGGATCACGAAGTGATGGAGGCGGATCTGGTGATTTCCTTCAAGGTCTTTCGCGAACGGTTCGGCAGCCGCGTGATCTTGTGGCCCGCGCGCCGTCATATCGACACCGAATATCTGGACGGGCCGTTCAAATACCTCAAATCCACATGGGATTTCACCGATCTGCCGCAGGGCGGATGCCGGGTGGATTTCTTTGTGGATTTCGAATTCAAGAACGCGATTTTGCAGCGCGTGATCGGCGTCGTTTTCAACGAGGCGATGGCGCGGATCGTCAAAGCGTTCGAAAAGCGCGCCGACCAGCTTTATGGCGCTGGCGCCTGACAGGGGCCGCCCGCGACGATTGGCATGGCCAACGGGGGGCGAAAAACTGTGGGGCCGGCCAAAGTTGCCCCCGTACTGACTGTGCGCGATCCGGGCCATGCCCGCCAGGCTGCTGATGTTTGATCAGCGCGATCTGCGTGCCCGTCTATCGCACCGGCAATTTTGCGTTGCGCCCCGGGTCATGGCGCCGGTGGCCTGAAACACCCGCGCGCAAGACGGGGTGGAAAGGCCCGCGCGCGGCGGGCCGATCCGGTCATGAATTGTGGTCGTAGGCGCTTTCGCCGTGGCAGGCCAGATCGAGACCGGTATGCTCAATCTCTTGATCGACGCGCAGACCCGTGATTGCCTTGACGACAAGCGCGATGACCACGGTGGTCACGGCGGTCCACAACCCCACGATCACCAGCGATCCTGTTTGTGCGATCCAGCTGCCGTGACCGAAGGCGGCAATCATCAGCGTGCCGAAAATGCCGCCCACACCGTGCACGGCCATGACGTCCAGCGTGTCGTCGATCCGGACTTTGTTGCGGATCAGGTTCACCGCTTCCTGACACAAGATCCCCGCGACAGCGCCAATGATCAGCGCCTGGATCGGGGTGACGAACCCGCTGGCCGGGGTGATCGATGCAAGGCCCGCAATGGTCCCGGTCACGATGCCGACAACGCTGGCCTTGCCGTATTTGATCTTTTCCCACGCCGCCCAGGTCAGCGATGCGGTGGCCGCCGACAGGTGCGTGACGGTCAATGCCATGGCCGCGCCGCCGTCCGCCGCCAGTTGCGAGCCGCCGTTGAACCCGAACCAGCCGACCCAGAGCATCGACGCGCCGATCACCACATAGCCGGGGTTGTGCGGCGGTTTGTTGTCGACCTTGCGGCGCCCCAGCATGAACGCCAGGATCAGCGCTGCCAGACCGGCCGTTTCGTGCACCACGATCCCGCCAGCGAAATCGCGCGCGCCGGTTTCGCCGAAGATGCCGCCATCCGACAGCATCCCGCCGCCCCAGATCCAGTGCGTGACCGGGGCATAGCAGATCAGCATCCACAGGGTGGAAAAGGTCAGAACGAAGCTGAACTTGATGCGCTCGACATAGGCGCCGACGATCAGCGCCGGGGTGATGATGGCAAAGGTCATCTGGAAGGCGAAGAACAGGATTTCGGGGATGGTGCCCGAAAGCGTGTCCGCGTCGATGCCTGCAAGAAATGCCTTGCCCAGCCCGCCCCACAGCGCGCCGCCGTCGCCAAAGGCGATTGAATATCCCACCGCGAACCACGCGACGCTCATCGCGCAGGCAATCGCGTAACAATGCATGAACACGCTGAGCACGTTGCGCGCCCGCACCAGCCCGCCGTAAAACAGTGCCAGCCCCGGCAGTGTCATGAACAATACCAAGGCCGTGGCCACGATGATCCAGGCTGTATCCGCTGCTACCATTGGTCCCCTCCGATCCAATTTGTTGGTTGCGGGGGCTTAAGGCGGCTTCAGGCTGCTTTGAAAAGAGGCGGACACCCCATGGCCACGTCTATTTCAGTGGCGGTTTGCGAAATGCACGGCAATTGGGCCGCAAAAGGCGGCGCTGCCCAAAATCTGCGCAAGAAATAAATTACTGGGTCATCGCCATCATCAAGAGATCCAGCGCCCGGTCAACGGCGCCCTGGCGGACATTCTGCCGCCCAATAGCGCCGAATTCGACCGTTTCAGCATGCGAAAAATCCGGGCTGGCAACGGCAAAGCAGACCCGCCCTTCGGGTTTGTGGCCAGATCCGCCCGGGCCGGCGATGCCGGTGATCGCGATGGTCAGGCGCGCGCCCGTCTGTTCGTATACGCCCGCGGCCATCTGGCGCGCCACGGCCTGGCTGACCGCCCCGTGTTCGGTCAAGGTGGTCGGCCGCACCTTGAGCAGGCCGATCTTGACCTCGTTCGAATAGCTCACGACGGCGCCCGAAAACACGTCCGACGCGCCGGGGACGTCGGTCAACGCGGCCGACAACATGCCGCCAGTGCAGCTTTCGGCGGTGGCGATGGTCCAGCCCTTGGCGCGCGCTTCGTCCAGAACTTCTTCGGGCGATACAGTCATGTCAATACTCCGTGAAAGAGGAACGCCAGAGCCGCCGTGCACAGCGCGGCAAAGATACCCGCATGTACATCGTCCAGCATGACCCCGACCGCGTCATTGCGCCGGTCGGCCCGGCCCACAAGGCCCGGTTTCCATATGTCGAACAGACGGAACAGGACAAACCCGGCAACCCATCCGGGCCAAAGCCGCAGCACGTCGATCCCCATAAAGCCGGCCCCCAGAGACACCGGCCAAAGCGCGATCCACTGGCCCACCACTTCATCGATCACCACCTCGGACGGGTCGTGATTGCCGGTGGCGCGCGTGACTTCGCCCGTGGCCCAGATCCCAACGAAGAACACCGCAAGCGTTGCGATCACGACAAGGGTAAAGCCACCCGCCGTGTGCAGCGCCCATAGCAACGGCAGCGCCGCGGCCGAGCCCCAGGTGCCCGGCGCGGGGCGCATGTTGCCCACGCCAAAGACCGTCGCCAGCATCTGTGCAAGCGCGGTCATGGTGTCACCAGTGTCGCTGTGGCCAATGCGGCAATTCCTTCCTGTCGCCCGGTAAAGCCGAGCTGCTCTGATGTTGTCGCCTTGACCGACACGCGGGTCACATCGATTCCCATGATCCGCGCAAGTTCCGCCATCATGGCCCCCGCATGGGGCCCGATTTTAGGCTCTTCGCACACAATGGTTACATCACAGTTACCCAGATCAAACCCTTTTTCGCGGGCGCGCCCGATCGCGTGGCGCAAAAAGATGTCTGACGCCGCGCCTTTCCATTGCGGATCGCTGGGCGGAAAGTGCCGTCCGATATCGCCGTCAGCCAGCGCGCCATAGATCGCATCGGTCAGCGCGTGCATCGCCACGTCTGCGTCTGAATGGCCGCGCAGGCCGCGTGCATGGGGGATTTTCACGCCGCACAGGATGACATGATCGCCATCTTCGAACGCGTGCACATCATAACCGTTGCCCAGCCTTACATCCATTTTTGGTCCTTTCAGGTACATCTCGGCCCGGGCGAAATCGTCAGGCAGCGTGATTTTCAGGTTGCGTTCGTCGCCGGGCACAATCGCCACCTCAATTCCGGCAGCGCGGGCGACTTCGACATCATCGGTAGCGCCGCCCGGATGGGCCCGGTGCGCGTCAAGGATGGCACCAAAGTGAAAGCCCTGCGGGGTCTGCGCGCGCCACAACCCGTCGCGCGTCTGCACGCCTTGAACCTTGCCGTCGCCGCGCCACAATGCGTCGGTCACGGGCAGGGCAGGGGCCGCGCCCCGGGCGGTGTCCAAGGCTGCGATCACCCGGTCGATCTGAGCGCCGTCGACCAGCGGGCGCGCCACATCGTGGATCAGAACCCGGTCAGGGGGATCGCCCGCCAACGCCTCCAGACCTGCGCGAACGGATGCAGCGCGGTCAACGCCGCCGGGCACACTGGTGCACCCCGGCAAAAAACTGCCCGCCAGTGACATGTCATCGGGGTGAAGCACGACGATGAGGCGCGATATCGCCGGGTGCGCGGCGAACGCGGCCACGGTCCAGTTGGCGACGCGCTGTCCGGCCAGCATCTGCCACTGTTTGGGGCCTGCCCGCCCCGCGCGCCGCCCGCGCCCTGCGGCAACGATGATCGCTGCTGTTGTCATGGTTCCCCCGGCTGGTGTCGCGAAGTGTCTAAGTGGTTGATGCAGATGTGACAATGGGGCGAACCGGCAGCAGCGCTGCCTAAAAAATGAGCAGATGCTGTTTTTCGATCTTTTTTGGTGGCTCTAGAATTGCGCTTTGCCCAATGCTTCGCTAGCTCTTGAGTAACTGCTCAAGGATTAATCACTTGCCCGTGCGAGTCGCACATCTGCAATTCGACCCTTCGGTTTTCCTGGCCCCGATGGCTGGCATCACGGACCTTCCGTTCCGCCAACTGGTTCAGAGCTTTGGCGCCGGACTGGTGGTCAGCGAAATGGTGGCCAGCCAGGAAATGGTACAGGCCAAACCCGGCACCCGCGAACGGGCCGAATTGGCTTTGGGCGCCGGGGCCAGTGCCGTGCAACTGGCCGGCCGCGACCCGCGATGGGTGGCCGAGGCGGCGCGGATGGTCGAAGCCAATGGCGCGCAAATCATCGATTTCAATCTGGGCTGTCCGGCCAAGAAGGTGGTCAGCGGGATGTCGGGTTCGGCGCTGATGCGGGAACCGGATCTGGCGCTGGAATTGATCGACGCGGTGGTGAGCGCCGTGCAGGTGCCGGTGACGGTGAAAATGCGTCTTGGCTGGGACGGGCAGATGATGAACGCCCCCGACATCGCGCGCCGCGCACAAGACGTGGGCGTGCAAATGGTGACGGTCCACGGCCGCACCCGGTGCCAGTTCTACAAGGGCCGCGCGGATTGGGCCGCGATCGCGCCGGTGGTGCAGGCGGTCAACATCCCGGTCATCGCCAATGGCGACATTTGCACAGCCGACGACGCGCGCATGGCGCTTGAGAATTCGGGCGCGCAAGGGGTGATGGTTGGGCGCGCAATTCAGGGCAGGCCCTGGCAAATCGCCCACATCGCCGCGCGTCTGGGCGGGCAAGATCCCGGCCCGGCGCCCTCAGGGCAGGCGCTGGTGGATCTGGTGGCGCGCCACTACCAGGATACGTTGGGCTTTTATGGCACCGACCTGGGCAAGCGCGTCGTGCGCAAGCACCTTGGCTGGTACATGGACCACGCCGACACCCCGCTCGACCTGCGCCGCCGTGTGCTGACCGCCGAGCCGCCCCAGGTTCTGACCCTTTTGCCCGACGCGCTGTGCGGCGCGATGGAGGCCGCATGACAGCCATTTCCGATTCCACCATCTGGCTGTCGCTGCCGGTCCCGACGCTGATCGTCGATGCCGAGGGCGCCATTTTCGATGCCAATCCCGCCGCCGAGGATTTCCTGAATTCGTCGGCCAAGGCGTTGCGCGGGCATCCGATCCTGGACCGCATCGTGATCGACGCCCCGTTGGAAGAAAGCTTTGCGCGTGTGCGTGAACACAACGCGCCGCTGTTCATCAACAATGTCGATGTGTCGGGCGGCAACGCGCCGCCGGTCCATTGCAACGTGCAGATGGCGCCGCTGTCGGGCCATGCCGGATCGATCCTTCTGGTGATGGAGCCGCGCCAGATCGCCGACCGGCTGGGCCAGGCGCAATCGGTCAAATCTTCGGCCCGCTCGGCGATTGGCATGGCCGAGATGTTGGCCCACGAAATCAAGAATC
Organism: Aliiroseovarius sp. PTFE2010; assembly: GCF_049943335.1. NCBI lineage: Bacteria > Pseudomonadati > Pseudomonadota > Alphaproteobacteria > Rhodobacterales > Paracoccaceae > Aliiroseovarius > Aliiroseovarius sp. PTFE2010. The sequence continues at coordinate 152,351 of NZ_JBNFVY010000003.1, forward strand.
CGCTGGCCGGGATCACCGGGGCAGCGCAGCTTTTGTCGATGAACCTGACGGCCGATGATCTGGAACTGACCGATCTGATCGTGGCCGAAAGCCGCCGCATCGTGGCGCTACTGGACCAGGTCGAACAATTCGGCAATTTGCGCCCGCCCGAACGCAAGGCGGTCAATATCCACGACCTGCTGGATCGGGCGCGCAAGTCGGCCATGCTGTCTTATGCCGCCAACATGCGCATCGTAGAAGAATTCGACCCGTCTCTGCCCCCCACCTATGTGGATGGCGATCAGCTTTTGCAGGTGTTCCTGAACCTTCTCAAGAACGCCTCGGAGGCAGCAGGCAAGGACGGCGGCACGATCAAGATCCGCACCTTTTACGATCTGTCCCTGCGTTTGCGCCGCAAGGATGGCACCGGCGGGGCGCTGCCGCTCCAGGTCGAAATCATCGACGACGGGCCGGGCCTGCCGCCCGAAATCGCCGCCGATATTTTCGAGCCCTTTGTTTCGGGCCGCGAGAATGGCACCGGGCTGGGCCTGGCGCTGGTGTCCAAGATTATTTCCGACCACGAAGGCTGGATCGGCGTCGAGTCCGTCCCCGGCAAGACCGTTTTTCGCATTTCCTTGCCCGTCGCTCCAAGGGACGCCGGATGAGACCTTGCAAATCCACTGAACCGAGGGAGTTCTGAGCCATGGATGGCACCGTACTTGTTGCGGATGATGACCGCACGATCCGCACCGTTCTGACCCAGGCGCTGACGCGCGCCGGGTGCAAGGTGCATGCGACGTCTTCTTTGGTCACGCTGATGCGATGGGTCGACGAGGGCAAGGGCGATCTGGTGATTTCAGACGTGATCATGCCCGATGGCAACGGTCTGGACCAGTTGCCCCAGATCGCCGAACGCCGCCCCGGTCTGCCGGTCATCGTCATTTCCGCCCAGAACACGATCATGACCGCCATTCAGGCCGCCGAGGCCGACGCCTTTGACTACCTGCCCAAACCCTTTGACCTGCCCGACCTGATGAAACGGGCCAGCCGCGCGCTTGAGGTCAAGCGCCGCGCCAACCCGCCCAAATCCAGGGCCAATGGCAGCGGGCTGACCAGCGAAGACGCCAGCGAACTGCCGCTGGTGGGCCGCACCCCGGCGATGCAGAACCTGTATCGTCTTGTCGCGCGGGTCATGAACAGCGATCTGCCGGTTCTGATCACGGGCGAAAGCGGGACCGGAAAATCGCTGATCGCGCGGGCCATTCATGACCTGTCAGACCGGCGCACCTTGCCTTTTGTTGTGGCCGGGGCGGCCGATCTGGCCACAATGGACGGCCCCGCCGCGATCCTCAGCCGCGCCAAGAACGGCTCGATCCTGTTTGACGAGGTCGGCGATCTGTCCGAAGAGGCGCAGGGACGTATCGTGCGCATGCTCGACAGTTTCACAGACAATGCACCGCGCATTCTGGCCGCCAGCCAATCGGACCTGTCGGCCAAGATGGAAGCAGGCGATTTTCGCCAGGATCTGTTCTATCGGCTGGGCGGCGTGACGGTGAACGTCCCCAGTCTGCGCGAACGGGTCGATGACATCACGTTGCTGGCCGAACACTTTCTTGCCCGCTCGGAACGCGACGGGCTCAGCCCCCGGCGGTTTGCGCCCGATGCGATCGACCTGATCCGCACCTACAGCTGGCCCGGCAATGTGCGGCAGCTGGAAAACACCGTGCGCCGGCTGATGGTCACCGCGTCGGACGAAATGATCACCCGCACCGAAGTGGAAATGGTGCTGGGCAACCAGCCCGCGATGGAGCCGATCGCCCAGGGCGCAAGCGGCGACAAGCTGAGCGCGTCCGTGGCCAAACACCTGCGCCGGTACTTCGATTTGCACGGGGGCGTGCTGCCGCCGCCGGGTCTCTATCAGCGTGTGCTGCGCGAAGTCGAACTACCGTTGATTGAAATCGCACTGGATTCGGTGGGCGGGAACCAGGCCAAATGTGCCGATCTGCTTGGCATCAACCGCAATACCTTGAGAAAAAAGATCACCGACCTCGATATTCAGGTGACACGCCGCCGTAAATTGATGTAAAACCGCAACATAAGACTGTGGCAAATCGGGCGCAGCCCTGAAAAAGAACCACGGCACTGAGCGGTAGTCATGAGGTGATGCGTGCGGACATCTGTCCGATCCGTAACCTGGGAAAGGTTGATCCGGTTGCGTCGATTGCGGCGCTATCAGAATGCGATGTCCATCGGGCTCGTAATTCTGGGACCCATCTTGGTGTTTGCGACCTTCCTTGTCGTGGGGCCGGGCGGGCAGGGGGCGACATCGCCGCTGCTGCGCGCGGTGCTGCTTCTCGATCTGGTCTATGTGCTGGCGGTCGCGGCCCTTGTGGCATACCGGGTGGTGCAGATGATCGCGGCCCGGCGCGCCCATTCGGCCGGTGCGCGCCTGCACCTGCGCCTGACAGGCGTCTTTGCCCTGTTGGCGCTGATCCCCACGGTCACCGTCGCCGTATTCGCCACCATCACGATCAACATCGGGCTTGAGGGCTGGTTTTCCGAGCGGGTGCGCGATGTGGTCGGCACGTCGCTGACCGCGGCGCAAGCCTATGAACAGGAACATCTTGAGGACCTGACCGAAGATATCCGCGCGCTGTCGGCGCTGATCACCGAGGCGCGGCGCCAATCCCTTTTTCTGGACGATGGCGGGCTGCAACGGGTGCTCAGCCAGGGCCAGCCGCTGGTCCAGCGTGGCCTGCGCGAGGCTTATGTCATTGACGCCACCGGGGACATCAAGGTGCGCGGTGACCGGTCATACCTGTTTGACTACGAGCGTCCTTCGGATGCGGCGCTGGCGGATGCGGCCACCGGCGATGTCGTGATCATCGAAGACTGGGACATCAACGAATTTCGCGCCCTCATGAAAATGCCGGGCTTTGCCGATCGCTATCTGTATGTCACGCGCGACGTCGATGGCGAAATCCTGTCGCTGCTGGATAGCACGCAGGAAACGGTGCAGCTGTATAACCAGCTGGAAAGCGAACGCGGGCAGGTGCTGTTCGAATTCGCGCTGATCTATCTGGGGTTTGCGCTGATTCTGATCCTGGCGGCGACCTTTCTTGGCCTGCTGTTTGCCGACCGCCTGTCGCGCCCGGTGGGGCGGCTGACCTCGGCGGCGCAGCGGGTGGGCGACGGCGATCTGGATGTGCAGGTGATCGAAGACGACGGCGGCGATGAAATCGCCATGCTGGGCAAGATCTTCAACCAGATGACCCGGCAACTGAAAACGCAGCGCGACACGTTGATCGAACATTCCGAGCAGATCGACAAACGGCGGCGCCTGTTCGATTCCGTGCTGGGATCGGTCACCGCCGGCGTTCTGGGGCTTGATCCTGACGGCCGCCTGACCGTGGTCAACCGCTCGGCCGAAGCGCTTTTGGGTATTGATGGCGATGGGGCGGGCGATCAGCTGCTGTCGGATGTCGTTCCCGAATTTACCGATCTTTTCAATCGCTTGCGCGAAGGCGGCAAAGTCGCCCAAGAGGAAATTCGCCTGGTGCGGGGCGGCAAGCTGGAAAGCCTGCTGGTGCGCATGTCGCCCCGGCGCGACAAGGATGGCACGCTGGAAGGTTACGTGGTGGCCTTCGACGACGTGACCGATTTGGTCAGTGCCCAGCGGATGGCGGCCTGGGGCGACGTGGCGCGCCGGATCGCCCACGAGATCAAGAACCCCCTGACCCCGATCCAGCTGTCTGCCGAGCGTATCAAGCGCAAGTTTTCCCGCAAACTGGACACCGAGGATGCCGACCAGCTGGAACAATACACCGATGTCATCGTGCGCCAGACCAACGATCTGCGCCGCATCGTGGATGAATTTTCGCGCTTTGCCCGGATGCCCGAACCCGAGCGGCGCACCGAAGACATGGTCGCACTGGTGCGCGGCGCGGTCCTGCTGCAACAAAACGCCCAGGTCGGCATCGATATCACAGCCGATCTTCCCACCGGCCGCGTCCTGGCCGACGTGGACACGACCATGATCGGGCAGGCCTTGACGAACCTGATCAAGAACGCCGGGGAAGCCATTGAAAGCCTGCAGGAATTGGGCGTACCCGATGGCTACAGACCACGGGTTCATGTGGCCATGATGCTGGACGACGGCGATGTGGCCGTCACGATTTCGGACAACGGGATCGGGCTGCCCCAGGATCGATCGCGCCTGTTCGAACCCTATGTGACCACGCGCGAAAAGGGCACCGGGCTGGGTCTGCCCATCGTCAAGAAGATCATCGAAGAACACGGCGGCACGTTGATTTTGACCGATGCCGACCCGCTGGACGGGTCGGGGCAGGTCGGCGCGCGCGCCGAAATGCGGCTGCGTCTCAGCAGCGAGGTCGCCGACACTGAAAAACAGGAGCTGGCAGTATGAGAGCGGAGATGAGCAATGGGTGATATCCTGATCGTGGATGATGAACGGGACATTCGCGAGTTGATCGCGGATATTCTGGAAGACGAAGGGTACGGGACACGTCTGGCAGGCAACTCAGACGAATGCATGGCACAGTTGAACGCCGAAGCCCCTGCGCTGATGATCCTGGATATATGGCTCAAGGACAGCCAGATGGACGGGATCGACATTCTCAAACACGTCAAGCGGGACAACCCCGATGTCCCGGTGGTGATCATTTCCGGTCACGGCAATATCGAAATTGCCGTCGCCGCGATCAAACAGGGGGCTTATGACTTTATCGAAAAGCCCTTCAATATTGATCAACTGATGGTCGTCATCGGACGGGCGATGGAAATTTCGCGCCTGCGCCGGGAAAACAGCGCCCTGCGCCGCCGCGAGACCGTCGCAGTCGAAATGGTTGGATCAAGCGCGTCGTTCAAGTCATTGAAAACGCAACTGGACAAGGTGACCAAATCCAACAGCCGGGTGATGCTGACCGGGCCGGGCGGGTCGGGCAAGGAAGTTGCCGCGCGCTATATTCACGCCCATTCCAACCGCAACGACGCGCCCTTCGTGGTGGTCAATTCCGCCTCGATCGAACCCGACCGCATGGAAGAGGTTCTGTTCGGGCGCGAAGGCACCGAACGGGGGATCGAAAAGGGTCTGCTGGAAGAGGCCCACGGCGGTATCTTGTTCTTTGACGAAGTGGCCGACATGCCGTTGGGCACCCAATCGAAAATCCTGCGCGTGTTGGTCGATCAGAGTTTCACGCGGGTCGGTGGCAGCGACAAGGTACGGGTAGATGTGCGCCTTATTTCGAGTACCAACAAGGTGTTACCAGTCGAAATTGAAGCGGGCCGGTTCCGTGAAGAGCTATTTCACCGGTTGAACGTGGTCCCGATTTCCGTGCCGTCCCTGCAAGAGCGGCTGGAAGATGTCCCCGAATTGGTCGCGCTCTTCATCAAGCAGTTCAACGAAACCCAGGGCCTGCCTGCCCGCGTGCTCTCCGATGATGCCGCCGCCATGCTGCAGACCATGCAATGGCCGGGCAACGTGCGCCAGCTGCGCAATGTGATCGAGCGGGTTCTGATCCTGGGCGATGGCACGGGCGAAATTGCAGCAAGCGATCTGCCCACCGCCGAAGACGGCCCGAGCGACGCCGGCCGGATGACGATTTCAGGGGGATTGGCATCGCTGCCGCTGCGCGAGGCGCGCGAGCTGTTCGAACGCGAATACCTGCTGACGCAAATCAATCGTTTTGGCGGCAATATCAGCCGGACCGCGACCTTCGTGGGGATGGAACGCAGCGCGCTGCACCGCAAGCTCAAGTCGCTGGGTGTGGTAACGGCCAACAAGGCCGGGGCCCGTGTGGCCTATGTCGAACAGGAAGCGGCGCAGTAACGCAAGCGCGCGCTCTTGCGCCGCGCCGCTGCGTGATGCGCCAGCCCCCGCGCGCCGTAGTGCGCGCGCACAACAGAAGGCGCGGGCGCGCAATTGACCCCAGGGGCCGCGCGTGCCATGCCAAGGCGGTGCTGGCAATTTCAGGACGGGATGCATGAAAGTCATCATTTGCGGGGCAGGCCAGGTCGGCTGGCAGATCGCACGGCACCTGTCGGGTGAGAAAAACGACGTTACGGTGGTCGATAACAACCCCGAACTGGTGCGCCGGGCCACAGACACGCTGGATGTGCAGGGGATTGCCGGGTTCGCGTCCTATCCCGATGTATTGGACCGGGCCGGCGCGCGCGACGCCGACATGGTGATCGCCGCGACCCACTCGGACGAGGTCAACATGGTCACCTGCCAGGTGGCCCATTCGATTTTCGCGGTACCGCGCAAGATCGCGCGGTTGCGCTCGCAAAGCTATCTGACGGCGATCTATTCCGACCTTTACCGGCGCGATCACATGCCGATCGACGTCGTGATCAGCCCCGAACGTGAGGTAGCCGAAGCGGCGCTGCGCCGCCTTGCCGCCCCGGCCGCTTTCGACACCCAGAGCTTTCTTGGCGGCACCGCGCAGCTGGTCGGCATTTCGCTGGATGAAAACTGCCCGGTGATCAACACCCCGCTGCGCCAGTTGACCGATCTGTTTTCCACTTTGCGGGCCATCGTTGTGGGGATCCGGCGTGAAAAGAAACTGTTCGCGCCCGATCCGGGCGATCAGCTTTTCGCAGGGGATCAGGTCTATGTGTTCACCCATTCGCAGGACCTCAACCGCCTGATCGAGATTTTCGGCAAGACCAGCCGCAAGCAAGAGCGCGTGGTGGTCGTGGGGGGCGGAAACGTCGGTCTGGCTGTGGCCAAGGCCCTGGAAAGCCGGACCGAACGGGTGCGCGCCAAGGTGATCGAACAGAACCGCGACGTTGCCGAATCCGCCGCCGACACGCTAGAGCGCACGATCGTTTTGCACGGTGACGGGTTGAACAGCGAACTGCTGAACGAGGCGGGGATCGACCGCGCCGACGCAATTCTGGCCGTAACGGACGACGACAAGACCAACATTCTGACCGCCGTGCGCGCCAAGGAAGCGGGCTGCGCGATGGCCATCTGTCTGGTCAACGATCCCACACTGGTTCCGCTGCTGCGCCCGCTGCACATCGATGCCTATATCAACCCGCGCGCCACCACTGTGTCGTCGATCCTGCGTCATGTGCGCCATGGGCGCGTGCGCGGGGTCTATTCGGTGGGCGACGCCGAGGCCGAGGTGATCGAAGCGCAGGTTCTGTCGACCTCGCCCATTGCGGGGCATTCGATCCGCGACATCGATTTTCCCGAAGGCGTTCTGGTCGGCGCGATCATGAAGGGGGAAAAGCTGGTGAAACCCACCGGCGAGACGCGGATCGAAGAAGGCGATGTGATTGCGATCTTTGCGATGGCCAGCGACGTGCCCGAGGTCGAGCGCTTGCTCCAGGTCTCGATCGACTTTTTCTGATGCGCCGCCTGCTTCTGGATCTGCCGCTGTTCGTCCTGCTGTTGGCGGTGGCCGCGCTGGCCATGCTGGTGCCGGCCGGGTTCGCCGCCACTGTGGGCGAACATCAAGAGATGCGGGCGTTCTTTTATTCGGCCGTCTTGCTGGGCACTGTCAGCGGTTTTGCCGCGATCGCAACGCACGGCCGCCCGGTCCGCCGTCAGGGCCGGACCCATCTGATCACCTTGCTGGCGACTTATCTGGTCATCCCGGTGGTGCTGGCGGTGCCGGTCGTCGAAGCGGTGCGCGACACCAGTTTCATGAACGCCTGGTTTGAAATGGTTTCGGCCCTGACGACGACGGGGGCCACCGTGTTCGAAGACCCCGAGCGTCTCGGCCGCTCGGTTCATTTGTGGCGCGCGCTGGTCGGGTGGTTGGGGGGATTTCTGGCCTGGGTCACGGCGATCGCGATCATGGCGCCGCTGAATCTTGGCGGGTTCGAGGTTCTGAACCCCGCGCCTGTCGGTGGCGGCAACCGGGTGTTTGGCACCACGGCGTCCGCATTGCCCGGCGATACGCCGACCGCTGCCGAGCGGCTGATGCATTTCACCACGCGCCTTTTGCCGGTCTATACCGGGCTGACGACGGTGCTCTGGGTGGCGCTGACGGTTCTGGGTGAAACGCCGTTCGTGGCCTTTTGTCATGCGATGTCCACCATGGCGACATCGGGCATTTCGCCTGTCGGCGGGCTGTCGGGCGCGTCCGGCGTGATTGGCGAAGGGCTGGTGTTCCTGTTTCTTCTTTTTGCCTTGTCGCGCCAGACCTTTACCACCGATGCGCGCGGCGACGACACCGAAGCATTGCGCACCGATCCCGAATTTCGCCTAGGGCTGCTGATCGTGCTGGTCGTTCCGGTGCTGATATTCCTGCACCATTGGGTGGGCGTGTTGGATTTGCCCGAAGGGGCCGAACGGCCCGGCGGGCTGGCGGCATTCTGGGGCGGGTTGTTCACCACCATGTCGTTCCTGACCACGGCGGGCTTTGAAAGCGACTATTGGGATGCCGCGCAGCTGTGGTCGGGGCTGGAAACGCCCGGTCTGATGCTGCTCGGGCTGTCCATTTTCGGCGGCGGAGTGGCGACCACGGCGGGGGGCGTGAAACTGCTGCGGGTCTATGCGCTCTATCGTCATGGTCAGCGCGAACTGGACAAGCTGGTGTTTCCCAATTCGGTCGCCGGTGCGGGTGCGCGCGACCGTCATTTTCGCCGGCAAGGGGCCTATGTGGCTTGGGTCTTTTTCATGTTGTTCGCGATGTCGATCGCGATGGTGATGGCCATGCTTGGCTTTTTCCACCTGTCGTTCGAAGAGGTCACCGTGCTGACCGTCGCCGCCCTGTCGACCACCGGGCCGCTGGCAAGCGTCGCCGCCGACACGCCGCTGTCCTACGCCGCGCTGCCCGCCGGGGCCAAGGCGATCCTGGCCGGAACCATGGTGTTGGGGCGGCTGGAAATGCTGGTCATCGTGGCGCTGATCAACCCGTTGAACTGGCGGCAATAGGTCACTATTACAGCCATTTACCCTAACGGACTGTTTTTTGGGGTGGAATCCTTTGATTCGCCGCGCCATACTGATCCCTGTCAAATCAAACCCTGCCGCGCGAGAGGCAGACCGCACATAACTGCGCAAAAACATAGGCAACTGAACGATGGCTGGTGACAGACAGAATCTGCAAGACGCATTCCTGAACAACGTCCGCAAGGCCAAGGTTCCGGTGACAATTTTTCTCATCAACGGTGTCAAGCTGCAGGGCGTGATCACCTGGTTCGACAATTTCTGCGTGCTGCTGCGCCGTGACGGACAATCGCAACTGGTCTACAAACATGCGATTTCGACAATCATGCCATCCCAGCCGATAAGTCTTTATGAAGGTGACGAGTAACCTTGCCCGAGCATGAGGTTCGCAATACGCGGGCCTGGGTCATCCACCCCGACATTCTGAGCAACCCGGATCGCCGCGCTGCTGAACCGGCGCTGGACGAAGCTGTTGCGCTGGCCGCCGCCATGCCCGAACTTGACGTCGTGGGCAGCGAAGTGGTGCGCCTGTCCAAGGTGCAGCCGGGCATGCTGTTCGGGTCGGGCAAAGTCGAAGAGATTGCCGCGCGCCTGAGCGCCAACGACATCGAACTGGTGCTGGTGGACGGGCCGGTCAGCCCGGTGCAGCAGCGCAATCTGGAAAAGGCGTGGAAGGTCAAGCTTCTCGACCGGACCGGATTGATCCTTGAGATTTTTTCCGACCGGGCGCGCACCCGCGAAGGTGTACTGCAGGTGGAAATGGCGGCGCTGTCCTATCAGCGCACGCGGCTGGTGCGGGCCTGGACCCACCTTGAACGCCAGCGCGGCGGACTGGGGTTTGTCGGCGGGCCGGGGGAAACCCAGATCGAAGCGGACCGGCGCGCCATCGACGACCAGTTGACCCGGCTGCGCAAGCAACTGGCCAAGGTGGTCAAGACGCGCGAATTGCACCGCGCCGCGCGCGCCAAGGTGCCGTTCCCCATCGTCGCGCTGGTGGGCTATACCAACGCCGGAAAATCGACGCTGTTCAATCGGGCCACGGGCGCCGATGTGATGGCCAAGGATATGCTCTTTGCCACGCTCGATCCCACCATGCGCGCGGTCAAGCTGCCCACGGGCAAGGGCCAGGCCCGCGAGGTGATCCTGTCGGACACGGTCGGGTTCATTTCCGACCTGCCCACGCAACTGGTCGCCGCCTTCCGCGCCACGCTGGAAGAGGTTCTGTCGGCCGATCTGATCGTGCATGTGCGCGACATCAGCCACCCCCAGAGCGCGGAACAGGCCGCCGATGTCGAAACGATTTTGGCGTCTCTCGGGGTGAACAAGGACACGCCACGCCTTGAGGTCTGGAACAAGATCGACCGGGTGACGCCCGAACAGGCCGACGCCTTGCGCACACAAGCAGACCGCAGCGATGGCATACTTGTCACCTCGGCCTTGACGGGCGAAGGGCTGGAAGCGGTGTTCGACGCCATATCGGACGCGCTGTCGGACGAAACATTTGACACGGTGCTGGACCTGCCGTTCAGCGCGGGCAAGCAGCGCGCCTGGCTCTATGATCAGGACTTGGTGACCGGCGAAGAGCAGACCGAAGATGGCTACCGCCTGTCGGTCACGTGGTCGGCGCGGCAGGAAAAACGCTTTCGCGATCTGTGATCAGCCGGATTTGTCGAAGATCCCGGCGGTCGTGGCGGGCGCGATGGCTATGCCACCGCCCCGCGGGTCAACAGGAAACTTGGCGTTGGGAAAAGCCGTAGCAGAGGCATCCACGCGGCGAAAACGATCAAGCGGCGAAAACGATCAATCTGCGTGTCGCCGCGCGTATTCCGTTTCGAAAATTCCATGTCGCAAAACGCATCGAAGTCTTCAAACCCTCGCACCATCGGGCGCCGGGCAGCAATCGTGTCGGTGATGATCCGCCGGGGGTGACGTTTCTGAACCGCCGGGCAGGCGGCCAGACGATACGCGCGCCCTGCCGGCTGTCGCGATACCGCGCCAGGGCCGGGTCTCAGGGCTTGGTCAGGGCGGGGTCAGGGCGGGGTCAGGGCGCGGGTGTCAATCGGGTCACGCCGACGCCGGCCGCGCGGGCCAGACCGGGATCCAGGCTCATCGGGACATATTCGCCGCGCCGCCACAGCTCGCCCAGATCGTCATAGTGGCGCGACAGGAAATGGCCCGACTGGCCGGTCGCGGTAACAAAGACCGAACTGTCCGGATCGGCGAAATCATAGATCCCGCGATAGGCCGCGCCGTGCACATTTTCGTAAGGCTGCGCGCCCATGCCCCGCACCACCCCGCGCATCAGCGTGTTGTCCCCGCCCGACGTGCTCTGACGGATGTTCACGAACCAGCGCAGCACCGGCACGCGCCCCAGCACCGGGTGGTCGTGGGTGGCCTGATGCAGATCCCCCCACCGCAGGCTTTCCAGAGATCCGCCCATGCGTTCGTCGATCCACAGCAGCGCGTCATCCAGGGCAAGCCGCGCCATGTCAGGACAATTCTCAATCGCGGCCGATTGCAACACATCGCACCACGCGCTGGCCCCGTCCACATCGCGAAACACCCGCTCTAGAAAAATCGGTTCGACATGGGTGAAGGCGCGCGCCAGCGGGCCCAGATCGTCCCGGATCAGCCGCTGTTGCAGCGCGCGCACCCAAACCGAATAAATCACCGGCTCGGGCAGGTGTTCGTTCATTTCCCCGTTCCATTCCGCCAGCATTTCCAGCGCGCGTTGACGGCGCCGTTCGGGCGTGCCTTCGGGGGCAGGATCGCCAGTGAACCACAACTCGGCCGCGATCAGCGGCAACAGCGCCCGGGCCGACGGCGACACGATGTCCAGCTGGGTTTCCATAAAGCTTTCGCGGGTGTGAACCTCGCGGTTTTGCATCAGGCGCTGCCACCGCTGGATGCGTTGCGTGTCACCCCAGTGAAAGCTGACATGGTTGGGAAAGGGACGGTCGATCACCTTGTTGTTCGTGTTGCCCAGAATGCCGCCACGCGGCGCGCGAAACTCGGGGTTCGCGCTATAGGGCAGCGTGCCGTCCCACCGGTTTTGCGCAACCCAGCCATACGACGGGATGCGGCCCTGCGACTGGTGGTCGGCTTGCCGGCGGGGCAGGGCGCCGGTCAGTTTCATCGCGATGTCGTCCTGATCGGCCAGCACAAGGTTGATGGCCGGGGCTACGATGGCGCGCCCGGCCTCGATCCCAGCGTCGATATCGCCTGCCCGCATCAAGGCCATGTAGCCGTCCAGCGTCGTGTCGCGTTCGGACAGGCCGGTCCAGGCCAGCGATACCACATGGCCGGGCGGGGTGATTGCGGCAATGTTGAACTGGTCGGCGGGCAGCACCGGGCCGTTGTCGGACCAGCTCATGTCGATGGTAATCGGCGCCGCCTCGCGCATGCGGATGATCGACTGGCGCAATGTCAGCGGGGCAAAGCCGTCGGGGGTCTGCACCTCGTCCTGGTTGGCGGGGTTCAGCCGTTCCAGGAAGAGGTCCTGCGTGTCCGCGAAAGACGCCGTCATGCCCCAGCCAAAGCCCTGGCTGCGCCCCACCATGACCGCCGGAATGCCCGGGATCGTGCCGCCGATCACCCCGCCGCTGGGCAGGTCCAGCCGCGCCAGATACCACAGGCCGGGGGCGGTAAAATCCAGGTGCGGATCGTTGGCCAGCAGGGTTGACCCCGTGGCCGAGCGGCTTGGCGCGGCGGCCCAGGCGTTCGACGCGCCGCTCAGCGGGGCGGCCGCCAGCGGATAGAGCGGATCTTCGGCCAGGGCCTGTCGCACGGGGACGCCGGGGGCATCGCCGGGCACGATGTCGCGCAGCGCGGCAAATTCGGGCAGGGCGGCGATGCCGTTGCCGGGCGCATCGGGCATCAGATCCTGCACCCGGTCGGGCACCAAAAGCGCGGTGCGCATCCGCAGCACCTCGTCTTCAAGGTGTCCGGTCATGCGAAAGGCGATCAGCTTCAGGATGGCCAGCGAATCCGCCGGGGCCCAGGGCGCGATGTCGCTTTTGAATACGAACATTTCGGGGGCGCCGCGCCCCAGGGCGCCGCGGTTCACCTGTTCCAGCCACGCGTTGACCCCATCGGCATAGGCGCGCAGCGCACGCTGCGTTTCGGGGGCCAGATGCGCCTGGCTGGCGCGCGCCGCCGGATAGAGCGCCAGCCGCCGCATCAGCTCGTCGCTGCGAAACGTGCGTTCGCCAAACATTTCCGACAAACGGCCCTGCACTGTGCGCCGCAGCATCATCATTTGCCACAGCCGGTCCTGCGCATGGGCGAATCCCAGCCCGAAATACACGTCCGCCTCGGTGTCGCCAAAGACATGCGGGACGGCCACGTTGTCGCGCACGATTTCGACGCGCCCATCCAGCCCGCGCACGCTGTACTGGCCGTCATAATCGGGCAGGGATCGCGCCGCGAGCCAGTAAAACAGCCCCGCAGCGCCCAATCCCAGCAGGATCAGCGCGGTAAAGAGATTGGCAGCGATACGAAACAGTCGGAGCATTCAGCCGGGCGATGATTGAAGTGGGTGCACGTGGCAGGTACGAAGGATTGAACCTGTTTAGGACAAAGCCGCAAGAGGGGAAAGCCATGGCGAAAGTTACGTTTCTGGGATTGGGGGTCATGGGCTATCCGATGGCCGGGCATCTGGCCGCCGCCGGTCACCAGGTCACGGTGTATAACCGTACCGCCAGCAAGGCCGAACGCTGGTGCGCCGAGCACAAGGGCACGGCCGCCGCCACCCCGGCCAAAGCCGCCAAAGGCGCGCAAATCGTGTTTGCCTGCGTCGGCAACGACAACGATCTGCGCGCCGTGTGCTGCGGGCCGGACGGCGCGTTCTCGGCGATGGACGCGGGCGCGATTTTCGTGGATCACACCACCGTGTCGGCCGCCATCACGCGCGAGATGTACGACGATGCCAAAGCCAAGGGGCTGGGCTTTGTCGATGCGCCGGTGTCCGGTGGGCAGGCAGGCGCCCAAAACGGGGCGCTGTCCGTCATGTGCGGGGGCGATCAGGCCGATTATGACCGCGTCCAACCCGTGATCGACGCCTATGCCAAGATCTGCCGCAGAATGGGCGAGGTCGGCGCAGGCCAGACCACCAAGATGTGCAACCAGATCGCCATTGCCGGGCTGGTCCAGGGCCTGTCCGAGGCCTTGCATTTTGCCCAGCGGGCCGGTGTGGATGGCGCCGCCGTGGTCGAAGTGATTAGCCAGGGCGCAGCGGGCAGCTGGCAGATGTCAAACCGCTATCAGAGCATGCTGGCGGGCGATTATGAACACGGTTTCGCGGTCGACTGGATGCGCAAGGACCTGAGGATATGCCTGGAGGAAGCCGACCGGAACGGATCGTCACTGCCGGTCACCGCGCTGGTCGACCAGTTCTACAAGGACGTGCAGAAACTGGGCGGCGGACGGTGGGATACATCGTCATTGCTGGCGCGTCTGAACGCGATCGGGTGATCCAAAGGAAAGGCACGACCCTGCGGGCCGTGCCTTGCGTGTTTCGCCGCGCCGCACGCGGCGCGCGGCAGGACCCGCTCAGGGAATGATGCGGGTGTATTTCGTGCCTTCGATGCTGGCGCCGATGCCAAGGCCCGTCTGACCGAACACAAACGCCAGAACTGGCGACAGGGTGGTGGTGGTGTCGGCGGACAGGTTTTCGCCCTGGTTCGCGGCGACATATTCCACATCGGCCCCTGCGACCCAACCGGGCGAATTGCGGAATTCGGCCAGCGCCTGATCGGTCATGAACATCAGCACATGGGCGTATTGCTGGGCCCCGATCTGCAGACCGAAGCTGGCTTGCGTGGTGGAATAGTAATCGACCGGCACGCCGCCGACCTGCAGCACGCCGCGCCCATAGGCGCCGCCAAACCCCAGCCCCGCCTTGGTAACCAGCGGCATGACCAGCACGCCCGCGGCCTTGTCGGCAAGATCGCGTGTTTCCGGGTAGTTGCTGTACAGATAGTTCAGCGTCGCATCTGCGCGCGCGTCAATCGTGGCCGCGCCCGAGCTTTGCAGCCCGTTGTCGCACGCAGCGGTACCCATCAGGCCGGTCGCGGCCAGACCGGCCAGGAAAAGGCGGCGGGGAAGATATGTCATGGGAAGCTCTCTTTGTTTGCCTGTAGATGCCAGTTCGGCCTCATAGCGGGCCAATTGGGGGGCACTATAGCCCGTGCAGGCGCGGCTGTCATCGTTAACCTGAGCGGCTGGCATATGTGCGCTGATGCACAGCGCGCGCGCTTTATCCCATAATTGCGCGCTGAATTTTGAGCGGCTAGCCATATCCCAACTGACCCAAGGAGACGAAAATGGACACTCTCAAGATTTACGCCGCGCCGGCAGGGCGCGTTCTTCTGGCCCTGATTTTCCTGATTTCAGGTCTGCAAAAGCTGGGCGATCCGGCCGGCAACGCCGCCTATATCGCAAGCGGCGGATTGCCCGGATTTCTGGTCTGGCCCACGATTGCCGTCGAACTGATCGGTGCCATTGCGTTGATCGTCGGATATCAGACGCGGCTGGCGGCCCTGGCGCTGGCCGGGTTCACGCTGCTGGCTGGCGTGCTCTATCACCTGATCCCCGCTGGCGCCGCCGAAGGCATGGCCGCGCAAATGCAGATGATCATGTTCCTGAAGAACCTGTCGATCACCGGCGGTCTGCTGTTCGTGATCGCCATGGGCGCAGGCCCGGTGTCCATGGAAGGGCGCATGGCCCGCGCCTGAGCCCCTACGGCGCCGTATGGCAGACCCATACGGTGCCGTACGGCCCTATTCGTTCAACAATTTGGCGGCGGCGGGGGCAAAATAGGTCAACACCCCGTTGCAGCCTGCACGCTTGAACGCAAGAAGGCTTTCCATCATCACCTTTTCGCCGTCGATCCAGCCATTGTTCGCCGCGCCCGATATCATCGCGTATTCGCCGGACACCTGATAGGCAAAGGTGGGCGCGCCAAACGCGTCCTTCACGCGGCGGCAGATATCCAGATAGGGCATGCCGGGCTTGACCATCACCATGTCGGCCCCTTCGGACAGGTCACGTTCGACCAGCCGCAACGCCTCGTCCGCATTGCCCGGATCCATCTGATAGGTTTTCTTGTCGCCGACCAGCGCGCCCGAGGCGCCAACCGCGTCGCGAAAGGGGCCATAGAACCCGCTGGCATATTTCGCCGAATAGCTCATGATCGATACGTTGCGATGGCCGTCGGCTTCCAGCGCCCGGCGCATCGCCCCGACCCGCCCGTCCATCATGTCCGACGGGCCGATGATGTCGGCGCCCGCTTCGGCCTGGGCCAGCGTCATCTTGACCAGCGCCTCGATGGTTTCGTCGTTCATGATCTCGCCGTCCACGACGAACCCGTCATGGCCGTTGATATTATAGGGGTCCAGCGCCACGTCGGTCATGATTGCCAGCTCGGGCACCCGGTCTTTGATCGCGCGAATGGCCGTGTTGGACAGGTTGTCCGCGCTCCAGGCCTGGGCGCAGTCTAGGGTTCGCGCCTCTTGGCTGGTGTAGGGAAACAGGCAGATGGCGGGGATGCCCAACGCATACGCCTCGGCGGCCTTGGCAACCAGCCGGTCGATGGTCAGACGGCTGACCCCCGGCATCGACGGAATCGGAGTTTCGTCATCGTGGCCTTCCCGGATGAATACCGGCCAGATCAGATCGTTCACGCTCAGCTCGTTCTCGCGGACCAGATCGCGCAGCGCGCCCATTTTTCGGGTGCGGCGCAGGCGGGTCATCGGGAAGGGGGCGATGGATTTGGGCATCGGGCACCTCGCAATTGTTGCGCCCGAAGGGGTGACATGTATTTTCACCGCGCTCAAGGGTGGGATTCGCCGCAACCCGCAGCTAGATTGCGCAAGACACGCACCGGGAAGGGCCAGCATTGGACGTCTATCAGACCATATTCGAGGTGATCGACATGCGATCATTCTCGAACCTGTGGTACTGGATCGCGCTGGCCGTGGTCTGGTCGACCGCATCGCATTTCGTGCTGGGCGTGCCGTTTGACCTGATCTTGCGGGCCAAGCGAAACGGCGGCCAGGACGAGGTGGACATGCACGATCTGGTGCGCATCAACGTCAACCGCATCCTGAACATCGGGCAGGTGGCGGGCCTGTGGATCACCGGGTTGGGCTGTCTGGTTTTGACCATGCTGGCGCTTTTGGGGTTCGTTTACCGGGCCGAGTTTGCACAGGCGCTGTTCCTGTTGGCCTTTCCGATGTCGCTGGTTGGCATCTTGTCGTCGCGGGCTGCGGCCAGCATCCAGGCCTCTGGCGCGGAGGGGGATGACCTTTATCGCCGTCTGCGCCGTCACCGTTTGTATACGCAGGCGATCGGCATGATATCGATCCTGGTGACGGCCATGTGGGGCATGTACAAAAATATCGCCGTGGGGCCTTTCGGGTACTGATCGCATGACCCAATCCAGACATATCACCCGGGGCGGCGCGCCCGAGGGATTCGACGCGCTTTTGCTGGCCGAAGCCGCGCGCGATCACGTCGTGCTCCATGTGGCGCGCGACGACAGAAGCCTGGCCGCAATGCGCGCCGCGCTGGCGTTCTTCGCCCCCGACATGCCCGTGCTAGCCTTTCCCGGCTGGGATTGCCTGCCGTATGACCGCGTGTCGCCGAACCCGGACATATCGGCCACGCGCATGGCCACATTGGCCGCACTGGCCAAAGGCGCGGTGCCAAAGCGTTTTATCGTGTTGACGACGCTGAACGCCGCAACCCAGCGGGTGCCCGCCCGCGCGGTGCTGCAACAGGCGGCCTGGTCGGCGCGCGTGGGCGAACGGATCGACGAAGAGGCCTTGCGCGGCTTTCTGGTGCGCATGGGGTTTACGCAGGCGCCGACGGTGCTCGAACCGGGCGATTACGCCATTCGCGGCGGCATTATCGACATTTATCCCCCCGGTCAGGCCGGCCCGGTGCGGCTGGACCTTTTTGGCGATGTGCTGGACGGGGCGCGCCGCTTTGATCCCGAAACGCAAAGAACCACCGAAACTCTATCGCAGGTTGATCTGGCGCCCGTCTCCGAGGTGCTTCTGGACGAGGCGGCGATCACCCGGTTTCGCCAGAACTACCGCATCGAATTTGGCGCCGCAGGCACCGACGATCCGCTCTACGAGGCCGTCAGCGCCGGGCGCAAACACCAGGGCATCGAACACTGGCTGCCGTTTTTCCACGCGCATCTGGAAACCCTGTTCGACTATCTTCCAGAAGCAGAAATAACGCTGGAAGATCAATCCTCTGCGCAGCGTATGTCACGTTGGGAAGGCATCGTCGATCAATACGAAACCCGCCGCCACGCGCTCGGGCAGAAAAGCCGTGTGGATACCGTTTACAAGCCGTGCCCGCCGGGGCTGCTTTATCTGGACGATGCCGCCTGGGATCGGGCGATTGCCGGCCACCGCGTGGTACAGATGCACCCGTTGCCGCAGGCAACCGGCCCGAATGTGGTGGACGCAGGCGGGCGCGTCGGGCGCAATTTCGCGCCCGAACGACAGCGCGAAGATGTCAATCTTTTCGACGCATTAGAGCATCATATTGAGGCAAAGCGGCGCGACGGTCAGGTGATCATCGCGTCTTTTTCCGAAGGCGCGCGTGAGCGGCTTGAGGGGCTGTTGGAAGACCAGGGATTGGTCGGCGCAACCCGCATTTCGACCTTCAACGATGTCCCCGAGGGCAAAGGCGGCGTGTACCTGGCGATCTGGCCCCTGGGCACCGGGTTCGAAGGCCGTGGCCTGACGGTGATTTCCGAACAGGACGTGCTCGGGGATCGCATGGTGCGCCGCGGCCCGAAAAAGCGCCGGGCCGAAAACTTTCTCACCGAAGCGCAATCGCTGTCGCCCGGCGATCTGATCGTGCACGTCGATCACGGGGTCGGCATTTTTCGCGGGCTGGAAGTCATCGATGCGCTTGGCGCCCGACACGAATGCCTGCTGTTGGAATATGCGGGCGGCGACCGGCTGTATTTGCCGGTGGAAAACATCGAACTGCTGTCGCGCTATGGCCAGGATGAAGGCCTGCTCGACAAGCTGGGCGGCGGCGCCTGGCAGTCGAAAAAGGCCCGGCTGAAACAGCGCATCCGCGAGATTGCCGACAAGCTGATCCGCATCGCCGCCGAGCGCCACCTGCGCAAGGCCCCCATCGTGACCCCGCCAGACGGGATGTGGGACGCCTTTTGCGCGCGATTCCCCTATCAGGAAACCGAAGATCAGCTGAAAGCCATCGAAGATGTGCTGGACGATCTGGAAGCGGGTCTGCCGATGGATCGCCTGATCTGCGGCGACGTGGGCTTTGGCAAAACCGAGGTTGCCATGCGCGCTGCCTTTATCGCCGCCGTGTCCGGCCTGCAGGTAGCCATGATCGCGCCCACCACGCTGCTTGCGCGCCAGCATTTCAATTCCTTTGCCGACCGATTTCGCGGTTTTCCCATCAATGTCAGGCCCTTGTCGCGCTTTGTTAGCGCGCGCGACGCCGCCAAGACCCGCGAGGGGCTGACCAGTGGCGAAATCGATATCGTCGTGGGCACCCACGCGCTGCTGGCCAAACAAGTCAAGTTCAAGAACCTCGGCCTGTTGATCGTCGACGAAGAGCAGCGCTTTGGCGTGAACCACAAGGAACGCCTGAAAGAACTGCGCAGCGATATCCACGTGCTGACCCTGTCGGCCACGCCAATCCCGCGCACGCTGCAAATGTCGCTGACCGGGGTGCGCGACCTGTCGATCATCGGCACGCCGCCCGTCGACCGGCTGTCGATCCGCACTTATGTGTCCGAATTTGATGCCGTCACCGTGCGCGAGGCGCTGCTGCGCGAACACTATCGCGGCGGGCAGTCGTTCTTTGTTGTTCCGCGCATCAAGGACATCCCCGAAATCGAAGAGTTCCTGCGCGATTCCGTGCCCGAGGTCAGCTTTGTCGTCGCCCATGGCCAGATGGCGGCGGGCGAACTGGATGACCGGATGAACGCGTTTTACGACGGCAAGTACGACGTGCTTTTGGCGACGACGATCATCGAAAGCGGCATCGACATCCCCACCGCGAACACGATGATCATCCATCGTGCTGACATGTTCGGTCTGGCGCAGCTCTACCAGATCCGGGGCCGGGTGGGCCGGGCAAAGGTGCGCGCCTATGCTTATTTGACAACCAAGCCGCGCGTGCCGCTGACGCCGGGCGCGGAAAAACGTCTGCGCGTCCTGGGCAGTCTGGATACGCTGGGCGCAGGCTTTACCCTGGCCAGCCAGGATCTGGATATTCGCGGGGCCGGCAACCTGGTGGGCGAAGAGCAGTCCGGCCAGATGCGCGAGGTGGGCTTCGAACTGTACCAATCCATGCTGGAAGAGGCGATCGCCAAGATCAAATCGGGCGAGTCCGAAGGCATTCCATCGCTGGACGATGGCGATTGGTCGCCGCAGATCAACTTGGGCGTTTCTGTTTTGATCCCCGAGGATTACGTGCCCGACCTTGATGTGCGGCTGGGGCTCTATCGCCGCCTGTCCGCGTTGCATTCCAAGGTGGAACTGGAAGGCTTCGCCGCCGAATTGATCGACCGTTTCGGCAAACTGCCCAAAGAGGTCAACACGCTGCTTCTGATCGTTCGGATCAAGGAAATGTGCCGCAAGGCACAGATTGCGCGGCTGGATGGCGGCCCCAAGGGCGCCACGATCCAGTTCCACAACGATAAATTCCCCAATCCCAAAGGTTTGGTTGACTTTGTTCAGGCCCAGAACGGGCTGGCCAAGGTCAAGGACAACAAGATCGTCATCCGGCGAGACTGGAAAAAAGACAGCGACAAGATCAAGGGCGTTTTCGCCATTGCGCAGGATCTGGCGCGTCACGCCAAGGCGGGCTGATCCGCCCGGGGTGTCCGGCAAAACAGCCGCGCTGCGGCCATACAGATGCCCCGCGCCAGCCCCCCAGCACCAAGATCGCTACCAAGATCGCTAAGGCGGATAGCCCTTGATCAGCGCATCCGAGTGCAGCGCGGCGGCAAGGGCGGGCAGGGCGGCGATGTGAACGCAAAGCTATTGGCGACGGCCGAAAATAACGGCGCGCTCAGTGTGCCAGAGACGCCATCGCACACGCGCTCAATCGCCCTGTTCGGCCAGCTCGTCCAGAACCTGCAGCCACAACTCAGGCGGTTGCGCGCCGGGCACCGCATGACGTCCACCCACGATGAACAGCGGCACCGCATCCACGCCCCGTTCGCGGGCGTGGGCATCGCGCTGGCGGATCAGATCGACATCTGCATCGCTGTCCAGCAGACGCAGGGTGACATCGCGATCCATACCGAAGCGTATGGCGATATCGGCCAGCACCTGGTGGTCGCCAATGTCGCGCCCTTCCTTGAAATAGGCGGCGAACAGGGCGGACACCACCGGTGTCTGCGCGCCTTCGACCCCGGCCCAATGGATCAGCCGATGGGCGTCAAGCGTATTGGGCGTGCGTTCGATTGCGGGCAGGTCCAGCTTTAGGCCGGCTTTTTCGGCGTGCTCCAGCACGGGGCCATAGGATTTCACCACGCCGTCGCGTCCGCCGAACTTGGTTTCGAGATACTCGATGCGGTCCATCCCGTCCGCTGGCATGTCCGGGTTCAGTTGAAACGGGTGCCATTCAATCGCGAACGGATGGTCCGGGCGCTGTTCCAGCGCGCGGTCCAGGTTCGTTTTTCCGATGTAGCACCACGGGCAAATCGGGTCTGAGAATATGTCCAGCTTGATCATTCGCACGGGCTAAGCGTTGCGGTGGCGCAGGTCAAGCGCGCCAAAAAAGAACACTGTTCCCCGTGGTCACGAATGCGCGAGCGCGCGATGTTCCCGGTGGCCCTACATCTTGTGTTTTGCGCGGTTTGCAAATTTGCAAACCCATCGAAGTTCACCCTTTATACCTGGTCTGTTCGCGCCATCAACCCGGCGCTCGTAACATGCCATCTCGCTTGGTTCGACGCGCCAGAATCGCCTAACATTCTGAGTACAAGTGATAATGAGCAGTGCGATGACACATATTCAGGATCTTTCGACCCCAACGACCCGGGCAAAGCGCAGTGCGCGGTTGCGGGTACCATTCATGACGTTGCTTGTGGGCGGGATGGCGGCGCTCGCCGTGGCCCTGGGGGCGCTGAACAATGTGCTAGAAGACTGGGTCGTGGCCAAATCCGACTTTGGCCAGATGAGCGAAGTTGAATTCGTATCGGGCCAGATCCTCGCGGACTAAAGCGCCTTGCGCAACGCGCGACGCTGGATCTTGCCGTTCCGGTTCTTGGGCAGCGCCGCGACATGAACAAAGACCCGGGGCGTCTTGTACCGGGCCAGCCGCGACGCGGCGAACGAAACCAAGGAAGCCTCCGCAAGAGGGGCATCGGCGGTGTAATACAGGCAAACGGCGGTGGTGTCGGCCTTGACGGGTTGCTCCACCGCCGCACACTCGTGGATGTCGGGGTGGGCGGTGAATACGGCCTCAACCTCGACCGGCGACACCCGAAAGCCCCCCGCATTCATCATGTCATCGTCGCGGCCCAGATAGGTGATCGCGCCATCTTCGGCCATGCTGACCTGATCGCCGGTGACGAACCAATCGCCGTGAAAACGCGCCTCGGTCGCTTCGGGCGCGCCCCAATATCCCAACATCAACCCCGGATCGCTGCGATGCACGGCCAGCGTGCCGCCCATACCCCGCCGTACGGGGACGCCATCGGGTGACAATACGGCAACGTATCGTCCCTCTTGCGCATAGCCCAAGGCCCCCTCTGGCGCGGGGCGCGATGGGGCGCCTGACACGAAGGTGGAACATTCGGACATGCCAAACGCCTCGTAAATCGCGGTGCCTGTGGCGGCGCTCCAGCGCGCCCGGATCGCTGCGGGCAGTTTTTCACCCGCGGACAACCCGTGGCGCAATGACGGCAGGTCGGGCATGTCGGCGCGCAGCATTTGTCGGTACACGCCGGGCGTGGCGGCAAAGATTGTCGCCGCATCACGCGCCAGCAATGCAGGCAGATCGGTGGACGCGGTGCCCACAGCGGGGATGACAGCTGTCGCGCCGAGCGCCCACGGATCCATCAGCCCGGTGCCCAGTGTATATGTCCAGTTGAACGCGCCCGCGTGCAGAACCCGGTCGCTCGGGGTTAGCCCGAACCAGCCGTCGTGCATCATGCGCCGTGCCCAGATCGCGCGATGCGCATGGGTGACCGCGCGCGCCGCGCCCGACGTGCCCGAGGTATAGATGATATAGGCCGGGCGATCCGGCGCGCCCATGTGCCAGTCGCAAGGCGGGCGCTGATGCAGATCGTGCAGCGCATCAGCGCCAAGCACGGGAATGTCCTGCGATGGCAAGGCAATACCCGTGTCCGCGACAACCAGCGCGGGGCTGATTTCATCCGCGATTTTGGTCACTTCGGGGCCGGTCAACATGGGGGATGTGGGCACGGGGATCAGCCCCACGGCGATCGCCGCCAGATAAGTCAGCGGAAATTCGACCGTATTGCCCAGCCGCATCAAAACCCGATCGCCCGGGGTCAGCCCCTGGTCCAGCAGCGCAGTCCCAAGGCCACGCGTGGCGCGCGTAAGCTCTGCGTAACTCCAGACTTCGCGCCGGTTTCCCGCGATGATCAGCGCGGGTTTGTCCGGCGTGGCCTGACCAGCGGCCAGTACGTACCGGGCCATATTGAAGGACTGCGGCGCAGGGTCACGCAGTTGCTCGGGGGCGATGACAGACAGCATGGGGCGGCGTCAGAGCACGGTTTTGGTCACGCTGGTGGTCACCTTGACCGCGCCCTTGGCGGCGGTGCTGGTGGCCTTGACGCCGACGCGTGCGGTGGTGCAACCGCCAAGAGACAGGGCCAAGGCCATAGCGAATGCAATGGTTGAACTACGCTTCACAAGTCATTCCTTTTGTTCATCTTCCCACCACCAGACGTCCGGCTGAAACCCAACCGTTGCGCCCGATATCGGCAAGGTCTGAGGATAGCGCAGGCGCGCGTCATGCGCCAGCATCGCGCGGTCGGGGTGCCAGATCGGGATCACGTAGCGCCCGGCGGTCAGCAACCGGTCCAGCGCGCGGGTCGCGGCGGTAAAGGCCGTGCCATCCGGCGCGCTCAGCATTGCGTCGATCATCGCGTCCACCGCGGGCGAGTCGATCCCCATCCAGTTGCGCGATCCTGTGACATCGCGGCTTTCGCGGCCCCAGTACAGCTTTTGCTCGGTTCCCGGTGACAGGGAAAACCGCCGTTCGTAATAGGCCATGTCGAAATCGAACCGGTCGGTGCGCTGCACGTATTGCGCGCTGTCCACGACCGTTACCGTGGGGCGCAGGCCCAGACGCGCCAGCGCCGGCAGGTAGAGATCAATGATGTTCTGATTTTGCGTCGCGCCCTGTCGCAGCAGGATGTCAAAGCTGGCCGCCCGCCCGTCTGGGCCGACCAGCCCACCATTCGCCACCGTATAGCCCGCGTCTTGCAAAAGCGCGGCGGCGCGGCGCAGGCCCGCCCGGTTGCGTGGTCCATCGGCCTTGGGCACGGCATAACCGTCCAGCACGCCTGGGATCAATTCGCTGGCGTATGGTGCCAGATAATCGCGTGTCAGACCCGTCGCCGGGCCGGGCCGCATGGCAAGATCCGAATTTGAAAAGAACGACGTGATGCGCGGGTTCACGTCGCCTTGGATGGTTTCGGAAATAGCCTCGTAGTTGAAGGCCAGGATCATCGCCTCGCGCACCCGCCAGTCCGAAAAGATCGGGCGGCGCGTGTTCATCACGAACCCCTTGATTCCGGATGGCAGGGCATTGGGGATTTCGCTTTTCACGATCCGCCCATCGCGCACGGCGGGAAAATCATAGTCGCGCTGCCAGCGCGCCGGGCTGGTCTCGCGCAGGGTGGTGATTTCACCGGCCTTGAACGCTTCAAAGATCACATCGCCGTCACCGAAAAAGTCATAGCGGATTTCATCCAGATTGGCCTTGCCCGCCATGAAGGGCAGATCGTTGCCCCAATAGTCGGGGTTGCGCTTGAAGCGGATGAACCGGTTCGCCTCGTACGCGTCGATCACGTATGGGCCGGACCCGACCGGGACCACATCAAAGCCCGAACGCGCGAAATCGGCCCCCTCCCATTGCGCTTTTTGCAGGATCGGGCGCATGCCCATCAACAGCGCCAGTTCGCGGTTGGCTGCGGCGAAGGTAAAGCGGACCGAGCGCGGCCCGGTCTGTTCAACCGCGCTGACCTGTTCCCAGGCGCTGTGGTATTTCGGATGGCCCTTTGTGCCCAGGACCTCGTAGCTCCAGATGACATCCGCGACGCTCACGGGGGCGCCGTCGGAAAACCGGGCCTCGGGGCGCAGGGTAAATTCGACCCAGGACCGGTCGGCGGGCACATCAATCGATTCGGCCAACAGCCCATAGAGCGTGAACGGTTCGTCGATCGAACGGCCCATCAACGTTTCGAACACATGGACCCCGACGCCCCAAGGCGCGTTGCCCTTAACGATGAATGGATGCAGGCTGTCAAAGCCGCCAGGTTCGCCAAACACGATTTTGCCGCCGCGCGGCGCGTCCGGATTGACATAAGGCATGGACACAAAATCGGGTGGCAGGGCAGGGGTGCCATACATAGCTATGGCATGGCGCGGCTCGGCCAGCGCGATTGACGCCCATGCCGCCAGACCAAACGCGGCCAGGCTCAGCCCCGCCGAACGGAAAAACTGTGGTCTCATTTCGTGAACAATCCTGCGGCTTCATGCTCTTGTTGGCCCCGAGCCTAGACGCGCAATTAAGCTATTTCAAACTTTTAGCTTGGCCCCCGGCAGAGGATTGCGTATAAAAGGGGCACTGCTCGATAGGTTTCTTGCCTGTATGAAACCTGCCTCAATAACTTAACGCCCGCTTCGTGCGGGCGTTTTTTTATGGCGCAATCTGACCTGCGCGTTGCGCCCAAAACCGCGCCAGATCGGTGATTCCCGACCCGGCGTGATTCCCCGCCGCAGATCCGCGCTTTCTGGCTCCAAAAAACCGCCCCGGCATTTCCCCCTGGCATTTTCCCCCCTGTATTTTGCAGCTGCAGAAACTATCTTCTGTTGCAGTGACGTCATTTCAGAAGGAACACACCATGTCAGTCGAAGGCAAAACCGCCGTCATCACGGGGTCGAATTCGGGGATCGGGCTGGGGGTGGCCAAGGAACTGGCCCGGCTGGGGGCCAATGTGGTGCTCAATTCCTTTACCGACACCGACGAGGATCACAAACTGGCCGAACAAATTGCCATGGAAACCGGCGCGACTGCCCGTTACATTCAGGCCGACATGTCCGACCCGGACGCCTGCCGCGCGCTGATCGAAAAAGCCGGCCAAGTGGATATTCTGGTGAACAATGCCGGGATCCAGCATGTCGCCGCGATTCCCGAATTTCCGGTCGACAAGTGGAACCAGATCATCGCGATCAACCTCAGTTCGGCTTTTCACACCACCGCCGCCGCGCTGCCGGTGATGCGCGCGGCCGGGTGGGGCCGGGTGGTCAATATCGCCTCGGCGCACGGGCTGACCGCCTCGCCGTTCAAATCGGCCTATGTGGCGGCCAAACACGGGGTTGTCGGGCTGACCAAAGTGACGGCGCTGGAAACCGCCGAAGAACCGATCACCGCCAACGCGATCTGCCCGGGCTATGTGCTGACCCCGCTGGTCGAAGCCCAGATCCCCGACACGATGAAAAAGTACGACATGGACCGCGACACGGTGGTGCGCGACGTGCTGCTGGATCGCCAGCCGTCCAAGGAATTCGCCACCGTCGAGCAGATCGGCGGCACGGTCGCTTTTCTGGCCAGCGACGCGGCGGCCCAGATCACCGGCACCACGATCAGCGTCGATGGCGGCTGGACCGCGCTGTAAGCCACCACCCGAAGCAAGGTCGAAAGGGGCCCATGCATGGCCAAGAAGAAACGGATCAATCTGGCCCTACAAGGGGGCGGCGCACATGGCGCGTTCACATGGGGCGTGCTGGACCGGCTGCTTCTGGACGAAGATATTGAAATTGCGGCCATTTCCGGCGCCTCGGCCGGCGCGCTGAACGCGGCGGCGCTCAAGGCCGGTCTGGTAGAGGGCGATCGCCAGACCGCGCGCGACAATCTGGACTGGCTGTGGGGGCAGGTGGGGGCGATCCACGATTTGCGTCTGACCGCCTGGATCGAGGCGCTGGCGCCCAGCCCTGCGATCTGGAACATGGCGCTGGACGCGCTGCGCCCCGGCATGGACTTCGCCCAGAGCATGTTCACCCCGTATGTCTATGGCCCGATGTACCGCAACCCGTTGCAGCCCATCGCGGCCAAGTTCAAATACGAACATATCTGTGGCAAGGTCGGCCCCGAGCTGCACATCGCGACCACCAATGTGCGCACCGGCAAGATCCGCGTGTTCAAGGACGACGAGATTACGGCGGATGTGATCCTGGCCTCGTCCTGCCTGCCCAACGTGTTTCAGGCCATCGTGATGGAAGACCCGAAAACCGGCGTCACCGATGCCTTCTGGGATGGCGGTTATACGGGCAATCCGGCGCTTTTTCCGCTGTTTGCGCGCCACCTGCCCGATGACATCGTGGTGGTGAACATCAACCCGATCGAACGTCCGGGCATTCCGGTCAGCCCGGCCGAAATCGAAAACCGCGTGAATGAGATCAGCTTCAATTCATCCCTGCTGCGCGAGCTGCGGGCGATCAAATTCGTCAAGGATCTGATCGCCGATCACAAATTGCCCGAAGGGCAGAAGAAAGACGTGCTGGTCCATATGATCGCTGACGATGACATCATGCGCCAACTGTCGGTGAACACCAAGCTGACGCCAACCCCATCGGTGTTGCTGGCCCTGAAAACGGCTGGGCAAGACGCTGCCGAAACCTTTCTGGGCGATCACCGCAAGGATCTGAACGTGACCGGCACCCTGGTGCTAGAGGACATGTTCGGCTGACGCGGCAAAAGATGAATTGCGCCAGATGATTTGCGCCGGATAATTTGCGCCGCGTGGTTGATGTCAGGTGATTTGCGCCAAGTGATTTGCCTCAGCCGACTTGGCTCAGCTGACTTGCCTCACGTGATTTGCGGCTTGTCCGGCGGATAGACCAGACCGGCCGATATGACCAACTTGGCGGCCTCTTCCACGCTCATGTCCAGATAAATCACATCCTTCTTGGGCACGAACAGCAAAAAGCCCGATGTGGGGTTTGGCGTGGTCGGCAGGAACACCGATACGATGTCTTCGTTCACCGGCGTTTTTTGCGCGATTTCGCCCTTTGCGTGGGTTGAGACAAAGGCGATGGCCCAAAGCCCCGGACGCGGGTACTGGATCAGGCAGGCTTTTTCGAACGACGTGTCGGACTGGTTGAACACCGTTTCGGCGATCTGTTTGACCCCGCCATAGATCGACCGCACGACGGGGGTGCGTTCGACCAGCCCTTCGGCCCAGCGGATCAGCGACCGGCCCACCAGCCCCTTGGCGATCCACCCCACGATGATGGTGAAGATCAGGAATATGATGACGCCCACGCCGCGCAGGTTGATGCCGATATATTGCTCGGGCTGGAACCGGGCGGGGACAAAGGGCAGCACCCAGCCGTCGATCCAGCCGATGACTGTCCAGATCACATAGGCGGTCAGCCCGATGGGCGCGACCACGACCAGCCCGGTCAGGAACGAGGCGCGCAGGCTGGCAAAGCGGCGCTTGGGCGCACGAAGCGTCTCCGGATCGTCATCAAAAGGGTTGGTCATGGCGG
Organism: Aliiroseovarius sp. PTFE2010; assembly: GCF_049943335.1. NCBI lineage: Bacteria > Pseudomonadati > Pseudomonadota > Alphaproteobacteria > Rhodobacterales > Paracoccaceae > Aliiroseovarius > Aliiroseovarius sp. PTFE2010. Next base: position 181,016 of record NZ_JBNFVY010000003.1, read on the forward strand.
GTCTTCAAAGGGCTTGGTTGCTTATTACTTAGGCGCTCTGCCACAGTGCCGCAACAAACCCCTGAAAACCAGCCCCGATCATTTCGCGGTTTCGCTTAAACTACAGGCAATTTCCGCGCCCAGCCGGGCATTATTGCGCACCAGTGCGATATTGGCGCTCAGCGATGCGCCGTCGGTCAGCTCATAGATGCGTTGCAGCAAAAAGGGCGTGACGGCCTTGGCGGTGACGCCCTGCGCCTGGGCGTCGGCCAGGGCCTGCGCGATCACGGGGGCCATGGTTTGCGCGGGGATTTCGGCCGATGCCGGGATCGGGTTGGCCACCAGTTGCCCGCCGGGAATGCCAAGCGCGGCGCGTATCCGGTGGGCGGCAGCGATCTGGGCGGCGCTGTCCATGCGCAAGGGGGCGGGCAGGGGCGATGTGCGCGACCAGAAAGCGGGAAGGCTGTCTTGCCCCACCGCGATCACCGGCACGCCCAGGGTTTCCAGCACTTCAAAGGTCTTGGGCAGGTCCAGGATGGCCTTGGCCCCGGCGGCCACAACCGTCACGGCGGTCTGGGCCAGTTCCTGCAAATCGGCGGAAATGTCAAAACTGGTTTCCGCGCCCCGGTGCACCCCGCCGATGCCGCCGGTGGCAAAGACCTCGATCCCCGCGGCGCGCGCGGCGATCATGGTGGCGGCCACGGTGGTGGCCCCGGTTGCACCGCGCGCCATGCAGGCGGCCATGTCGGCGCGGCTGACCTTGGCGACGTCGCGCGCCTGTGCCAGCGCGCCCAACTGATCGTCGGTCAGACCCACGTGCAGCGTGCCGTCCAGCACCGCGATGGTGGCCGGGACAGCGCCGCCATCGCGAATGTCGGTTTCAACCTGCCGCGCCATGTCGATGTTCTGCGGATAGGGAAAGCCGTGCGTGATGATCGTGCTTTCCAGCGCCACGATGGGCGCGCCGGTCGCGCGCGCCTGGGCAACTTCGGGCGAAAGGGTCAGGGGGGTCATAGGGGCAGTTCTCCTGAGACATAGGTGGCGGCGGCATCCAGCGCGAAATCCAGCGCCCGGGCGCCGATCATGCCGCGAATTTCAGCCGCGATATGGGCGGCCATGAACGTGTCGCCCGCGCCGGTCACGCGGGTGACCATGACCTTGCGCGGCGCGGCGGTGATCACGTCAGCGCCTTGCTGGCCCAGGGCGCTGGCCGCGCCCCCGTCGGTCACCAGCACGCGGCGCGCGCCCCGCGCGATCAGCGCGCTTGCCGCACTGGCCGCATCGTCAAAGGGGCGGTGACCGAGCAGCCCGGCTTCTTCCAGGTTCACGTAAATCGTCGCGCGCGGGTGGCGCAGCAGTGGCATCAGCCGCTCGGCCTTGCCGGGGCTGGCCGGGGCCAGACGCAGATCGGCCGCCGCGAACAGGGGCGATCCGGCGATCCGGGCCAGCAATTCTTCGTTCAGGTTGCCATCCAGCGCGATCTTGCCACCATAGGGCATCGCCGCGCTGCCCAGCCGCCCGTCGGCCAGCGACGACAGGATCTTGTCGCCCGCCGTCTCTAGCGAATGGGCATCCGCAATTGCCGCGATCAGACCGTTCGCGCCTTCGACGGCAATATAGCGGTCGGTCGGCAGATCGGGTGAAACATAGATGTGGTCGGTGACGATCCGGCGCCGCTGGGCCGCGGCGCACAGGGCGCGACCGTCGTCATCGTCGCCAATCGCCGACAGCAACGCCGGCGTCACATCGAACCGGGCCAGCGCCATCGCGATGTTCATCGCCACACCGCCCGGCACACGGGTGATACGCCCCGGCACGTCGCTGCCCTGCCGCATCGCGACGGGCGCGCGGCCGATCAGGTCCCACAGGACGCTGCCAATGCACAGGATGTCAGGCGCGGCGGTCATGCCCCTTGGTGGCCTGCGCCTTCGTCGGACGCAAGGGCTTACCCATCGTCAGCCACCGCGCGCCGGGCGGGGTTTGCGGCCACCCAAGGGGCATGATGGATCCCGCCCATGCCACGGCCCCGCACGCCCTTTCCAATACGTTCGCAAACGGGCATATCGCACGGCAGACCTGAACAGAATTTGCCAATTCGGGCCGTCCGCCCTTGCCAAAGCCCCACACAGGGTGTAGACGCGCGCCACTTCACAGGCGAAGCTTGGGCTTTCGGACAGACATCCCCGAAACGTCCGCCGGTTGGGAGAGATCCCTGATGGCTTCGCCGAGGCGCAAACCGGAAAAGGATATTGGACATGGCGCTCCCCGAATTTTCACTGCGTCAGCTGCTTGAAGCTGGCGTACACTTTGGTCACCAGACCCAACGTTGGAACCCCCGCATGGGCGAGTTCATTTATGGTGACCGCAACGGCATCCACATCATCGACCTGACACAGACGGTCCCGATGCTGGACGCGGCCCTGAACGTGATCCGCGAGACCGTGGCCAAGAACGGCCGCGTGCTCTTTGTCGGCACCAAACGGCAGGCTGCCGGACCGATCGCCGACGCGGCGGAAAAGTCGGCGCAGTACTACATGAACCACCGCTGGCTTGGCGGCACGTTGACCAACTGGAAAACCGTCAGCCAGTCGATCAACCGCCTCAAGGAAATCGACGAAGCTCTGGCCACGGGCGCTGAAGGCCTGACCAAGAAAGAGCGTCTGCACATGGAACGCGACCAGCAGAAGCTGCAGGCATCGCTGGGCGGGATCCGTGAAATGGGCGGCGTGCCCGACCTGTTGTTCGTGATCGACGTCAGCAAGGAAGACCTGGCCATCGCCGAAGCCAAGAAACTGGGCATTCCGGTTGTGGCCGTTGTCGACACCAACTGCTCGCCCGATGGCGTGGATTACATCATCCCGGGCAATGACGATGCGGCCCGTGCCATTTCGCTCTATTGCGACCTGGCCGCGCGCGCTGCGTTGGACGGCATGACCGCACAGATGGGCGCCGCCGGCGTTGACATCGGCGCCATGGAAGAGGCCCCGGTAGAAGAAGCTGTCGCCGAAACGGCCCCTGCACAGGGCTAAGCGCCTGACGTCATTAAACTTTCACCGGGCGCGGCTAGATCCGCCCCGGACACCCCTGATATCGAGGAGAGCCAACATGGCAATTACCGCCGCTCAGGTTAAAGAACTGCGCGAAGCAACCGGCGCAGGCATGATGGACGCGAAAAAAGCGCTGACCGAAACCGACGGCGATTTCGACGCCGCGGTCGATTGGCTGCGTACCAAGGGCCTGGCCAAAGCCGCCAAGAAATCGGGCCGTACCGCAGCCGAAGGCCTTGTCGCCGTTGCGGTTGACGGTGGCACCGGCGTTGCGGTCGAAATCAACTCGGAAACCGACTTCGTCGCCAAGAACGCCGAATTCCAGACCATGGTGAAAGACATCGCCGCGGCCGCTTTGAACGCAGACAATCTCGACGCGCTGTCCAAGGCCGAGGTCGACGGCAAGCCGGTGGCGACACTGATCACCGACAAGATCGCCAAGATCGGCGAAAACATGACCCTGCGCCGGATGGCCAAGGTTTCGGGCGACGTGGTGGTGTCTTACGTGCACAACGCCGCAGCCGATGACATGGGCAAGATCGGTGTGCTGGTCGCGCTGAAAGGGGCGGACAACGGCATCGGCAAACAGATCGCCATGCACATCGCCGCCGCCAACCCCCAGTCGCTGTCCGAGGCCGATCTGGACCCGGCGATCGTTGAAAAGGAACGTCAGATCCAGATCGACATCGCGCGCGAATCCGGCAAGCCCGAACAGGTCATCGAAAAGATGATCGAAGGGCGCATGAAAAAGTTCCTGGCCGAAGTGACTCTGCTGGGCCAGCAGTTCGTGATCAACCCGGACGTTACCGTGGCCAAGGCCGCCGAAGAAGCCGGTGTTGAAATCGTCGGCTATATCCGACTGGAAGTGGGCGAAGGCATCGAAAAAGTCGAAGAAGACTTCGCTGCCGAAGTGGCCAAAGCCGTTCAGGGCTAAACCGTTTGGGCCGTGTGCCCTTCGGGCACAGGCCGGGACAACCGGCCCGTGAAAACCAGGCCGTAACAACAGCGCCCTCGCAGACATCTGCGGGGGCGTTTTCGCGTTCGGGGGGCAGCAACGCGCGATGACAGTCGCTGGATAGGGCAGGCGTGCCCCCCGCGTGTGTTGGCCTGAAACCGCCATCAAAGCTGGACCGGCCGGTGCCGGTGTGGCCCGTGGGACCGCGGCGCTTGGATCAGCCTGGGATTTCGACGGTGAAACAGGTGCGCCCGTCTTGCGATGTTGCATCTATGGTGCCGTTATGCGCGGTCACGATCTGCGCGCAGATATACAGGCCCAGGCCCAGCCCCCCGTTTTCGGCCTGATCCCGCGTGCCCTTGAAGAAGGGTTCGAACAGGGTATCCAACGTCTTTTGCGAAATCGGTTTGCCCATGTTGCAGACCGAAAGGATCAGCCGCCCTTTGTCATGGCGCACCGTCAGATCAATCGGCACACCCGGCGATCCGTGCGCGACCGCATTGGCCAACAGGTTCGATACGACCTGCATCAAGCGCGGTGCATCGCATTCGACCGCGCCGGGAATTTCCAGAGTCTGCCGTATGGTGACGCATTCGGTGGCGGTTTCGATTTCGGTCGCGATCTGCGTGATCCGCTCGGCCAGATCAGTGACCTGTGCGCGTTCGATCACGATTCCACCGCCCAGTTGCAGGCGCGCAAGATCCATCAGGTTGTTGATCAATTCGGTCATGCGACGCGAACTGGCCGACATGTTGCGCAAGATCGTGCGCCCTTGTTCGGTTTGATCCTGTTTCGACAGCAGCCGAACCCCCGACGTCATCGAGGCCAGCGGCGAGCGCAGGTCATGACCCAGAATGGCAAGAAACTGTTCGCGCAGGCGCGCCTCGCGCTCTTGGTCCTTGATACGTTTCTTGCGCCGCTTGTCGTCGGTCACATCGCGCACGGCGCTGTAAAAATTGTCGCCCTCGGGCACGCAAACCCAGGACAGCCAGCGAAACGAGCCGCTGGCTGATTTGTAGCGATTTTCGAACCGCAGCACCGGTTCCCCGCGCAGCACCTGTTCAAACGCCTTTTCGGACGGTTTGACATCATTGGGATGCAGAAAATCCTGATAGGCGCGGCCCAACATGTCCTGCTCTGTCCAGCCCAGAACAGTGTGCCACGCCGGGTTCAGCGCCACGAACCGGCCTTGCCGGTCCAGGATGCACATCGGATCGGGGGACACCCGCCAGATCGCCGTGGCAACGTCTTGCTCATCTCGCATGTCCGGGTCTCTTGTTCCCAACAACCGCAGATAGAATATCACGGAAATTTCACGTTGAATACTCATCTGGCAATCGAGGCGGCGATTTATCAGATCCGCTCGTCCACGGCGGGTCTGAACCGCGGTGCCATACATTTTGCCCGACAGATGTCCGACGGCAATCCGACGCTGTGCAGACGGGATGCAGACAGGGTGCCGACGGGTTGCCAACGGGGGTGCGAATCGGATGGCGGGGGCAATGGCTGGCGGGGCAGGGGGGAGCGGAAGCGGCGCTGACCGGGGATGCAGCGCCGCTCCTATAGGGCACCTGCCAGAAATGGGATGAGGCGGCAGGGCCTATTTTCAGGGGTCGACAGGGGAACTGGATCAATACAGATCCCTGCCGACATCCGGTTGCCCGGGACCCGTTAAGACACTGAAATCACGGTGCTGCTCGGGTCTATGCTCCTAGGCTAAAGCCACCACTCACGGAACAATCGCACTATGGTGTTTTACTTGACCTAAAGGAAGTCAGGGATTCCATACCTGACCAAAGGGTCATGTTTTCACGCCTCCAAAACAAAGATCTGATTTTGTACCGCGGCTTTCAAAACAGCCTGCGCAGTGGTCTCGACGTCCAGTGCCTCGCGGGCCAGCCGCAGGTGCTTTTCCACCGTCGCCGGCGTCAGCCCCATGATGATTGCGATATCCGCGGTGGTCTTGCCATCACCCACCCATTCCAGCACTTCGCGTTGGCGCGCGGTCAGTGTCTTGCGCTCGCCCCAATAGGGCAGGTTGATCAGCTTGAGATGGGCCATGTTGTTCATCACGATGATTTCACGCCCGTGGCGTTTCCAAACCGCATCCGCTTCGGCCTGGCTCATTCCGACCCGCGCTGTCAGGGCAATCGCGCCCTTGGAACGACTGGACAGATCGGGAAAGCTGATCGAATACCCCGCCGTTACACCATGCGATTTGTTGAACTCGAAAATCTTGCGTTCGCTGTCGGTCAGCATGTCTTCGTTCTCGGCGATCCAGCCCCAATGGCAGGCGCCGGTGTTGTGCAAGGCCCATTTGACCATGGGCGCCTGGAAATACAGGCCCTCGTCGATAAACGGTTTGAGATAGGCATCGCCGTGGTTTGACAGGATCAAGAGGTCTTCGCGATCGCCAAAACCCGTGGCCGTGCGATAGCGCGTGAACCCGTAGATCAATCGATCAAAGCCGTAACTTGCCATCTGTTTCACATGCAGATGCCACACTTCTTCAATTGAACCGGCATCTGTCAGCCCCTCCAGATACGCAAGCATGTTCGAACCTCCCTTTTTTCGCACAGCTCTTTGATGCACCCGGTCCACAAACCTGGTGCTGACGCAGCGGAAAGACCGCCAGAACGAATTAGTCCCATTTCCCCAACCGGCCCCAAACTGTGCGCTCAGCGAGGCTCACCTCAGTTGTTGCACCTTGGCCGGCAGGTGGATTAGGGGGAAAAAAACGCGCGCTAACTCACTTTTCGCAACCAAAGCGTTTTGGTAGATGCATGTCAACAATCAAAGGTTTAACACTGGCCAGTCAATTCGCGTCAGGCGCCCAACAGATTTGGCCGAATTTTCAGTCCTTTAAGTCATTTGAGCGGCCCAATTGCATGTTTTTTGTGATCACTCGCACGTTACAATCTACCACATTACGTTACGTCACTATATACCTTTGTGCGGCTCGCACCGAAGCCCATAAAAGTGCCGCGGAAATAGGCATATTGTGCCAACAGTGGGAACTGAAATCGGGTAACACTGGGTTCTGTGAAAGACCCAGACGATCTATCCAACCAGACTTGTTACTGCGATTAGCGCGGTAAACTGCAAATGCTATTCACCCGGCGTCATATCGTAAAGGTAACATAATACTGATTATCAGACTATGGGTATAGATCTGGTGCCGCGACGCCAAGATCACAATGGCCCGCTGCCAATTGGGACAACCTAATTGGTCCCAAGCGTGTCGATCTGCCTATGTGTGGCGCATTATGCATTATAATCACACCCGCGTATCACCATGATCCGCCTGCGACCGTGTTCGCATGATTTCGCCGTCCCGTCGATCCGATCACATGTCGTGCGGCAAAAGAACCGTCATGCAGGTGCCCTTGCCGGGGTGGCTTTCGATCCGCAGGCGACCCCGATGGCGGTTGACGATGTGTTTTACGATCGCCAATCCAAGTCCGGTCCCACCCATCTCGCGCGAGCGGTGCCCGTCGACCCGGTAGAACCGTTCCGTCAGGCGGGGAATGTGGTGCGTATCGATCCCCTCGCCCTGGTCCGCGACATCGATCTGGATCGCGGGAATGCGCAAGGACGGGTCATGATCGTGTTCGGTCACGCAAACCGTCACGATACCGCCTGCCCCACCATATTTGATGCCGTTTTCGATCAGGTTGACGAACACCTGTTGCAGCTGGTCGGTGTCGCCCAGCGTGTGAACCGGTGCGCCGGGTGCTTCGATTACCACTTCGACGCCGTTGGATTTGGCCAAGGGGCGTAGCGCCGAAACGGCCGAACCGATCAGTCCGGTCACGTCGACCTGGCTGGTGGGACGCAGACGTTCCTGGCTTTCCACCCGGCTCAGGCTGAGCAAGTCCGACACCAGCCGGTTCATCCGTCCGGCCTCGCGGTCCATGATTTCAAGAAAGCGCTCGCGCGCCGCCGCATCGTCCTTGGCCGGTCCGCGCAGAGTTTCGATGAACCCACTCATCGCGGTAAGCGGCGTGCGCAGTTCGTGGCTGACATTTGCTACGAAATCACGGCGCATCTGCACGGCATCCTGCAGCTGGGACTGGTCTTCGAAACTGACCACCACCATGCCGTCCACCGGGACCGCGCGCACGTCGAACACGCTCTCGCGCCCGGCGTCCTTGCGCAAGGTGATCTGCGTCTGGCTTGGTTCAGACAGGCGCAGAGCGGTTTCGATACAGTCCAGCAGCAGCGGTGTGCGCAGCATGGTCACATAGTGGCGCCCGTCCAGGCCTGCGCCGAAAATCGTGGTGGCGCGCTCATTGGCTGCCACGATCCTTTCGCCGGAATTGATCACGATCAACGGCATGGGAATCGCCGACAGAAAATTGGAAACCAACGCTGGCGACACGGTCTTAATCTCCTTTGGGCTGGCCCAGTCTTAACGGCGGTGTGGATGAAGATGCCAGCGCCGTCTATATTTCGAACTGCATTCCGTCCCAGATCCGGCTTGCATGCACGCCAAATGAAACAACCGCGTGACAGGCAGGGTTTCTGCCCAATTTCATGAGAATCGTTATCGCAAAATGCAAACCAAGTTAAGAAAAGCCTTGCACATTGCGCCAAATGTTCGCTTCTATGGGGTCCACGGCGGTTGGAAATCAACCTCTGGTGACCGGTGGAATGGAACGAAGGGCAGATAATGTTCTGCTTTAAAGACGATGATATTGTCGATTTGTCGGCTGTGCGCTCGCAAAGAAACAAGGGGCTGGGACCGCGGGTACTGGCTGTGGGGGATGTAACCGGCTGGCGGCGCAGTAATCGCGCCTTTCCACAAAGCCAATCTGTGGCGCTGGCCGATTTCTATGAGATCGACGCAGCGCTCCTGGATATGATCCGACCAGAATTTGTTCTGTCGCCCGCAATCTGTGCGCAGTTCGATTGCCTGGACCTGGCGGCTGTTTTGCACGCGGCAGGGTTCAAAGGCATGTTTCGTGCGCTAACCGGTCAGTTGCCTGCGCCCGATATTATCCGGCGTGAGGTCGCGGCCTGTTATCCCGGACTTGATTTCGATTTTCTTGACAGTGCGCGACTGGCACCGATGATGACGGTCTGACGCTTAATCAAGCGCTTTCAGATCGTCGCGGTAGCGCTGCATGTTTTTCTGATAATTCTGCGCCCCGGCGGCGACACGCGCGGCTTGCTCGGGCGACATCTGTTTGACCACCTTGCCCGGCGCGCCCATCACCACGGCACCTTCTGGAATTTCCTTGCCTTCGGTTACCAAGGCCCCTGCCCCGATCAAGGCGTTTTTACCAATGACGGCGCCGTTCAAAATCGTCGCCCCCATGCCGATCAACGCGCCATCGCCAATCGTGCAGCCGTGCAGCATGGCCTTGTGACCGATCGTGCAGTTTTCCCCGATGGTCAGCGGAAAACCCATATCCGTGTGCAGCACGCAGTTTTCCTGGATATTGCTGCCTCGGCCCACGTGGATGACTTCGTTGTCGCCCCGCAACGTGCTGCCGAACCAGACCGACGTGGCCGCCTCCAACACGACCTTGCCGATCACATGGGCGCCGGGAGCGACCCAGTAATCACCGTTTTCGGGCAGGACGGGGGCGTGATCGCCAAGGGCATAGAGCGTCATCGGGTCTCCTCGAATTCTGATTGCAGGGCACGCGCGTGGTCAATCAGGCTGGGCTGTTGAATACGGCGCAACCGGGTGGCTTCGATGATTGTACGCAGTTGCACCTCGGTCTGGTCAAGATCGTTGTTGATCAGCACAAAGTCATAAGCATCCCAGTGGCTGATTTCATCCCAGCTACGCTGCATGCGCCGATTGATCGTCTCTTCGCTGTCCTGGCCGCGGCTGATGAGGCGCCGGTTCAATTCCTTGATCGACGGGGGCAACAGAAAGATCGACAGCGTGTGCTTGGCCAGATCCGAGTTGCGGATTTGTTGTGCGCCCTGCCAGTCGATATCGAACAGCACATCCTGCCCCTGCCCGATCGCCTCTTCCACCGCCGCTTTGGGCGAGCCATAGAAATTGCCGAACACATGGGCGTGCTCCAGCATGCCGCCCTGGGCCACCTGGGCTTTGAAGTCGCTTTCCGAGACAAAGAAATAGTCCTTGCCGTCCACTTCGCCCTGGCGTGGAGCGCGCGTGGTGGCCGAAACCGAAAACCGGATCGACGGGTCCCAATCGCGCAAGCGCCGCGCCAGTGTGGATTTCCCTGCACCCGAAGGCGAAGACAAGATGATGAGAAGGCCGCGCCGGTCCGCCATGATCACTCCACGTTCTGCACTTGCTCGCGCATCTGGTCGATCACGTGCTTGAGGTCAAGCCCTATCGCGGTCAAATCCGGTGCCCCGGCCTTCGAGCACAGAGTGTTGGCCTCGCGGTTGAACTCTTGCATCAGGAAATCCAACTTGCGCCCAACTGGCCCCCCCTGCTCTAGCAGCGCGCGCGCGCTGGCCACATGAGTGCGCAGGCGATCCACCTCTTCGGTGACGTCCGCCTTGACCGCCAATAGCGCCAACTCCTGCGCCACGCGGTCGGGGTCGGCATCAACTGCGCCCATGATGCGCGCCAGGTTCTCCTTGATCGTCTCGCCCATCCGCGCGGTGCGGGTCCGGGCCATTTCGGCGGCGCGTTCGGTCAGCTCGGCCATTTCGTCCAGCTGTCGGTCCAAAACACCCCGCAGGGCTGCCCCTTCGGATTCGCGCATATGGTTAAATTCGTCGAACAAACGGGGCAATTGGGACCGGATTTGCACCTGCAGCGACATATTGTCGTCACCATCGGCAGGGGTTTCGACCACCCCGGAAATGGTTAAGATTTGGGCCGCGCTGGTCGGTGCAAGCTGGACACCGGCCACCCGCGCCGCCGCTTCGACAGCGCGAATGCGATCCAGCGCGGTTGTCATGCCGGTTTCGCTGATCACGCCGACGCGGTTGCGGGTCGATCGATTGACGCGCAAAGACACGGTGACGCTGCCACGCCTTATTTTCTTGGGAATTTCGGCCCTGACGAACGGCTCTAAACCGTCCATCCAGTCCGGCAGTCGAAGCCGGATATCCAACCCTTTGCCGTTGACCGCGCGCATTTCCCAGACCCAATCCGCCCGATCATCCTGCCCGGAAACGCTGGCGAACCCTGTCATCGATCTGATCTTCGGCACGTTAACCATTTCCATTGAATTTTTCCCAAATGGGGCAGAGTTGTGGCATATTAAGGTCTGAGTAAGGTTCCTTACGCTATTCGTTAACAGACGCGGCTCTGGGCAGCAATTCAGAGAGCTACGTCAAGCAAGTGGTGATCGACGTGACAATCGAGTACGTTCGTGGCGAAAACATCGTGTCTCTTCAACCTCGCAGGTCCGAGATGATCTATCCGGCACTGAGTCAAGTAGAAGCATACTGGAACGGGTTGCGGAACGGCCGTCCGGTTCCCGCGCGCTCGGAAATCGACCCGCGCGGCATGAATGAGGCGTTGGAATACGCGTTCATCCTCGAACGGATCGCCACCGGAATTGCCCGCTTCAGACTCGCCGGGATGCACCTGTCGGACCTGATGGGCATGGAGGTCCGCGGCATGCCGTTGACTTCGATGTTCGTACCCGAAAGCCGCGGCGATCTGTCCAAGGCGCTGGAAGCCGTGTTCGAAACCCCGCAAGTCACACGCATTTCGCTACGCGGCGAACGGGGCGTGGGGCGCGCCGCACTGGACGCTGAATTGCTGTTGTGCCCACTGAAGAGCGATCTTGGCGATGTGAACCGTGCGCTCGGCTGCCTTCAGTCGCGCGGTGACATTGGTCGCCAACCGCGCCGCTTTCAGATTGTCGATATCGCGACCAGCCCGATTATCTCGGATGGTCCGGTCGTGACGGCGCCGATGCCCGGCGCCCGCCCCACCGCAAAGACGCCGGTGCCCCCCGGATTTGCCGAAGCCAAAGCGGCCTATGAGGCGCAAGCCAAAAACGATGGGCCCAAGAAACCGACCATTTCAATTACCGAAGGCCGCGATGGCAAACCGCGTCCGGCCCTGCGTCTGATCAAGTCCGACGACTGATATTTGCCCGCGCAAAACGCCGGGATATCTGACATTTCGAAATCCATGCGGCTTCGTGAGTGACCGCTGGACACCGCGCTGCCAATTATGTGAGAGCAAGCGGCAGCGCTCATTTAAGCTATTGATTTTATAATGAAAGAGCCGGGCGCAACACGCCCGGCTCTATTTTTTGGTGCGACCCGGCGTCAGACAGCTTTGGCGGTCTGTGCCTCGTGCACCTTGCTGAGTTCTTCGGCCACCAGGAACGCCAATTCCAGCGACTGGCTGGCGTTCAGGCGCGGATCACAGGCGGTGTGATACCGACTCGACAGATCTTCGTCTGTCACGGCGCGCACGCCGCCGGTGCATTCGGTCACGTCCTTGCCGGTCATTTCGAAATGGACGCCGCCAGGGATTGTCCCTTCCGCCTTGTGGATGGCGAAAAATTCCTGCACCTCGCGCAGCACGCTGTCAAACGGCCGGGTCTTGTAACCCGAAGCGGATTTGATCGTGTTACCATGCATGGGATCGCAGGACCAGACCACGTTGGCACCTTCGGCCTGAACCGTCTTAATCAGACGCGGCAGATGATCGCCCACCTGCCCGGCCCCGAACCGCGCGATCAGCGTCAGGCGCCCCGGATCGTTCTTTGGGTTCAGCTTGGACATCAACACCTTGAGATCGTCGCCGGTCGTGCTTGGCCCGCACTTCAGACCAATCGGGTTCTGGATTCCGCGGCAGAATTCCACATGCGCGCCATCCGGTTGACGGGTGCGATCCCCGATCCAAACCATGTGGCCCGAGCCGGCGATCGTCGCGCCAGAGGTCGAATCAACCCGCGTCAGTGCTTCTTCGTATTCCAACAGAAGGGCTTCGTGGCTGGTGTAGAAATCGACGGTCTGAAGATCGGGGCTGTGATCCCCGGTCATGCCTGCGGCCTTCATGAAATCCAGCGCATCCTGGATCCGGCTGGCCATGTCCCGGTATTTTTCGGCTTCGTCGGATTCCGTGAAACCCAAAGTCCAGGCATGCACCCGGTGAATATCGGCAAAGCCCCCTTTTGAAAAGGCGCGCAGCAGGTTCAGCGACGCCGCCGCCTGCGTATAGGCCTGCAGCATGCGCCTAGGGTCGGGCACACGGCTGGCTTTGTCGAAATCAAACCCGTTAATGATGTCACCGCGGTAACTGGGCAGTTCCAGCCCGTCGACGGTTTCGGTGGGCGCACTGCGCGGCTTGGCGAATTGACCCGCCATGCGGCCGACCTTGACCACGGGGACCTTGGCACCAAAGGTCAGCACCATTGCCATCTGCAACATCACCTTGAATGTATCGCGAATGGTGTCGGCGCCGAATTCGGAAAAACTCTCGGCGCAATCCCCGCCTTGCAACAAGAATGCCTCGCCTCGGGCGACCTTGGCCAATTCGTTGCGCAAGGTGCGCGCTTCCCCGGCAAAGACCAGCGGCGGATACTTGGCAAGTTGACCTTCGACAGCCGACAGCGCCTTGGCGTCGGTGTAGTCGGGCATCTGGATCCGTGGCTTGGTTCTCCAGCTGGATTTGGACCACTCAGTCATGTTGCTCTCCGCGTCAGTCGAGTTAGCGATATCAGGTCTGCGCTTATAAGTCCGACCGTATCACGATGAAACCCCTATTTCCTATACGCCGCACCGCATACGCCGCCGTATGGCCGGTGCATGACATCTGCCCGGTTGCAGCTACTGCGGCCGCATTCGGAAGACCGCGCCATTGTCTTCGGACAGGAACCATACGCTGCCGTCCGGCGCTTGGGTCACATCGCGCACGCGCCGCGTTGCACGGGACTCGATCCGGGTCTCGGACCAGTCGCGCGGATCGAGCACGGATATGTAGTCGAATTTCAGCGACCCGACGAAATGCAGACCGCGCCACGCAGCGGCCCCCTGGCCGGAATGAATGGCATAACCAGAGGGGGCAATGGATGGGTCCCAATAATGTGCAGGTTGCGCCATTCCGGATTTTTCGGTGCCCTCGCCGATCTTTCTGCCCGAATAATGCGTCCCATAGGATATGACTGGCCAGCCATAGTTTGTCCCTTTGGTGATGCGGTTGATTTCGTCCCCGCCGCGTGCGCCATGTTCAACGGTCCAAAGTTGCGCGGGGGGATCCAACGCCGCGCCTTGCGGATTTCGATGCCCGAACGACCAGATTTCGGGCCGGGCATCGCTGCGTCCAACAAAGGGGTTGTCTGAGGGAATGGTCCCACTCCGGTTCAGCCGCAATACTTTTCCATTGTGCTGTGCCAGATCTTGTGCGGCGTCGGCGTCGCCCCGATCCCCAATGGTCACAAACAGCGTTCCATCCGCAGCTTCGACCACACGTGATCCAAAGTGCTGTCGCGCGTTTGATCCCTGAGACATCCGAAAAATCTCGCGCGCAACGATGCGCCCGGGCTCAAGCCGCGCAATGCCGAGTGCCGTCCCCGTGCCCGCCCCGATTGCGGTCGCATAGGTCAGAAAAATTTCGCGGCTTTTGACGAAATCGCGCGACACAGTCACGTCCAGCAACCCGCCTTGGCCATGTAGGGTGATCTCGGGCAATCCGGTCAATTCTTGCCGACCGTCCTGCCCCATCAGCCAAAGACGCCCGGCCTTTTCGGTCACAAGGACGCGCCCGTCAGGCAGGAAATCAAAGCCCCACGGCAACTCAAAACCGTCGAACATCCGGTCAATCATCACCATAGGCTGAGCCGTTGCGGCCAAGGGAAAGGCAGAAGACATAACGTTTCCACCCAAAGCGGCGCCTGTGACACCAATCAATCGTCTGCGCGTAAACATAGCCTCGAACTAGTCGGATCGCGACGCGTTTCCAGCCCTTCCCTTGCCCGGCAGCGCGATACTGGCGGAAATTGCCGATCGCGCTGTTGTGCAGTCCGTGAGTAGAAGATTGCCTCACCATATCGCACGTTGATTTGGCAACATGAAACACCGGCGGCCAATAATTGCTCTGACAGGCGGAGAGTTGCCGATTTTTTCCCGCAGTGACTTAAAGTTAGACAGCCCTGCTGCCCCCTTTTCTTTTCGCGCTACGCTGCTTAACCTGCTGGGCAGGGTAAAGATCCAATTTGGGAGACGTTGAATGAAAAAATTGTTTATGGCCACGGCTTTAGGCGCCATCATTGCCGGAACCGCAGGCGCAGAAAGCCAGTCTGACTCGGTCAAGATCGGCGTGATCCTGGGTTATACGGGCCCGATTGAATCGCTGACACCCCATATGGCCGACAGCGCCGAGCTTGCGATGAAGGAAATCAGCGACAGCGGCAAGTTCCTGGGCGGCAAAACGCTGGAACCCGTGCGCGCTGATTCGACCTGCGTGGACGCTGCTGCGGCAACTGCGGCGGCCGAACGTCTGATTACCTCGGACAATGTGGCCGCGATCATGGGCGCCGACTGTTCGGGCGTCACCGGCGCGGTTCTGGCCAATGCTGCGGTTCCCAACGGCGTGGTGATGGTATCACCGTCGGCAACTTCGCCTGCGCTGTCCACGGCCGAAGACAACGGTCTGTTCTTTCGCACATCGCCCTCGGACGCGCGCCAGGGCGAAGTTCTGGCCGAGATTCTGGCTGACCGCGGTGTCAAATCCGTCGCCGTCACCTACACCAACAACGATTACGGCAAAGGTCTGGCCGACAGCTTCATTTCGTCCTTCGAGGCAGCTGGCGGCACTGTAACCATCTCGGCTGCACACGAAGACGGCAAGGCCGACTATTCCGCCGAAATCGGCGCGCTGGCGTCCGCCGGGGGCGATCTGCTGGCCGTATTTGGCTATGCCGACCAGGGTGGCAAGGGGATCATTCAGGGCGCGACCGACACCGGCGCCTTTGACACCTTCCTGCTCGGTGACGGCATGTATGCCGATGCCCTGCTTGCCGATTTGGGCGACGTGCTCGAAGGGTCCTTTGGCGCTGCTCCGTGGAGCCAGGGCGAAGGTGCGGACAAGTTCGCGGAAATTTCTGCGGCCGGCGGCGTGAACGGCGAAAGTGTCTACACCCGCGAAAGCTATGACGCCGCTGCGCTGATCGGCCTGGCGATGGCCAAGGGGGGCAACGCCGATCGTGCAACCGTAGCCGCCAACATTCTGGACGTGGCCAATGCCCCGGGCGAACCGATCCTGCCGGGTGAATTGGGCAAGGCGCTGGATATCCTCGCTGAGGGCGGAGAAATCGACTATGTCGGCGCGACCGGTGTCGAACTGATCGGGCCCGGTGAAGCCGCGGGCACGTATCGCGAATACAAGATCGAAGGTGGCGCTTACGAAACGGTAAGCTTCCGCTGAACCGACAATTGCTCTAAGGGCAGCCCGGGACAAATGCCGGGCTGCCCTTTTGCTATGCGCGGCGACGGGACGGGGTATGACGCGATGATCCGGGTTGAAAACCTGCACAAGCACTTTGGGGGCTTTAGGGCGGTCGATGGCGCATCTCTTGAGATTGCCGAAGGCAAAATCACAGGCTTGATCGGCCCCAACGGAGCGGGAAAAACGACGCTTTTCAACGCGATAGCGGGCGTTCTTGAACCCACTTCGGGACATGTTTTCATGGACGGTGAAGACATAACCGGGCTGCCCCCGCATGATCTTTTTCACCGTGGCTTGCTGCGCACGTTTCAGATCGCGCATGAGTTTTCGTCGCTGAGCGTGCGCGAAAACCTGATGATGGTGCCCGGGCATCAATCCGGCGAAGCGCTGTGGAACACATGGTTTGCCCGCCGACAGATCGCGGCCGAGGAAAAGGCCCTGCGCGACCAAGCGGACGAAGTTCTGGATTTCCTGACCATCTCGCACCTTGCGGACGAACGGGCCGGAAACCTGTCTGGCGGGCAGAAAAAACTGCTCGAACTGGGCCGCACCATGATGGTCGACGCGCGGATTGTGTTCCTGGACGAGGTGGGCGCAGGCGTGAACCGCACCTTGTTGGGCACAATCGGGGACGCAATCGTCCGGCTGAACCAGGAACGCGGGTATACGTTTTGCATGATCGAGCACGACATGGATTTCATCAAACGGTTGTGCGACCCGGTGATCGTTATGGCCGAAGGCAAGGTGCTGGCCGAAGGAAGCGCCGAAGACATCATGAGGAATGAACAGGTGATCGAGGCCTATCTGGGCACCGGCCTGAAGAACAAGGCGGGGGCGAACGCATGACATACGGCAGCGTATGGCCCACCCCATACGGGTGCGTATAGGATGACAAGTTTTCTAGAGGCGCGGGGTATGCGCGGCGGCTATGGTGCGGCTGACATCCTGCATGATTGCACGCTAACGGTGGATACTGGCCAGATCGCCGTCATCGTCGGGCCAAATGGCGCGGGCAAATCGACCGCCATGAAAGCGGTGTTCGGCATGCTGCCGCTGCGCGCCGGAACGGTCACACTGAACGGCGAAGACATCACCGACCTGACCCCGCAAGCGCGCGTGGCAAAGGGTATGGGTTTCGTGCCGCAGACCCACAATATCTTTACCTCGATGAGCGTCGAAGAGAACCTGGAAATGGGCGCCTTCATCCGGCGCGATGACATCTACGAGACGATTGAGCAGGTTTACGATCTGTTCCCGATCCTGCGCGACAAGCGGCGGCAAGCGGCGGGCGAATTGTCGGGCGGGCAGCGACAGCAGGTCGCTGTCGGACGCGCGCTGATGACCAAGCCGCAGCTTCTGATGTTGGATGAACCCACCGCGGGAGTCAGTCCGATTGTGATGGACGAACTGTTCGACCGCATTATCGAAGTGGCCCGCACCGGCATATCGATCCTCATGGTGGAACAGAACGCGCGCCAGGCGCTGGAAATCGCGGACAAGGGATATGTTCTGGTGCAGGGCGCAAACGCGTTCACCGACACAGGCAGTGCGCTTCTTGCCGATCCCCAAGTGCGCAAAACATTTCTTGGGGGATAAACATGGATTTTCTGAACGCCATCGTCGCATTGTCCAATTACGTCCTCATCCCGGCCACGACCTACGGGGCACAATTGGCGCTCGGTGCTCTGGGCGTCACGCTGATTTACGGCATCTTGCGCTTTTCCAACTTCGCCCACGGAGACACTATGGCCTTTGGCACTATGGTCGTCGTGTTGACCACCAGCGCGCTGCAGGCGGTGGGGATCACTGCCGGTCCGCTGCCGACGGCGCTGCTGGCCCTGCCGGTCGGCATCGTGGTGACGGCGGCAATGGTGCTGGCCACAGACCGGGTGGTCTATCGCTTTTACCGCCGGGTCAAGGCCGCGCCGGTCACGCTTGTGATCGTGTCCATGGGCATCATGTTTGTAATGAATGGCATCGTGCGTCTGATCATCGGGCCAGATGATCGCCGTTTTGCTGACGGAGAACGCTTTATCCTGACAGCGCGCGAATTCAAGTCTGCCACCGGGCTGGCCGAGCCTTTGGTGATCCGCACAAGCCAGATGCTGACCGTGGTGACGGCGGTGATCGTGGTTGCACTGCTGTTCTGGTTTCTGAACCGCACGCGCACGGGCAAGTCCATGCGCGCCTATTCTGACAACGAAGACCTGGCGCTGCTTTCCGGCATCAATCCCGAACGGGTGGTTGCGATCACATGGATCATCGTCGCGACGCTGGCTGTCGTCGCCGGCACGCTCTATGGGTTGGACAAGAGCTTTAAACCTTTCACCTATTTTCAGCTGCTCTTGCCGATTTTCGCAAGTGCCATCGTCGGCGGTTTGGGATCGCCTTTGGGCGCTATCGCGGGCGGGTTCGTTGTCGCCTATTCCGAGGTCATGCTGACCTATGCCTTCAAGAAGGTGGTCGGGTATTTGGGCCCCGAGGGGTGGCAACCGGACAGCCTGCTGCAATTGCTGTCGACCGACTATAAATTGGCCGTGTCCTTTGTGATCCTGATCATTGTTCTTCTCTTCCGGCCGACCGGCATTTTCAGGGGGAAATCGGTATGAACTGGCGTGCTGTTCTTCTGTTTGCCGCAATCGGCGCGATTTTTGTGGCGATCGGCCTGAATGAAACCTGGCGCTATGCATTGACGCTGCTGAACATGGGGCTGATTTCAGCCATCATGGCCTTGGGCGTGAATATGCAATGGGGGTATGCGGGGCTGTTCAATGTCGGCGTTGTCGGGTTCGTCGCACTTGGCGGGCTGTCTGTGGTGCTGGTGTCGATGCCGCCGGTGCCGGCCGCGTGGGCTGCCGGAGGACTGCGTGTCTGGGGCGCGCTGTTGTTCGGGGCCGCCGTCATTGGAGGCGCAATCTGGCTCTGGCGCCGCTTGGCTGCGGGCAAGACACGCGCCCTTGCAGTGACCGGTGTCTTGGCCGTCGGGTTTTTCCTGTTTCGCGCCATGTTCGATCCGGCAGTTCAGGCGATTGAGGCTGTCGATCCTGCTGCCACCGGATACCTGGGCGGGCTGGGTCTGCCGGTGCTATTTGCCTGGCCCGTGGGTGGGCTGATCGCGGCCGGGGCGGCGTGGCTGGTTGCCAAGTCCGCGCTTGGCCTGCGCTCGGATTATTTGGCGATTGCGACACTGGGCATCGGTGAAATCATTCTGGCGATGATGAAAAACGAAGACTGGCTGACCCGCGGCGTCAAGAACGTGATCGGCCTGCCCCGCCCAGTTCCCTACGAGATCGAACTGCAAAATTCGCCCACCTTTGTCTCCCGTGTGGAAAGCTGGGGCGCGGATCCGATTGCCGCCTCGTCGGTCGCGGTTGATCTGGGCTATACTCTGTTGTTCACGATGGTGTTGGCCGTGATCCTGCTCGGATCAGAGCTGGCGCTGCGGTCACCGTGGGGCCGGATGATGCGCGCGATCCGCGACAACGAAGTGGCCGCAGAAGCGATGGGCAAGGACGTCAAGCGCCGCCACCTGCAAGTTTTCGTGCTTGGTGCGGCGGTCTGCGGCATCGGTGGGGCATTGTTGACCACGCTGGACGGTCAGTTGACACCGGCCAGCTACAACCCGCTGCGATTCACATTCGTGATCTGGGTGATGGTCATTGTCGGTGGCTCGGGCAACAATTGGGGCGCGGTGCTGGGGGGGCTGCTGATCTGGTTCCTCTGGGTCGAGGTGGAAAACCGGGGCGGCGAAATCATGGCGCTGCTTACGTCCGGCTTGGCCGATGGTTCAGCGCTCAAGATTCATCTTCTTGATAGTGTCGCACATATGCGGATGCTTCTGATGGGCATTGTGCTGTTGGTCGTGATGCGGTTCAGCCCGCGCGGCCTGATCCCAGAAAAATGACGGCGCATATCCTGCTTTTCGCGGCCGGTGGATCATCGCGTATGCGCGGTGGCGACAAGCTGATGGAACCGATTGACGGGGTGCCCCTGATCCGCCGGCAAACAGTGCAGGCATTAGGCACTGGCCTGCCTGTGCACGTGATCTTGCCGCCAGACAGACCCGAGCGGACCGCCGCTATCGCTGATCTACCAGCCGAGCGGGTCACAGCCACGGATGCGGGCGACGGCATGTCGGCCAGTTTTCGCGCGGGCGTCGGTGCCCTGCCGGACGGGGCTAAGGCAGGCATCATGATGCTGGCGGACATGCCGCAAATTACCTCGCGCGATCTGCTGCGCCTGGTCAAACGGTGGCGTCAAGCGCCCGATTTTCCGGCACGGCTGACAACGCCCGACGGCCGCACAGGATCGCCGGTGCTGTTCCCTTCGCGCCTGTTCGCGCCGCTGTTGCGACTGCGCGGGGATGAAGGCGGACGCGCGGTGCTGCGCGGCGAAACAGTTTTGTCAGTGCCCAGCCCGGACGAGCGCGCGATCGTGGATCTGGACACTCGCGAAGACTGGCTGGCCTGGCGCAAACGCCACGAAAAATGAAACACCCGTGGCCCCCCACGGGTGTTTCTTGCCCTTGATGGGCGGTTGATCCAAAAGCGCCCCCGCCTTCAAGATCGGATCCGGGCCAAAACAAGGCCCGGAGGCTGCATTATTCGACCAGCAGCATCGCCTCGTGCTTTTTCAGGGCACGGCGCGCGGTGGTGTAGCCTTTGATCCCTTCGACCGTTGCCAGTTCCGGGAACAACTCGAGGATCTCGACCCGCTGTGCATTGCCGATACCGTTGAGCGTATAATCCCCGGGCTGAAAGCTCTCGGTCCATGCCCCGTCAGACAGCACAACTTCGTGTTGGTCGAACATGAAATGGATATATGTCGTGCGCATCACTTGTGCCTGCATGATGCCCTGATGGTTGATCAGGTGCTTGGCCGCCGCCAGAACTTCGCGCTCTTCGAAATAGAGCGCGGTGCGGTCATTCGCGACCAACATCCGGTGGTTGGGCGATACCATCATGTCCCGTTCGGGCAAGCCATCGCCCAAGGTCCCCGCCTTGATCAGGATCGGCTTGAGATGCGGATTGGCGGCCAATGCCTTCCAATCCATTTCCTTGGCGCCGACCCAGCGAATTTCCTGGATCCCGTTGTCGCGGGTGATGACCTTGTCGCCTTCACGCAGTTCTTCGACCGGACGTTCGCCCTTTGGCGTAGCGATCAGCGTGCCGGGTGTGAAACAGGGCACCACGTTTTCAATTTGGTGGAAGCTGAGCGCGCCGGTCATCGCGCCATCTTCTCCGTCAAGAAATTCGACGATGCCAGATTCGGAATCAATCGGATCATAGGTCACGCGCACCGCGCCCAATCCTGACAGATCCAGCGTGTCGATGTCATTCCCATCGACATCTTCGCCGCCAATGATCACATCGCCCGCGGTTAGCCCGGTGAACAGATCGTCACCCAACCCGCCATCCATCAGGTCGGCCCCAAGACCGCCGATTATGGTATCGTCGCCCTGCCCGGCCGTGATGATGTCATTCCCGTCGCCGCCATCGATCCAGTCGTCGTCGATCCCGGAGAAGATCAGATCCGCGCCGTCACCGCCAAAGATCGTGTCACGGTCATCGCCGGTGTGGATGATGTCATTCCCGGCCCCGCCATCGACAAAGTCGCGGTCATCGTCCGGAGTGGAATCGGGCGTATCCAGCGGGCTAAGCTGCGCGTCGATCCTGGGATCGCTGCCCGCGGTGTTGATCACGTCATTGCCATCTTCGCCAAAGACGCTGTCGTTGCCATCGCCAGTCGTGACATCATCGTCGCCGAACCCGGCATAGACCGTGTCGGATCCCGCGCCTGCAACGATGATATCGTCGTCCGGCCCTTGGCCTGGCAGAACCGCGTCACCGGCGTCGACCATGTCACCGTCGGGGTCGCCCGTGTAGGCCAGATCGATCAGATCATCGCCATCCGTTCCGGAAACAATGCCGTCAAGCGGCAGTGGGATACCGATCGCGTGCAGTTTGTCCGGCGTATCGAGCGCAGCCACAGGAACCCCGACCAATGTCAGGTTTTCCCCGTTCGGGAAGGTCAGAACCGCGTTTCCCGATCCATCGGCTGCAACGGTCACATCGTCGGTGTTGACCGGATCGCCGCCCGCATTGTGCAGGTTTGTGACATCCAACATGTCGATACCAGTGACGGTGCCATCCGCATTCACGACCGGCGCGTCGAAATCCTGCACCGTGTCGTCGCCATCACCATCCGAAAACACCAGCAAATCGGCATCGCCATCAGGGCTGCCATCGCCACCCTGCCCCAGGCTGACGGTGTCATTGCCCGCCCCCAAGTTGGCCACGTCGCGGCCCTGGCCCAGATCAACCTGGTCGTTCCCGGTGCCGCCGGTAACGTCATCATCACCGCTGCCGAGCATCACGTTTTCGATTTCCGAAAAACGTGCGGTATCCGCGCCGTTTGCGATGGTCCCGGACTCGGGGTTGTTGGTGAAGACAACCGTGGTGTCTTCGGTCACTGCGGTGGCGTCCAGCGTGTCGCCGTCTGACTCGGCGGTTTCGCCGCCCACGATCGTGTCAGCGCCGAAATCATCGGCCAGCAGAATCGTGTCGTCGCCGCCCTGCCCATAGACCAGATCGTCGCCCAGTTCGCCCGCCAGAACATCGTCGCCCGCGCCTTCGGCCACGCCGATAATCGCGTCAAAGAAAATGTCCGAAACATTGATACCCGAGGTGCCGCTGCCGGCGCTGGTGTGCACGATCTCAATCCGTGCCACCGGGCCTGCTATTGCGACAGTCACCGTGTTTGACGCCTCAGTCGGCGCCACATTGTCGGAATTCGTGGTCGTGGCGGTGTCGGCGCCGTTGACGCCGTCCATATCACTCAGCACCAGATCACTGCCGGCGGTCAGCGCGACGGGTATCTTGTTGCCGTCGGCATCAAAGGCATAAACCGTCACCTGCCCCAAGTCGGCGTCGATGTCGGCTACGTTAAAGCTGACATCCTGCACGGGGGTCGAAAAGCTGATTTCATACGCGTCGCTTTCGCCCGCCTGCGCTGCGGAATAGAGGGATGAATTCGCGTCGACCGACTCATCCCCGCCATCGATCCCGGCCACGGAGATCGTGCGCGTGTCGAATTCACTGTCCAGTGGCGAGGCCGGGGCAACGACCGTCACGGTGACGTTGCCGGTGCTCTGGACCAACGTGTCGCCATCCAGACTTTCGCCATTATCCACCGTGCCGTAGCCAAACCTGTCGGTATCGTCCAGATCCGACCAGTTGAAGCTCTCTCGGACGGTGATGGGCGTGCCCGTGCCGCTGTCGCCATAAATCTCGTCGTTGCCAAGGCCCGCGTTGACCGTGTCATTGCCCGCGCCCGCCTGGATGAGATCATCGTCGCCGGCGTCGCCCACCCGAACAGCGTCGCCCGCGTCGACCATGTCACCGTCGGGATCGCCCGTATAAGCCAAATCGATCAGGTCATCATCGCCAGTGCCCGATACGATCCCGTCGCTGGATGCCACGATATTGGCATCAAAAACGGCGACATAGTCGATCTGACCCCTGAAGTATTGATCGTACTGGGCATCATCGACTTCGCGCGCGCCAAAGGTAAAATTCTCGTTGTCCTTGTCGCTGATATCCATCGACAAACCAATCACATCGTGGCCCAAAGCGGTGCTTTCGCCGGTCGTGATATTTTCTACAACCAGTGTTCCGCTGGATGCTGCGTCCCAAGTATAGGCCATACGCAGTTCATCACCGGGCGCAAAGAACCCGGCCTCGGTCGCGAGCGTGACCGACGTGCCATTGTCGTGGTGCTGCAGTTGAACCTGGCCCGCGGCGGTGACCTGGATACCGAAATATCCCTCGCTGGCGCGATCACAGTATTCTCCGCGGCTGACCACGGTGTTCGGGCTGAGGCCGACATGCAAGCCGGGCGTGAACTGAACCATGACGGTGCCAGTGGCCAGATCGAACGGTACAGTGGCCCCGGACACGTCAAAATAATCGAGCAGTCCATCCAGCCTCAGCGCGCCATCCGCGATGGATGCCCCACCATGGAGATGTCCGTTCTGAGCGAACCCATCGGTCAAGCCGGTATCTGCGGTTTTCGCCCCGTCGTTGAAATCCCACAGCCCGATCAAGTGCTCTGCGGCGGACAGGTCAAACCCGTTGCCTGCGGTGCCAGTGCCATCGTTGGTTTTCCAATACGTCATCGCTCTCTCCGTTCCGTGCAAGTGCCCAGACACCTGCCGTTCGACACAATCGCCGAAAATCTTGTGCGCCTATAGCGGGCGATGCGGTGAAAGACCGGGCGGTCCGCACGATGCGGGCAATGTCTGAAGAAGAGGGGCTGACGCCACGATCCCCCATCAAAGGCGGATCGCCAGAAATGCGCGCGCGGTGTGTCGAAACACCGTCTTAAAGCGACACACACCTCTGCTCTTCTACAAACGTAGAAGTGCATGTGCGGCCGCCCCCGTGGCCTTAGCAGACATCGCCCCCCAGTTGGGCAACATCTATTTAGGCAGTTCATGGGGCCATCGAAAGGAAAAAGAGACTGAAATGTGTCAGCGAGATGCCAGTTCTGCCCAATTCCAGCCGTCGCCGAATGGGTGTTGTTGACGGAATAAGAACAATTACCCGGCAAGGTTGTGACAGTGAACGTCTAGAAATTTTGGCGATGATCTCGTTTATGGTTTTTTAACAGTGGCTTATACAGCGCGTTACGCCGCCTTGGTCCGGAAATTTATTAATCGATCGTTTCGATATTCGGGACCCCAAAGTCGCGTCACAAAACTTCTTAATTGGTTAACAAGAACAGCGATTCCAGCGCCTGAAAACCGCAATCTCAGAACAATCCGAATCCCTTGGGCGAATTAGACAAGGTTTGAGTACGCTGATGCGACACAACAGGCCCGATTGCGGCTTTTTCAAGATGCTACGTCAAGCGCGGGGCCGCCATGCGACATCCCCCGCGCAGATCCACAGCGGTGTCCCTTCGGCCAGATCTGTCACGGGCCAATGGCCGGTCACGTGATCCGGGGACAGTCGCTGTCCCGCGCCCAGATCAAGCTGCCCGTCCCTGATCTGCGCTTTCATGGACAGCGCGGCAGATGTTCTGCCGGGATCCTGGTCGGCAATCAGGATCTGACCAAGCGGTCGGATCTCTCCTTGCGTCCCCGGCGGGTCGCTATGACCGACGTTCACCATCTGGCCCAAGACTTCGACCTGCCCATCGCGGCGCGCGGTCGCTGGCAAGGCAAGTGGCGGATGCTCCCACCCCAACGATCGGCCCTCAGACATCCGCAACAGCCGGTCGGCCAGGAAATCCACTTCGCGCCCGGCATGGCTGACATAAATCACGGGCAGGCCCAGACTGTCCGAGGCCCGTGCGATATATGGCAGGATTTCCGCCCGCCGGGCGCTATCCAGCCCTGAGAGCGGTTCGTCCAATAATAGCAGCTGCGGCCCCGAGGCCATCGCACGCCCAAGGGCCACGCGCCGCGCTTCGCCGCCAGACAACCCCGCTGGCGCACGCCCGAGTAACGGAGCCAGATCGAGCGCCTGGATGATATCGTCGATCCGTGTCTGTGCGACCCTGCGCCGCCGCGCGCCATAGGCCAGATTCTGCGCGACGCTCATATGGGAAAACAACCGCGCGTCCTGAAACACAAAGCCGATGCGCCGCGCTTCAACGGGGGTGTCATCAATCCGCGTGCCGGCCATTTCAATCCTGGCGCGGGCCGTCGGTTCCAGCCCTGACAGCACGCGCAGCAACGTGGTCTTGCCCGAGCCGCTGTGCCCTTTGATCGCCGTGATCCCGTGCAACGGGATGGTTTCGGCCATGTCTAGCGTGAACCCGTCCCGATCAATGGAAATGTCGAACACAAGGTCAGCCAAGACGCGCCCTCTGCCGTGTTGGGCCGCGCAGATATACCGCAACCAGAACGATAAATGAAAACACCAAAAGCCCACCTGCCAGCACATGCGCGCGCGCATAATCCAGGGTTTCAACGGCGCTGAAAACTTCGATCGAAATGACGCGGGTACGTCCGGGGATGTTCCCCCCCACCATCAGCACCACACCGAATTCGCCCAAAGTGTGGGCAAAGCTGAGCACGGCGGCCGTAATCACCCCGGGGCGCGCCAGTGGCAGGGCAACGCTGCGAAACGCGTCAAACCGGCTGGCCCCCAGCGTTCGCGCCGCTTCGAGAGGGCCAGGGCCGATCTGGGCAAAAGCCGTTTGCAGGGGCTGGACGGCAAAGGGCAGCGAATAGAGCACCGACGCCACCAGCAAGCCGGCAAAACTGAATGTCAGGGTCCCGCCGGTCAACCGTAGAAACGCCGCGCCCAAAGGGGCCTGCGGCGACATCAGGATCAACAGATAGAACCCCAGTACGGTCGGCGGCAAAACCAGGGGCAAGGCCGTCATCGCTTCGATCACGGGGCGGGCGCGGGAACGGGTGGTGGCCAACCACCATGCCAACGGCAGGCCAAGGATCAACAGAATGATCGTTGTCAGCCCCGCCAGGCGCAGCGACAGCCAGATCGGCGCCCACAGCCCGTCCATCACTCACGCTCCGGCAAGTCATAGCCGGCTTGCGCGATGATTTCGCGGGCGGCATCAGATTGCAACCATTCGAACGCCGCGCGTGCCTCGGGTCGGTCGGTCAACAGCGCCATGTCTTGACGGATCGGCGAATGGCCTTGGTCCATAGCGATCACGCGAAGGTCCCGTTTTGCGGCAATGGCGGGGACCAGGCTGGCCGCGACAAAAGCTGCATCAACCGCGCCCACCGCGAAATACGACGCCGCCGCCGAAACATTGGGGGCCAAAACCACATCCAGCGCCGGGCGCGCAGGGGTCGAGCGCACCGCATCGCCAGACACGATCCCTGCATCGCCCGCTACCACGAACCCCTGCCCCAAAAGAACTTGTTCGCCCGCCCGCCCATAAGGCGCCACCGCCGGATCGGGAACAGCGGTGCGAAGGCCTTCGATAACCTGCGGAAAAGGGGCGGTTTCGCCAGCGGCGAGCACCAGAACCAAACGCCCGACGGCATAGGTGGCCAGGTCCAGCGCCCGCCCGTTTTGGTCCAGATAGGCGGGACGGTCGGTATCGGCGGACAGGAACAGATCGAACGGCGCGCCGTTTTCGATCTGCGCCGCAAGAGCGCCCGACGCGCCGTGCGAGATCCGCCAGTCAACGCCAGTCTGTGCCGTGTAGACGGCGCCAAGGGCGCGTGCAGGCTCGATGAAATTCGACGCCACCGCGATGCGCACATCGGCCCGCGCGCCGGTCAACCCGGCCACCATCGACGCGCAGACCAACATGATCATGAAAAGGTGACGCATTCATTCCCTCCGAAGTCGTAATAGGCATCGGCCCGTCGCAGGATGCAAGGGGACCCACACGCCACGAAGGTCGCAGGTCTGGGATGGGGGAAAAGCAGCCTGTGGTACCCGTGGCCGGACTCGAACCGGCAAGCCGTTAGGCGGGGGATTTTGAATCCCCTGCGTCTACCAATTCCGCCACACGGGCAGGCTGGGCGCGGTTTAGCGAAGCGCGCCAGCAACGTCCAGAGCCAATCGTCGATAGCATGTCGTTTGGCGTGCCATACCAAGGCGTATGGCTACAGGCGGTTTGCGCTGAAAGTATCGCACGCCCGCATCTCACCGGTTTCGTACCCCTTGGCAAACCAGCGCTGGCGCTGATCGGACGTCCCATGTGTGAAACTGTCGGGCATCGGACGCTGGCCGGCATTGCGCTGCAACGTGTCATCGCCGATTTGTTCGGCGGCATTCATCGCCTCGGCAATATCGCCCCGTTCCAATGTGCCCAGATTTTCTTGGGCATGGTGAGCCCAAATGCCCGAATAACAATCGGCCTGTAATTCGATTCGCACTGAAATCTGATTGCTTTGTTCCTGGCTTGCGCGCTGGCGAATGGCGTTGGCCTCGGACAGGATCCCCAGTTCGTCCTGCACGTGATGGGCGACCTCGTGCGCCACCACGTAGGCAGCTGCGAAATCCCCGCCCGCGCCCATGCGCTGTTCCAGCGTGGTGAAAAAATCGGTGTCCAAGTACACTTTTTCGTCGAGCGGACAATAAAACGGGCCGGTCTGGGCACTGGCCCCACCGCATTGTGACTGCGTGGCACCTTTGAACAGGACCAGAGTGACCGGATCATAGGCCCGCCCCACCTGGCTCTGGAATATGTCGGCCCACACCTCTTCTGTGTCGGCCAGGGTCACCGACACGAATTCGCCAGCCCGTTGATCGGCCGCTGTCACTTCGCCGCCGGTCCCACTGGTGTTCACGATGCCGCTGTTCAAAAGCGGACGCACGTCAATGCCCAGCACCGCGCCGACGATCAAGATAATCACCAGGCCGAGCCCGCCGATCTTGATGCCACCACCGCCCATGCGTCGCCGGTCTTCGATGTTGCGGCTGCCCCGCCGTCCTTGCCAGCGCATCACGCCCTCCATCTTGAACCGTTGCAAGGATACCGCCCCTGCCCGCCCTTGCAAGGCGCAAGTGGTTGACGTGACAGGCGCCACCGGCCAAACAGACCCAAAGCCCGACCAGAGGCGAAAGGACACCGTCAGTGCTTCGCAAACTCTATGACTGGACGCTGTCTTTGGCAGGCCATCGCCACGCGATCTGGGCGCTGGCCTTTGTGGCCTTTGTCGAAGCGTCGGTCTTTCCGATCCCGCCCGATATCCTGATGATCCCGATGATCGTTGCGATGCCACGCAAGGCGTTTCTGATCGCCGGGGTCGCCACCCTGGCGTCGGTACTGGGCGGGTTGCTTGGCTATTTCATCGGTTGGGGCCTTTTCGAAACCGTGGGCGATCCGATCCTGCGGTTTTACGGAAAAGACGCCTATTTCGACGAATTCGCTGCCAAGTACAACGAATGGGGTGCTTGGGCGGTGCTGATCGCCGGGGTCACGCCATTCCCGTTCAAGGTCATTACCATCATGTCCGGGGTCACGGGACTATCGGTGCCGGTGTTTATCGTGGCGTCGATCGTCGCGCGGGCGGCGCGGTTCTTCATCGTGGCCACCCTGCTCTATTTCTTCGGCGCACCCATTCGTGATTTCATCGAGAAACGTTTGGGCTTGATGTTCACGGTCTTCATGGTGCTTCTGGTCGGAGGGTTTGCAGCGGTGAAATTCCTTTGACACGTCAACGAATGATCCTTCTGGCGGCTGGCGGATCAGTCGCGCTTCTGGCCGGGGCCTTTGTATTTCAGGCCCTTGGTTTCGCACCGTGCAAACTGTGCCTATGGCAGCGCTGGCCCCACGCGGCCGCCATACTGGTGGGTATGGTCGCGCTCTCTACGCGGGCGTATGGGCTGGCTTGGCTAGGCGCGCTGGCGGCGCTTAGCACTGCGGGCATCGGCGCCTATCACACAGGGGTCGAGCGCGGCTGGTGGCAGGGCCCGACGTCTTGCACGGGGGCCGGCAACGATCTGTCCGGGCTATCCGGCGCCGACCTGCTGTCGACCCAGATCGCCGATACCGTCATTATGTGCGATGAGGTCGCATGGGCGATGCTGGGCCTGTCGATGGCCACATGGAACATGCTGTTTTCGCTGGGGCTTGCCGTGTTGTGGGTGATGGCTGCGCGCCGGACTTAGTGCAGGGGCAGTTCCCCCACCACGTTGCGCCACTGACCCGGCGCAATCAGATTGCGGTGAGTGAAGCGAACAGAGTGCAGCGGGCCATCCAGCTCGCGTTGCCAAAATTCAATGAACTCGAACAATTTCGGATAGTCCGGGGCCAGATCGTAGTCTTGCCAAATGTAGGAATTGAGCACCGATTGGTGATCCGGCATCCTGTAAAACATCTCGGCCGTTGTCAGACCATATCCTGCCAGCAAAAGTTCCGTTTCCTGTGTCATTCGTCGTGCATCCCTGTTGCGATTCACATTCCCATGTCAGAATGACAGCGCGATTCCATTAACAAATCAACAAAAACAGTGTGTTATCACTCGCCATCCGTGGCTGCCGAAGGCTGTGCGCATCGGCCATTGCACCCCATATCCTGTCTCTGATAGAGTGCTCGCAACAATATACAGAGCGATAACAACAGAGCGGCAAGCCACGTGAGCGACACCCCAGAAACGTCTGACAACGAAGACAATTCCGGTCCCGAGCGTCCGGCCTATGACGGGCCGACGATTTCGATCTCGGAAGAGATGAAGACCAGCTATCTCGATTATGCGATGAGCGTGATCGTCAGCCGCGCGATTCCCGATTTGCGCGATGGGCTTAAACCCGTCCATCGGCGCATCCTTTATGCGATGGATGAGGTCGGCAATACGTTTGACAAGCCTTACCGCAAATCCTCGCGCCCGGTCGCCGACACGATGGGTAAATACCACCCCCACGGTGACGCGGCGATCTACGATGCGCTGGTGCGGATGACGCAGAACTTTTCCATGTCTGTGCCGTTGCTCGACGGTCAGGGCAACTTCGGCTCGATGGACGGCGACAAGGCCGCAGCCTTTCGATACACCGAAGTGCGCATGGCCAAAGTGGCCAACAGCCTTCTGGCCGATATCGACAAAGATACCGTTGATTTTCAGGACAACTACGACGGCAAGGATCAGGAACCTGTCGTCTTGCCGGCGCGTTTTCCGAACATGCTGGTCAATGGTGCCGGCGGTATCGCTGTCGGCATGGCCACCAACATCCCGCCCCATAACCTGGGCGAGGTGATCGACGGCACTCTGGCGATGATCGAAGATCCCGATATCAGCACCGAACGGCTGATGGAGATCATCCCCGGCCCGGACTTTCCCACAGGTGGCATCATTCTGGGCCGATCGGGTGCGCGCAAAGCCTATCTGGAAGGGCGCGGCAGCGTCGTGATCCGCGCAAAGACCCGGGTCGAGGAAATCCGCAAGGACCGCTATGCGATTGTCCTCGATGAAATCCCCTATCAGGTCAACAAGGCCAACATGATCGAAAAGATCGCTGACCTGGCCAAGGAAAAGAAACTCGAGGGCATCGCCCACGTTCAGGATGAATCAGATCGCGTCGGCGTGCGTGTGGTGGTCGAACTGAAACGCGATGCCACGCCCGAGGTTGTTCTGAATCAGCTCTTCCGTTTCACGCCCATGCAGACCAGCTTCGGCTGCAACATGCTGGCGTTGAACGGTGGGCGTCCCGAGCAGCTGACGCTCAACGATTTCTTGCGCTATTTCATCCAG
The DNA here is from genome assembly GCF_049943335.1 of Aliiroseovarius sp. PTFE2010. Taxonomy (NCBI): domain Bacteria; kingdom Pseudomonadati; phylum Pseudomonadota; class Alphaproteobacteria; order Rhodobacterales; family Paracoccaceae; genus Aliiroseovarius; species Aliiroseovarius sp. PTFE2010. The sequence continues at coordinate 212,536 of NZ_JBNFVY010000003.1, forward strand.
TTCCGCGAAGAAGTTGTTGCGCGGCGCACAGCCTATTTGCTGCGCAAGGCCCGCGAACGCAGCCATGTTCTATGTGGTCTTGCCGTCGCCGTGTCGAATGTGGATGAAATTGTCGCGACCATTCGGGCCTCGGCCGATCCGGCTGATGCGCGGCAGAAACTGATGACGCGGCGCTGGCCCGCGCAGGACATCGCCGAATACATCGCGCTGATCGATGATCCGACCCACAAGATCAACGACGATGGCACCTATAACCTGTCCGAAGTGCAGGCCCGTGCCATCCTTGAATTGCGCCTGCAACGCCTGACCGCCATGGGCGTTCGCGAGGTGACGGACGAACTTCAAGAGCTGGCCGCAAACATCCGGGATTACTTGGATATCCTGTCGTCGCGCGCCCGGATCATGGACATCATCTCGACCGAGCTGCGCGAAGTGCGCGACGAATTTGCCGGGCCCCGCCGCACCGAAATCGTCGACTGGTCCGGCGACATGGACGATGAAGACCTGATCGAACAGGAAGACATGGTCGTCACCGTCACATCGGGTGGCTATATCAAGCGCACCGCCCTGGCTGATTTCCGCGCCCAAAAGCGTGGCGGCAAAGGGTTGTCGGGCATGCAGACCAAGGAAGAGGACGTTGTCACCAACCTCTTTGTGGCCAACACCCATACCCAACTGCTGTTCTTCACCACTGACGGCATGGTTTACAAGATCAAGACCTGGCGCCTGCCGTTGGGTGGCCGTACATCGAAGGGCAAGGCAATTGTCAATATCCTGCCAATCCCGCCGGGGGTATCGGTCGCCGCGATCATGCCGGTCGATGCGCCGGAACTAGAGTGGGACAACCTGCAGATCTTCTTCGCCACGACCGCCGGTGACGTGCGCCGGAACGCCCTGTCCGATTTCACCAACGTGAAATCCAACGGCAAAATCGCTATGAAACTGCCCGAGGGCGTTCGCCTGGTCAATGCGCGGATCTGCACCGAAGATGACGATGTCATGCTGGTCACCGCGCGCGGCCGTGCAATCCGCTTCCCCACGACCGAAGTACGGGTCTTCAAGGGCCGCGATTCCACGGGTGTGCGCGGCGTGCGCCTGCAAGAGAACGACCGCGTGGTGTCAATGTCAGTTATCCGCCACTTCGAAGCCACCTCAGAGGAACGCGCAGCCTACCTTAAGATGCGTCGCCAATTGTCTGGTACCGATGAAGAAATCTCAGACGACGATGATGTTCCAGCAGGCAACATCAGTGCCGAGCGGTTTGAAGAAATGCGCAACGCCGAAGACCTGATCCTGACCATCGCGGAAAATGGAACCGGCAAAATCAGCTCGTCGCACGACTACCCCGTCCGCGGGCGCGGTGGCCAAGGTGTTGCCGCCATGGACAAGGCGATGCGCGGTGGCCAGCTCGTCGCCTCTTTCCCGGTTTCCGAAGGGGACCAGATCATGTTGGCCACCTCGAAGGGCCAATCGATCCGTTGCCCGGTAGATGGGATCTCGTTCCGCTCACGCAGTGCTGGCGGCGTCAAGGTATTCAACACCGCCGCGGGCGAGGAAGTCGTCAGCGTTGCGTGGATCGCAGAACAAGACGAAGAAGAGGCCGAAACGCCTGTGGCCGAGTAAACCACACTCTTCTTTTCGAAAATATCATCGGGGGCGGCGTAACGGGCCGCGATGGGGGTGGAAAGCCCCCTTCCCATCCCCGCCAAATGCGCCTACATCGCCCGGATGAATAAAACCCTTCATATCGTCGGCGGCGGCATGGCCGGATCCGAAGCCGCTTGGCAGGCCGCACATATGGGCGTCCAGGTCGTGATCCACGAAATGCGCCCCAAGGTCGAAACCTTTGCCCACCAAACCGGCAACCTTGCCGAAATGGTGTGCTCGAATTCATTCCGCAGTGATGACAGCGAACAAAACGCCGTCGGCCTTTTGCACTGGGAAATGCGGGCTGCGAATGGGCTGATCATGGCGGCGGCTGACAAGCACCGTCTGCCCGCCGGTGGGGCCCTGGCCGTAGATCGCGACCCCTTTGCGCAATGGGTGACAGACAATCTTAAGAACCACCCGAACATCACGGTCCAAGACGCTGAAATCACGTCTCTTCCCGATAGCGGAAGCTGGATTTTCGCGACCGGTCCTCTTACCTCGGCCAAGCTGGGAGACGCCATCGCGCAGGAAACCGGCACCGACCGACTGGCGTTTTTCGATGCTATCGCGCCGATCGTTTATGCCGACAGTATCGACATGGACGTCGCCTGGCTCCAGAGCCGCTACGACAAGGGCGAGACCGAGGAAGAGCAGAAAGCCTACCTCAACTGCCCAATGACCAAAGACCAGTACGAAACCTTCATCGACGCTCTTCTGGCCGCGGACAAAACGGAATTCCACGAAGGCGAAACGGCCGGCTATTTCGACGGCTGTCTGCCAATCGAAGTCATGGCGGAACGCGGGCGCGAAACCCTGCGGTTCGGTCCGATGAAGCCTATCGGCCTGACCAATGCCCACAAGCCAGATGAAAAGCCCTACGCGGTTGTCCAGCTACGCCGGGACAACAAATTGGGCACGCTCTACAATATCGTCGGCTTTCAAACCAAGATGAAGTACGGCGCCCAAACAACTGTTTTTCGTACGATTCCCGGCCTGGAGAACGCGTCTTTCGCACGTTTGGGCGGGATCCACCGCAACACATTTTTGAACTCGCCCACACTGTTGGACGACCAGATGCGCCTGCGCTCGCGCCCGTACATCCGCTTTGCCGGACAAGTGACCGGGGTTGAGGGGTATGTGGAAAGCGCGGCGATGGGCCTTTTGGCAGGGCGCCTTGCGGCCGCCGAGATCCTTGGCCAGCCAATCGCAAGCCCCCCGCGCACCACGGCCATGGGCGCACTGATCCACCACATCACCGGCGGGGCCGAGGCCAAGACCTTTCAGCCGATGAACGTGAATTTTGGCCTGTTGCCGCCCGTCGAAGGATTGCGCGGCGGACGACGGGGCCGCAAAGACCGCTACAAAGCCTACACAGATCGCGCCAAGATCCATTTTCAGGACTGGCTTTCAGGCCAAAGCTGATGTCAGTCACGACCCGGTTCGCCCCCAGCCCGACAGGGCCGCTGCACTTGGGTCACGCCTTTTCCGCGCTGATGGCCCACGACATGGCGATGGCCAACGGCGGGCGATTTTTGTTGCGCTTTGAAGACATCGATCGCCAACGTTCAAAACCCCAATGGGAGCAGCAGATCTTTGACGATCTGGAATGGCTGGGGCTGACGTGGGAAACCCCCGTAATGCGCCAGTCGGATCGGCTGCCAGCTTATCGCACAGCTCTTCAACGGCTGTGGAAGTGCGGTTGGCTTTACCCCTGCACGTGCACCCGGCGCGACATCGCGCAGGCCGCCAGCGCGCCGCAAGAACGCGATCCGATCCACGGGCCAGACGGGCTGATCTATCCGGGAACCTGCCGCAGTTGGCACGACGCGACGGGCGCGGCCTATTCGTCGACCCCCATGCCGGAACAGACCGCGCTGCGCTTGCACATGGAGACCGCCGCGCGCGCAGTTTGCGACAGCCGGATCGATCGACCGGGTGGTGGCACGACCATGGCGAATTTTCACGAAATAACCGACATCCAGACACTTGAGACCCGCACGGTCACCTTCACCCCAGAGGAGTTGGTGCGCGAGGTTGGCGATGTCGTCCTGTCGCGCAAGGACTTTCTGGGCAGCTATCACCTTTCGGTCGTCCTGGACGATGCCGCTCAGGGCATAACGCATGTCGTGCGGGGGCAGGACCTGTTTGAGGCAACCAAAATCCACGTGGTCCTGCAAAGACTGCTGGGCCTGGCGACACCGGACTATCACCATCACCGCCTGATCCGCGATGACCAAGGCAAGCGCTTGGCCAAGCGCGACGACGCCCGTGCCATCGCGGCCTACCGGGCCGACGGGGCCACACCGAGCGATATTCGGCGCATGGTCGGGCTCTGACCCTACGCCGACGTATGGCGGGCCCCGCAGGCCCATTCGGCACGGTATGGGCGGCGCTATTCTTGCGGGGACATCAGTTCAACTTCCGCGCCATCCCGCACGGCCGTGTAGAAACAGCTCCGACGGTTGGTGTGGCAGGCCGGACCGGTTTGATCCACCGTCACAAGAATACAATCGCGGTCGCAATCAACGCGAAAATCAACCAGTTTCTGCACATGCCCCGAGCTTTCGCCCTTGACCCAGAACGCCTGCCGCGAGCGGCTCCAGTAAGTGACATTGCCGGTCAGAAGCGTTCGCGTGACCGATTCGGCATTCATCCACGCCATCATCAATACCTCGCCACTTGTTGCGTCCTGGGCAACGGCAGGGATCAGACCTTGGTCGTTATAGCGCAGGGTTGCAGGGTTGAAAGTCATGGCGCATCCTTTCCGTGGGCAGTGTCGCGGCCTATGTAAGAGGCCAGCCAAGGGAAGGAAACCCATGTCCGACGCCGATCTCGTTTCGCTCTACTCGGGCCGCATACTGGAACTTGCGGCCAGCATTCCACATCTGGGCCGCCTGGACGCGCCACACGCCAGCGTGAAAAAGCGCTCGCCGCTTTGCGGATCGACCGTCACCGTGGACCTGGATGTCAATGATGGCAAGGTCAGCCGCTTTGCCCAGGATGTTAAGGCTTGCGCGCTCGGGCAAGCATCGGCCGCTTTGGTCGGCACCAACGTCATCGGGGCAACCCGGGCGCAGGTCCAGACCGCGCGTGACCAACTTTTGGCGATGCTGAAGGACGGGGGCGCCCCTCCGACCGCCCCTTTCGATGGGTTCGATGCGCTGGTCCCGGCCCGCGACTTCAAGAACCGCCATGCGTCGATCATGTTGGCATTTGACGCCACGCTAGAGGCATTGGAGCAAGCCGGCGCTTAACGGCGTGGTAAACACTCTGGGCTAACTCTGTTTCGATGAACGGAGATCGCCGAATGCAAAACCCTGAACGGATTGCCTCTTGTGCCGAAGTGCCGCATGGGGATGACCGGCTCACCGTAATGGCCGAACTGGCCTCGGGCTTGGGTTTCGACGTGGTGAACCTGGCCGGGTTCCTGGACGGCGTTGACGAAAAATCAAAAGACCAGTTGCGGCGCCTGGCCGATGTGTCCGCCGGTGTTGAGGACATGTTGTTTGCCAACGGTGAAGTGCGCGGCGCAGTCGAAGAAGTGGTGGAAACCGCCAAGAGCACTTTGGATACGGTCGAATCTTCTGTCGACTACGTGCGCCAATCCGGCCAACAGTCGAATTCCGTGGCTGGCTGGGTCGCCGCATTGGTCGAACGGATGGGCCAGGTCGCCGATGCGTTGATACAAGTGGAATCCAAGAACAACGACATCGCAGACATCGCGCGCCAGGTGAACATTCTGGCCATCAACGCCAAGATCGAAGCGGCGCGCGCTGGCGAACATGGACTCGGCTTCGGTGTCGTCGCCGAGGCGATCAACGAACTCAGCCAAAAGACCTCTCGCGCGGCGGCCGAGATAGAAGGTTCCGTGACGGACCTGTCATCGTGGGTATCGAAACTTTCCGTCGAAGCAGGTGACGTTGGCAAGGACGCCAGCGAAATCATCGACCGGTCTTCCGAAACCGACCGCGCCTTGTTGGCCATTGCGGATGGCGTGCGCTCGACCCATGACAAATCCAACCACATTCAGGATAACGCTGCCCGGGCCCTCAAGGCGATGGAAACCTTCCGTCCGGCTTTTGACAGCATTGCTGCCAGCGTTCACGACACCGCCGAGGGCATCCACCAGGCACGGGACAAGTCGCAAAACCTGATCGATACATCGGAAACGATGGTCCAGCAGTCGGTCGAATTGGGGGGCAAATCGCTGGACGGTCGGTTTATCGCCCGCGTGGTGGAAGATGCGCAACGGGTTTCACTTGCATTCGAAGACGCAATCGATCGGGGCGACATCACGATAGAAGCGCTGTTCGACACGCGCTATACGCCCATTCCCGGCACGAACCCCGCACAAATGACAACGCGGTTCACCGATCTGACCGATCGCCTTTTGCCATCCATCCAGGAAGACGCAGCCGCGTTCGATCCATCGGTGGTGTTTTGCGCGGCCGTGGACCGAAATGGCTATCTGCCAACGCATAACAAGAAATTCTCGCAGCAACAGGGCGCAGATGCGGAATGGAACATGGCCAATTGTCGAAATCGGCGCATATTTGACGACCGGGTTGGTCTGAAAGCCGGTCGGAATACACAGACCTTTCTGCTGCAGATGTATCGGCGCGACATGGGCGGTGGGAATTTTGTCTTGATGAAGGATCTGTCCGCTCCAATCTATATCAGGGGTCGCCACTGGGGCGGTCTGCGATTGGCGTACAAAACCTAAAAAAACCGCCGCGCTCCGGGGCAGGAGGCGGCGGAAAGTGGCGTATCTGTCGATCGGCGACCCGGCCAAGGGATGAGGTAAACCCCGGCCATGTGTCACGAGCAGGCGATGATCGTGAGAAGCGCGTCCAAAGCTTGGGGACAGGACGCCAGGTCGCCAACAGAACGCAGGCAGAAACCTAAAGTCAGAGAATGCCGGGCAAATGCAAACCGGCAAAGAACATCACACCAATCGATACCATGCCGAGCACATCACCGGCCAAAGTCGACTGCGAACGGAAGAGAATGGAGCGGATCTCGGTCAACATGGGAGCCTCATGGTTAATGATTTGTTAGCTCTTTGTTCTCACCTTTGCGACGTTAAGTAAAGAACTTTTTGAGAACATTCGCGAACAAAAGAGAACGCTATAGGCTAACCCACTGACAAATATCGGAAAGCCTTGTCCTGCTCCATCAACCATAACAGCATACGCGCCGCTGTCCCTCGCGGGGTTTCCAAGTTGGGATCATCCAAAAGCAATTTCCGCGCGTCGGATTGAGCCAAAGCCATAAGGGCGGATTGACGCTCAATGTCGGCGATCCGAAACCGCGGCAGTCCTGATTGCGCCGTGCCGATCACATCGCCCGCCCCGCGCATGGCCAGGTCTTCTTCGGCGATGCGGAACCCGTCTTCGGTCCCACGCAGAATTTCCAGCCGGTGCCGGCCGGTTTCGCTCAGCGGTTCGGCGTACAACATCAAGCAGGTCGATTGCTCGGACCCGCGCCCAACCCGCCCGCGCAACTGGTGCAACTGCGCCAGGCCAAAGGATTCAGCCCGTTCGATCACCATGATGGATGCGTTCGGCACGTTGACCCCAACCTCAATCACGGTTGTTGCCACCAGAACGGCGGTCTTTCCCGCTTCGAACAACGCCATTGCCGCATCTTTTTCGGCAGGCGGCATTTGTCCGTGCACCAATCCGACGACCCCGTCTTCCATGGCCGCGCGCAGGCTTTTGAACCGCGCATCGGCAGACGACAGGTCACTCACCTCACTGTCTTCGACCAGCGGGCAAACCCAATAGGCCTGACGGCCATCAGCAATTGCATTCTTCAGATGCGCAACCACTTCATCCAATCGACCAAGTGACACAAGCGCAGTCGTCACCGATTTGCGCCCGGGTGGCTTTTCATCCAGCACAGACACATCCATGTCGCCATACTGTGCCAGGCTGAGCGAGCGGGGAATGGGGGTGGCTGTCATCACCAGCATGTCCACTGCCCGACCCTTGGCGCCCAGTTCCATACGCTGAGACACGCCAAAGCGGTGCTGTTCGTCCACGACGGCAAGGCGAAGATCGCGAAACACCACATCCTGCTGGAACACCGCGTGGGTACCAAGCAGAATATCGATGTCGCCCCGCGCCAAGGCATCCAGTTTGGCGCGCCGTTCGCCGCCCTTGTCGCGGCCCGTCAGGATGTCAATCGTCACACCCGCAGGTTCAGCAATCGGTTTCAGCGCGGCCATGTGTTGGCGCGCTAGAATTTCGGTCGGAGCCATCATCACGCCCTGCCCGCCAGCCTCAACCGCGATGAGCAACGCCATGAGTGCGACCAGCGTTTTTCCCGCCCCGACGTCGCCCTGCAACAGGCGGTTCATGCGTGCCTGGGCGGCCATATCGCTTTCGATCTCGGCCACGGCGCGGGTTTGAGCCCCGGTTGGTTCATAGGGCAGCGCGCTTAGAACCCTGCCCCGCAAACACCCGTCGCCGTGGGTTTTCATCCCTTTGCCACGGCGCTGCACCGCGCGGGCCAGGGCAAGGGTCAATTGATGCGCGAAAAGCTCATCAAAGGCCAAGCGCTGCCGCGCAGGGGCTGTGGCGGACATCTCATCAAGAGAAAGTGGCGCATGTGCGGTTTGCAAGGCTGTTTGAAACGCCGGCCATCCTTCGCGCGCGCGCAGGGCCGGATCTATCCATTCGTCAAGGTCAGGGACCCGCGCCAGCGCCGCCTGCGCCGCCTTGGCAACGCCGCGTTGCGTCAGCCCCGCCGCCAAAGGGTAGACCGGTTCGAAATCCGGAATAGTATCTGCTTGAGCAGGCGGAAGAATGTGATCGGGATGCACGATCTGGGCCATTCCATCGAAAATTTCCACCTTGCCCGATACAACCCGCCGCGCCCCTTCCGGTAGCTGTTTGGTGATCCAATCCCCGCCTCCGCGAAAGAACACGATTTGAAAATCCGTGCGCGCATCTTCGACATGGACCCGGTATGGCAGCCCACGTCGCGAGGGCGGTTGATGGCGCAAAACGGTCACCTCGACCGTCACGACACTGGGCGGCTGTACATCGAGCACCGATGACCGACGGGCCCTGTCAATGACGGAATGTGGCAGCGTCAGAATCAGATCCCGCGGTTTTTCCACGTTCAGGCCCGCAAATGCCTTGGCCGTCTTGGGCCCCACGCCGTCAAGCGTTTCGAGCCCGGCAAAAAGAGGAAACAGGTCGGCGGGACGTCCGGTCATTTCCCTTCGACCAGGGCAAGCCAGGCGTCCTCATCAATTGTTTCTATGCCTAATTCTTTGGCCTTTTTCGCTTTGGATCCCGCGCCCGGGCCAGCGACCAAAAGATCGGTCTTGGCACTGACTGACCCAGCCACCTTCGCCCCGAGCGCTTCGGCCCGGACCTTGGCTTCGGCCCGTGTCATTTTTTCCAGTGCACCGGTAAAGACCACGGTTTTGCCCGACACTGGGCTGTCATGAGCGGCCTGCGGGGCGTCTTCGATCTGCAAATGGGCAACCAGACGGTCGATTGATGCGCGCTCGGCGTCTTGGTGGAAAGTGGTGACAAGCGATTGGGCCATGACCTGTCCCACCCCGTCAATGTTCATCAACTCGTCCCATTCGGGGCCGCTGCCCACCTGTGCCCGGGTCATGGCCGCTTCAAAATTCGCCCAGCTGCCGTAGTGGGCGGCCAAGAGACCGGCATTGCTTTCGCCGACGTGCCTTATTCCAAGTCCGAAAATCACCCGTGCCAGTTTGACCTGCCGCGCATTCCGGATCGCGAAAAACAGCGCATTCGCCGATTTTTCGCCCCAGCCTTCACGATTACTAAGCTGTTTAAGCCCGTGGCCGAACCGTTCTTCGAGGGTAAAAATATCGGCAGGTTCGCGCACCCACCCATCGTCGTAAAACTGTTCGATCTGTTTGGCGCCTAGCCCGTCTATGTCCAACGCCCCGCGACTGACCAGGTGTTTGAGCTTTTCCACCGCTTGCGCGGGGCAGATCAAGCCGCCGGTGCAGCGCCGGACAGCATCGCCGTCTTCGCGGATCGCCGCCGAGCCGCATTCGGGACATGTTTTGGGGAAGTCGAAAATTTTCGCATCTGCCGGGCGTTTGGACAGGTCAACATCCGCAATCTTGGGAATGACATCGCCTGCGCGATAGACTTGCACCCAGTCTCCTTCGCGAATGTCCTTGCCATCGCGGATCGGATGACCCTTGCTGTCACGTCCGGCGATGTAGTCTTCGTTGTGCAAGGTGGCGTTTGACACCACGACCCCGCCCACTGTCACCGGCATCAGACGCGCCACGGGGCTGAGCGCGCCGGTGCGACCGACCTGAATTTCGATCCGTTCCAGCCGGGTCCAAGCCAATTCGGCCGGGAATTTGTGTGCAATCGCCCAGCGGGGCGTCGACGCGCGAACCCACAGCCGGTCCTGCAGCGCGAGGTCATTGACCTTGTAAACCACACCGTCAATGTCATAGCCCAGCGTGGCACGTTGCGCTTCGATCGTGCGATAATGCTCAATCATCTCATCCGGGCCAGTGCACAGGCGGGTCAGCGGATTGGTTGCAAACCCCAATTCGGACAGGCGGTGGATGGCATCAAGTTGCGTCTTGGCAAGCGGCTCAGAAAGCGCGCCCCAGGCATAGGCAAAAAACCGAAGTGGGCGCGAACGGGTGATCGCGGGATCAAGTTGGCGCAAGGATCCGGCGGCCGCATTGCGTGGATTTGCAAAAGTCTTGGCCCCTCTGGCCGTTTGGGCCGCGTTCAGGGCTGCGAAATCTGCGTGGCTCATATAGACCTCGCCCCGCACTTCCAAGATTTTCGGCGCACCGTGGATGCGGTTCGGAATGTCAGGATGTTCGGCGCCGTCCGGGATCCGTTCGGTGATGGTCAAAGCGTTGGCGGTAACGTTTTCCCCTGTGGTCCCGTCGCCGCGGGTGGCAGCCTGAACCAAGATACCGTTTTCATACCGCAAGCTGAGCGAAAGCCCGTCGATCTTGGGTTCTGCTGTATATTCGATCGCCGTTTCCAGCCCCAAGAACTTGCGCACCGAGGTGTCGAAATCACGGATGTCATCGTCGTTGAACGCGTTGGCCAGCGATAACATTGGAACGGTGTGGGTGAGCTTTGGGAACCCTTCTGCCGGCGCGGCCCCCACCTGATCGGTCGGGCTATCGGCCCTTTTGAGCGCTGGAAACCGCGCTTCGATCCGGGCATTGCGTCGCTTCAGCTGATCATATTCGGCATCACTGATCTGCGGGGCGTCTTGCGTATGATAGGCCGTGTTCGCGGCCCCAAGCAAATCAGCCAGTCGGGCCAATTCCTTTTTCGCGTCCGCCTCGGTCAATTCCGATACCGGTGTATCTCTGTCAGACATGAAAAGACCCCCCGCATGTGCCCTGATTATTTATGGGGACACCTGAGAGAGGTCCAGTGCTGTCGTGCCCTGCCTATTCAGGCAAAGCGCCGTGAGTGGAAGTTGTCAGGCCCCGATGGCGATCTGGTGATCGCTGACGGGTTCGGGATCGCGCAACACATAACCACGACCCCAGACTGTTTCGATGTTGTTTTCACCGTCAGTCGCATTGCTGAGCTTTTTGCGCAGCTTGCAAATGAACACGTCGATGATCTTGAGTTCCGGCTCGTCCATTCCGCCATAAAGATGGTTCAGGAACATTTCCTTTGTCAGCGTTGTGCCTTTGCGCAGGCTCAGCAACTCAAGCATCTGGTATTCTTTGCCGGTCAGGTGAATGGCCTTGCCGTTGGCTGATACAGTCTTGGCATCCAGGTTCACTTCAATCTGGCCGGTCTTGATGACTGACTGGGAATGCCCTTTTGAACGGCGAATAATCGCATGAATGCGCGCGACCAGTTCTTCGCGGTGGAACGGTTTGGTCAGGTAATCATCTGCCCCAAATCCAAATCCCTTGATCTTGTTTTCGGTGTCGTCCGCGCCGGTCAGGATCAGGATCGGCGTGTCGATCCGGGCAAGACGCAGCTGGCGGAGCACTTCGTGCCCATTCATATCGGGCAGATTCAAGTCCAGCAGGATCAAATCGTAGTCATAGAGCTTGGCAAGGTCGATACCTTCTTCACCAAGATCGGTGGCATAGACATTCAGATTCGCATGACTCAGCATGAGTTCGATGCTCTTGGATGTCGTCGGATCGTCTTCGACCAGCAAGATGCGCATTGTTTCGTCTCCGCGTTAACCGTTCTGTCCGGTGTAGGTAAAACAAAATTGGTTAACTACACGTTACCAGTTTTAACACTTTACGAGATTCTACCTATGGTTGTCTATACTTCTGAACCGCCGTCGCCTTGAGCGCCGCTTCGCCGTACTGGGCGACCGCCCCCTGCCAAGATCGAAATTCTTCTTCGGACAGATCGTACATCTTGAGGATTTCGCTTTCTGAAACCAACCCATACGCCACCGCCTTGACCAATGCCGCCTTACGCGACGCGACCCACCGGCGCGTGTCGGGCTGTGGCAGGTCAGCCCGGGTCATGATCGTTCCATCCGGCAGCGTCACTGCCCGCGGACCATCCACTTTTTTTAGATACATAGGTCTCACCCTCGTCGTAACCACGCGATCAATTTGGCGCAGGGGTCTTAAGGTCGGGTGAAACGCCCCCTTGAGAATACTGAGAATTTGCCTATATTCCGCAGGCTTTCCGCAAATTTTGAATCAAGGTTTTAACCATGGCTCGCGACGATGCACCGCTCAATTCCCTGGGTTTTGCCAAACCCCCCGCCGACACACGGGTTGTCGTGGCGATGTCGGGCGGCGTGGACAGTTCTGTCGTCGCCGCAATGTTGGCCGAAGAAGGCTATGACGTGGTCGGGGTGACTTTGCAGCTTTACGATCATGGCGCCGCCCTGGCCAAAAAGGGCGCCTGCTGCGCGGGCGTCGACATCCATGATGCACGCCGCGTGGCCGAAGACATGGGATTTCCCCATTATGTGCTGGACTATGAAAACATCTTCAAAGACGCGGTGATCGATGAATTCGCCGACAGCTACCTGGCTGGCGCCACGCCGGTGCCGTGCATCCGCTGCAATGAGCGGGTGAAATTCAAGGATCTACTGGAAACGGCGCGCGATCTGGACGCCGATTGCATGGCGACCGGTCATTACATTCAGCGCGCTGTTGGCCAAGCAGGACCCGAATTGCACTCGGCGGCCGACCCGGCCCGCGACCAGAGTTATTTCCTGTTCTCTACCACACCCGAACAACTGGATTTCCTGCGGTTTCCATTGGGTCATCTGGCCAGCAAAGCCGAAACCCGCAAGCTGGCGGCGAAATACGGGCTGGCAGTGGCAGACAAACCTGACAGCCAAGACATCTGTTTCGTGCCGAATGGCAACTACGCCAGCGTGATCGAAAAACTGCGCCCCGGCGCCGCGGAACCGGGCGAGATCGTTCATGCGGACGGACGGGTACTGGGCACACATGACGGCGTGATCCACTATACGATCGGACAACGCAGAGGCTTGGGGATCGGTGGTCTGGCGGATCCGCTCTACGTGGTGAAACTGGATGTGGATTCGCGGCAGGTTGTCGTTGGGCCCAAGGACATGCTGGCCAAACGGATCGTGCCCGTGCGCGAGATCAACTGGCTCGGCGACGCGCCGTTTGACAGCCGCGCGGAATGGCGACTGGACGTGAAAGTGCGATCCACGCGCCCCCCGCGCGAGGCGATTGTCCGGCCCACGGGCCCGGATACGGCCGACGTCGAACTGGTGGTGGCTGAAGAAGGCGTGTCCCCGGGGCAGGCCTGTGTGTTCTATGACCCCGACAGCCCGCGCATCTTTGGCGGCGGCTGGATCTGGCGCGGCTACTGACCAGCCTGATCAGACCCTTGGCGCGGCAGAACCATGGCGCGAAGGCGCGGTTTGTTTGGCACAGCCAAAACACGTCTTTCCAAAGCCCCCCTGGCGGGGATTTCTCAAGAAACCGACGGCAGGCCAGCCAGAATGGCCCGCGCGGCCCGCAGGCCGGGGCGTTCCTGTCCCCGGCCAAGTGCAGCCATGGCGTCAGCCATCGCCTGACGCTGGGTTGCCCGGGCCGAGGGTTCGTCGAGCAGCGTTGCAAGGGCGGCAGCGATGGGCGCGGACTGACAATCTGGTCCGAGGAATTCGGCCACCGTTTTTCGCCCTGTCACAAGGTTCACGAGCGTGACCGTATCAATCAACGCCATGCGGGACATGATCTGCCAACTGATCCAGTTCATATCGTAGGCGACCACCATGGGCGTATCCACCGCCGCCAGTTCCAATGACACCGTGCCCGAAGCCGCCAACGCAATATCGGCAGCAGCAAAAGCCGTGCGCTTTTCGTCTGGATCGGGGGTCAGTATCAGGGGCGCCGGCCAGTCAGCGGTCAGGCGCGTGACCTCTTCGCGCAGGTGCGGCAACGTCGGCAGGACAACGCGGGCATCCGGATGCGTGTGCACCAATTCGCGCAGCGCCAGACCAAAGGGGTCAGCGAGACGGCTGATCTCGGCGCGGCGCGATCCGGGCAAAGCAAGGATCACCTGTGCGTCACCCAGCCCGTGGGTCTGACGAAAGGCCGCAACTTGCGCGTCGGTGGGCACGGGTTCGACGGCAACAGGGTGGCCGACAAAATCGCACTGCAGCCCGACCTTTTCGAAATAGGGCGGCTCAAACGGCAAAAGCGCCAGTACCTGGTCCACGGTTTCGGCCATTTTCTGCGCGCGTTTCGGGCGCCAAGCCCAAACGGTGGGCGCAACATAGTGAACGATCCTCTGGGAGGGATTGGCCGCTTTGACCAGACGCGCAACGCGCAGGCAGAAATCGGGGCTGTCGATCGTGATCAGCACATCGGGTTTCGTGTCGATCACCTTCTCGGCGGTTTCGCGGATGCGCCGTTTGAGGTGGCGGTACTTGGGCAACACCTCGGCGATGCCCATGACCGACAGTTCCTCCAAGGGGAAAAGGCTGTCCATCCCCTGCCCTTGCATCAGGGGCCCGGCGATCCCTTGCAGATCTACTTGTGTGAGCTCGCGCAGCCCCGCGATCAGCGCAGCGCCCAGCTTGTCACCCGAAGGCTCGCCCGCGATCAGGAACGCGCGCATCACAGCGCCGCAAGGAACAGTCCGGTTTCGGCCAGCTGCTCTTCGATCTTGTCACGATGGAGCACCATGACGCCTTCGGCCTGTATAACGATGCCGGACAAGCCCGCAGTGTGGGCGGCGATCACCGTGTCGGGGCCGATGACCGGCATGTCGATGCGCATGTCCTGGCCGGGCTTGGGGGCCTTGACCAAAACGCCCGGGGCGCGGCGCAGGTGATCAGGGGTTTCGCCAACAAAACGCAGCATCGCATCGGTGCCCTGCAGGGTTTCAATCCCAAGACACAATCCCGCCGCCACCACACAGGCCTGCCCCAGATCGAGATGCCCCAGATGGTTGAGAATTCCGTGCCCCCGCACGGCATCCACCGCTTCGTCATGCGTCATGTCGCGGCCCAGCATTTCGCCTTCGCTCAGGCAAAGTTCGGGCACCAGTTCGGGGGGCGCGACGATTTCGAACCCGTGTTCTTCAAACAGATCCAAGACCTCACGCA
Source organism: Aliiroseovarius sp. PTFE2010 (assembly GCF_049943335.1). Lineage (NCBI taxonomy): Bacteria > Pseudomonadati > Pseudomonadota > Alphaproteobacteria > Rhodobacterales > Paracoccaceae > Aliiroseovarius > Aliiroseovarius sp. PTFE2010. The sequence goes on from NZ_JBNFVY010000003.1 coordinate 227,764, forward strand.
AAAGGGCATCATCGCCTTTTTGCAGGGCGGGTATCAGGCGCGGGGCGAAACCGCGCATGACCTCGTCGAATTCTGCAGGGTTCAGCGCGGGGCGCGAGACAGCGCCAGCAAAGACCACATGTGTAACATTGCAGGCCTTGAGCTTGGCAAAGAGACTGCCGATCTTGGCGATGTCGGCCTGGTAGCTTTCTGCGCCGGGCGGGACGGCGACATCTTCGCCCTTGATGGTGACGAAAAGCGGGTTGTCCAACGGCCCGGCCATGACGCCCGGCAAATCGCCGCGCCCGGCAATAATGGCTGCGCGGGCGGTCATTTGGGCGTCAGGAACGACCGGTCGCTCGCCCCCATGATGAAATCGGTGATCTGGCGGACGTATTCGCTGCCCGGATCCTTGGCCAGCCGGTCGGCGCGCTCGGCAAAACTGCCCTCGCCCTGACTGAGCGCCATAAAGGCCGCCCGCAACGCGGTGATATCCGCGCGTGGCACACCACGCCGTTTCAGCCCCACAAGGTTCAACCCGTCAAGCTGGCCGCGCGGGCCCTGCACCAATCCGTGCGGAATCACATCATTCGTGACCATGGTGACCGCGCCGATAATGGCGCCTTGCCCGACCCGGACCCATTGATGCACGCCCGACAGTCCGCCGATGATCACGTCATCTTCAATAATGCAGTGCCCGGCAATGGCGACCTGATTTGCCAGAATGACGCGATCACCCAGACGGGCATCGTGGCCAACATGCGCGCCGGTCATCAGCAGGCAATCGTCGCCGATCTGTGTCAGCCCGCCGCCGCCTTCGGTCCCAAGGTTCAAGGTCGCGCCCTCGCGGATACGGTTGCGCTTGCCGATCACCAGGCGTGTCTTTTCACCCTTGTATTTCAAATCCTGCGGCACTTCGCCAACGCAAGCGAAGGGGAAAATCTCGGTTTCGTCGCCGACCAGCGTATCGCCGGTCACGACGGCATGCGATTTGACCACCACCCCTGCGCCAAGGCGCGCCTGTGCGCCGATCACGCAAAAGGGCCCAACCTGAGCCCCCGCACCGATAATGGCGCCGTCCTCAATGACGGCTGAGGGGTGGATACGCGCTGTCGGGTCGATCCCCATGCGGCTCATTCCTTGGGCATGTCGAGCATGGCGGTGAATTCGGCATCGCAGGCAACTTCGCCGTCGACCTCTGCGCGCCCTTCGAATTTCCACACCTTACCGCCACCGCGCTTGGTCGTAACGTGCATTTTCAAAACGTCGCCAGGCACGACCTTGCGGCGGAACTTGGCCTTTTCGATCGCCATGAAGTAGACCAGAAAATCCTTGTCGGCCAGACCTTCCGCCACACCCACCATGATCGCTGCGGTCTGAGCCATCGCTTCGATGATCGTGACACCTGGCATGATCGGCGCGCCGGGAAAATGGCCCTGGAAATGCGGCTCGTTGAAGGTGACGTTCTTGATCCCTGTCGCGCTTTTGGTCCCATCGATATCGACCAACCGGTCTACCAGAAGAAATGGGTAACGGTGGGGAATGATCCGCTGGATCAAGTCGATATCTGCGGTCTGGAGCTGCTCGGTCATGGCACGGATCTTTCGTTCTTGTCTTGTTGGTTTTGTCCTAGCAAGCGGTGCCGTTTGGGACAAGCGCGGCCTATTCGGCGCCCGCGTCCTCCTGCGGCGCCGCGGATGGGTCAGACAGGGCTTCATTCAGCCGCTGGATCGCCTGATCAGTGACATCAATACTGGACGCTGACAAGAATACCTGCCCCTGCTCCAGGACGATGACGGCGCCCCGCTCGCGCGCGATATCAGCCAGAACTTCTGTCAGCGCTTGAATAAATTCGCTGCGGCCCTCTTCGCGGATTGCCTGCACGGCGCTGGCCTTGGCATCCTGTTCGGCGCGAATGCGGATGACCTTTTCATCGAAGGCATCGGCCTTTTGCCGAAATACGTCAGGTGCCAGCGTCGCGCGTTCTTTGGTCAGCGCTTTTTCCTCGGCGGTCAATTCGGCCTCGATACGATCGTTTTCGGCCACCAAGGCTTGGGCGGCCGCCTCGAACCGTTGTTCCAGCCGCACCCCGTAGAGCGAATTTGCCGCCACCGTGTCAGTGTCCACGACCAACACATCCGTTTGGACAGGATCCTGTGCCAAAACGGGCGTGGCTATGGCCAGCCACAGGGCAACGCTCAGCCCCCGCATTGTCATCAGAACCGTGTCGAAATGGTCAGGTCGAACCGCTGTTCGTCGTCGTAGCTTTCCTTGTTGATCGCCCGCGAGAAGTTGAACCGCAGCGGACCCAAAGGTGTGGTCCAGAACAAAGACGCCCCTGCCGAACTGCGCCAGATCAGGCTGTCATCGATGCTGCCGCCCAGATTATTGTCCAGATCCCAAAGCGAACCGGCATCCAGGAAAACGCCGCCCGACAGGCCGTATTCCTCGGGCAGGCCCAGCGGGAACTCGGCCTCAAGACGCGCCGCCACGTATCTGTTGCCCCCAAGAAAATCGCCGCTGTCGCGCGGTCCGATTCCGCCCGGCGCAAACCCGCGGATCACACGGGGGCCGGCCCAGAACCGATCATAGGCCCGGCTGTCCCCATCCAGCGAATAAAGATAGCCGCCTTCGACTTCGGCGCGCAGCGTGACCTGATCGTTGGCCACGCGGGTTTCCACACCGGCCAGGGCCGAGGATTTGATGTACTTGTTGTCGCCGCCCAGCCCGGCGAAATCCTGACCGAATCGCAGAACGATCCCGGCATCGGGATTCAGCCCCGTCCGCCGGTTATCGTAGGACAGATCGTACCCGACAATTGATGCATATTCCGCGCCGCGTGCTTCGTCCGCGAGGATCAAAGCCGACGCGCCACTGTCCGGATCGAATAGCTCGTTGCTCTCAAAGCGGTATTCCAGTCCAAGGCGCGTGGTTTCTCCGATCGGGAATCCCAGACCGAGCAGAAACGCCATTTCGCGGGTGTCGTAAGAATTAAACGTGTACTGCGTTTCGGTGTATTTCCCGCCGATGCTGAAACTGAGGTCACGGCCAAGAAAGGCCGGCTCGGTCAGCAAAAAGCGACCTTCCGCATCTTCGTTCCCGACCACCGCATCGAATTCCAGCAACTGTCCACGGCCCAGAAAATTGCGCTGCGTGATGTTGAATGCCACGGCGGCGCCCGAGGTCGCACCATAATTCAGGCCGAAATTGAACGACCCCGTGGTGGATTCTTCGAGATTCACATCGACGACCACCTGATCAGGCGCGGACCCTTGACGTGCATTGACGTCAGCGGCCGAAAAGAAGCCAAGCGCACGCACCCGTTCGGCCGCTTCGCGGATTTCACGCGGGTTGAACGGATCGCCTTCAACCACTTTGAACTGGCGCCGCACCACGCGGTCCAGCGTGGTGGCGTTGCCTTCGATGTCGATCCGTTCGACAAAGACGCGCGGCCCGCGCGTCAGCACGAATTCCACATTCACCGACAAATCGCGCGGATTGCGCGTGATCCGCGGCTCAACCCGCAAGAAACTCAATCCGTCGCGCGTCGCTTGACGCTCCATCCGGTTGATCACATCGTCGATGGCATTGGGCGAATAGATTTCATTCTGCCCGATTTTCAGGAATTGCTGGTAGGCTGCAGCGTCCAGCGAAGGATATTCCGACCGCACAGAGGTGTTCGCAATGGTCCACTGTTGCCCTTCTTGCACACGGAATGTGACAAAGAACGCGTTGCGTTCGCGCGAAAATTCCGAGGTCACGTCCAGAATGCGGAAGTCGATATAACCGCGCGATTGATAGAAATCGGTCAGAACCTGCCTGTCGAACGCGATCCGTTCGGGGTTATAACTATCACGCTGTACGAACGTCCGCAGCAACCCGGCCTGCTTGGTCTGAAGCACACGGCGCAGGCGCGCATCGGTAAACTTGCGGTTGCCGACGAAGGACAAGCGCTCGATCTCGACCACTTTGCCTTCGGCCACCTCAAAGACCAGATCGACGGAATTGTCGCCCCGGCGGATGATCTTGGGCGTGATCGTCGCCGCCAGACGCGAGCGGTCCTGATAGGCTTGGGTAATGGCGGCGGCGTCGGCTTCGGCCGTGGCGGGCGAATAGATGCGCAGCTCTTGCGAGCGGATCAACGCTTTGATTTCGTCATCGTCGAGACGCCGGTTACCTTCGATATTGATACGGCCAATCACCGGGTATTCGGTCACCTTGATCAGCAGCCGTCCCCCTTGCGGAACGATCTCGACCGTTTCGAACAGGCCCGCCCCTGCAATGCGCTGATAGGCATCGTTCAGTTCAGCGGCGCTGACGGCCTGGCCGCGTGAAATCCCCGCGTAACTCAGAATGGTCGCAGCATCGACGCGATTATTGCCTTCGATGACCACGGAATTGAAGCTGTAGCTTTGGGCGACGGCCGCAGGCGGCTGCGCCATTGTGCCCAGTCCCAGCAGCCCGGCGACGGCTAAAACCCGCAACGCGGTCCCATGCCGAAGGTTTCCTGACCGGGGGTTGTTTTCGCGCCGCATTCTGTCCACCCTTCATGTCCCACATTTTGTGGTCTGAATAACCTTGAACCCCTACGCTTGTCAAAAGCCCAAACCAATCCATCGGCGCTTTTTCGAAGCCCCGGAACTTGAACACGGCCGACCCGTGCCCGGGAAAAGCAAAACGCGCCCATTGGGCGCGCGCGCATTCCTGCTCAACAATATGAAAACGCGGGAAAGATGTGGGTCAGCGGAACAGCGTTCCAACAAAGGAACCAGCCGTCAGTGCGAAGATGATCGTCAGCCCATAGAGAAGACGATCCCAGTTAAGTTCGGCCAGCAACGACAAGCTGCGGTAATTCTTGAGAATCGTAACCATACTGCGTCCACCTCAGTCTACATTTTCCGTCAGGAGAATCCTGTTCCCTTCTGCCTGATGAGTATCGGGAAGAATTATGTCAGGAATTTGGCCGCGCGCCCGCGTCTCAGACTATTCCAGGACTTTTTCGTAGACCGTCATTCGCAGAACAGGTCATTGGTGACACCCAACACCATCAGCGACAGGATCAGCGCCAGACCCATGGTCATCAGGATACGGTAGGCTTTCTCGGACGGTTGGCGGCGGAACACGGCCTCGTAGGCATAAAACACCAGGTGGCCGCCATCCAATACCGGGATTGGAAACAGGTTGAGCAGACCAACCGCCGTGGACAGCACCGCAATGAACCAGATAAAGCTGCCGATCCCCTGACTGGCCATGGCGCCCGAAGTCTCGGCGATACCGATGGGACCGCGCAGATTGCACGTAGAGATCGAGCCGATGATCATGTGATAGAGCCCCGACAGCGACGAGGTGATGATCTGTCCGGTTTGCGCCACACCGTAAGAAATTGTCTGGACCAATCCTGGCGTTTCGGTTTGTGGATCAAAGAAGAACCCGCCAGAAATGCCGATCAACCAGCGGGTTTCGAACCCGCCTTCGGGCAGCGGCAGGTCGCGGCGACGGGGCGTCAGGGTCAGCGACAGCTCATCGCCATTGCGCCAGACTGTCAGATCCAGTGGCGCGCCCTCGCTTTCGGCCACGCGGGCCCGCAGCTGGTTAAAAGTGCCCACTGGCTGCCCGTTGATCGCGGTGATCACGTCGCCCTCGCGCATGCGGGCATCGATAGCAGCACTGTCGGGCGAAATCGCGCGGGCGATGGCGGGCATGGGATGGGGCGCCATGACGGTTTTTTCCGCGCCGTCGCGCAGTACGGTATACGGCAACGGGCTTTCGTCAGGCAAACTGTCGACGTAGTTGGCAAATTCTTCGAGTTTTGGGGTTTGCGCGCCGGCGATTGCAAGAATTTCATCCCCGGGCTGCAATTCCTGAACGCCCGGCATCGCCTGCAATTCATCCACTGTCAGCGGATCTGACGCGGTGCCCTGCACGAAAAGGAACAGGGAAAAGACGATGGCCGACATGATGAAATTAAACACCGGCCCCGCGGCCGCAGTGGCTGCGCGCGCCCAAAGCGGTGCGCCGTGCATGGTCTGGCGGCGCTCTTCAGGGGACAGGTTGCGCAGGCTGTCATCGACCGTAACCGATGACGCATCGCCGTCGCCTTTGAACTTGACGTAGCCCCCGAACGGCAGGGCAGCAATCTGCCACTGCGTTCCGTGCTTGTCATTGCGCTTGAACAGTACCGGCCCGAAGCCCAGTGAAAACACGTCAGATTTAATGCCCGACCAGCGCCCGACTAGATAATGGCCCAGCTCATGCACGGTCACGATGACCGACAGCGCCACGATAAACGCCACAAGCGTATACAACAGGTTGCCGAATTGCGGGAGCAGTCCGCCCAGATCCATGCTCTTACCTCATCCGTTCAGACGTGCGGCCACTTCATGGGCTTTGACACGCGCAATCTGGTCTGCATTGGCCACGTTATCAAGAGTGAACGCGGCATTTATAAGGCGCCTGTCGCCTGACAAGTCCGTGAGGACCTGTTCAACCACGCGCGCCATATCCAAGAACGCAATCCTTCGCGCGATGAAATCGTCCAGCGCAGCTTCCTTGGCCGCGTTGAAAATCGCGCCGCTCAGCCCACCGGTGTCCATGACATCGCGCGCAAGACGCAAGGCGGGGAAACGTGTATCGTCCGGCGCGGCGAATTGCAGTTGCCCGATCCGGGCCAGATCGATCCGTTCCACCGGCAAGTCGCGCCGGTCTGGCCAGTGCAGCGCATAGCCGATGGCGTGACGCATGTCGGGGGCGCCCAGATGGGCCATCACCGCCCCGTCGCGGAACCCGACCAGCGCATGAACCAGACTTTGCGGATGGACCAGAACATCGATCTGAGCGGGATCAATACCGAAAAACTCTTTTGTTTCAATCAGCTCAAGCGCTTTGTTGAACATGGACGCGCTATCGATCGTAATGCGCTGACCCATGTCCCAATTCGGATGAGTGGCGGCTTGTTCGGGCGTCGCCGTGGCGATCCTGTCCAACGACCAGTCGCGAAACGCGCCGCCCGACGCGGTGATGATCACCTTTTCCACGGCAGCGATATCTTCGCCGACCAGCGCCTGAAACACCGCCGAATGTTCACTGTCGACGGGCAGGATTCGCGCCCCGTGGGCCCGGGCCTCGGCCATCAAAAGGGGTCCGGCGGTCACCAAGGATTCCTTGTTTGCCAAAGCCAAAGTCGTGCCGTGCTTAAGCGCCTCAATCCCCGGTGCCAGACCCGCCGCCCCAACAATGGCCGACATGACCCAATCGGCAGGGCGCTGCGCCGCTGTGATGAGGGCGTCGGCCCCGGCTGACACGTCAATCTGATGGCCCGACACGGCCGCGCGCAGATCTTCCAGCCGCGCAGGGTCAGAAGTGACCGCTGCCTGTGCGTTCAAGTCGATGGCATCGCGCGCCAGCCGGTCGATGTTTTGCCCGCCGGTCAGGGCAACAATCTGATATGCGTCGCGATTTCGCCGGATCAGGTCGATGGTTGATTGCCCGATCGAACCCGTGGCCCCAAAAATGCTGACGCGGCGAACCATCGTTCAGACCAACGCATCCAAGAGCGACACAACATAGTATAGCGCCCCGACGCCCACCAGTGCATCGAACCGATCCATAAAGCCGCCGTGCCCCGGCAGCAGGTGCGAGCTGTCCTTGACCCCGGCCCGCCGTTTGAGCGCACTTTCGATGATGTCTGACAACTGCGAGGCAAAGCTGACCGCCACCGCCAAAAGCACAAAGATACCCACGTTTTCCGGGGCCAGCGGCAAGATCGGCTGGCACAGGACCGCAAGAACAGCGGAACCGGCCCATCCGCCGATCACGCCAGACCAGGTTTTCTTCGGGCTGATCGCGGGCCAGAATTTCGGCCCCCCAACTGCGCGCCCGACAAAGTAACCCATGGTGTCGGTCACCACGACAATCCCGATGTAGAACAGCAGTTGCACCCGGCCTTCGTCTGCCAGCGCCATGAGCCCAAGCGCGCCGCAAATAATGACAAGGAAATAGAACCCGCCAAGCGCCCAATCACGCTTTCGTTCAAACCCGCGCCGCAGCATCACCGTCAATTCACCGATCATGATCGCGGCGACCACGACCACCAGTGCAGAAAACACCGCCGACCCCGCCCAGACCGCCAAGATCCCGACCCCGAGCAAAACGCCCGCGGTGATCACACGCGGCCCAAGGTCCGACCATGTCTGGCGAATACGGCTCAAGCTTTCACGGCCCCGAACCGGCGCTCGCGGGCGGCAAAGTTGCGCACGATCCCGGCGAAAATCTCGGGCGTGAAATCGGGCCAAAGCGTATCCACGAATTCATATTCTGAGTACGCGGATTGCCACAACAGAAAGTTCGAAATTCGCGCTTCGCCACTGGTGCGGATCACCAGATCCGGATCTGGTAAATCGCCGGTATCCAAATAACTTGCCTGCGTTTCTTCATCCACCGTATCGACGTCCAGACGCCCCGCTGCCACGTCGCGGGCCAGGCGCTTGGAAGCGCGCACAAGCTCATCCCGGCCGCCATAGTTCAAAGCCACGGTCAGGTGCAGCCCGTCATTTCCTTCGGTCAACCGTTCCAGTTGGCCCATCAATTCGACCAGCCCTGGATCCAGACGAACACGATCACCGATGAACCGCACGCGCGCGCCGCGGGCAATCAGTTCCCGCGTTTCCGACTGGATGTAGCGCTTGAACAGCGACATCAGCCCCGCGACTTCGTCTTGGGTGCGTTTCCAGTTTTCGGTCGAAAAGGCGAAGACCGTCAGATATTTGACGCCCAGCTTCGGGCAAACCTCGGCAATCTGGCGCACGCGCTTGGCCCCCGCCTGGTGACCGAACAGCCGCGGTCGTCCGCGTGCTGTCGCCCACCGCCCGTTGCCATCCATGATGATAGCGACATGCTCTGGGCCCGTGATTGGCGTGTCCTTCATGAACCTTCCCGCAACAATTACCGATACAGCCGGCCTGTCAAACCTGCATGATCTCTTCCTGCTTTGTTTCAAGCATGGAATCGACGATGGCGATGTACTTGTCAGTCAGATCTTGCACTTCGCCTTCCCAGATCTTCTGGTCGTCCTCGGACATGTTGTCCTTGCCCTTCTTGATCTGGTCCATCCCGTCACGGCGCACGTTGCGCACCGACACACGTGCGTGTTCAGCATATTGCGCGGCGACTTTGGTCAACTCGCGGCGACGTTCTTCATTCAGCTCGGGGATCGGCAGCATGATGATGGTGCCGTTCGTTTGCGGGTTGATTCCCAACCCGCTTTCACGGATCGCTTTTTCAACCTTGCCCACAAGCCCTTTGTCCCAGACGTTCACGGTCACCATGCGCGGTTCAGGGACGTTGACGGTGCCGACCTGATTGATTGGCGTGGGCGCACCATATGCATCGACCATCACCGGTTCGAGCATCGAAGACGACGCGCGGCCCGTCCGCAGCGATGCAAATTCAGTGCGCAGGTTCGCGATGGCCCCGTCCATACGGCGGGTCAGATCATCGACATCGAGTAGGAATTCTTCAGACATGCTCTTGGTCGCTCGACAGTTGTTCGTTGCGACATGTTCCTAGTGCCAAAAATGCCCGATGTATAGCCGTCGTTTCACGGTTTGGGGCCGCAAAAGCGCCATTTCGCCGCCTCAGGACACAATTGTGTAGGTGCCCTGCCCGGCCAGGATCGTCTTGAAACCGCCCGGTTCGTCCAGCGAAAAGACGATGATCGGCAGGTCGTTGTCGCGCGCCAGCGCAATGGCCGATGCGTCCATGACCCCAAGGTGTTTCGCCAGCACATCATCATAGGTGATACGATCATAGCGCACCGCGTCATCATGTTTGGCAGGGTCTTTGTCATAGACCCCATCGACCTTGGTGCCCTTGAATATCGCCTCGCAGGACATTTCATTGGCGCGCAGCGTGGCGGCGGTATCGGTGGTGAAATAGGGGTTCCCGGTGCCGGCGGCGAAAATGCAGACGCGTTTTTTCTCCAGGTGGCGGACAGCCCGGCGGCGGATATAGGGTTCGGCCACCTCGTTCATGGTGATGGCGCTGATCACGCGGGTGTGGATGCCGATGGTTTCCAGGGCGCCCTGCATCGCCAGCGCGTTCATAACCGTGGCCAACATGCCCATATAATCGGCCGTCGTGCGCTCTACCCCTTGCGCGCTGCCCTGCAGCCCGCGAAAGATGTTGCCGCCGCCGATGACCATGCAAATTTCGACGCCCATATCATGGACTGTCTTGACCTCGCGGGCGATGCGTTCGACCGTGGGCGGATGCAGACCGTACCCCTGGTCTCCCATCAACGCTTCCCCCGAAATTTTGAGCAACACGCGCTTGTATTTCGTCGAGGGTTGGCCTGCGGGCTGCTCGGTCATATCTTCGCTCCGATGTTCGGGTATGGTGCGGGCAAAATGATCGAAAACCGGCGCAGGTTCAATGCGCGAAAACCAAATGACGGCGGGTAGAGCTGTGGACAGTGTAATTGAACGGATTTCTGCCGAATTGCCGGTGCTGATCGCCGGCCCCACGGCCAGTGGGAAGTCGGCGCTGGCGCTTCGGATCGCCGAATCCCAGGGCGGTGTGATCGTGAATGCCGACGCGCTGCAGGTCTATGACAACTGGCGCATCCTGACCGCCCGGCCGACCCCAGACGACGAAACCCGCGCGCGCCATGAACTCTATGGTCATGTGCCGGGCGGAACTGAATATTCCGTTGGACATTGGCTGCGCGATACCCGCGCGCTACTTGGAACGGGCCGCCCGATTATTGTGGGGGGGACGGGGCTCTATTTCACGGCCCTGACCGAAGGCCTGGTCGACATCCCGCCGACGCCGCCCCGAATCCGGGCCGAGGCCGACGCGCGTGTACGCACCGAGGGTCATGCAGCCCTTCTGGCCGAACTGGATACACAGACCGCAAACAAGGTAGATCCGCTGAACCCGATGCGGGTGCAGCGCGCCTGGGAGGTTTTGCAAACCACCGGGCGGGGTCTGGCCGCGTGGCAGACCGACACCCCTGCCCCGGATCTGCCCCTGAACGCGTGTTTTCCCATTCTTCTGGACGCGGACCGGGATTGGCTGGCCGAACGGATCGACCGGCGGTTCGACCAGATGCTGGACGAAGGAGCACTGGACGAGGCGCGCGCAAACCTGCCCGACTGGGACGCGGCAAGACTGTCTTCAAAAGCTATCGGTGCGCCCGAATTGGTCAGTTTTCTGCGGGGCGAGATTGATTTGGACACCGCGCGCAGCCGTGCGCAGGCCGCAACCCGCCAATTTGCCAAACGTCAACGTACCTGGTTTCGGGGCAGAATGCGGGACTGGCACAAGATATTGTTACCCTGACGGCGACTGATTGCAGACGGGCAACAATCGGCTTGTGCCATGAAATTGTTGCCAAATTTTCTAGGAAAAACCGTGCGTCCTGCCTAGACTTGCACAAAACGAACATAGGCAGAGTATCATGATCATGGACGTCCCTCAGGCGCAGTCCGACTTTCGCATCACCCCGCTGACCCGCTTTGTTCAGGGGGGGAAATGGCGCACAGAAGCCATGCGATCTTACCGCCAACCCGTTCTGGTGTGGTTCACCCGCGGCCAAGGCCGGTTCACGATTTCCGGCGTCACGCGCGGCTATGGCGCTCACAACATGATATTCCTGCCCGCCGGCACGATGCACGGGTTCGACACGATCGGTCAGAGCTTTGGACAGATCCTGCATCTCAAGGACGATCCCTCTCTGATGTGGCCGGAAGAGGCGTTGCACCTTCGGTTTCGCGATGCCGCCCAGCAGGGCGAATTGACCGCATTGATTGACGGGTTGGGGCGCGAGATTTCGGCCGATTTGCCCGGCCGCGAACGGGCGCTGATGCTGCATGCGGGGCTATTGTCGGTGTGGCTTGAACGGCAAATGGCCATGATGCCCGATTATGACCCGCACCCAGACGCCTCGCGCCGTTTGGCTGCGGCTTTCACCGCCTTGGTCGAAGAAGAATTTATGACCGGAAAATCCGTTGCCGATTATGCAGCCGCCCTGGGGGTCACGCCGACCCACCTTAGCCGTGCGTGCAATATCGCCTGTGGGCGCCCGGCATCGGCCTTGCTATCGGACCGCATCCACTACGAGGCGCGCCGGCTGTTGGCCGAAACCGAAAAACCGGTGAAGGACATCGCACAAGAGCTTGGCTTTACATCAGCCGCCTACTTCACACGCGCCTTTCACAAGACCACCGGCGTAACCCCATCAGATTTCCGCACGAAACAATAAGGCCCCCGCGTTACCGCGAAGGCCCATTGGGTAATCCTGAGCGCTGCAAAGTGATCCGGCACCCCGGATCAACCAATCCGGATCAGCGTTCGCTATCGATGGTTTCACCAGTGGTATCGACGTCCATCAGTTTCGCCTTGGCATTCAGCGCAAAGGCATCGATCAGCGCTTGATAGAAGTCCTCGCGATCCGGTGGTAGGACAAAAGCCCCCTCAGGTGCAACGCCATCGCCGGTGTAGGCGCTCAGCTCGACCAGGAATTTTTCGTCCGGGGTGACTTCGCCGCGCTGAAACACGTTGATCGTGCCATCCAGGGTATTGAATTCACCGTCGTCCGGCAAAAACGTGTCGCCGTCCAGACTGACCTCATGGATATTGACCTGGACGCGGAAGGGGCTTTCACCCAGTTGCGGCGCCAACACTTCAATCAGCTTGGCCTGCAGATCGGCCGAAAGCTCGGGGTAGAAGTCCAAAGCATTGGCGTTTGCTGCCTGGAAATCTGCGTCCACAGCAATTTCAGAAATGACAAGTTCTTGGGCCGCAACCGGTATGGCTAAGGCCACGGAAAAGGCGGTTGCGGTAGCAATTTTTACGATATTTCTCATGATGTTACTCCCTTCATTCGCGGATGCATCTTTCATCCGGTGATTGGAAGGAGAACGAATGCGGCGCCGATAAGTTCCATCGGTTCACCGCGCGCGGGATCAACTGCCCCAGATTTTGCGCACGTAATTGCGGGTTTCGCGATAAGGCGGCACGCCGGAATATCGTTCAACCGCACCGGGGCCCGCATTATAGGCTGCCAGCGCAAGGCGCCAGCTGCCAAACTTGTCGTACATCATGCGCAGATAGCGCGCGCCGCCTTCAAGGTTTTGTATGGGATCATGCGGGTTCACGCGCAGTTTGGCGGCCGTTCCCGGCATCAGTTGCGCCAGACCGATGGCCCCCTTGTGGGACCGCGCCCGCGGGTTCCAGTTGCTTTCCTGCTGGATCAGGCGCGCGAACAGGTCCGACGGCACCCCGTTCCGCTCGGCCGCAGCGCGGGCCAAGGGCAGGAATTCGCCACGATATTTGCCGCTGTAGCTTGGGCTGACGCCATAGTCGGCAATGTTGGGTTTGGGTTGCAGGCGTGACGAACTGGAATACTGCACGGCGGCGCGCCGGTCGATCACATCCAGTTGCGAATTGAAAAGCGTAGACCGGGATTTCGATGAAAACAGCGTCTCGGCCATCACCTGCGGCGCAGTCAGGCTCAGGCATAGCAAAGCCAAAAGGGCGGGTCTGCGGATCATTGTTGTCTGTATCCCTCAAACGTCTCGGGCGGACCTTAACCATTTTGGGCTGTGGGGCCAAGTCCCGGCGTGTCGAAACGATTTTGCCCTTTCCCTTGGCCTTGCAACCTGATGTAAGTTTCGCCGACGTTGCAGTTGAGATTCTGGAGGAGCGATATGGCCGGTTCGGTAAACAAGGTGATCCTGGTGGGCAATCTGGGTCGCGACCCCGAGGTACGAACTTTCCAGAATGGCGGCAAGGTGTGCAATCTGCGCATCGCAACGTCGGAAAACTGGAAGGACCGCAACACCGGCGAGCGTCGCGAAAAAACCGAATGGCATTCGGTCGCGATTTTTTCCGAACCGCTGGCCCGGATCGCCGAGCAATATCTGCGCAAGGGGTCCAAGGTTTATATCGAAGGCCAACTGGAAACCCGCAAATGGCAGGATCAGTCAGGCAATGATCGGTATTCCACCGAAGTTGTGCTGCGCCCTTATCGCGGGGAGTTGACGCTGCTCGACAGCCGCAGCGAAAGCGGCAGCGGGACTGGGTATTCGGGCGGCGGCGGCGATTATGGTGGCGGCTACGATCAGGGCGGATCGGGTGGCGGCTTCGACAGCGGCCCGTCAAAAGGTAGCGGTGGCGGCGGTGGCCGGTCAGACATGGACGACGAAATCCCGTTTTGATCGTTTGATCAATGGCATGAACCCAAAGGGGGTCGCCGCAAGGCGGCCCTTTGCCGTTTGAGGGGGTAGGCCAGTGCGGATCGAAACCAACATTCAGGGCCGCAAAACGCCCTTCTGCGACGTGTTCGATGCGGCATTCACCGCGTCCGAGGGCCCGCAAGAGGGCCAAGTGATCCGTGATCTTGCAAGCCGGTTGCTCGCCAGTACACCGGAAACCGACATGATTGCCGTTGCCGCAACCAGCGCGAACGCAATCATGGGCGGGTGCCTTTTGACCCGGCTGCGGTTTGCACAAGACCCCCGTGTGGTGTGGCTTTTGTCGCCCGTGGCGGTGCACCCGGATCATCAGGGAACGGGAGTCGGCCAAGCCATGTTGGCGCAGGCATTGAACGACCTACGTGCGCGCGGCGCGGATGCGGCCATCACCTATGGCGATCCGGCATTTTACAAAAAAGTCGGCTTTGGGCCGATTTCTGCCGCCATCGCCGCGCCGCCCTACCCGCTGAGCCAGCCACACGGCTGGTTGGGCCAATCGCTGAACGATGCGCCGCTCAGACCACTGGCGGGCTCGTCAAGCTGCGCCGCGGCCCTAGCCGACCCGGTGTTCTGGTGATCAGCGCGCGGCCAGCGCGTCTTGCAATACGCCCCTGACCACATCGCGCGAGACGTCCGAGGTGACGAAAGCCTGGCCGATTCCGCGCGCAAGGATGAACCGCAACTGCCCGTCCAAAACCTTCTTGTCCTGGGCCATCAGTTCCAGCAACCCGTCGGCATCCGGCAGGTCCCCTGGTATGTCCGCCAGATCGACCTTCATGCCCATCTCGCGCAGGTGCGCACGGACGCGACTGGGATCTTCTTGACTGCACAGGCCCAGACGGGCCGAGGTTTCAAAGGCCAGCGCGCAGCCGATGGCGACCCCTTCGCCGTGGAGCAACCGGTCACCAAACCCCGTCGCAGCTTCTAGCGCGTGACAAAATGTATGCCCAAGGTTGAGCAGCGCGCGATCGCCCTGCTCGGTTTCGTCGCGCACCACAATCTCGGCCTTCATTTCGACCGAGCGGCGCACCGCGTGAATGCGCGCGGCCACGTCGCCCGCCGCCATCGCCGGGGCGTTCTGTTCCAGCCAGTCGAAAAACGCCGCATCCCCGAGCAGCCCGTATTTCACCACTTCGCCGTAGCCGGCCAGAAAATCGCGCGCGCTCAATGTGCCAAGCGCCGAAATATCAGCCAGGACCCGGCTGGGTTGGTGAAATGCGCCGATCAGGTTCTTGCCCTGCGGCGCGTTGATCCCTGTCTTGCCGCCGACGGAACTGTCGACCTGGGCCAGTAATGTTGTGGGGATCTGCACGAACCGCACGCCGCGCCTCAGCACCGCTGCAGCGAACCCGGCAAGATCGCCGATCACCCCGCCGCCCAAGGCAATGACCACATCGCGCCGTTCGACCTTTTCCGCCAGCAGCCATTCAACGGCCCGTTCGAACTGGGGCCAGGCCTTGGTCCCTTCGCCGGGTGGCAGGGCCAGATGGCTGCTGGCGATCCCGGCACCCTGCAAGGCTTGGACCAATGGCTCTAAATGTCGGGCGGCGACGTTTTCGTCCGTCAGGATCGCGACCTTGTTGCGCGCCAGCAGCGGCGCAATCTGATCTGCGGCCCCCGCGATCAAACCTTCGCCGATCACGACATCATAGGCGCGCGCACCCAGATCGACGTGCACGATTTGCGGGGTGTTCATTGGACCTCCTCGACCGCGGTGCCATCTTCGACGATCGCCCGCAGTACCTTTTTCGCCATGTCTTCGATTTCCAGACCCGGTTCTGCATCCACGACCAGTTGCGCCTTGGCATATTCCGGCTCGCGCAGCGCGCAAAGTTCTTTCAGAGTCTCGCGTGGATTTGCGGTCCGCAACAACGGGCGAGTATTCTTGTGGCGGACCCGCGACCACAACAAATCGAGATCGGTGCGCAGCCACACCGAAAGCCCGTCGGCCGCAATCCGGTCTTGGTTCTCTTGCGCCAGAAACGCGCCGCCACCAGTGGACAGGATACAGCGCTGCGTCTTCAACAGCCGCGCGATGACCTGACTTTCCTTTTCGCGGAAAAACGGCTCGCCGTCGCGTTCGAACACTTCCGCGATCGTCATGTTGGCCGCTTTTTCAATTTCCGCGTCAGAGTCGAGAAACGGAGCATCAACGAGACGGGCCAACGCCGCCCCGACCGCCGATTTCCCCGACCCCATCATTCCAACCAGTACAATCGTTTTTGTCAGCCGCCAGGCCACTTGGCAAAACCCCGCCCAAAAAAATTCCGGCTTTCTCAATGGCGTGATCAGCGCAAAAATGCCATATATAATTCAGTAAGCCGCCGTAGATGCGGCATAGACGACACCGAGGCACGAAATTCAAGGGCGGGTTCCATGCTCAGATTGCTCAAGGTACTGGTTATTTTGTTTGTCCTGGGGTTCATCGGGCTGGTGGGCTACGCCTATCTGGGCGATTTATCCCCCGATAGCGCCGATGTGAGCGCACCTGTCACGCTCGATGTGGATTAGATCTCTATCCGCGGGTCTGGCCCTGATGTGCGGGCTGTCCGCGTCTGGCGCGATGGCACAGGACGCAGGCCGTCCGCTGTCGGTGATCGACTGGCTGTCAAATAGCGTCGCCAGACCGGTTGCTCTGCCATTGGAAAACGATTCGCTTGCGCCGGATGTGGCGGGCACTGCTCTGCCACCCAATGTCACCGTGCTGCCGCTGGATGCCCCCAGCCCCGACGCGGTGGGGCTGCTGTCGCCAGAGCAGTCCGGCCTGCCTGCAGATCTTTGGGGGCAGTCCCCTGCAACGTCCATCGCCGCGCAGCTGTCGCGGCTGGATCTGGGCACGATGTTGCCGGCGCTGCGCGATCTGGTGCGCACCATCTTGTTGGCCGAACTAGATCCCCCTGTGGATACCAGCCCGGATGCCGCGCTGTTTCTGGCCCGGCTCGACACGCTGATGGATCAGGGTGCGTTGTTCGAAGCCGAAGCCTTGATCAATCGCGCAGGAACCCCGCGGGCGGACGTGTTTCGCCGCTGGTTCGATCTGCGTCTATTGCTGGGGTCGGGCAATGATGCATGCGCAAAACTGCGGGTGACGCCCGATCTTTCCCCGACCTTCCCGGCGCGAATATTCTGCCTTGCGCGTTCGGGTGACTGGGACGCGGCGGCCTTGACGCTGGAAACGGCCGAAGCGCTTGGGATGTTGTTGGACACCGAAGATGAGTTGCTGGCGCGTTTCTTGCATGTGGAACTTGGCGATGATGCGCCGACACTGCTGCCGGCAACCAATGTCACGCCCCTGACGTTTCGCCTTTACGAAGCCATTGGCGAACCGTTGGCGACCGGATCATTGCCACTGGCATTCGCGCAAGCAGACTTGCGCGACAACATCGGCTGGAAACCCCGCATCAAGGCCGCCGAACGTCTGGCCCGTGTCGGATCGATCGCCCCCGATGACCTGCAAACGATCTATACCGAACACCGCCCAGCCGCATCCGGCGCGCCTTGGAACCGGGTCGAGGCTTACCAGCAGTTGCTGTCAGGACTGGAGCGGAACAATCCGGCAGCCGTGGCCAAGGTGCTGCCGACTTTCTGGGCGCTTATGGAAGAAGCGGAACTGGAAATCGCCGTCGCGCAGTTGCATGGCGCCGAGCTCGCCGCGCTGCCGCTGGACGGGGATGCGCGCGATTTGGCACTGCGGATCGGGCTGTTGTCACCAGACTACGAATCCATCGCGACCGATCCCGATGTGCACCCATTGCTGGGTGCAATCGCGCGCGGACAAGCCCCGCCAGCCAAACCGGTCAGCGCATTCGCCCGCGCCATTGTCGAAGGGTTCGTCGCAGACGACATGCCTGACGACCTGGCAGATATGGCCGGCGAAAATCGTCTTGGTGAAGCGATTCTGACCGCAGTCGAATTGATCGGCAACGGCGCCCAGGGCAATCTGGACGATCTTGTGGCCGGCATCGCCTTTTTGCGCAACGCCGGGCTGGAAGACACCAGCCGCAAGGTCGCCTTGCAACTCATGCTGCTGGAACGGCGCGGATGACAGACATCCCGAACTCGCGGTGGATTTCGGCCTTTCTGGCCGCCCATGCCGCCGAACTTGGTGCCGCACAGAACACGCAGCTTGCCTATGGGCGGGATCTGATTGCGTTTGATAGCTTTCTGCAGGGGCGCAACTTTGCCCACACAACCCAGGCAGATGTCGAAGCCTTCATGGTCGCATGCGAGGCCGAAGGGCTGGCCCAATCGACCCGCGCGCGCCGGTTGTCGGCCGTCAAACAGCTCTTTCGTTTTGCGTTCGACGAAGGCTGGCGGCAAGACAACCCGGCCATTCGGGTCGCCGGGCCGGGGCGCACCAAGGCGCTTCCAAAATCCCTGAGCGAGACCGAGGTCGACTGGCTGCTGGATGCCGCGCGAACGATGGGGCGCGACGCGAACAGCCGGGCCCGCAACACCTGCCTGATGGAATTGCTCTATGCGACCGGGATGCGTGTCAGCGAATTGGTCTCTTTGCCGGTGTCTGCCGCCCGGGGGGATCCGCAGATGCTGTTGGTGCGCGGCAAAGGCGGCAAGGAACGCTTGGTGCCGCTGTCCGAACCATCGCGCGCGGCCCTGTCCAAATGGCTGGCACTGCGCGACGAAGCGGAACAAATCGCGGCGAAGGAAAAAGGTGCCAAACCTTCGGCGTTTCTCTTTCCCTCACGCGGCAAGTCGGGGCATCTGACCCGCGTTTCGTTTTTCAAACTGATCAAGGACATGGCCGTCGCGGCGGGCGTGCCGCCTGAAACGGTATCGCCCCATACGCTGCGCCATGCGTTTGCGACGCACCTGCTGGCACACGGAGCCGATCTGCGCGCGATCCAGACACTGCTGGGCCATGCCGACCTGTCGACCACGGAAATCTATACCCACGTGCTGGACGAACGTCTGCGCGACCTTGTCGAAACGCACCACCCCCTTGCCCGGGACCACGGCGCGGCCCATAACAAACATAACGGAACCCTGCGCGAGCCATGACAGAGACACTTTCCCTAATCGACGGCGCCTTTTGGCTAACTTCGGCTGCGATCCTGGTGCTCTTGCTGGCGTCGGCCTTCTTTTCAGGTTCGGAAACCGCCCTGACCGCCGCATCACGCGGCAAGCTGCATGCCGACGCCGACAAAGGGTCACGTGGGGCCGAACAGGCGCTGCAGATCACCGAAGACAATGAACGGCTGATCGGGTCGGTTCTTCTGGGCAACAACCTGGTCAATATCCTGGCGACATCACTGGCAACCGCGTTGTTCACACGGTTGTTCGGGGACGGCGGCGTGGCTTTGGCAACGCTGATCATGACGTTGCTGGTCTTGATATTTGCCGAGGTTCTGCCCAAGACCTACGCCATCACCAACCCGGAAACCGCCGCCGCGCGCGTGGCGGGCCCTATTGCGATGATCGTCCGGGTCTTTGCCCCGGTTGTCAGTGCGGTGCGTGTTCTGGTGCGCGGCATCTTGCGCCTTTTTGGGGTTCAGACCGACCCTGACAGCCAAATCCTTGCGCTGCGCGATGAAATCGTGGGGGCCATTTCGCTTGGCCATTCCGAAGGTGCGGTGGAAAAAGAAGACCGCGACCGGCTGCTTGGCGCGCTGGACCTTGGCGATCGCACCGTCGAAGAAATCATGCTGCACCGCTCGAAAATCGAAATGATCGACGCCACCCTACCGGCGCGCGAAATCCTGGAACTCTGCCTGAAATCGCCGCACACGCGGCTGCCACTGTTTCGCGGCGACCAGGAAAACATCGTCGGGGTAATCCATGCCAAGGATCTGCTGCGCGCAATGTATGCGGCGCGCGACATTCAATCAGATGACATATTCACCGGGTTCGATGTGCTCAGCGTGGCGATGAAGCCCTATTTCATCCCCGAAACAACCACGCTGGACGATCAGATGCGTGAATTTCTGCGCCGCGCGACCCATTTTGCGCTGGTGGTCGATGAATACGGGGCCTTGCAGGGGTTGATCACGCTGGAAGACATCCTTGAAGAAATTGTGGGCGAGATCACGGATGAATTCGATGTTGACGAAGAGCACCCCGTAAAACAGTCCGCCAACGGCGATTTTCTGGTCGACGGGGCAATGACAATTCGCGATTTGAACCGTGCCAATGACTGGTCCCTACCCGACGATGACGCCAACACCGTCGCCGGTCTGGTCATCCACGAAGCCCAGACCATCCCGGAACAGGGGCAGGTTTTCTCTTTTCACGGGTATCGCTTTGAAGTGCTCGCACGCAAAGACAATCGACTGACCCGCCTCAAGATCCGAGCGCTCTGACGCGCTGCAAAAAGCAATCCTGTACAGATCCCGCCCCGCTGCGCGTATGGCCCACTGATAAACAATCCGGTTTGTGGATTGGCGTATGGGCGACATGGCACCAGAAAAGGTCAGCGTCCGACATACGCTAGCGAATGTTTGGCGTACGGTGCCGCCTGACAACGTGGCGAGCGTCACCGCGCTTTGAACAGCCCCCCAAGGATTCCGCGCACAATCCGTCGGCCCGTGGTGCCTTTGAGTTCCTTGATCACGACCTTTGCGATTTCGGCGCCTACCGACGTCTCTGCACTGGCGCGTTTGCGGGTGGTTTTTTCATACCGCTTGGCCCGTTCAAACTCTCGTTCTTGCTCGGCCTTTTGCGCTTCGGCCGCTTCGATGTCCTCGGCCGCCTTGGCCGCTGCATCCGCACGCGCTTGCAAGCGTTCGAACGCACTTTCGCGATCAAGCCGCTCTTCGTATTTGCCTGCGACCGCACTCATGGCAATCACGCCCTTGCGTTCAAGCGTGCTGATCGGGCCCAGTTGCGACGACGGCGGGCGGATCAATGTCCGCTCGGCGATTCCGGGCGCGCCTTTGTCGATCAGGAAAGATGTCACCGCCTCGCCTGTGCCGACATCTTTGATCGCCTCTTCCACGGAAAAGCGCGGATTGGCGCGGTATGTTTCAGCAGCCAGGCGCAACGCCTTCTGGTCACGCGCGGTAAAGGCGCGCAAGCCATGCTGCACCCGGTTGCCCAGTTGCGACAAGATATCTTCGGGCACATCGTCTGGGTTTTGCGTCACGAAATACACGCCGACGCCCTTGGACCGGATCAACCGCGCAACCTGTTCGACCTTGTCGACCAAGGCTTTGGGGGCATCGTCAAAGAGCAAATGCGCTTCATCGAAAAAGAACACCAGCTTGGGTTTGTCTGGATTGCCAATTTCGGGCAACTCTTCGAACAGTTCAGACAACAACCACAACAGGAACGTCGCATAAAGGCGCGGGGATCCCATCAGTTTGTCGGCCGCCAATATTGAAACCCGTCCGCGCCCATCGGCGTCAGTGGCTATGATGTCGGCGAGCTCTAATGCCGGCTCGCCGAAAAAGGCATCGCCACCCTGGTTTTCCAGAACAAGCAACTGGCGTTGGATCGCTCCGATCGAGCGTTTTGATACGTTCCCATACTGCAGGCTGATCGCCTTGTCATTTTCGCCGATATGCACCAAGAGTGACCGCAGATCCTTGAGATCCAACAGCGGCAAGCCTTCGTCATCGGAAATACGGAATGCGATGTTCAGAACGCCTTCTTGCGCCTCGGTCAACCCCATCAGCCGTGACAACAACAGCGGCCCCATTTCTGCGACCGTGGTGCGGATCGGATGGCCCTGATCACCGAACAAATCCCAAAAGGTGACAGGGAAATCCTGATAAGTGTAGTCATCGAAATTGATCTGCGCAGCGCGCTTCATGAAAGCATCATGCAGCTTGAATCCCTCGCTTCCCGATTTGGCAAGGCCCGACAGATCGCCTTTGACGTCCGACAGGAACACCGGCACGCCCATATTTGAAAATCCTTCGGCCAGGATTTGCAGCGTTACGGTTTTGCCGGTGCCGGTTGCGCCTGCAATCAGGCCGTGGCGGTTTCCGTATTTCAACAAGAGCTCTTGCGCCTGCGCGTAGCCTTCGCCGCCGCCGCCTACAAAAATGCTGTCCGTCACTGCGCGTTCTCCTGCAACCGCTCATCAAATAGAATCCCGGCAACAATACTTAATTAATGTTCCCATGCCAGTGTTGGCATGTCCGGATCATGTCCTCTTCGATCCGGTCATTGACTTCCTCCCTGTTAGACTGGCCGCGCCCAAAGTTCGGGCGCGGTTTTTTTCATCCCCGCTTGGGCTGGTCAATCGCCGGCAAAAACGCACGATTTTGCGTTGACGTAATCCGAATCGCGACATAGCGTCATAGCTAATAAGTCGGCCGGTCCGACAGGGAAAAATTGGAAAAGGGTTCCGTACGCCGGGACCCTTTTTCAGTTTCGACCAATCCGGGTTTCTGGACGCCAGCGCGTTTGAACACGGGCAATCACACGCTCATCACCTATTTTCGACCTGACACCTTGAAGGGCGCATGATAGACCCGGCGCAATCAAAGAAGCCAATTTGCAGGACGACCATGCACACGTTTATTTCTCGGATCACCGCGGCCTCCATGATCGCGCTGTTGGCCACTGCTGCGACCGCTCAGGAGACGGACGTCCCCGGCGCGCAACCCGCTGAAGAACAGAGCGAAGGCGCAATAGCCGATGGCTTGGCCCTTGGCGAAGAAGTGACCGATGAGTCGCAGGTGGGCCAGTCTTATATCGTCGAAGAACACGGCGACTGGACAGTGAACTGTGTGCACGCGCCCGAGGGTCAGAAAGATCCCTGCAACCTTTACCAATTGCTCAAGAATGACGCAGGCAACGATGTTGCCGAGATTTCGCTGTTTCCGCTACCTGCCAGCGGTCAGGCTGTCGCCGGTGCGACCATCATCACACCGCTGGAAACCATGCTGACCGAACAAGTGGTTCTGCAGGTCGATAGCGGCAAGGCCAAGCGTTATCCGTTCAGCTTTTGCACGCAGATCGGGTGTTTTGCCCGTGTCGGGCTGACGGCCGAAGATATTTCTGCCTTCAAACGTGGGAAAGCCGCGACTTTGGCGATCGTTCCCGTCGCGGCGCCAGATCAGAAAGTGCAGCTGAAAATTTCGCTCACCGGGTTTACGGCTGGATATGAAGCGGTTGGCAAGGCTAACGCGGCCGAATAGTCGACATACACCAATCAAGTTGAACGCGCCCTTCACCGGGCGCGTTTTGTGTGCACTAGGCCGCTTTGCGCAACGCAAGAACCGCGTTCAATCCGCCAAATGCAAAGGCATTTGAAAGAACCACGTCCACGCCAGCCTCCCGCGCTTCATTGGGAACGACATCCAGGGCGCATTCCGGATCGGGTTCTTCGTAGTTGATGGTCGGGGCGATGATCCCGTCGCGCACCGCCATGATGCATGCCAGCAGTTCAACGGCGCCTGTTCCGCCGATCAAGTGACCGTGCATCGATTTGGTGGACGATATCATGACCTTGTCCGCATGTGCGCCCAGTGCATCGGCAACCGCCGCGCATTCGGTCTTGTCGTTTGCGGCCGTCCCGGTGCCATGCGCGTTGATGTAACCGACGTCATCGGCGCTCAGCCGACCGTCCATCAGGGCGCCGGAAATGGCCCGGGCTGCGCCTTGCTTGGACGGCATCACGATATCGGATGCGTCCGACGTCATCGCGAAACCCACAACCTCGGCCAGGATTTCGGCGCCACGTTTCTTTGCATGATCGTAGTCTTCGAATACAAACACCGCTGCGCCTTCGCCCTGAACCATCCCGCTGCGGTTCATGCTGAATGGGCGGCAGGCATCCTTGGACATCACGCGCAGCCCTTCCCACGCTTTGACCCCGCCAAAGCACAGCATCGATTCCGACCCGCCCGTCACCATCGTCGTGGCCATGCCCGAGCGGATCATGTTGAAAGCTTGCCCCATCGCATGGTTCGAAGACGCACAGGCCGTCGCGACTGTGAAGGACGGCCCCTTGAGGTTCCATTCCATCGACACGTGGCTGCACGCAGCGTTGTTCATTAACTTGGGCACGACGAACGGGTGAACCCGGTTTTTACCCTCTTCGTACACCATCCGATAATTTTCGTCTTGCGTCGTCAGCCCGCCGCCCGATGTCCCCAAAACAACACCTGAGCGCACCGCGAGTTCGCCCACAAATTCCAGACCCGATTGCGTGATCGCCTGTTTCGCAGCGACCAGCGTAAACTGGGTAAACCGATCATAGAGCGCCATCTGCTGGCGATTGAACCGGTGCTCGGCATCCCAGTTCTTGATCTGACCGCCAATTTTGATGGCCAATCGGTCTACATCGCGAAATTCCAACGGACCGATACCGCACCGTCCCTCACGCATCGCCTCAAGCGTCGATGTGACGTCAAGCCCAAGCGCGTTGACCGTACCGGCGCCGGTGATCACGACACGTTTCATGAGGACTGGTCTGCCACCATTTTTTCCACCGCCGCCACGATCGACCCGACCGATGAGATGTCGAATTCTCCGGCCTCGGGTTCGTTGGCGTTGAACGGAACGGAAATATCGAATGTCTCTTCGATCGCGAAAATGCTTTCGACAACACCCATGCTGTCGATACCAATGTCTTCCAGCGTCTGATCCACGGTGACATCCGACGGGTCGAGCACGGCCTGTTCCGCCAGAATTGCGATGACTTGATCTTTCACGCTTTGCACCATGGCCCCAACCCTTTGCCCGTTTTGAGCGGTGATTTAGTCCTTATCGTCACCGTTTGAAACATGTTTTTCCCGCGCAGCCAAATCACCCAGTACGCGCGGAAGCCGGCGGAGAGCTTTGTACATGGCAAGATGCTGATCCATTCGAACCGCCGGATACCCCAAAATCGTACGGCCCGCTGGCACCTTGCTCAGGATCTTGGTTGCCCCGCCCGCAACGACCCCGTCGCCCACGGTGATGTTGTCACCGACCCCAACCTGACCACCAAAAACCACATGATTGCCGATCCGCGTTGATCCGGCAATTCCAACCTGAGCCGCGAACAGGCAATCGCGTCCTATTTCGACGTTGTGGGCGATATGTACCAGATTATCAACCTTGGTACCCGACCCGATCCGCGTGGCGCGGATTGTGCCCCGATCCACACAGGAATTGGCCCCGATTTCAACATCGTCCCCGATTTCGACACGGCCCAGCGAATGAAGGCGCACCCAGCTTTGTCCAGCGTCATCGCCAACTTCAGCTTGGCCGAGGCTCTCTCGGGCTTTTTCCACGGCGTTCTTTTCTGCCGTCGTGAATGCCAAGCCATCTGATCCGATGACACAGCCAACCTGACCAACAAACCGATGACCGACCTGCACGTTTGCGCCGAAATGCGCACGGCCATAGAGCAACAGATCATCCCCGAAACATCCGCCCCTGGCCAGGTGACACCCGGGGCCGATACGCGCGTTGTTCCCGATGATCACGTCCGCTTCGATCACGCACAATGGGCCAATTGCGGCGTTCGCCCCGATCCGCGCGCTTGGATCGACCACCGCCGTGGGATGGATCCCTTTTTCGATCACCGGACCGGGGTCCAGCAGAGCCGTTACCCCGGCCATGGCCATCCGTGGCCGCCCGACAAAAACCGCTGCCTCCAGCCCCATCGACTGCCAGTCGGCGCCGGGCCAGAGCAATGCACATCGCGCCCGCCCCTGCCCTAATTTTTCGGCGTACTTCGGATCCATCGCGAGCGCCAGGTCATCCGGGCCGGCATCCGCAGGCTCGCGCGCCGCATCGATACGAAGCGACGTGTCCCCGGCAATCTCGGCCCCGAGCGCCCGGGCAATGTCAGCGATGGTGTAACTCATGTCAGCGTCCCGACCGTTCTGCCGGGACAGACCCCGGCATCCCACGTGTTAGCTGTCCACGGCGCGCAGTACCACCCCGGCTTTTTGCAATGCGGCGAAAATCTTGGCGTCGCGTCCATAGATATCGCGGCGGTATTCCAGCCCACCTTTCGGCAGTCCGATCGCAGTGCGGTAGTCGATGTGCACGGGCACATATTCGTCCAGTTCAACGACAGATTCACGACCCGAGTTCAGATGCGTATGGAACACGCCCTTGGGATCCCGGGTCTGTTTCGACAGCAGTTCGTATGCGAATTCAAACGGCTGCTGAAGCCGGATACAGCCATGACTGAATGCCCGTGTTTCGCGTCCGAACAACGATTTGGAAGGGGTGTCATGCAAATAGATGTTGTAGCGGTTCGGGAACATGAACTTGACCAAACCTAATGCGTTGCCATCCGATGGTGGCTGCTTGAGATCAAAGGGAAAGTTGGCCGTTGTGAACTGGGTGAAATCAACTGCATCGCGTGACACGGACCGGCCGCGACGGTCAATAACCCGCAGATGCCCGGCCGCGTAGGGGTTCTTTTGCATCAACGGAAGGTATTCCTTGACGGCAATCGAGCGGGGCACATTCCACGTCGGATTAATGACCATGTGCTCCATTTCATCCGAAAACTCGGGGCTTCGACGATCGCTGTCGGTGGCCCCGACGACGGCACGGGTCTCAAACGTCACTTTATCATTGTCGATGATCTTGGCGGAAAAATCGGCCAGATTCACCCGCACATGTCGCTCGCCAAGCGGCATGTTCATCCACCGTTCGCGTTCAAGGGCGACGAGAACGCCAGCCAGCCGCTTGGCCGGGTCAACATTAATTTCGCGTAGCGTGCCCGGTCCGGCGATACCATCGGGGTTCAGGCCGTGGTTCAGTTGAAACTGCTGCACTGCCTTCTGAATATCCGCGTCATACGTTTGTGTCACCGAGCGGCGCATGTAGCCCATCGCCATCAAGCGATTGCGCAACGCGACAACAGCCGGGCCAGATTGACCCAGTTCCAGTTTCTTGCTCGGAACCTTGGGGCCCCAGCCACCGCGGGCCAATGTCTTTTCAAGATCCATCTTGCCTTTCAGCAAGCGCCGGAATTCAGGCGCTTGCGGATGCAACGATTTCAAATAGCTGGCCGGCGAAGATTTCGCGAAATTGGCAAGCAACTGCGCCCGGTCGCGATAAGGAACCTTGCGCACCAGTCCACTATCGATACGCGAAGGAACCAGCACCCCGGTTTGCATGTCGCGCGCATAGCGCAGGAACAACTTGGACAGTTCAACCTCGATGAGGGCCAAGTCACGCTCGGACGACACGGCGCGCATATTGGCCTTCAGAAGGTCGGTTTCGTATGACTGCCCAGGCAGGCCAAAATCGTCAGCCTTCGCGATTTCACGCAAAAGGGCCTGTCGCCGCGCCCTGTCGCGGCCACCAGATCCGGTCCAGATCGGCTTGTATCCGTTGGCCTTATAAAAGGCGGCGACATCCCGATCCGACGCAGCAGCGGCCGCCACGGACTGCATGAATGCCGTCACCTGGGTCTGCGCCTGCGCACCCGGCGCCGCAAAGACACCGGCGATCAGCGCGACCATCGTGATGATCGAAAACAGCTTATTGCGAAACATGAAAACCTCGTGCGTCTGTTGGCCTTTTTATTGATGTAGACCGTGTTCGTTGAAATTGTCCTACTAAAACGATGCAGCGACGACAGGGCCCCCGCCACATTTCTTTCTCTTCTGCAACGTATTTCCCACATATCGCAGGGCGGCAGCTGCAAATCGGCACCTTTTTCGCCATTTTTCTGCCATCGTTTACCCGACCATAACCAAAAATAAGCAATAAATCGCTCAAATAGATGTGATTGATCACGGAGCGTGGAGGCAGGGCTTGGACCAAAACCACTCATATGCAATAGATTATTCGCACCTAGGGGATGAGGTGACCACGAAACCGCGTTCAAGCGGTTCCAAGGCAGGCAACAACGGGACACTTTCAGTAGAAACATGACAGATCACAACAGTTTCTCCATGACACGCCGGGGCGTTCTTGCAGCATTCGCAGCGACCGCCGTTTCCGCAGCTCCGACATTTGCAAATGCCGCCGGTTTTCTCCGTGGCGGGGGCGATGTGCGCCGCATCAAGATGTATTCCGGACGAACCGGTGAAAGTATCGACACGATCTATTGGGTCGAAGGCAAATACATCAAGGATGCGCTGCGCGAGGTAAACTATTTCATGCGTGACTGGCGCACCGGCGATACCAAGTCGATGGATGCGCGCACGATCGACATCATGGCCGCAAGCCACGCAATGATGGACACCGATGAGCCGTATTTGTTGCTGTCCGGTTATCGTTCGCCCAAGACCAATGCGATGCTACGCTCGCGCTCGCGCGGAGTTGCCAAGAATTCGCTGCACTTGCAGGGGCAAGCGGCTGACCTGCGGCTTAATTCCCGGTCGATCCACCAGATGTCAAAGGCGGCCAAAGCCTGTCATGCTGGCGGCGTGGGCACCTATCGCGGGTCCAACTTTGTCCACATGGATTGTGGCGCCGTGCGCAGCTGGAACGGCTGATCCCCTTCTCCAGACTGGCTCTATGCGCGCCCGCCTTTGGCGGGCGTTTCGTTTTGCACGTAGGTGCGCGTTGCCATGCGCGGAAACATCCCCGCCAGAAGTAAGAGCAGCAAAAGCACCCACCCATCGCGAGGCCGTCTTCGGCAGGCCAGAAAATATCGCATGGGTACGCCGATCTTTGATAATTTCGGCGTGCGCATATAGTCCACCACAGGGCAATCCGCGTGGGTCAGGCTTGCAATCGACAGGACCTGGCAACGAAACCAGCCGTTTCTTGCGCGCTCAACCCGCTCGCGCAGCGCCGCCACCCCATCCCAGGCCCCCCTATGGTTGCTGCCATGTTGGCGATACTGAACCCCGGACCACGGATCGATGACCCAGCGTAGCCCATCCTGGCGCAGCGCGGCATAGAGCAACCAATCGTGGGAATCGACACGGGCCAAGTCGCGCGGGGCCATGTCGTCAAGCAGCGCACGCAACCGGAGCGCTGACTTTATCGGAAAGACGAATGTGCTGCCCGCGCTGCCATATTCAAACAGGTGATCGTACCGCTTTTGCGGATAACTCTTGCGGATGTATTTCTCGCGGCCATCTGGCCAGACCGCAGTAACATCGCAGGAATAGGCATCGGCGGCCCCCAATTTGGATATGGCCCGCGCCAGTTTTTCCGGTTTCCAGATATCGTCCTGATCGGACAAGGCAACATAGTCGGCGCCGGACAGATCGGCGTGTCGGATCAGGTGGAGGAAGTTCTGGGCGGCCCCAAGACCGCCGGGCGATGGTAGCACGCTCACGGCCCCTGCCCCGGCCTCTTGCGCGCGTTCCAGAGTGTCGTCACGGGATCCGTCATCGGATATCACGATCCGAACCGAGACCCCTTGGGACGCAAGGATCGATCTGATTTGCGCGCCGATCCAGTCCGCCCCGTTTAACGTCGCCATGAGAACAAGGACAACCGGCGTGTTGGGATCAGTCGGCAAGGGGCGTTCCGTAGGTTTGGTTCAGACCGTTTCGCCATCGGTTGTGCCACGCAAGGCGCAGCTTGACCACCCTGCGTTGCACCGCAAGGCAGCGCGCAACCGCGCAAATTCTCTATTCGTGATACGGTTCAATCTTGTCCGCAGACAGGGCGTAGCCGACCTGTGCCAGCTGTGTATTCGTTGACGCGGCCCCGAACATACCTGTCACAAAGACCGGGTCGAACATGCCCTTTGCCTCATATGGAACGGCGCTGGTAACCAGAACCAGCTGATTGGCCGGGGGTGGCGGCACATGCACACAGGCCCCCACGAACGGCACCAGCAGAAAGGCAACAACCCCTGATCCCTTGTGGTCCAGCGGAACTACAAAGCCCGGCAAGCGTACGATCTTGCCATTCCAGTCAGCCCTCAACCCGCTGGATGGGGGTTGCTGAACGCTCATGGCGGGTTGATCGTGATCGATCAGCCCCCCGAAGACAGGGGGGGAAGGCGGTGCATCTTTTGGCAGCAAATCGGGCCAATCCAACTGGATTACCTCGTCCTCCGCCGCCGCTACGGATGGGGCCACGGAAAGACAAACCAGCCCTGTCAGAAACCCACGGCGCGACGCCATCCCTACCATTCGTAGATCTCGATCTTGTCGGCGCGCATGGCGTAGCCCGTCTGCCCCAATGACGTTGATTGCAACTGGGTGCTGAGCCGCCCGGTCACCCAAACCGCGTCCCAAAGGTTGTCTACGGGCCACGGCTGGTCGGATTTCACCAGCACCAACTGGTTTGCAGGCGGCGGCGGGGTGTGGATACAGGCCCCCTGATAAGGCACCAGCACGAAATCTGTCACACCCCTGGCATCCAGTTCAAACGGGACGATGAACCCCGGCATCTTGATATAGACGCCGTGCAAGGCGTCATTCAGCTTCACCCCATTGTCATCGTAAATCGGATTCCAGGTGTCGTTGACGACGTCCATGTCGCCTTCGCCGATGATTTCGGAATAGGGCACGCCTGGGGGGATCAGATCCTCCCACATGATCTGGCGGGCCTCGGCGGCGCGCAGGGGTTGCGCCACGGGCCAAAGGCATGCCGCTGCGATCAATTTGCGCCGTGTCAGTGTGGGTCGTGTCAGTTTCATCGGTGTCATGTCCGCACCATCATACCGTCGCTCAGTGACATCCGATAGGCACGAAAGGCGGGAACAAGGCTCACAATGGCGCCAGCAACGACCACCCCCAAAAGGATCCATGCTTCGCGCCATGATGGCGGCTCAATCGGCAACCACAGCCCGAGCGCGCTGTCCAGCACTGGCTGAGCGATCACCAACCCCACGTAAAGCAAACCGAGCCCAAAGAGCGCACCGAACGCGGCCATGAAAACCGCCTCAAGGATCAGCAATGCGAACACGGTCACCGGGCTGGCCCCCATGGCCCGAAAAATCGCCATCTCGCGGCGCCGTTCATTCAGGCTGGAAAAGACTGTGGCCATCATCCCGATCAACGCCGTGACAACCACCATCGCCGACACGGCCAACAGGGCCGTTTCAGCAAGACCGACAATACCCCAAAGCTCTTGCAGGGCGACCCCGGGCAAGATCGCCAGGAGCGGCTCTTCGTCGTAGTTATTGATCGCCCGCTGCAAGCCAAAGGTCTGAAGCGGGCTTTTGACCCCGACCAGAGCTGCGGTGATGGCCTTTGGGGTCAGGTCCATCTGCCTTATCTGCTCGACGGGGGTTGCGGCGCCAGGCCGTTTGGCCCCGCCTTGCCAATCAACGTGAATTGCCTCGATGGCCTCCAAGCTGACAATCACGGTCCGGTCAACCGGCGTACCGGTCTTTTCCAGCACCCCGGACACGCGAAACGGCTGGTCGTCATGCGTCGAGAATGACGCGATGCCATGTGCGACGACGATCGGATCACCGACCGAATAGCCCAGTGTGCTGGCCACATCCGCCCCGATCACCGCGTCGAAAAGGTCCGCCATGACAGCGCCGTCTGCCAAGGCCAGCGACCTTTTGTTTCGGTATTTGTAGTGATCAAAGAACGCGGTCGTCGTTCCCATCACCCGGAATTGCCGGTGACTATCCCCAAGTGAAATCGGGACGATCCAATCCACCTCGGGCCGGGTTGCGATATCGCGGTAACTTTGCCAGGTCACGTTGTTCGTCGCATTGCCGATCCGAAACACCGAATACAGCAGCAACTGAACCGATCCCGATCGCGCCCCGACGATCAGATCGGTCCCGGAAATGGTATCGGCGAAACTGGCCTTGGCCCCGGTCCGCACTTTTTCCACGCCTACAAACAGGGCCACGGACAGCGCAATGGCCAAAACGGTCATTCCAACCGTCAGCGCACGCGCCCAGAGCGATGCCAATGCCAAGCGCACGATCATGCCGGCTCTCGCTGGGCAGTGGCGATGTCGGTCAGATTGACGACACGGTCGAACCGGCTCGCCAACTGCGGATCGTGACTGACCATCAACAAGGACGCCCCCGTGCCCGCCATCTGGCCGAACATGAGGTCCAGAAACGCCTGTTGGCTATCAGCGTCCAGTGATGATGTGGGTTCATCGGCCACCACAAGCGGGGGGTGACCGATCAACGCCCGGGCCACTGCGACCCTCTGCTGTTGGCCAACACTGAGCGACGCGGCGCGCTGCCCCATGACATCATCTGGCAAACCAAGCGCGCGGCACAGCCCCTCAGCCGTCGCGCGCCCGTCGCCGGCCCGTTTCTTGCGCTGCGGCGCAAATCGCAAGGGCAATAGGATATTGTCCGCGACTGTGCCGAAGGGCAGCAGGTTGAATTGCTGGAATATGACGCCGATCTGCTCGGCGCGCAGACGGTCCCTTTTCGCGCCGGACAGGCCCGCCAAATCGACCCCGTCCAGCACAATCCGTCCCATGTCCGGCACCACAATCCCGCATATCAATGACAATAGCGTCGTCTTGCCCGCTCCGCTTTGCCCCAAGAGCAAGACCTTTTCGCCGCGCCCCAGGGAAAAATCCGGAATCGACAGAGAAAACGTGGCCCGCCCCGGCCATCGGAACCGGACCTTATCGAGTGTCAGGATCTGATCGGACGATTTCAAACCTCAGAAGGCCTCACTTGAATTCAAGGGTCGGCTTGGACCGGTCAATCTCAGCCCTGCCTGCGCCGGCCTGCGTAACATATTCTGCTTCGATTTCCCGCGCATTTTCAAACTTTGTGAAAAACGGCAAGTCGATGCTCGAAAGTTCGTCTGGGTGTTCGCAATTAAAAACATACCGAGCGCGGAATTCGCTGTGCCCAGTGTCGTGCCCAGTGTCGTGCCCGGAGTCCGCGTGGTCATCTTCTTCATCATGCGAATGGCCATCCTCTTCATCATGTGCATGATCGTCATGATCGGCGTGATCATCTTCGTCATGGGCATGATCGTCATGGTCGGCGTGATCATCTTCGTCATGCGCATGATCGTCATGGTGAGCGTGGTCATCTTCGTCGTCGTCATCGTGATGCGCGTCTCCGGTTAGCAATTGCGCCACCACTTCGGACAGGCGGCAAGCCGCTGATCCGGGCAGAGTCACCAGGTTTTCCGGGGCCGCCAGCACACGAATGGCCGCATCGATGGAGTCCTTGTCAGCGTCAGTGCTGGCCTCATATTCAAAGCCGACGATATCCGCCCCGGGGGCAAGGAAAGTCATTTCGACTGTTTGGTGATCAATTGCGACCTGCAACTTGCTCACCCCGTGCTCATGGGCTGCCATTTCGCGGGTCTCTTGGGCGACGAGCGGCGTGGCGCTCAGGGCGGCGACCAGAAAAATCGTGTGTTTCATTCTCATCTCGGCTTTTAAAAATTTTCAGGTTCGATTCATGCGATCCGAAGCATCGATGTTGGTGATCGAAATGATGCTCAAGCGCCATCGGCCGGTTTGCGGCCCCGGATCAGTCACGCCCTATAATGTTATTTTATCACATAACATCCAGCAAGCGGAAATCGACACCACCGGCCCCGCGGCCCGGCGTTGCAAAAGCCTGAACGCTGTCGAAGTTTGCCATACGAGAGGGAATGGCGCACCTAGGAGGAGAAAGTTCGAACACCTTGTTCGATATTCTCGCTCAATGGAATCAGGTGCTTAGCGCAATCCAAATCCCTGCAAATGCCCCCGAACGGGACATTTGCAGGGTGGCGCGATGACGACAAAGACACCTCCCTTTTCCCTCAGACTGACTTTTGAAGAACGCGCTAGGCTTGAAGAGCTGGCTGGCGACATGCCGTTTGGGGCGTATATCCGCCGCAAGGTCTTCGACGGTCAGGGGCTCAAGAAGAAACGTGCACGGGCTCGGTCTCGCCGCCCGATCAAGGATGAGCAGAAGCTGGCGCAGGTACTGGCCATGCTTGGCCAATCGAGGATCGCCAATAATCTGAACCAGCTCGCCAAGATGGCAAATCTCGGTACGCTTCCCGTTCTCCCCGATACGGAACGCGACATTCGGCGCGCATGCGCCGACGTGGCGCTGATGCGGCGGGAGCTTCTTCGCGCGCTCGGCCATCGTACCGATGTGGAGCCGTCATGATCCTGAAAGGATCACAACGAAGCGGCGCAAAGCAGCTCGGCCTGCATCTCCTCAAGACCGAAGAAAACGAGCATGTCGAGCTGCACGATATTCGCGGCTTCATGTCCGATGATGTCGTTGGCGCGCTCCGCGAGGCCGAAGCCATCGCAAAGGGCACAAAGTGCCGACAGTTCATGTTTTCGGTGTCTCTGAATCCGCCCGAGAACGAGCGTGTCCACGTTCGCACCTTCGAAAAAGCACTGGAAGCCATCGAAGAGAAAAACGGCCTGACGGGCCAGCCGCGCGTCGTCGTCTTTCACGAGAAGGAAGGACGGCGGCACTGTCATGCGGTATGGAGCCGGATCGACCCCGAGAAGATGACCGCCAAGCCGATGTCGTTCTACAAGAACAAGCTTCGGGAAGTCTCGCGCCAGCTCTATCTTGAGAACGGCTGGCAAATGCCGCGCGGCCTGATCGATCCGAAGGACCGCGACCCACGCAACTTCTCGCTTGATGAATGGCAGCAGGCCAAGCGGATCGGACGCCATGCGGGCGAACTGAAAGAACTGATACAGGAAGCCTGGGCGACTTCGGATTCAGCTCGTACCTTCGCGCACGCTCTCGAAGAGCGCGGCTTCTATTTGGCGCGCGGGGATCGGCGCGGCCATGTGGCTGTCACCTTCGAAGGTGAAGTCATTTCGATCTCACGGGCGACGGGCAAGAAAGCGAAAGAGTTGCACGCCCGTCTTGGAAAGCCCGACGCATTGAACAGCGTTGAGGAGACCCGCAAGCGCATTGCCGAAGATATTCTTCCGCGCATCAAATCGCATGTTGATGAAGCGCGCGCGTCCGCCCGTGCCGAAATCGATCAACTGAATGCGCGCCGAGTGGAGATGGCGAAGGCGCACGCTAATGAACGCGCCAAGCTGGACGCACGCCAGAAGGCGCGGTTTGAAGCTGAAGCCCGCACAAGAGCGGATCGCTTCCGCAAAGGCATGATGGGCCTGTGGGATCGTCTGACAGGCAAGCGGGCTCAGCTAGAAAAGCAGAACCAGCTTGAAGTGATGTGGGCGCTGCGCCGCGATCAGGATCAGCGGCAAATGACGATCAATGCGCAACTGCACGAGCGCGGTGATCTGCAAAAGGAAGTAAATGCTGCGCGCACCAAACATGCCCAAGCCCTGCGCGCCCTGCATCACGATGCTTCCAACTATCGCCTGATGCGTCGTGGTGAAGAGCCCAAGGCAAAGACCGTCTTCGAGCGCTTGGACACGCTGCGGGCCGAACCGAAAAAGCAGCCCGAGCGTCCACGCTTCGACAAGCTCAAAGAGCGCAAGTCCGAGTGTCAGACGCGTTCCACAACGTCGGCTCAGGACCGCTTGCGCAAACTGCGCGAGCAAAAAAGAGAAGGACCGTCCTATGACGGTCCTGATCTCGACCGATAACCATCGCTAGAACAATGAAAGCTGACGCGCGGCTTCTTCGCGCTTCTTCCATTGCGGGGTCTGCGCTTCGTGCTCAAGCCACGCGAGCACGTAGGCAACGGCACCGCCATACTCGTCTGTGACATCGCTATGCAGATAGTGAGAGCGATAGCCTGTCTCGGTGATGGGGATTATCCCATCGCCGATGACGTTGACTTCGATGTGGTCGAACGTCGACCACTGATGCCGATGATAGCTGATGCTTATCACGACACCGCGCCAGTCGATCTGACTGGTGACTGGGGCGCTCATGAGCGCCCCTCGTCGTTTGCAGGTGAAGCCTTGTCTTCCAGCGGCTCGCGCAAGACGATGCGACCGCCGACAGGCAGGGATTCGAGCTGAAGTGTGTAGCCTTTAGCGTCCTTGTGCATCCAGGCTGCGCCGACTTTATTCCAGAAGGATTTGTCGCCTTTCTGGGTAACGTGCCACGCCAGAAACTCCGGTACACGGAACTCGCGTGTGCGCTCCTGCGCGGTTTGGGTGTTGTTGCGTGCCATGATTGATCTCCTTTGTTCGGGTTGGCTTGCTAACGCCCCCCGATAAGACCGAAGGCAAAGGATCGCCGCGTCATGTCCAACACGGGTGAGGCCACCGCCGAGCTGGTGCGGGCAGGATATTGATGCGCGATCCGCATTCGGTCAGGGGAAAGGCGAATTGCTGCAAGCCATGCGCGGGCAAAGGTCCGTTCATGCTGCGCTGACTGCCGATACCGAATGCCTGTTCACGCGTTTTTCAGCGCCACCTTCCGATTGATTTCTAGTGCGTTACCCCGATCCATCAGCGCCTTCTCTTGGCCGAGGATGATGGGTGCGAGGGCCGAAAGGCCCTGAACGGTTCGGGGCCTCCTGACAATCAGCAGGAGGTGACGATGAGACTCATCACACGCTTCGATGCAGCATCGCGCAGCACAGCCGAGCTGCATGCTCTTTTACGCGAGGCTTTCAACGCCTTTGCTTCCGCTCCTCGCGGATCGATTGAACGCAGCAATGCGCTGGCATCGCTGCACAATATTGAGGCCGAACTGGCGGTCCGCCCGCCAGGTCTTTAAGGCCATCAACGCGGCTGGCCCGAAGGCCAGCCGCGAATTTTTCCCGATGGTCACGCGACGTTGCTCACTTGTTCGATGACAGGCTGAAGCCCGTGCAGGAAATCGGCGGCACGCTGCGCATGGGCGGCGGCGCTGAAGATCGCGCGCTTGTCGTTTTGCAAAACCTTGAGCCAGCTCTGTATGTAGGCCGCATGATCGGCGCGCGGTTCGGGCGCGAGTTCAAGGTCAGCGCATAGAAATGCTGCACCAAGCTCGGCAACAAGCTCTTCGCGCGCATAGCTTTCATCGCCCCAACGCTTGCGCCCGAATTCACGGTCAAGGCGCTTGGGGTGCTTGGTCCAGTGGGTCAGCTCGTGCGCCAAGGTCGCATAGTAGCTTTGCGGGCTTCTGAAGGTCTCGAAGTACGGCATTTGCACATGGTCACTGCCGCCGCTGTAGTGGGCCGAGTTGCCACCGTGGCGAATGTCCGCGCCCGTGCTTGTAAAGAATTCCTCCGCATGCTGGATACGCCGCGCGGGATCGATGATCACTTTCGGCTTGGTGTAGTAGTGCTCGGGCAAGCCTTCGATCTGGTCGACATTGAAGACGTTGTATCCCTTCATGAAGGGGGTTTTACGCTCCTCCTCGCTGCCGTCGTCCTGCTCTTCGGTTTTGGTGATCGTGTTCGCATAGACAACGAGATTGCCCCGCTCGCCTTTCTTTACGTGAGCGCCAAGCTCTTTCGCCTGTTTGAAGGTCATCCAGTACGGTGAGAAATAGCCCGCCTCGATGCTGGCTCCCCAAAGCATCAGTATGTTGATGCCGCTATAGGGCACGCCGTTATGGCGTAGCGGCTTGGTGATCTTGCCTTCCATGTTGCCCGCGCTCCATGGCTTCAGCCATGTCAGCTCGCCTTGCTCAAGGTCGGCAATGATCTTGTTGGTAACCCTTTCATAAATGTCGGTTTTCATCTTTGTCCCCTTTCTTGGGTAGTCGGTTGCGCATGCAACCGGACTAGGCCCGCGCCAATGAGCGGGGGGACGGCCGTCCAGACCGAAAGCCATGGAAGAGGTGCGGGCGCAGGCGCAGCCGAGCCACGGGCCATGGCTTTCGCCCGAAGCCATAGCGAAGGGCTTGGTCTTGACGGAGGACGGGGCCGCAGGCCCTCGAAACCAAAAGGAAGAGGTCAGCCCGCGAGGGCTGTCAGATGTTGCGCAAGGGATCGAAGCCGAATGGCCGAGACAGTCGGCTGGCTCGGTTCACGAGAGCCCGATCCGTTAGGATGCGTATTGGAAAAAATTGAGCGACCTGTATCCCAACGGCTTTGAAAGACCTACGCCGTCCAACTGACTTCTGGATCGGTCGGCACATACCAGATGTCCCTGACCTGCGTGTCGTTGCTGTAAGGTGTCGGATCTGCATCGCGCACACGGAACGTAGTAGGAATATTGACTGAGTTGCCAAAAATGAGTGCATGCTGCTTTGGTAAGGAAGGTAGTCGCCTCAGTACTGTCTCCGAAATGAAAGGGGTCATTTGCCTGATCTGGGAGAGATCGTCAGGGTTCTGAATGCGGTGGATAATAAAATTGTTGCACTGGGAGAGAACCGTTTTCGAAAGCTCGCTTGGTCTCTGAGAGGCCACGATCAAGAAAGCACCGTATTTTCTGCCCTCTTTGGCAATCCTTTGGAACGTAATGCCCGCATCAATAGCGAAGCGACTTGGTTTCTCCGAAATATATCGGTGCGCTTCTTCCAATATCAGATGAACAGGCATGGCGTTACGGGGATCAGCACGGCGCATACGATCAAAAATCAGACGGGCAACAACGGCTGAGGCAAGCTCGACAATTTCGTCCGATGCGTCGTTGAGATCGATGATGCAAATCTGACGTTCCTTCTTATAGCGCCCATCATCGACTTCGATCCCTAGCAGACGATTCACATAGTGGGTGGGCTCACGGTCATGATCTTGCAACGCGCCCACGTCAGCTCGTAGAAACTCATAGTCGGGGTTATCGATCACAGATTTCAGCCGTGTAACCAACTGCGAGCAATATTCGCGAATTTGCTTGTTTCCATTCGCTTCCTCATAGAACAGCGCAAGGTCGAGCGCGGCTTGAAGCCGCTCGAAGGAAAACGGCGTATTCCCGTAACCTGGAAGCACGGGTTCATCTTGTTCATGCCCTTTGAGAAGTTCTAGGAGCGCATCATAGTTGGCTGTCGTTTCCTGATGCTGCCCATCGCGAAATTGCCCGTAGTAGACAGTCAGACCTAACGAGACTGTTTCTTTCGAAATCTCATCTGTCGAGAACGTATTCAGCAGCGCTTGGATGCGGTCTGCTTTACTCGGAGAGCTGGAGTCGCTGTGCAAGATAGACAGAATGATCTTTGCTAAGACGTGATTCCGAATTGCATTGAGATCATTCCCGGCTCCCGCACCATCAACCACTTCCTGTTCAGGCGTCTCCTGAAAAAGGGTCGTCAAACCGAGTGCTGTCCGCAAAGCGGGCAGTTGCGACTTTTCACTCGCGCGCAAAAGCAAAGCCCATTCATCGACGCTCATGAACCAGTGCGGCAACTTGAATCTGTCTTTGATCTCCGCCTCCTGCCTCTTCTCAGAAGGGTCAAGGATCGGCATGTCCGGCTCAGTCGCCTTGAGATAACATGACTTGATCCAGGCAGGGACGTTATCAAGCGCTCGACGATATTCCCCATTCACGTCAAAAATCACGAACGCCGCGCCCAGCGGTGCAAACGCTTCGGGCTTCATGAAAACAGACTGAAAGATAGACGCAACGGTACAGGACTTTCCGCTTCCCGTGTTGCCAAGCACCGCTACATGACCGCCGAACAGCTCATCAAGGCGTGATTTGACAGGATAGCCCTTGAAGACAGCCGACGTGCCAATTTCAATATTATGCGGAACATTGCCTTGTTGCTCGACGCCCGCTGCGTCCGTTTTCGTCTCGGTTTCAGATGGGAGTTCGACGTTGAATATACGGTCGAGGTCTTCGTCCCGCGCGTAAAGGGCATCCGCATAAAGCGGAGGAAATGTGGAAACGCCGAAGCGAAAACTCCCTCCCTGTATCGGCATCGAGCCTATCGGAATCACGTCAAGGAATTTGGCGGAAGAAGCCTTGTCCAATTCAGTCTGAGATGCGTGGGGCTGTGCACTATCCTTTTCGCGAAGGCCGACGACCTCCAAAACCACATATTCAGCTTGCATCGGAACCGTGAGATATGAGCCGAGGGTTGCCACGTAGTGGATATCGTCAAAGCCTACGATAGTGAAGTTGTCACTACCGCCGTGCAGCTCGACAACCAAACGGTCAGCAGAGACGCTGACGATCTTCCCGATGGCGCGACTTGCATCATCCCTGGCCATCTTCAGTATCCTGCGGCTTGGCAAGAAGCGTTTGCAACGCCTTCTCTATCGTCTGGTCGATCTTCTGATCGGCGCTGGTGGGCATGAGATGATTAACAACGCCATCGAAGTAATGCGCCTTTGTTCCTGCTTCTTTTCCGTCGCCCCAAATGAACCAGATGCGCGGGTCGCCGAGCGCTGCAAGTTCACGTGTGATGTCATTCGTCTCGGGGTCCATAAGGGCGATGACTCTGAAACCAGGTAAGGTAAGGCCTTGGAAGATGATGTTGTTAACGTGCTCATCTCCAAAGCTGTAGCCCAAGATCATCAAGACGCTCTGGTCTTGCACGACCTGTCGTTGGAATTCGCGAAACATATCCGCGTACGGTGAGCCGAAGCTTGCCGTTTGTTTCGATGGCGTGGGATAGATCATGACTCGATCCTTGGAAGGATCGAGTGGCGCATGCGACTCGCGGATGGGAAAGAGCCCAGTATCCTCTTCAGTCCAGTTGACGGAGCCATGCAGCTTGCAGAAGTGCACGAAACCATCAACGGCAGCCCAGCGGCGGGAGGTGATGTCCAACTGTTCCGCTAGCGCCAGCCGGTAGGTGGCAGGGTTGAAACGACGTTCGACCGTTCCCGAAAATCCGTTCGAGTAAGGGATGCCTGAACGGTCCATCGCACGTTCATTGAATAGATCGTAGTTGGTAGTGAAGACCCAAGGAGGCGCGAGGCCCCGCGCGCGAGTCGTCAAAGACTGGTAGAACCTACGATAGAGCGCGACGACGCTATCGTTACCGTTGGAGAAAGGCCCTGTAGTGCATTTGTGAAGAACGAACTTCTTGATGCCGACAATGATACTTTCCACTAGAGCAGCGACGGTATTCAGCTCATCCTTATCACTTGTCTGGCAGAACTGATGGGCATTCATCAAGACAGCCATCATTTGCTCCAAATTGCCCTTCACGTCGTCAGAGGAAAGGTCGATTCCGAGCTTTTCGTAGAGTTCTGCCTTTTGCGCCGCGTTGACGAAAGCCTGCCCTGCTTCATCGTCAGCGGCGAGTAGCGCTTGAAATTCTTCTGCCAGGAATTTCATCGTAGGAATCCCCAGATCGTCGTCCTCATGTCGCAAAGACGAACAACCTGACCCCATCAGGAAGGAGAGATTCTTGGAACCGAAGACTTCCGCCATTTGCCGCTGGATGATTTCAGCTTTGTCTTCCCAAGAACTCTCGTCCTTGAGTTTTTCGAATTCATTGCGGCTTCCCTTGCGAAACTTCATCTTTCACCCCGCTCTCTTTACTAGGGTTGCGGAGTTGGGATCGTATTTGAAGGTGGTAATGGACCCGTCCTTGATCTTTTCGACGGCTTCGTCGATGGCTGCCAATGGGACAAGAAACCACTCGCGAGGGACAACAGGATTGCCAAAGCGATCCTTGATCTCGATGTCGAGACGGGCCGGATCGAAGATGCGGTGAATCAGGTTTTCGAGCTTCGTTCGGTTGATATTGTAGAGTTCATAGGTCGCAACGACCTCGACATCAGCGAGCAAGAACGTGGCGTCAATCTTTGCATTGGCGATGCGCCGCTCGACCTTTCCACTTGTTACGCCGATCTTGTGAAGCACGTTGCGATGCTCCTTCACTATCGGAAGATCAGACTTGCTGCGGAGTACATAGATCGTGCCGCTAGCCTCATCCCCATCAGCCGTATGGTCGGCGAAGAGCGGTCCTGCGGATGAGTCTGTAATCCGACGGCCTGCATCATCTTTGTGAAGCGCCCTCTGTAGCGAGCGCATCAGCATATTGCTCTCGGTTCCGTTGTCGAAGATCACGCGCAAACGCGCATCCGTCATGCCTTGCGCCGTCAGGAACGCTTCGTCCATTTCGGCAACATAGGCCTTTTGTCCTCCTACAATGAAGAAACGTCCTGGCGCGATCTCGGCCTTGCGCTCAAAGGGCCGTGTTGTTCGCATGCCTGTATCAAGTTCGTTCTGAACCTGCTCGAACAACGGTTTGAACCTCTCGAAGTCTTCACACTTCTGGCGATTGGCAATCTCTTCCGCCGCCTTCTTTTCGGCGCTGGACCTCACATGACGCAGTTCGGTGATGTCCGAAGTTTCAGCCTCGACGCCGAGTTCGGCCAGAAGCGCTTCGTCATCTATATCGTCGTCGATAGAAGCGACGACTGGACCGCTAGCGTCCAGCAATCCGTGTGCGTCAATCGGTTCGAGAAGCTGCCTGAACTCGCCAAGCTCTTTCAACCGATCAAGACGAACCGCGCAAAGCCGTTCGAAGATGTCCTTGTCTTCACCGTGCTGCGGTGGATGACCGTGCTCTTCGACGAAGCGTTGGATTTCTTCAAACCCCGCGATGACACGTTCTTCCTGCGGCGTTCTCGCAGTAACCTTCTTGGCCTCGACCTCGACCCCGAGTTCGGCAAGCAGCGCATCGTCTTCTTCAGTGAACTGCTTAGCCATCAGCAGCCTCGGATTTCATGCGAGCCAAATAGGCTACACCTTCGGCCATGCGCTTCTCCCACGCATCTGGCGAGGTGATTGACGGCAGCCTGCCGCGCTCCTGTTTGAATTTTAGCGCTCGCTTGGCCAGATCACGCGCCTCTTCAGGCGTAAGTTGGACCTTCTTCGCGGAGATGATGGCCGCGACCTGTTTGAGGCTTTCCTCGCTCATCGTCTTGGCCAGGATCGCGTAGGCTTCACTGAACGGATTGATGCGGTCGATCAGGTCGATGTCGAGTTCACGAACATCCATCGCGAACTTCCGCACACCGTCGATCAGAGCCGTGTTGGCTTTATCCTCGCCGTCGTCATCCTTGAGCGCCGCCTCTTTGGCCTTCTGGGTCAAGTTGAGAGCGGCGATGGCGTGCTGGCGGACGGCTTCCTGATCTTCGTCATCCAGCTCGGGGTATTTGTCCTTGATGATCTTGCCCATTCGGACTTGCGTCAGCTCTTCGGGCACAAGCTCTTCGTCGAACATACCGCGCTCCACAGTCGGCTTGTCCTGCACGAAGGCGGCAATCACTTCATTCAGGTCCTCCTGACAGATGCGCTCGGCCTCTTCGCTCTTCGGCTCAGTCAGACCTTTGATCTCGATCTGGAACTGGCCGCTCTCTTCGTTGAAGCCGACATTGCATTCGCCTTCCTTGTAGCCACCTTCGCCATAGTCGAAGCCCTCGACAGGACCGCTGTCAGGGCGCTTCGGGGTGAAGTTGAAGCGAGGCGCGAGAACCTGCTCCATTAGCAGGCTTGCCGCGATGGCCTTGAGCGTATCGTTTACAGCTTCGGTAACGGCATCTTCCGATGCGTCGGGTTCGGCAATCAGGTTTGTGAAGCGGGCGCGGCTCTTTCCTGGCGCGTCGCGTGTTGCGCGTCCGATGATCTGAACGATCTCGGTTAGGCTGGCGCGATACCCGACCGTCAGCGCGTGTTCGCACCAGACCCAATCAAAGCCCTCTTTGGCCATGCCAAGGGCGATGATGATATCAACGTGGTCGCGGTTGTTCTTCTGGGCGGGGTCTTTAAGCGCCGCCGAAACCTTGTCCCTCTTGGCGGCTTCGTCATCGACCAGATCGGCAATGCGCAGG
Organism: Aliiroseovarius sp. PTFE2010; assembly: GCF_049943335.1. Classification (NCBI taxonomy): domain Bacteria; kingdom Pseudomonadati; phylum Pseudomonadota; class Alphaproteobacteria; order Rhodobacterales; family Paracoccaceae; genus Aliiroseovarius; species Aliiroseovarius sp. PTFE2010. Next base: position 271,349 of record NZ_JBNFVY010000003.1, read on the forward strand.
ATGCGCCCGTCCGATGTCTTGACCAACTGGAAGCCCGTCGCGGGGTCCGTGCCTTGCCAGTCGCCTAACTCATCGATGATGTGCTCGACTTCCCTGTGTTTGTCCTTCGTGCTTTCGCGCGAATTGACACTCGGGATGTGGATGATGGTCTTCTCGTGCGGGTCGAGAACCTTGACAATGTCATCCGCATACGCGCCCGAATAGAAGAAATAGCCGATGTCGAGCTGCTTCAGATATTTGTAGCCGTTGAGCTGCTCATAGTAAGTGTATGTGACTGTGCCTTCCCTGAATTTTGCTTCGTCGTCCGGCATAAGGACGGGTTCCGCATCGCCTCGAAAGTATGATCCCGTCATGGCTACGATGTGAACTTTGTCCCTCCCGATCAACTCCCCGAGCTGTGCGCCAAGCTTGTTTTCGGGGTTGGCGGAAACGTGGTGGAACTCGTCCACGGCGACGAGGCAATCGTCGAACGCCTCGATGCCGAACTTTTCGACGGCGTTTCGGAACGTCGCATGGGGACAGACGAGCACTTGATCCTCGCCCTTGAGGAATGAACCAACCGAGTCAGCCTTGCTGCCGTCTGATCCTGGCGCGTTGCAAAGGTTCCATTTCGGCTCGACATGCCAGTCGGCCCAAAAACCAAACTTGGATAGCGGCTCGTCGGCAAAGCTCGACCCGATGGATTTCTCGGGAACGGTGATGATGGCCTTGCGCAGTCCTTGATTATGCAACTTGTCCAGCGCCACGAACATCAGCGCACGACTCTTGCCTGATGCAGGCGGTGACTTGATCAGCAGATACTGCTCGCCGCGCTTCTCGTAGGCGCGCTCCTGCATCGGTCGCATACCCAGCTCGTTCGATTTGGTCGAATTGCCATTCTGGGCGTAGGTAACGGATACGGAGGGGGCGGTTTCCTTGCTGCTCATCGGTTATGCTTTCATTCGTGTATTCGTTTTCTTCAAATCATTCGCAGCCGTCATCTTGGTGTAGAGTTCGAACAGCTTCTCCAATCGCTCCGTGTCGTTCTTGAAGCGGCGACCGATATAGATTCGCTCAAGCACTTCGTCATTGCGTTCGTGCGCCGCGCGAAGATCAGATGGCATCTTTTCAGGATCGTAGAGGTCGGCGATTGTCGCAGGGAAGTGCGCTTCACGGGCTAATAGAATGTCCTCCGCGCTGCGGGTCAGGTCTTCTTTGTTCTTCAAAGTCAGTGTCGGGACAGGAAAAGTGTTCCAACCTAAGGTGTTTGCATACGAGAGGCGCATCTCCAAACGGGCCGATATTGCGCCCATCCAAACCCAATGTAATCTCGATGAAATAAGAGAAAAGTTCCAAAGAGGCGAGTCACAAATTGTAAAGTTTCTATCGCCAACAATAGTGTTAGAATCAAAGTATCCTGCAGTAAGGTACTCTCTGCTTTCAGACGTGACTCGCGGAACAACTATTGAGTCTTGTTCGCAAATGCCTTGTATCTGCCGGAATTTGTGGGGGTAGATTGCATAATCACGTGTGGTAGATGCCGAGCTCTTCAGCCGCATCTCCCGAACTTTATCGATTCTGCTTGCGATCGCAGGAATGGAGTTAGCAAACTCCACTTCCTGATCCTCTATCCAGATGCAATACCGTGATAGCCCACTTATGAGTTCCTGGGCACCGATGAACTTCTTGATAAAACATGATGCATCGGGATGATTTTCTTCGAGAGACTCTTTTTCAGTTTCGCTCAACAAAAGATTGCCGCCGTCAGTTGGCATATTTCCACGGATCATGAAGCCTCGCTCGTCGGCAGCCTTTGAGACTGCAGAAACAATAACTCTTTTTCCTGCAATCAAATAGGCGTTTATATTATCAACAATGCGCACCTCAGTTTGACCAGTATTGCTCTCGTAGAATAGTTTCTTCTGGGAGGTATTCTTTTGTGCAACCCCCACAATGATGACAGTTACACCTGCATTATGGCTCGCTAGATTAGCCCATTTGAATGAAGTGTGGGCAAAGTCTATGTCCATGCCAGATTGGTATATCATTGGCCAAAGAATCGGAACTTGCTCGCCTTGGCAGATGGAGTTCGTGCTCACAAAGGCAAATGAACCAGGAGTGTGTCGCAGAAAGTCCGTCGCCAATTTGAACCAACAAGCAACAACATCAAGAGATCGCCAAGTGCGAGTACTGGATTCGAACACATGACTGACGTCACTTTTTTGCTCAGCCGTTTGCTTCGAGCTTCCTGCGTAAGGTGGATTGCCGCAGAGATAGGTTTCTCCACCTTCATTCTCGAAGTCGATTTCAGCTTGATCAAGCGGCGTACTGAACAAGTCATCCCCCTGCATCTTCACCCCCGTTCCGGTAGGCGGGCAGATGCTCAGCCAGTCGATCCGCAGGGCGTTCCCACACGTAATCCAGTTCATGGCGTCGAGCGGGAGGAAGTCACGAAGTGCTTCGCGCTGGCCTCGATAGAGAACATCGCACTGATACTCAGCAATGATGAGTGCCAGCCGCGCGATTTCGGCAGGGAAATCGCGTAGCTCAATCCCTCGGAAATTTGTCAGCGGGATTTCGGAACGTTGATCCAACTCATTGCGTCGTTCGTTGATCTCGGCCTCTATGGCGCGCATCTCCTTGTACGCAATGACGAGAAAGTTGCCTGATCCGCAAGCGGGATCGAAGACCCTGATCTTGGCCATGCGGTTGCGAAGATTGAGAAGCTTGCGGGCATTGTCACCCGCCTCTTCAAGCTTCTCACGAAGGTCATCGAGAAAGAGTGGGTTGAGTACCTTTAGGATGTTCGGAACGCTGGTGTAGTGCATACCAAGCGCCCCGCGTTCCTCATCATCGGCGACGGCCTGGATCATTGATCCGAAGATGTCAGGATTGATCTTTTTCCAGTCGAGATTGCCGATATGCAGAAGGTAAGACCGTGCGATCTTGCTGAAGCGAGGTACGTCAACGCTTTCGGAGAAAAGCCCGCCGTTCACGTAGGGGAAGCTGTTGGCCCAGCGGGCGATACCTTCCTTCTCGCGGTCTGCAAATTTTGTGTTCATGGATCGGAACAGCTCGCTGATAATCTCATGCGTGTTCGAGCTGTCTTTCTCGCTCATCCGTTCGATGGTGGCCGTGAACTGATCAGCCTCCGTGAAGATGTCTGTGTCCTCCGCGAAGAAGCAGAAGATCAGCCGCGCCATGAAGTGGTTCATGTCGTGTCGGCGATCCGCTGTGCCCCAGTCAGGGTTGTCCTTCAGAAGCTCGACATAGAGACGGTTGAGACGGCCCGTCGCCTTGATGTCGAAGGCGCTCTCGCGGATTTGCTTGACGGTGCTGATGCCCGCGAGCGGAAGGAAAAATCCGAAATGGTCGGGAAAGTCTGGGTAATCGCAGACGATGACCTCGCCGCTGTTCAGGTCTTCCGCTTGAAAGTTCTTCCCATCGGTGGCGAGGATGAATTTTGCGCGGGCCTTCGTCGTGGCGGGGCTACTCTTCAGGGCCGCAAGGGCATCTGCAACCGTGCCATCTTCAGCGACCTTGAGGTGGATGTTGTTGGTCTGAAGAACGCCGCCAACATCCGACTTGTTGGACGTGCCGGAACGTAGGCGTTTGATCGTCGTAGCCTTGTTGCCGAACGCCTCCAAGAACGCGAAGGGGAACTCCTCGGCGTCGAACGGCTGCTCGGCAAGCTTGGATATGGCCTCTTCGATCTCAACGGCGTTCAAGGTTTCGTCCTTTGTTTTTATCGTTGGCTATGGTCTGCTCGTTGCGCTCGATATACTCACGCATGAACTCTCGGATCACTTGGGATGCGGGCCTGTCCTGCTCGCGGCAAAGTTCGAGGAACTTCTCGCGGAGCTGACGCTCGACCCTGATGCGCAGTCCTGAGTCTTTCATGTGATGAGTGTAGCCGTTGGATACACAATGTGCCAACGGTATTTCGAGGATTCCTCCACAGACCACACCCGCATCCAAGGGCGTCTCCTTGGTCGTAGTCCAGCGGCGAAATGCTGGCGCATATCCAACCTGCGCAAGGCTGGCCCATGTATCCAAAGAGCACGGGTAGGCTCTTGGTCGTAGGTATCGGGTCGCGACAGACCTGATCGGCATCCAAACCGCGCAGGGTTGGTCTCCATGAAATGGTCATGGGGGTATCGGTGGGAGCAGGAACGCTCCCCTGATTGGCAGGTGTCGGGGGCCATTACCCTGACGAGTGGATTTCAAAGGAGGCGCGATAGCCCCTTTGATCGATGGGTGCAGGGAGAGCGAAGTCTCCCGCGAGTGATGGAACGGCGAAACGTTCTGATGGCTCTGGATGGGTTCAATGCCCTGGAAGAGCCAAGGCCGGAGGGATGCAACGGGAGCGCGCAGCGGGCTCCCTTGCCAAGATTGCGGTGTAGTACACCGCACATCTTGCGGGTCGGACTTATGGCGGTATCAGCTTAAAGTATTGCTAGCGAACGATTTTTAATGGGTATTCAACTTCGCTCAGTTTTTCGTGCTTGCCTTCGGATAGATGGATCAAAACAACCCTTCGGCACTGCGATGCCAACGACGCCATTTTGGGATCGATTTCCATACCTACCGGACGTCTCCGACCGTCTGATGCGAGAAACACCAATGCTTGTTCCTCCACGAAATACTCTGATCGCTTGATATCGACCCGAAGCCGTCGATCATGAAATAGCACCGCCTTGTCATGTCCTTCAGCGAACGCAAGTTCAAACTCCATGCTGCGATTCCCGTCGAGCCCAAAGAAGTCGCACATATTGTCGTAGATCAACGGATGCGGCTGCTGGTTCAACAGCCCGCTGATCGTTTCGTCAGTGATATTCAATGCGACTGCGAGCGCGTCTACTGTCTTGGGGTGAGGCTTAGCGATACGGCCATTCTCAAGCTCTGATATCCGGGTCTTATAGCTCTCTTCGCCGAAGGCCATTACAGCGAGTGCTTGCTGTGTCAGACCTTCAATGCCTCGTCTGGTTTTGACCAGATTCCCGAAAATTTGCCCAAAGCTCATCACTCAGATTCCGTAACTTTCCGGAACTCCGCTTCCGGCCTCGTCTCCTAGCTTCGCGGACATCGCCAAGGTGCACAAGCGCCAAGGGCAACCGCTAAGTTATGGAGGTCAACATGCATCTCTGTGCGAACTGCTTCGTGCTTGGATTCTGCCGTAAGGAAGTAACCACCCTCATTTCTGATAAGAGGATGGAGAATCCGGATTTTCTGGTCGATCTGCGAGCCTTCACGGCAAGCCTGAATATCAGCCCCGATCACTGGCTCGACTACTTGATCGATCTCTACCGCGACTATCGGGGCCGGATCACAGAAAAAGGGCATGAGGTGTACCTCGACACCGAAGCGTTTGACTTGGACAGCATTCGTGAATGGATGCGCGACTATGTTTGTTCGCCTGTTCCTACCGGGGTTCGTCCGCGCCTGCGCGAAGAGTCACGCGAGCGCATCCGCGTTCTGGCGACCATACTGTCCACACGCTTTCCGTTCGAAGCCAGCATGTGGGGTATCCGTGCCGCAAACGACAACCGTCCACCCGTCATCCGAAAATGACGCTAAAACGGAACATCAACGGCATCGATCCTAGTGGTTGTCCCATCCTCTTTAACCAGCGCCGCTGTCGTCAGCTTATTGGTTTCAGCCTCCATTCGCGCCGCGTATTGCTCAGATACCGTCACGCCGTTAACGCGCTTTAAGCCCTGTCGCCATTCCTGTGCTTCCACGCGGCGATGCCATGCATAAGCTTGATCGAAGGGGAGGTCACAAAAGTTGTGCATGAATAGAGCGCACAAATTTGCATTATGAGCCGGGTCGGCGTCAGGCCAGTCCTTTAGCGTTGGCGAGAACTTTTCCTTGTCCGCCGCCTTCTGTCGTTCTTCGGCTTCATCGCTGCAAGAAATGTAGCCAACCATGCGCATGTAACGGCAGTAGGCACTATTGAGCCTCGGACACAGCTCGGGGATCAGTCCTAAAACTTCGATCTCAGCCTTGCTGATGCTTTCGAAATCGAGCGGGCTCCGCTCGTCTTCGCTTTCTAAAAAATTCACATCCATGCCGTGCCTCCGGTGGTCATGATCGCCGTTCTCACCGCCGGTTGGCAAGCCTGACGGCGATAGTTGCAACTCTGCTGTTCAAAAGATTCTGGGCGTAATCCCCCCAGCTCGGGATCGTGAGTTTGGCATGGTTCAGTCGTCGGCATTCAAGCTCGACGGCAATACCAAAGGTCTACGCATGTCACTCATCAGAAAACACCAAGATGCGGGCCGGTCGATTTTCATGTCGTCCATACGAGGCCTCGCGAACACGCTGGCGATTGTCGTCACCTTTTTCGGCGCACCGCCGCTTTACAGCAAATCGGTTGGCTGGATTCAGGCCTTCGCCGTCAGCCATTACGGCTACGGTGTCGAAGACGCTACGGCCATTGTCTGGGGCCTCGTCTGCGCCGCTCTGGTCTTCTTCATTTCACGCGCTTCAATCTCAACCGCGCTGGTCATGGGCGGCCTTGCCGTTGCGACCCGCTTTCTCTGAACAACAAAAGGACACCCGATCATGGATCAAAAAAACGAACGCCCCAAAGGTCGCCTCACATTCGAGAACCTCAAGATCGTCCTCATTTGCAGCCTTGGGGCGATGATCTGGGGAAAGATTTTCGTCGGATTGGCGCAGGTATATTTCGGATAAACCAGCAACCAATAGGAGCAGTAGAATGGATGAATTTCTAGGTGTGCTTTATCGCGGATATCTAGTTCTGAAAGATGAATTCGAGGAGCTACGCAGTGAAGCTGAAAGGCGGCTTCATCCCCTTCTGGAAGTCATCGGGGGGATCATAATGGCTGTGCCATTCATCTGGGTCGCCATGTGGCTATTCGGTTCATAGGAGCGGCCAGTGCAGTCACTTCAAATAGATTTCGTCGAGCCAGAAATGCAGCCGATCTTTGAGCGGTTCAAACAGCACTTTGCGCCTGGATCGCCCAAATCCGACATCGCATCGGACGTGAAGGTGTGTGTCTGGATATGGATGATCAACGCCTTTCATCCGACCGTTAAGCCACGCCAGATACGGGCGCATTTCATCAAGAGTTTTCACCCCGATGGACATGAGCACGTTCTCACCGTGCCTGAGAAAACCGCGATCATGGCGCAGCATGATCGTATCTTCAAAGGAGCCCGCTGATGTTCAGCAATGAAGAGAACCGCTACGGCTCAGCAGCCTGGTCCGATCAACGAAACCTGGCTCGCGCCGGATTGCTTAGCGAGAACGGCCTTCAGGTCGGCTACTCCGGCAATAAGCCAATCTGCCTTGAGACCGATGCGCCGATCATCACGATTGCTGGCGCGGGTTCGGGCAAGATGCGCGATCTTCTCGCATTGGCAATCGCCCGCAACGCGGGCAATCGCAACTTCATCCTCGATCCGCGCGGTGAAATTGCCTCGGTAACGATGGTCAATTTCGTCATGGCGCGGAGCTTTCTGTACTGCTGGAATCCGACCGGTATGCGCGGCCTACCGCAGCACCGGATAAACCCGCTCGATATCCTCAAGCTCGACGATCCCCATTTTCATGCGGACTGTAAATTTATTGCCGAGAGCCTGATCCCGGCCTCCGGCTCATCAAGCGGTCGCTACTTCGAGCTTCGTGCCCGCGAGTGGGTCGAGAATCTTCTCAAGATGCTGGTCGAGCGCGACGGCGGCGTCACGTTTCCTGCCTTGTACCGCGTGATCAACTGGATTGAATCAGATTCGTCTCGATGGGCGGACTGTCTTGAATTTATGCTGCGCTCGTCAATGGACAGTGTCCGCCGCACCGCAAGTGAAATGCTGACCAAGCAGCAAGAGAGCGAGAAGGAGTTCGGCAGCATCATCGGCGAGCTTTATGCGTATCTGAACTTCCTCGACGATCCGATGCTGCAATCCTCCCTTGAGCGGGCGGATGCCAGCCTTGCCGATACGTGCAATCCGCACCAAGCCTCAAGCTGGATGATCAATGTACCGATTGAGTATGTGCAACTCTGGTCGCCGATTCTGCGGACCATGTTCACGGTTCAGATGCTTTATAAATCTCGCGCGCCTTCCGCGCCGCCGATCAACATGATCGTCGATGAAGCCGGACAGCTCGGGAACTTCGAAGCTTTGCTGCGCGCATTTACGTTTGGTCGCGGGGCGGGCGTGCGCACCTGGGCGCTGTTTCAGGACGTTGGCCAGATTGTGCGCAACTTCGGCGCACCGGCCCTGCAAGGCTTTATGGGTTCCGCAGCATTACGTCAGTTCTTTGGCGTGCGCGATTACCAAACCGCGCAAATGGTATCCTCGATGCTTGGCACTGAAACCCTCGAATACGATGACGGTCTGCGGCAAGCAGATGCGCGTCGTCAGAAACGCCAAGCGGCAATGAGCATCATGAACGGCGGCGATCCATTTTCTGCCTATGCCGATATGAAGTACCACGCCTTCGCTGAGGATCACCGGACCAAGCAAGCCCGTGCACTGATGATGCCTGAAGAAGTGCTGGCGATGCCTGAGGATCGGCAAATCCTGTTCGTATCGGGCAAAGACCTCAAGCCCATCTATGCTGAAAAGCATCCCTACTACACGCACAGTGATTTTGCGGGTCGGTTCTTAGCCAATCCATTCCACCCGCCGCACGATTCCGTCTCTATCCCCTCAAGATGGGGGCAGCGCCATGCGAGGATCATCACGGAAAAAGTGCCGTCGCAGTTTGCGCATTACCCCCAATACGCCACCGGCACTTGGTCCTATGTCGAGGGCTATCGCCCGACCTAATCGGAGAAGAAATCCATGACTGACCGTAATGAGAAAAACCGTCCCAGCTATACCGCCTTCCATGTGAAGGACGGAGCGGATGATAAATCCTACTTCAACCGCGTCGGCGCAGCTTTTCCGCATAAGGACGGTGAAGGCCACACAATTGAATTGGACGCTGTGCCGGTCGATGGCCGTATCGTCTTGCGGACGCCGAAGGAACGTTTGGACGATGCCAAGAGCGAGAAGCCGCGCAGGCGCGAAAGAGACGAGCGAGATCGGTGAGCAATGCCAATCGGGAAGATAACGTTAATCCCGCAATCGCCACTAAAGCGGAATTGTTGCAAAGGCTCCGTGAGCGGACCAAGCCTTCAGCTCAGGCGCATCTATCGCCGAGCGGCATCAACGTGCAATCGGTTCGGAAAAATTCAGACGAGGAAATAGACCGCCGCATCGCTCTGTTGCGGACCTCGCTCAGCTCTGCGCATGACGCCGTTGAGGTGCAGCATAGCTTTGCGCGATTGAATGGTTTTGCTGTGGCGCGGTTTTCAAAAGAACGCTGAATAAATCACTGGCAGGGTCAATAACCGACCATACAAATAGCTCGGAAAGCCGCTGTGAGTTTGCGTTTCAGAGTTTTTCTAAGGTATAATTTAAGTATATAGATATGCAGCATTGCTGTAGCGAATTATCGCCTTAATCACCCGGCTTGGGTGACGCAGTGCTTTATTATCCAAACATGACATCAACATGATCAGCATGCTCGGCATTGCTGAAGAGGGAGGAGTTTGCCCTCATGAAAGAGATACTAAAAAAGCACCGCGCATCCGTAAAGGCGCTAGGTTACACCGAAGATCAAGCCGACGATCTTATCCACAGACTATCGGCCATCATGTCAGCATTCATCGATGCCGCGTGGGGAGTCCATCCTGCGCAGTTGAGCATGCATGAGCGCGACAAGAAAAGCCTTTCTGAGCCAAGCCAATGTGCTAGAATCAGAACGAAACCAAAACATATTGATACGAAAGGCCCTGCGGCCTCGCCTGCGGAGGAATGATGGATTCGATGAAGCCAACGAAAGGAAACAGCAAAGCCGTTATCTACTGCCGTGTCTCCGACACTAAACAGACGACGCGCGGCACTGGCTTGCAATCTCAGGAAACCCGTTGCCGGGAGTTTGCTTCTTTTCGTGGATATGAAGTCGTGCAGGTTTTTACCGACGACGCTTCTGGCGGGCTGATCAACCGGCCTGGCATGCAGAGCATGCTCAGCTTTTTGCGGAAACACCGCAAAAAGCCTCATGTAGTAATCATTGACGATATCAGCCGCCTTGCGCGCGGCGTGCAGGCGCACCTTGAGTTACGCGCAGCTCTTAGTAAGGCTGGCGGAATTCTGGAATCACCCTCTCTTGAATTTGGCGAGGATAGCGACAGTCTGCTTATCGAAAACCTTCTGGCCAGTGTCTCGCAGCACCAGCGGCAGAAAAACGGTGAGCAAACGCTCAACCGTATGCGCTCTCGGGCGCTGAATGGTTACTGGGTCTTCCAAGCGCCGGTTGGCTATCGCTATGAGCGAATTAGCGGCCAAGGCAAGGTTCTGCATCCTCACGAGCCGCTTGCATCAATCTTGAAAGAAGCGCTGGAAGGCTATGCCTGCGAGCGTTTTTCGACACAGGCTGAAGTGAAGCGCTTTCTCGAAACGCAGCCAGTTTTCCCGAAGACACCGCGCGGTGAAGTTACGAACCAGCGCGTGAACGATTTTCTGACGCAGCCTCTTTACGCGGGTTACCTCGAATTGCCGAAATGGGATGTCTCCTTCCGCCCTGCGAAGCATGAAGGGCTGATCAGTCTCGAAACTTATCGGACGATCCAAAACCGTTTGAACGGCATCGCGCGGGTTCCTGCACGCAAAGACATCAGCGAGGATTTCCCGTTGCGGGGATTCGTCCTGTGCGATTGTTGCGGCAATCCGCTTACCGCGAACTGGTCAAAAGGTAAGGCCGCACATTATCCCTACTATCTGTGCCGTCAGAAGGACTGTGAAGCAAAAGGCAAGTCTATCCGCCGAGAGCTGGTAGAGCAAGAGTTCGAAGCGCTCTTGAAAGCATTGCGTCCGACCGAAGAACTCTTCGAGTTTGCCTCTTCACTGTTCAAAGACCTATGGGAGCAACGCGCGAACGCCATGAAAGATCACGGCAAGTCGATGAAGGCTGAGCTTTCACAGATCGAACGCAAGATTGCGCAGCTTATGGATCGTCTCGTCGAAACGGACAGCGAATCCGTCGTTCGCGCTTACGAGAAGCGCATTGGCGACCTCGAAACGGATCGCATGGTCATCCGTGAGCGGATCGAAAAATGCGGTACACCCTTGGCCACCTACGAGGATACGTTCGAACACTCGATGACGTTTCTCGCAAACCCTTGGAAACTTTGGGAAAATGGCAGCATCGAGCACCGTCAAACGGTGCTGAAACTCGCATTTGCGGACCAGTTAGCGTACTGCCGGGAATCCGGTTTTCGAACACCAGAAATATCCTTACCGTTCAAGGCGTTAGGGGATATTTGCAGTGGAAATTTGGAAATGGCGCACCCGATAGGATTCGAACCTATGACCTCTGCCTTCGGAGGGCAGCGCTCTATCCAGCTGAGCTACGGGTGCGTGCGCCTCTATTAGGACAAGCGGCGGGCACGCGCAATGGGTTTGCTGCGCCTAAGGGGCACCGCGTTTGTGATCGACGCGCGCCTGCCAATTGCAGGCCCCGCCCATCCCCATCATCGATGCGATCGCAGGTGGCAAAACCACCTTGGCATCGACGTCCTGCGCCATCGTATCTGCGCTGGTCACGCGCAGCACGATTTCCATTTCGGTGCTGATCGGCCCCATGGGTGTCGCTTGTGCGTCGATGTGACTGGCGTGCCAGAGATCCTCGTCCAGCCGCGTCCAGGTGAAATCCCCCACGCCAGCGGCGGACAGGGCGGCCGGATCAAAGGGATCAGGAAATGTCAGAGCGTGCGTGTACGAACGATCGGCTGCAGGCGCGGAAATCATCTGATCGATGACATCTTTCGGGCACCCGGACGATCCGACATAGATCCACGTGCCCGACCAAGTGCCGTCGTTGGGTTGGATGTCGGCAGAAACCGGCGCGCTCAAGACCGCAAACGCGCCCGCGAAAATTGCAATTCTCATATCTGCCCCTCGTGACTGAACGCGGTCAGACTGGCATGGATGCCCGGCGATGAAAAGGCTCAGGCGAACAACTCATGGCACAGCTCCAATGCCGAGATCAGCGTGTCCACTTCTTGCTGCGTATTGTACATGCCGAAGGACGCGCGGCAGGTCGCCCCCACCCCCAGATGCTCCATCAACGGCATGGCGCAATGGGTGCCGGCCCGCACCGCAACCCCGCGCTTGTCCAGAACCGTGGACAGATCATGCGCATGGGCGGCCCCATCCAGCGTAAAGGAAAATATCGCGGCTTTTTCGGGCGCGCTGCCCTGCACATTGACCCAGTTCAACCCGCGCAATCGTTCCGAGGCATAGGCGGCAATCCCCGCCTCATGTGCTGAGATCTTGTCCATCCCGATGCCCATCAGGTAATCCAGCGCAACGCCCATGCCGATGGTCTGAACGATGCCGGGCGTTCCGGCTTCGAATTTCATTGGCGGATCATTGTAGATCACGGTATCGCGCGACACGTCCCGGATCATGTCGCCGCCCCCCATAAAGGGGCGCATCTGCGCCTGACGATCGGCGCGCACATAGATCGCGCCGGACCCCGACGGGCCATAGAGCTTATGCCCTGTGATCGCGTAAAAATCGCAACCGATATCCTGCACGTCGACGGGCATGTGAACCGCACCCTGACTGCCATCGACCAGAACGGGAACGCCCTTGGCGCGCGCGCCGGTGCAGATGGATTTCACATCAACCACCGTCCCCAGCACGTTCGACACATGAGTGATGGCCACCAGCTTGGTTTTCGGGCCGACTGCGTCGATCACCGCCTGCGGGTCCAGACTGCCGTCGGCGGCGCAGTCCACCCACTTGATCACCACGCCTTGGCGTTCACGCAGAAAATGCCACGGAACGATATTGGCGTGATGTTCCATGATCGACAGAACGATCTCGTCGCCTGCCTCGAAACGCGGCATCGCCCAGCTGAAGGCGACCATGTTGATCCCCTCGGTCGCCCCGGAATTGAAAATGATTTCGTCTTCCGACTTTGCATTGAGGAAACGCGCCACCTTGCCCCGCACCGCTTCGTACTGATCGGTGGCGATGTTGGACAAATGATGCAACCCGCGATGCACGTTCGAATATTCATGGGTATAGGCATGGGTGATCGCGTCGATCACAACCTTTGGTTTCTGGGCAGAGGCGCCATTGTCCAAATAGACCAGCGGCTTGCCGTTCACCTGGCGCGACAGGATCGGAAAATCTGCCCGGATGGCAGCGACATCATACATGAGCAGTCCCCTTGCCTGGAAATTGCGTTTCGATCAGGCCGGCAAGCCAAAAGATGCCAAAGACGCCAAGTGCCGCGATGCCGGTAATGGTGCTGGCCGGTGACGGCCCGACAAACCCGACCGACATCCCATTCAGCAACCACAGCGGCGAGGCGGCAAGCAGCGCCCAGAAGAGCGCCATTCGCGCCCCGAAATAGCTGCCTTTCGCGCCGAAAAATCCAACGATCAATCGCGACAGTGCCGCCAACCCGTACAGCAGCACTGGCAACACCATGAACAGCGCCACCCCTGCCCCGGCCAGACGTCCGCCCAGTGGTACTTCGGGGTCCAGATACGCGGCGCGGGCGTGCACGGGCCACTGCGAGACAAAGATCATCAGGCACCCCAGCATGACGGTGACGATGGCCATCACCTCGTCCGCGCCGGCCAACCGGCGGCGCAAGCCCTGACGTGGTGCACGCCAGGTCTTGGCAATGTCAGTGACGATACTCATCCGCGCCCGTGACGCTCCAACCACTGCGTCAAACGCGACAGAATATCCTCAGCGATCATCTCATCCTCGATTTCGTCGATCGCTTCGGCAAGGAACGCCAGTACCAGAAGGTTCTGCGCATTGGACTCTGGCACACCGCGCGAACGCAGGTAAAACAGGGCCTCTTCGTCGATCGCGCCGCTTGTCGAGCCATGCGAGCAAGCGACATCGTCGGCGTAGATTTCCAACTCTGGCTTGGCGTAGAATTGCGCGTCCTCGTCCAAAAGCAGCGATTGGCTGATCTGGTACCCATCGGTCTTCTGCGCGCCTTGCTTCACCAGGATCTTGCCCTGGAACACACCGGTGGCGCCGTTGCGCAGCACCTTTTTGAACACCTGACGACTTTCGCAATTCACCGCGTCATGCGTGATGAACACCGTGTCGTCATGATGAAAATCACCGTCTCCCATCGCAGCGCCGGCCACGTGGGCCACCGCGTCGTCGCCGGTCAGTTCGATCACCACCTCGTTGCGGGTCAGCACGCCATTGGCCGTCAGGGTAAAGCTCTTGAACGTGCTTTGTGTGCCAAGCCGCGTGAACAGATGCGTCGAGGCGCGCCGTTCGTGATCGCGGCCCTGTGTGCGCACGTGATGAAAGGCGGCACCATCAGCAACGTCAACCTCCATCACCTTTGAGAACCGGGCCGCGGCCGGACCGTTTTCCAGAACCGTCAGTTCAGCGCCCTTTTCGACCCGGATGACGTGGTGAAGCGTCGCGTCCGACCTGTCCGACTGATGCAGATAAATCAAGTTCACCGGTTTGGCGGCCTTGCCGGTTGCGCGGATCACGATACCGTCTGTTGCCAAAGCGGTGTTGAGCGCGGCCAAGGGGCGTTCGACCGGATCGTGTCCAGCCGTTTCGAGCACGCCATAGACATCACCCGCCCAATGGATATCGGCCTGCATAGCGGGCTGCAAACGCTCGATCTCGATCCCGGCCAGGGCCAGATCGTCCGATGCATCAGCGTCAAAAACCCCATCAACGAACACAATTTTCAACCGGTCGATCGCATCGAAAACGGGTGCTTCTTGCGGGTCAAACACGGGCGCTTCGGGCGCCTGCGGCGCCGTCAGATCGTCGGGGCGGGTGTATTTCCAGTATTCATCCCGCCGCCCCGGCAAGCCCATATCGCGAACCCGCGTTTCGGCCGCCTTGCGGGCCTCTTGTGCCCATGAAGCGCCCCCTTGGGGGATCGCGGACAAGCGCGCATCCGCCGCGTCCCGTTTCGCCTGGATCAGTGCAAGGTTTCGTTTGGCCATCACGCCGTCTCCGCCAGAATGTCGGCATAACCGTTGTGTTCAACCTCCAGCGCCAGTTCAGGCCCACCCGTTTTGACGATGCGACCATCGGCCATGATGTGCACGACATCGGGTTTGATGTGATCGAGCAGACGCTGGTAGTGGGTGATCACCAGGAATGCACGGCCCTCGTCGCGTAGGGCGTTCACCCCGTCTGCGACCAGTTTCATGGCATCGACATCCAGCCCCGAGTCGGTTTCATCCAGGATACACATCCGCGGCTCAAGCATTGCCATCTGAAGGATTTCGTTGCGCTTTTTCTCACCACCCGAGAATCCGACGTTCACCGGACGCTTGAGCATGTCAGCGTCGATTTTCAGATCCTTGGCCTTCGCGCGCACCAGTTTCAGGAAATCACCCGCCGACAGCTCGTCCTGCCCACGCGCCTTGCGCTGCGCGTTCAGGGCTGTGCGAAGAAAGGTCATGTTCCCCACACCCGGGATCTCGACCGGGTATTGAAACGCCAGGAACAGCCCGGCAGCGGCGCGGTCCTCGGGCTCCATGTCCAACAGATCCTCGCCGTCCAGATGGGCGCTGCCTTCGGTCACTTCATAGCCATCGCGCCCCGACAGGACATAAGACAGCGTCGATTTTCCCGATCCGTTCGGCCCCATGATCGCATGAACCTTGCCAGCCTCGACCGTCAAGTCCACACCTTTCAGGATCTGCTTGTCCTCTTCTTCAAGTTTTACGTGGAGGTTATTGATATTCAGCATTTTTTCCTCGTCAAAGCGGTAGAAGGGCCCCTGCGTTCGGCAGGACCCTTTGTGTGGTGTTGATATATTCGTCTAAGGTTCGCAGTGCGTCCGAGCCAAGGCTCAGAACAGGATCATTTTGTCCAGCAAAACGGCCGAGCGTGGCATGGCACTTTGCATGACCTTGTTCGTATAGACCGGCGATGTGGCCTGATCCCACAGGTGTGGCGCCATGTGCACGGTATTGTGACCCAGCGTCAGACCCGCCCCCAAGCCAAATACCAGCATCAAGAGTTGCCCTTTGCGCAGGGTTCCGAAAATGAGCGCGAGCAGAAACCCGGCGCCGAGCGCTGCACCGCCCTCTTGCCAAAGCTGTGTCACCGGGTCGGCCATCGGGTCGCGCAATCCAAGCAGATGGAACAGGGCCACGCGCGCGATCAGCACCGCGCCAAAGCCCAGTGTTCCCGCAATTGTGACCCCGACCAATTTGGCAGCAAAACTGCGGCGGCTCTTTTGGGGTTTGGCCACGGTATTCTTGGCTTTTCTGGACTTTTTGGCGTCGACCGAACCGCCGTCCCCGACATAGACCTTGCCCAGCGTATTCGGCCCGCGCTGTTCGATGCGCTTCAAGCGCTCTTGGAAGCCAGACTGTTGCGCGGTTCCCGGGCTGGATCCCATGATGTGCCTCTTGCGTCGAATTGCTTTGACGCAATCCTGATCGCGCAATCTGGCAAAATTGCGGAAGAGTTTGGGAAATTGCCGCCTTGACGGCACCGTATGGATGACAAGAGATCATATTGCGCCGCCCCCCATGAGCATACGCACAAGTATGGCCACGCCAAAAGCCAGTGCCGAGGCAAGAAATGCGGTCGCATAGACCGACTCGCGGAAGAGCCAGTTGGTCTTGCCAGCGCGTTTGCTAATCGACAGGCCGATCAGCACCCCCAGAAACACCCCGATTGCCGGTCCGAGCGCGCCAATGGCATAGAGTTGCAGGTCGCCGTAGGTCACCCCACTGACCCCTCCAGGGAAATCGCCACAAGTTGTTGGGCTTCCATGGCAAATTCCATTGGCAAGGCTTGCAGGACCTCTTTGCAGAACCCATTGACAACCAGCGCCACGGCCTCTTCTTCATCCATGCCACGCTGGCGGCAGTAGAACAGTTGATCCTCATCCACCTTCGAAGTCGTCGCCTCGTGTTCCACACGTGACGAGTTATTCTTGACCTCGATATACGGCACCGTATGGGCCCCGCAGTTGCCGCCGATCAAAAGGCTGTCACATTGGGTATAATTGCGGCTGTCCTTGGCCTTGGGATGCATGCTGACCAGCCCACGGTAGGTATTCTGGGCCTGACCCGCGCTGATCCCCTTGGACACGATCCGGCTCTTGGTGTTTTTGCCAAGATGCACCATCTTGGTGCCGGTATCAGCCTGTTGCCAGTTATTGGTGATGGCAATCGAATAGAATTCGCCCTGACTGTCGTCGCCGCGCAAGATGCACGACGGGTATTTCCACGTCACGGCCGAACCGGTTTCAACCTGCGTCCACATGACCTTGGACCGATCACCGCGGCAATCGGCCCGTTTCGTCACGAAATTGTAGATGCCGCCTTTGCCGTCCTCGTCCCCCGGGAACCAGTTCTGAACGGTCGAGTATTTCACCTCGGCGTCCTCTTCGACAATGATTTCCACCACGGCCGCGTGCAACTGAGAGGTGTCGCGCTGCGGGGCGGTACAGCCTTCCAGATAGGATACGAAACTGCCCTTGTCGGCGATAATCAGTGTGCGTTCGAACTGACCGGTATTTTCGGCATTGATGCGGAAATAGGTCGACAGTTCCATCGGGCAGCGCACGCCGGGCGGGACGTACACAAAGGATCCGTCTGAAAACACTGCCGAATTCAGCGTCGCATAGTAGTTGTCCGACACCGGCACCACCGACCCGAGGTATTTTTTCACCAGGTCGGGATGCTCGCGGATCGCTTCAGAGATCGAACAGAAGATCACGCCAGCTTTTTTCAGTTCCGCCTGAAACGTGGTGCCGACCGACACGCTGTCGAACACAGCGTCCACGGCCACTTTGCGGCCATCGGCGGGCAGGTCTTCGGCCCCTTCGACACCGGCAAGGATCATCTGTTCCTTCAGCGGAATGCCCAGTTTTTCATAGGTTTCCAACAGCTTGGGATCGACTTCTTCCAGTGATTTCGGCTTTACGTCCATGCTCTTGGGCCGGGCATAGTAATACTGATCCTGAAAGTCGATTTCAGGATAGTCGATCATTGCCCAGTCAGGCTCATCCAACCCGGTCCAACGTTCAAAAGCCTGCAGACGCCAGTCGGTCATCCACTCAGGCTCGCCGTTCTTTTCCGAAATCAACTTGACGATGTCGGGGGACAGCCCCTTGGGGGCATATTCCATTTCGATGTCGGTTTCCCAGCCGTACTTATACTTGCCCGCCAGAGACTTGACGGCTTCGACGGTTTCTTCTTCGACGCCGTCTTTTGCTTTCAACTCATCGACCGATGCCATGTTCTGTCCTTCCTTCGGGGCGGTGCACCCCGGTGCGTTATCGTGTTAAGCCGCGCGGGCGCGGTGTCTTTGATGTGCGGCGATCCAGGCGTCAGCGAAACCGCCCAACTGCGCGTCCGTGGTTTCTGGGCCGATCGACACGCGAATGGCACAAGCGGCGTCGGCTTCGTCATATCCCATCGCGCGCAGCACGCGGCTGGCGCGCACCTTGCCCGAAGAACAGGCCGACCCGGCACTGATCGCATATCCGGCCAGGTCCATCTGCATGACCTGGGTTTCGCCTTTCCACCCCGGCGACAAAAGGCACGACGTATTGGGCAGACGCGCCGCATCCTTGCCTACACAGATGGTTTCCGGCGCATCATTTGCAATACGCTGTTCCAATTGATCGCGGCGCTGTGCCACTGCGTCCCACACGCCGGCTGCCAAATCCGCGGCGGCAGCTTCGGCGGCGGCGCCGAAACCGGCGATCCCGATCAGGTTTTCCGTTCCCGCACGTCGCCCCATTTCCTGCCCGCCCCCCGTGGCCAGGGGCGCAATATCCAGCCCTTCGCGGACAATCAAGGCTCCGACACCTTTCGGCCCGCCCAGCTTGTGCGCCGACAGGATGGCGAAATCCGCATCCGACCAGGAAAACGCAAACGCGATCCGCCCGATCGCCTGTGTCAGGTCCAGCAACAGCCGTTTCGCCTGGACGTTGCGGTACACGAACAGCCCGTCTTCGCGCGTCGGTGGCTGTGAGATGATACCCGTTTCATTGTTCGCCAATCCCATCGCCAAGGTGTGGCTTGACCCCCGTTCGCCCAGTTCGCCGACGGGCAGATCAAAATGCGACCAAACCGCATCATGGACAGTGTCATCTACGATCACGCGGCACTCGTCGGGCTGGCGGGCCAGGATCATCGCCGCTTCGGTCGCGCCCGAAGTGAAAACCACTTCTGAGGGTTTGCAGCCGACAGCGGCCGCCACCTGGCCGCGCGCGCGTTCGATCAGCCCTTTGGCTGCGCGCCCTTCGCCGTGCACGGACGACGGGTTGCCCACAACGTCCATCGCCGCGATCATGGCAGCGCGCGCCTCGGGGCGCAGGGGCGTCGTGGCGTTCCAGTCAAGATATGTGCGCGGTTTGCTCACTCGTCGACCACCTCGAACAGGGTGGGAACGGCCGGACATGGGCGCAATTCGTTTTGTACCACGTCGGCCAGCCGGGTCTGGTGCATGAAAACGTAGACATGGGCCGACAGCCCCTCCCACAGGCGGTTGGTCATCGACTGGGCGCGGCTGCCCGACACCCCGCCTGATGCGCCCGCCCCCGTGTGCATGGCCGACACGGTTTCATCCACGGCCTCCATGATGTCCGAAACACGAATGTCCGATGGCGACCTGGCCAAACGATACCCGCCACCCGGGCCGCGCACCGACTCGACCAGTTCGGCCCGGCGCAGCTTGACGAAGAGCTGTTCAAGATAGGGCAATGAGATATCCTGACGCTTGGACAGCTCGGCCAGCGACAACAGCGTACCTTCAGGCTGGAGCGCAAGATCAGCCAGCGCAACCATCGCATAACGACCCTTCGTGCTCAGTTTCATGACGCTTGCCCCCGCAAACAGATTGACCTTGGACCGTCAGACGCTTACGTCAGTATCCGATCCGCCCATGCGGCCCGTGCCGCTGTTTGCCCGATTTGGGCAAATTTAGAATTGTTCTAAGGTGTCCGAGCAAATTCGTCAAGAATGGCCGGGACCCCCGAGGAGATTGGGACAAAGAATGCCCGAAGTTATCTTTCCCGGCCCTGAAGGCCGTCTTGAAGGCCGCTATCATCCGCAAAAGGAAAAAGACGCGCCGATTGCCATAATCCTGCACCCGCATCCTCAGTTCGGGGGCACGATGAACAACCGCGTCGTGTATAACCTGCACTATGCCTTCCACCAAATGGGATTCACCGTTCTGCGGTTCAATTTCCGGGGTGTCGGGCGTAGCCAGGGCGAATACGACCAGGGCGTGGGTGAGCTGTCGGATGCGGCATCGGCGCTGGATTACCTGCAATCGATGAACGCCAATGCCAAGCATTGCTGGGTCGCCGGGTTCAGCTTTGGTGCCTGGATCGGGATGCAGCTTTTGATGCGACGCCCCGAAATTACCGGATTTGTGTCGGTCAGCCCGCCTGCGAACATGTATGACTTTTCGTTTCTTGCGCCCTGCCCGTCGTCGGGATTGGTCATCAATGGCACCGCCGACCGTGTGGCCCCGCCCAAGGATACCGACGCGCTGGTGCAAAAGCTGCACGAGCAAAAAGGGATCACCATCACCCACGAAGAGGTCGAAGGCGCCGGTCACTTCTTTGAGGATCCGCATATGGAACAGATGATCGGTACGGTGGATGCCTATGTGCGCCGCCGCCTGACCGAGACGTCGCGCTGAGGGCGCGCGGGTCGTGGTGGTAGCCCTGATCGTTGCGGCCGGCGCTGTTGCGTTGGTCTGGGCGGCGGGCGCGGTCTATCTGACGCGCCACTATTATCGCGACGTGCGCGACCTGCGGGACAACCTGCGCAAGACTTATCCGAATGCGGACTGGGCCAACATGAGCGCCTCAGAGCGGCGCAACGCCCAACCCTTCGACGCGCAAGGCGAGGCGATTTTTCACGAAACGCGCGCAGGTTTGCGCCTGCGCCGGGCCCGCGCGCAGGCCTTGCTGGCGTCGTTCGGGCTGCTGGCCATCATGGCGTTGATCCTCATGGCCCGCACAAGCGTCAACCTATGACCGACCCGCTTTCAGCGAAGTTCACCTTCCTGAACGAAGCGGATCGTCTTAAGTCCGTCGAACGGGCCAACTGGCTGACCAACCGATCCCGCCCAGAAAACGCAGCCGAACACAGCTGGCATGTTGCACTGGCCATGATGGTCATGGCCGAACATGCCGAACCGGGCGTTGATCTGGACAGCGCGTTGCGCATGGCGCTGCTGCACGACCTTGTCGAAATCGACGCGGGCGATCACCCGATCCATCTGCCCCACGACCCTGCCGCTGTCGCTTTGGCCGAAGCGCAAGGCGCGGACCGGCTGTACGGGCTGCTACCGCACACCGGCCCCCACCTGCGTGCCCAGTGGGAAGAATTCGAAACCGCCCGAACCGCGACTGCACGCTATGCCAAGGCGATCGATCATCTGTCCTCGGTCTGGTTGGCCCTGGCCAGCGTGCCGCGCGACAGCGAAGAAATGGCTATCTGCACCGACAATCTGCGGGACGGGCGGGTCAGCCGCTCCGCGCAACATGTGCCTGACTTGCTTGAGGTGACACGGGCATGGGCCGACAACCGACAGGTCACGCCGCGGCTGCGTCAATCGCTGGCCTTTCTGGGCGAGGTTGACAAGCTCAAGTGCGAATTGCGCGCCTCGCGGCTGATTGACGGGTCGCGCCATGAAAACTCAGCCGAACACAGTTGGCACATTGCCCTTTATGCGCTGGTCCTTGGGGATCAGGCGGCAGACGGGGTCGCAATCGCGCGGGTGATCCAAATGTTGATCCTGCACGATATTGTCGAAATAGACGCCGGCGATGCGCCGATCCACGGCGATCACGATCCCGTCGCACTGGAAGCCGCCGAGCGCGCCGCTGCAGACCGGCTGTTTGGCCTTTTGCCCACCGACATCGCCACCCAATTCCGGACGCTGTGGGAAGAATTCGAAGCCGCCGAAACCCCAGATTCCATTTTTGCCAAATCCATCGACCGGGTGCAGCCGGTTCTGGGCAACCTGGCAAACGGCGGTGGATCGTGGGTGGATTACGATGTGACTTTCGCCCAGCTTGACGCGCGCGTCGGCACCAAGATTGCACGCGGCGCGCCTGCCATCTGGGCCCATGTCAAAGACCTTTGCCTGACGTGGTTTGTCGAACACGGGCGCATTTGACTTATCTCATTGTACTGGTGCGGTGCCCTGTTACCGTGGCGCCTCAGGAGATCTGCCATGACCCAAACTTCCGGTTCGACACCGACCCGTGCCCGGAGCGCCCCGCGCGATTTTCTCAAACAGATTGTCTACGGGGGCAACGACGGTATCGTCACGACTTTTGCAATTGTGGCAGGGTTCGCGGGTGCCAACGCCCAAGGCGCGGCGCAAATCGGCGCTGTGGCCGTGTTGGTCTTCGGCTTTGCCAACCTCTTCGCTGACGCGGTGTCTATGGGGCTGGGTGAATTCCTGTCGGGCAGATCCCGTCACGGGCTCTATCGGGCCCGCAAACGGGCCCAGATGAACATGATCGCCACGCATGGGTCGACGGCTGTGGATCCGTTGGTGCCCTATTTTGCCAACGCGAATGTGCGCCCGGACGATCTGGACAGTCTCAAATCCATTCTGGCCCGCAATCCCGACCTGACCAGCGACCTGATCATGGCCCGCGTCTATGGAATGGAGCCGCCCAACGGCGGCGATCTGGTGGTTGGGGCTTGGGCGACTTTCTTTTCCTTTGTCGTGTTCGGGGTCATTCCGCTGCTTCCATATCTGGTGCCCTTCACGTCCGGCTCGGAACTGACGCTGTCCATCATCGCGACGTTTGTGGCCCTTGTTTTGTTGGGGCTCTTGCGGTGGCTTGCCACCGGCGAACGGGTTGAAAAATGCGTTGGCGAAGCCGTGTTGATCGGCGGCATTTGTGCCATAGTTGCTTATCTTGTCGGCGCTTTGATCGGTTAGCGCCCCGCGTCTTGGTTTGGACATTGGATTGCTGCAGACCATGAGCTAGGCTGCAGGTAACAATCCAACCGCGAGTGTCCGATGTCCAAAATCAAGGTAGACAACCCCATTGTTGAAATGGACGGCGACGAAATGACCCGCATCATGTGGCATTTCATCAAGGAAAAGCTAATTCTGCCCTATCTGGACATCGACCTGCTGTACTACGATCTGGGGATCGAAGAACGCGACCGCACCAATGACCAGATCACCATAGATGCCGCCGAAAAAACCCGCGCCGTCGGTGTGGCCGTCAAATGCGCCACAATCACGCCCGATGAGCAACGGGTCGAGGAATTCGGCCTGAAAGAGATGTGGCGCAGCCCCAACGGCACGATCCGCAATATCCTTGGCGGCGTTGTGTTCCGCAAACCCATCATTTGCAAGAACGTGCCGCGCCTTGTCCCCGGCTGGACGCAGCCCATCGTTGTGGGCCGCCATGCCTTCGGGGATCAGTATATGGCCAAGGATTTCCACTTTCCCGGCGCGGGAAAGCTGACCATGAAATTCGTGGGCGAAGACGGCACCGAAATCGAAAAAGACGTCTATGACGCACCGTCGTCCGGGGTTTTCATGGGGATGTACAACCGCGACGATTCCATCCGCGACTTTGCCCGCGCATCGCTGATGTATGGGCTGGATATCGGCTGGCCGGTCTATCTCAGCACCAAGAACACGATCCTCAAGACCTATGACGGTCGGTTCAAGGATATCTTCCAGCAAGTCTACGAAGAAGAATTTGAGCGGAAATTCAAAGAAGCCGGCATCTGGTATGAACACCGCCTGATCGACGACATGGTGGCGTGTTGCCTGAAATGGTCAGGTGGATTTGTGTGGGCCTGCAAAAACTACGATGGCGACGTACAATCTGATACCGTAGCGCAGGGCTTTGGGTCGCTGGGCCTGATGACCAGTCAATTGATGACGCCCGATGGCAAAATAGTCGAAGCCGAAGCCGCCCATGGCACCGTCACCCGCCATTACCGCCAGCACCAGGCGGGCGAAGCCACGTCGACAAATTCGATTGCGTCGATCTATGCATGGACAGGCGGGCTGAAGCACCGCGCCAAACTGGACAGCAACGCCGAGCTGGGCCGGTTTGCCGAGACCCTGGAAAAGGTCGTCGTGGACACTGTTGAAAGCGGTTTCATGACCAAGGATCTGGCCCTATTGGTGGGCCCCTATCAAAAATGGCTGACCACGATGGGCTTTTTGGAAAAGATCGATGAGAACCTGCAAAAGGCGCTTTGAAACGCCCCGGCGTCTGACATAGGTTGCGCCCATGCCAGCCCCTGTCCCAATAGATGAAGATCCAGTCGCCCACGCGCCCTACGAAGATGCGTTGGCGCTGATTGTCGGCACCACCCTTGTGGCACTGTCTATCCAGTTCCTGCGCGCCGAAGATCTGATCACCGGGCAGACCGCAGGGTTGGCCCTGGTCGTATCCTATGCTGCGGGGATCGCGTTCGGGCCCGTGTTTTTCGCCCTGAACCTGCCGTTCTACTGGTTTGCCTTTCGCCGCATGGGGCTGGCATTCAGTCTGAAAACCTTTGTCGCTGTGGGTCTGATTTCGGTCCTGTCCGAACTGTTTGACGCAACAGTCACGATCAACGTCGGGCACCCTGCCCTTGCCGCGGTATTGGCGGGCGTCACGGCCGGCCCCGGCCTTTTGGCGATATTTCGGCATAACGCGTCGCTCGGTGGCGTCGGCATCATCGCGCTGTATCTACAAGACAATTTCGCCATACGCGCGGGGCGCACCCAGCTTGTCTTCGATATCGCCGTCTTCGCCTTGGCCTTGGCCCTTTTCCCTTGGGAAACGGTACTCTGGTCGTTGGTTGGGGCGGTTGTGCTGAACGGGATTATCATTCTCAATCATCGTCGGGACCGTTACGTCGCGCGATGACATGAACTGACAGATTTGCGCAATCCAAGACGGTTGCAGATACGTGGGCGGCCCTCAAGGTGGATTGGTCATCGCCACGACAAATGCCGCAACGGCCACCCTTGTTCGCGCATCATGAGAAACACGTAAATCATTACAGGAATGGCCCAAAGCGCCAGGCTTTGGGCCACGTCCTAATGTTGCAGGCGCCTACAGCACCCCGGCGTTAGGCGCCCCGCAACAGGTCATGCGGCAGAGCGTTGATGCTCACCTTCTTCGACTTCCTCAACGATCTTGGACACAAACGCCTTCAGATCGCCCGGATTGCGCGAGGTGATCAGCCCTTTGTCAGTCACTACGTCCTTGTCGTGCCAAGTGCCGCCAGCATTGACGACATCGGTCTTGATCGACGGGTAGGATGTCACATCGCGGCCCTTCACGACCCCGGCTTCCACCAACAACCACGGACCGTGGCAGATCGCGGCGACAGTCTTGCCAGCGTCAAAGAAAGCTTTGACCAGTTCGACGGCCTCTGGCTTGGTGCGCAGGATATCGGGGTTGATCTGCCCGCCGGGCAGAACGATCGCGTCATAGTCGTCAACCTTGGCATCGCTGATCTTCAGGTCGGCCTCGGCCTCGCGACCCCAGTCGCTGCCTTCCCAGCCCTTGATCGCCTGACCATCAGGTGTGGCGACATGCACGCTGGCCCCCTTGACGCGCAATTGGTCGCGCGGAAACTCAAGTTCGGATTGCTCGAAGCCGTTGGTGGCAATGATCAGAATGTTCGCAGATGAAATCGCAGTCATATCGTCCTCCATTTTCGGTTACGGGGACTTGGCCCCTGTCGCAGAGCCAACGGTGCGCTTGGGCATCGGTTCCATCACGCTGCGGCGCGACAATTGATGCTGGTATTTTTGCCGGGCGCAGTATAGGCCCCGCGCAAACGCATACGGACGGACGCCTTATATGGAAATTCGCAACATCGCCATTATCGCCCACGTGGATCATGGCAAAACCACCCTCGTGGACGAAATGCTCAAGCAATCGGGCGCGTTTCGTGCCAACCAGGCTGTTGCCGAACGGGCCATGGACAGCAACGATCTGGAGCGCGAGCGGGGCATCACCATCCTTGCCAAAGCGACGTCGGTCGAATGGAAAGGCACGCGGATCAACATTGTCGATACCCCCGGCCACGCCGATTTCGGCGGCGAGGTTGAGCGTATCTTGTCGATGGTGGACGGTGTTGTCCTGCTTGTCGACGCCGCCGAAGGGCCGATGCCGCAAACCAAGTTCGTGACGTCAAAGGCGCTGGCCCTTGGGTTGCGCCCCATCGTTGTGCTCAACAAGGTCGACAAGCCCGACGCCGAACCAGACCGGGCACTGGATGAATGTTTCGATCTGTTCGCCAACCTTGACGCAGATGAAGACCAGCTGGATTTCCCGCATCTCTATGCTTCGGGTCGATCAGGCTGGTGCGATCCCGAACTTGACGGCCCGCGCAAGGATCTGTCCGCGCTTTTCAACCTGATCGTCAACCACGTGCCCAAGCCCAAGCAGCTGAACCATCAGGACGAACCCTTCACCATGCTGGCCACCACGCTGGGCGCCGACCCGTTCATCGGGCGCCTTCTGACCGGCCGGGTCGAGACCGGCAAGCTCAAGGTCGGTGCGACCGTGCAGGCCCTCAGCCGGGTTGGCCAGAAAATCGAGCAATTCCGCGTCACCAAGATCCAGGCGTTCCGTGGTCTTTCCATGCAAGAGATCGACGAAGCCGTTGCCGGCGACATCGTTTCGCTGGCCGGCATGTCCAAGGCCACCGTGGCCGATACGATCTGTGCGCTTGAGGTCGAAGAACCTCTGGACGCCCAACCGATCGATCCGCCAACCATCACCGTGACCTTCGGCATCAACGACAGCCCCCTGGCGGGCCGCGATGGCAAGAAGGTGCAGTCGCGCGTTATCCGTGACCGCCTGATGAAAGAGGCGGAAAGCAACGTCGCGATCAAGATCGCAGACACGCCCGGCGGCGAAGCCTTTGAAGTGTCCGGGCGGGGCGAACTGCAAATGGGCGTCCTGATCGAAAACATGCGCCGCGAAGGGTTCGAGCTGTCAATCTCGCGCCCGCAGGTGATCATGAAAGAAGTGGACGGCAAACGCCTTGAGCCTGTCGAAGAGGCCACGATCGACGTCGATGACGAATACTCGGGCGTGGTGATCGAAAAACTGACCGGCGCGCGCAAGGGCGAGCTGGTCGAAATGAAGCCCGCTGGTGCCGGAAAAACCCGGATCATTGCGCATGTGCCATCGCGCGGGCTCATCGGGTATCACGGCGAATTCCTGACCGACACACGGGGCACGGGCATTTTGAATCGCGTGTTCCACGGTTGGACCGAATTCAAGGGTCCCATTCCGGGACGCCGCGCGGGCGTGCTGATTTCCATGGAAAACGGCGATGCTGTGGCCTACGCCTTGTGGAACCTGGAAGATCGCGGTCGCATGATGATCGGCGCACAGGCCCCGGTCTATCAAGGGATGATCATTGGCGAACACAGCCGCGAAAACGATCTGGAAGTGAACCCGCTGAAAGGCAAGAAACTGACCAACGTGCGCGCGTCGGGCACCGATGATGCGGTGCGCTTGACCACGCCGATCACCTTGTCGCTGGAAGAGGCCATCGCCTATATCAACGACGACGAACTGGTCGAAGTCACGCCGAATGCGATCCGTTTGCGCAAGCGCTATCTTGATCCGCACGAACGCAAACGCAGGGCGAGAACTGCCTGAACACGACGCCGCATTCAAAACAGCGGCCGTCGCACCGGCGTGTTGCGACGCAGGTCAGGCCAGATCGCGGGCGATCCGTACAGGATCCATGAAATGGCCGATCATGACGCCGGTCGCTTCAGCATACGCACGATCCAGGGGCATCGCCATCTGCGCATAAAGCATGGCTTTGCCCGCCTGGAGCGCGGGCGCATGGCGCGTTGCCAGCAGGGCCGCAAAGGCATCTACTGCAGCGCCAAGCGCCGCGGCCTTGTAGACCCGCGTTGCCAACCCGGTGCGCAGCGCCCAGTCGGCATCGAACATTTCGCCCGAAAAAGCCAATTCAACCATATGCGTGGGGGACAATTTGCGCGACACCGCCACGGATGGCGTTGTGCAGAACCCGCCGTTGTTCACACCCGGCAGACAGAACCGCGCTGCATCCGACACGAAAGCCATGTCGCACGAACACATCAATTGCAGCCCGCCGGCCGTCGCGACGCCTTCGACCACCGCCAGGGTCGGTTGCGGCAGCGTGGCCAGCCGCTGCATCATCGCGCTGCACTCGGTAAAGAGCGTGCGCAAATACGCTTCGCCCTGATCGGCATCGGTCCGGTGGCGGGCAATTTCCTTTAGGTCATGGCCGGCGCAGAAAATGCGGCCTTCACCGCGGATGACAACGACGCGAACGTCGCGATCGTTGGCCGCGCGATCCAGCGCTCCATCCAGGTCACGGATCATTCCAAGTGACGGGGCATGGGCCGGGGCCGCACCTAGACTCAGCGTCAGAACGCCATTGTCACGCGTTTCGGCGATTAATGCGGCGTCGTCGATGGCCATTGCTCCTCCTGACTGGCAGAATGCGTCAGGGTCGGCGCGTTTGGCAAGTCATTCGTCGGTTTCGACAACCATCAATTCGCGTTGCGAAGCACCCTTGGCGTGGCTCAGCGCCTGCTGGTATTCGGGGCTGTGGTAGCAGTCGACCGCGGCCTCGACCGACGGAAACCGGGCCACGACATTGCGCGACCGGTCCTGCCCTTCCAGTTGCACGTACCGTCCACCGCGCGCGATGAACTTGCCGCCGTGTAGGGCAATGGCCGGGCCAGCCAGTTCGGCATATTTTCCATAGGATTCAGGGTCGGTGACCGTGACATGGGCAATCCAGAGTGCGGGCATGTTATCCTCCGATGATGGCTTCAGCGGCCTTGATCGCGGCGTCGGCATTGGTGGCATCCTTGCCGCCGCCCTGCGCCATATCCGGGCGGCCACCGCCCCCCTTGCCGCCCAGTTCCGGGGTCGCCGCGCGGACCAGATCCACGGCGCTGACCCTATCCGTCAGGTCTTTGGTCACGCCGGCGGCGACGGCGGCCTTGCCGTCTGCTTCGGCAATCAGCAGGATCGCCCCCGAACCAAGACGTTGCTTGTGTTCGTCGATCAGCGCGGGCAGATCGCGGCCAGAAACACCGGACAACACCTGGGCCAGAAACGGCACCCCGCCAATATCCTTTGCCTGCGCGCCCCCGCCCTGTCCGGCGCCGCCAGACATGGCCAGTTGTCGGCGCAATGTGGCCAGTTCATTGTCCATCTTCTTGCGTTCGTCCAAAAGGGCCTTGACCCGGTCGACCACCTCGCCCGGTTGCGCCTTGAGCATCCCTGCGACTTCATTCACGCGGTTGGCGGCCTCGACCAGATAGGCGCGTGCGGCCTCGCCCGTCAGCGCTTCGATCCGGCGCACCCCAGCTGACGAGGCACTGTCACCCAAAATGACGCACAGGCCGATGTCGCCGGTCTGCGCGACATGCGTGCCCCCGCACAGTTCGATCGAATAGGTGTCGCCATCAGCGCCCTTGCCGGTGGGCGCGCGGCCCATCGATACAACCCGAACCTCATCGCCATACTTTTCACCAAACAGCGCCTGGGCCCCGATCGCACGCGCGTCATCGGGTGTCATGATCCGGGTTTCCACAGACGTGTTCTGCCGGATAAAGGCGTTCACATCGCTTTCAACCTTGGCCAGTTCTTCCGCATTCAGGGCCTTGGCGTGGCTGAAATCAAAGCGCAGCCGGTCCGCTGCATTCAAAGAGCCGCGTTGCGCCACATGATCACCCAGCGTTTCCCGCAGGGCTTCATGCAACAAATGGGTCGCCGAATGGTTGGCCCGAATGGCGCTGCGGCGGGCGTGGTCAACTTCAAGCTTGGCCGGGGAACCCAGTGTTATCGTGCCCTCGCGCACGTCGACCATGTGGATGAACACGCCGGCAACCTTTTTCGTATCCGTCACCACGGCCATGCCATCTTCGGTCCGGATCACGCCGGTATCGCCGATCTGGCCGCCGCTTTCGCCATAAAACGGCGTCTGGTTGACGATGATCTGGCCGGTCGCACCTTCTTTCAGGCAATCGACCCGAGCGCCGTCGGCAACGATGGCTACGATCTGCCCTTCGGCTTTTTCCGTGTCGTAGCCCAGGAATTCGGTCGTGCCCTTATCTTCGGCGATATCAAACCAGATGGTCGCGTCGGCGGTCTCACCCGACCCCGACCAAGCCGCCCGCGCCTTGGCTTTTTGCTCGGCCATGGCCGCGTCGAATCCGTCGGTATCAACCTCGCGTGATTTCTCGCGCAGGGCATCTTGGGTCAGGTCCAGCGGGAACCCGTAGGTGTCGTAGAGCTTGAACGCCGCCTCGCCCGGCAGCGCGGCCCCTTCGGGCAAATCGGCCAGTTCTGCATCCAGCAATTTCAGCCCGCGATCCAGCGTGGTCAGGAACCGCGTTTCTTCCAGTTTCAGCGTTTCTTCGATCAACGACTGGGCCTGGCGCAGTTCGGTGTAATGGCCACCCATTTCCGCCACCAGCGCGGGAACCAGACGGTGCATGACCGGATCCTTGGCGCCCAGCAGATGCGCGTGGCGCATGGCCCGGCGCATGATCCGCCTGAGCACATAGCCGCGCCCTTCGTTCGACGGCATGACCCCATCGGCAATCAAGAAAGACGTGCTACGCAGATGGTCCGCGATCACACGGTGATGCACGTTGCCTTCGCCATCGGGCGCCCCATCGGTCGCATTGGCGCTGGCTTCGATCAACGCGCGCATCAGATCGGTATCGTAATTGTCGTGCTTGCCTTGCAAGAGCGCACCGATCCGCTCCAGCCCCATGCCGGTATCGATCGACTGCATATCCAGATCGACCATGCTGCCGTCTTCGAACTGCTCGTTCTGCATGAACACAACGTTCCAGATTTCGATGAACCGGTCGCCGTCTTCGTCGGCCGAGCCGGGGGGGCCGCCCCAGATATGATCGCCGTGGTCGTAGAAAATCTCGGTGCAGGGACCACAGGGGCCGGTCGGGCCCATCTGCCAGAAATTGTCAGACGTGGCGATACGGATGATCCGGTCTTCGGGCACACCGATTTTCTTCCACATCTCGTATGCTTCTTCATCGGTATGGTAGACCGTGGTCAGCAGACGCGAGGCATCAATACCGAAATCTTTCGTCAGCAGTTCCCAGGCAAAGGGAATGGCTTCGGTTTTAAAGTAGTCCCCGAAACTGAAATTTCCCAGCATTTCAAAAAACGTATGGTGTCGGGCCGTATACCCGACATTGTCCAGATCGTTGTGCTTGCCACCCGCACGCACACATTTCTGCGACGTCGTCGCGCGCACATAGTCGCGTTTTTCGACCCCGGTAAAACAGTTCTTGAACTGCACCATGCCAGAATTGGTGAACATGAGAGTGGGATCGTTGCGCGGCACCAGCGGCGAGCTGTCGACGACCGTATGGCCGTTGCGCGCAAAGTAATCGAGGAAGGTCGAGCGGATATCGTTAAGGCTTGCCATGTGGGCGGGCTCTTGCGGTTCAAATTTCGTTCGAACCCATTTACGCGCGCGCGCCGTGCCTGTCCACAGGTTCAAAAAGATAAGGCCGGGCGCACAGGCCCGGCCTTGTGTTCTGATCAGAGCGGATGATGCGTCATTCTTCCATCAGCGCATCGTCCGTACCATCATTCGCCGGGGGCTCGGGCATGTCGAATTCCAGCCCATGCGCCGCGCGGATCTTATCTTCGATCTGGTACGCAATCTGGCTGTTTTCGCGCAGGAACTGTTTGGCGTTTTCACGCCCCTGACCGATCCGTTCGTCGCCATAACTGAACCAGCTGCCGGATTTTTCCACGACACCCGCCTTGACCCCAAGGTCAAGAAGTTCGCCCATCTTGCTGATGCCTTCGCCATACATGATGTCGAATTCCACCTGCTTGAACGGCGGGCTGACCTTGTTTTTCACGACTTTGACTCGGGTCTGGTTGCCGACCACTTCGTCGCGGTCCTTGATCGCGCCGATGCGACGGATATCCAGACGCACAGAACTATAGAATTTCAGCGCGTTGCCGCCGGTTGTGGTTTCGGGGCTACCAAACATCACGCCGATCTTCATGCGAATCTGGTTGATGAAGATCACGGTGCATTTGGTCCGGCTGATCGAGCCTGTCAGCTTGCGCATCGCCTGGCTCATCAGGCGGGCCTGAACGCCAACGTTGCTGTCACCCATGTCGCCTTCCAGTTCGCTCTTCGGCGTCAGCGCCGCAACCGAATCGACCACGACCATATTGACAGCACCAGAGCGCACCAGCGTGTCGACGATTTCCAGCGCTTGCTCACCTGTGTCGGGCTGCGAAATGAGCAGCTCGTCAAGGTTTACACCCAGTTTCCTGGCATAGATCGGATCAAGCGCGTGCTCGGCGTCGACAAAGGCGCAGACCCCGCCCTTTTTCTGTTCCTCGGCCACACAATGCAGTGTCAGCGTCGTTTTGCCCGAGCTTTCAGGCCCATAGATTTCGACGATTCGCCCCTTGGGCACACCGCCGATCCCGAGCGCTATATCCAACCCCAGAGAACCGGTCGATGTCGCTTCAATTTCCTGCACGGGATTGTCCGCGCCCAGCTTCATGATTGACCCTTTGCCGAACTGCCGCTCGATCTGGGCCAGCGCCGAATCCAGCGC
This sequence comes from Aliiroseovarius sp. PTFE2010, assembly GCF_049943335.1. NCBI lineage: Bacteria > Pseudomonadati > Pseudomonadota > Alphaproteobacteria > Rhodobacterales > Paracoccaceae > Aliiroseovarius > Aliiroseovarius sp. PTFE2010. The sequence goes on from NZ_JBNFVY010000003.1 coordinate 304,001, forward strand.
CTTCTGTTTTTCGCTGTCGCGTTTGTCTGCCATGTCCAAAACTGATGCTGATGCCATACCTGTGGTCCTTATTTCACACCCCGACCGGGGCGGCAATGCTGCTTATGTTCGCCTCTTGTTCTTGCCCTTGGTTATGAGCACAAAAAGAGAACATTTCAACTAAATTCAACGTAATTCGAGTATGGCTTACGATTAGCTAATGAAACCTTATCGCCCAGAGATATCAGTGCGCAAAACACTGGATCGCCGAGGATTTCGCAATTTTACAAGGGATCACAATACCCTATAGCCCAAAGCTAATGTTCGCGCCCCTGCACTGTCGACGTCAGGTCCGCCAGGCTGAACGGTTTCGGCAAGAACACCGAATTGGGAATTTCGGCCTGCTGGCTGGAAAAGCTCTCTTCTGCGTAGCCTGACATGAACACCACTTTGACCCCGGGCCGGCCCACCAGTGCTTTGGCGACCCAACTGGGACCGTCCATGCCGGGCATGATCACGTCGGTCACGAACACATCAATGTCCAGGGTGTCGTCTTTCAGGATTTCGAGCGCCTCTTCCGCGCAATCCGCTTCAATGACCGTGTACCCGCGCATCTGCAACGCCCGCGACGCCACAGCGCGCACCGGCGCTTCGTCTTCGACCAAAAGGATCGTGCCCGAGTCGAAGCTGGTGGTTTCTTCCAATTGCGACTTTGGGGCTTCAACCGTCGCGGTTTCCACGATTTCCGGTGCGGGCAGGTAGACTTGGAATTCAGTCCCTTGCCCGACAATTGAATCCACAAAAATGAACCCGCCGGTCTGTTTGACGATGCCATACGCCGTCGAAAGGCCCAGGCCCGTCCCCTCTCCGGTTTTCTTGGTCGTAAAGAACGGCTCGAAGATGGCCTGCAGCTTGTCGCTGGGGATTCCCTTGCCCTGGTCCTTGACGGACACAACGCAATAATCACCCGCTGGAACCTTCGCCCGGTCACGCTCGAGCGGTTGCGACAAATGCTCGGCGCGGGTGGAAATAACGATTTCTCCGCCGTCCTGCATCGCGTCGCGCGCGTTGACGACCAAATTCATCAAAACCTGCTCGATCTGCCGTTTGTCAGCAAGAATCGGGCGCAGGTCGGGGTCGTGCTCAAGCTTCAATGAGACCTTTTCACCGACAAGTCGGTTCAGCAAATGTGCCAGATCGGACAGGGTGTCGCGCAAATGGACCGTTTCGGCCTTTAGCGTCTGCTTGCGCGAAAACGCAAGGAGTTGCCCGACCAGCGAAGCCGCACGGTTGGCATTCTGGTGAATCTGCACCAGGTCCGCATATTCCGGGTCAGACCGGTCGTGACGCAGCAACAACAAGTCGCAATGCCCTGAAATCGCTGTCAAAAGATTGTTAAAGTCGTGGGCAACGCCGCCTGCCAACTGACCGATGGCCTGCATTTTCTGACTTTGAACAAATTGTGCTTCCAGGGTTTTGAGTTCGGTCGAATCGTTCAGCACCGCAATGAGCGCTGTTTCGTCGCCTTCGATCACCCGGTTCAAGGTGACCTGGATGTAGGTTTCCTTGGACGCCCGGCTGGCGCGCATGATTTCGGGCTTCAAGACGGTGCGCCCTTCGGCCGCTTCGCGCACCCAATCGGATACCGAACGGCCAAGCCCTTCCACCAGGCTGGCAAAAGGATCACCCGCGACAGACGAAATACCCAACAGATGGCGCGCCGGCCGGTTGGCCAGCAACAGCGCACCCTTCGGTGAAATCTTCAACAGCGGGACGGGAAGCGCATCAAGCAATTCCCAATCGCCCGTCGGGCCACTTTCGCTTGGCAGGATATAAAGTTCCCGGCGCCCCGCGTCGTCTTGAACCTGTGCGATGCGGGCACGAAACTTGGACGTCGCACCGACGATCTCATGAATGTCGCCAGGGCGCAGAGGCAGATCGTTTATGATCCGATCCAAGGTCCCCACCTTGCTGCCAACGATATCGCGCATTGCCTGGTTCATGTTCAGGATGGTGCCGGTCTTGCTGACTGCCATCATCGGGATATGGATGGTGTCGGCACTTTGACCGGGCAATGCCCCGGCAAGGTCTTCCATCCGCCACACGTAACCCTCTGCATTTATACGGTGCACGGACAGGCGCACATGACCGCGCCGTGACACGACATCTTCACGGGCCGAGCCATGGGCCAACGCGCGGTCCTGCAAGCGACCAAGTGTCGCCGTCGGTGATGCGAACAGATCCCCCATTGCGGCCAAGAGCGTTTCGCCCGTCGGCCCGAACCTGTCGACAGCCGCGCGATTGCGATACCTGATGACACCGTCGTCATCCGTCGCAAACACCGGTGCTGCATCATTTTCGGTAAAGCGGGACAAAATGCTGCGAAGCTTGGCGCGCGATCTCTTTTCGCGCCCCACAAGCGCCCGCACCAGCGATCCAACCCACATCAGCACCAACCCAGAGGCCAACAGGAACACCCCGATCCTGGGATCTGGCGCGGCAAAGGCGGCAATCACGAAGGCCAGGCCTGCAATGGCGATCAGGAAAACGCGCGGCGCCAGTTTTTCGGCGGCACGCACCATAGGCGATGGATTTAGGCTTTGATCAGACAAGGGAGAAGTTCCGTTAACGATTCCTGAAAACCAGTTTCGCAAAGCTATGGTTAACCTCCCCTTAACGGCGGATGAAATTACAGAGTTTCCCGCATAGGTTGAGTATGCCTGTCGTCAGCCGCGCGTCAATACCGCTGCAAAGAAACCATCCCCTCCATCGCACGGTGTGAAATGGCGCCGATCGCGCTCTTGCCATTCAGGGTTGTCGCTTAAAAATGCGTCGACCTGACCGTCGTTTTCGGCTTTGAACAGCGAACATGTGGCATAGACCAGCATTCCGCTGGGGCGACAACAACCGGCCGCTTGCTGCAAAACATCACCTTGCAGCGCAACCAATTCGGAAAGGCGGCGCGTATCCAACAGCCATTTGGCCTGGGGCGTGCGACGCCAGGCACCTGATCCGGAACACGGCGCATCGACGAAAACGACATCGTAATCCCCCCCCGGAGACCCCGGCGCGGCGATCGTCACAGGGTCCAAACCGGCCCGACCGGCGCGCATGGGAATATCCGACATGCGACGCGCGTCCACGTCATGCGCGGTCAGGGCGATGTCGTGTTTCGCGCCCATCGCCAAGAGCTTTCCACCGCCCCCCGCGCAATAATCCAGAACCGACATCCCGCTCGACAAGGGCACCATGTCGACAACCGCCTGACTGGCCGCATCCTGCAATTCGACCAACCCCTGCGCGAAGGCCGCTGAATGTGCAATCCGCCGGGAATTGCGCGTCACCTCCAGGGCCGATGGCGACAATGGGTGGGGTTGCGCGTCGATGTCGTCGCGGGCCAGAGCCTCAATTGCCGTGGACACGTCTGTTTTGCGCAGGTTTACCCGCAGGAACACGGGCGCGCGCTGACGCATCAGCCTTAGCACATCGTCGCATTGCGCGCCGAGCGCTTCGTCGAATTTCGGCAACAGCCAGTCCGGGCAATCCAGCTGCACCCCGCGCGGCGCATCTTCCAGGCCCGGGGCCGCCAATTCTTCGGGCCCCAACGGATCAGGCGCGTATTTGTCGCCGGTAAACACCAGCGCCGGATCCTGACCCTTTGCGCGTAAACTGCCAAGGATGACGGCGCGCGCCGTGGGTTGGTGCCCCGCCCCGCCCAGCCAGGCATACGAGCGCTGGCATCGGATGGCGTCGAACACCAGATCCCGGATCGCTGCACGATCCTTGGACCCGGCATAGCGATTGCCCCGCGCCCATCTGGTCAGGCATTTCTCGGCAGGGTCGCCGACCAGGATTTGCTCCAACAGGTCGATCGCCGCGGCATGGCGCGCAGCGGGCGTCAAGTCACGGGAACAAAGGCATAACCGGTGCCCTTGCGCTCGACGCGGCCAAATTTGTTCGGTCCCAGAATGTGCCCGCCAGTAAAGACGACGCCGTCGGACGCCATTTGATCCAGAATTGCCTTGCGTGCGTCGCGCGCCGCATCCGGATCCAGATCGAAACCGATCCCGATTTCAGGGTTGGTCAGTTGCAGGACCTGTGCGTGCACGATGTCAGCCGCAATCAGGGCCTGTGCGTCGCCATCCGATACCCTCAGACCCATGTGTCCGGGCGTGTGGCCGGGCAACGGCATCGCTTCAATCCCGGATGCAATCGTGGCGGCGCCTTTGACGGCCGAGACCTGGTCCCCATAGGCCGACAAAACGGCCGCGGCGACCTGCTGCCAGCCTTCCAATGTTTCGCCCTTGCCCGCGACATTTGCGGGATCGGCCCAGAAATCACGTTCGGCTTCGTTGACCACCACCTCGGCGTTGGTAAACACGGCCGCGCCATCGGCGGTAATCGCACCGGCCACGTGATCGGGATGCATATGGGTAAAGACAAGGCGCGTGATCTCATCGGGCCGGACACCGGCCTTGGCCAGCGTCTCGGGCAAATGTCCGGCCACGGGGCCGAACAAATCGCGCACGCCTGCGTCCACCAGCGTGATTCCATCGCCGCCCTCGATCAGGAACGCGTTGAAATTGGTTTGGATCGCATCGGCATGACAGGCGGCAAGGATCGTGTCTATCTCGTCCTCGGAGGTATTCAGAAATTGCTCGGGCTCAAATTCGGTCGCCCCATCGGTCAAGACTGTGATTGATAACTTTCCAACGTCCAGCCGTACGTTCTGTGTCATGGCTCTCCCTCCTGGTTGCAGCGTTCTTTCCATTTTGCGCGCGCAGCGGCGCGTTGCAAGTGATCCGTGTTCAAATCACTCAGCTCGGCGCTTTACGCCCCCTGTTTCGCTATTGCCCAAGGGTGCGCCAGCGTCGTGGCAGACGGCCAGAGTTTGACCGGCCGGCCTGTTTCGATCGCATTCCCGGCGCTTGCTGTTGACCGGTAAGGGGCGCTCACACAGCCCGAACCTGCGGCCGCCCAGGGCCAGAGCCTTGGGTCTGGGTCAAAGCATTGGGCATGGACCCCAAAAAGTGCCCATCAAAGCATGGTCAAAAAGACCAACAATGCCCAAATGTTCGCCTGAGGTTCCGAGGCGCCCCGTTCGAGCAGTCTGGCCGATCACCCGATCCGGTAGTTCGGGCTTTCGCGCGTGATCTGCACGTCGTGCACATGGCTTTCCTTCAGCCCTGCCCCGGTGATCTTGACGAATTTGCAGTCGCGCCGCATTTCTTCGACCGTAGCGCAACCGGTATAGCCCATTGCGGCGCGAAGTCCGCCGACCAGCTGGTGCACGACGGCGCCTGCGCTGCCCTTGTAGGGCACCTGCCCTTCGATCCCTTCGGGCACCAGCTTGTCACTGGCCGCGTCCTTCTGGAAATACCGATCGGCCGAGCCGCGCGCCATAGCGCCCAGGCTGCCCATGCCGCGGTAGGATTTATAGGACCGGCCCTGCCACAAGATCACCTCGCCCGGGCTTTCATCGGTGCCCGCGATCATGCTGCCAACCATGGCGCAGGACGCGCCCGCCGCGATGGCCTTGGCGAAATCGCCCGAGAACTTGATGCCGCCATCCGCGATAACCGGCACATCGCCTGCGGCGGTTGCGCAATCGGAAATGGCGGTCAGCTGGGGCACGCCCACCCCCGCAACCATCCGCGTGGTGCAGATCGACCCGGGCCCGATGCCCACCTTGACCGCGTCAGCGCCCGCGTCGATCAGCGCCTTGGTTGCATCGGCGGTGGCCACATTGCCGGCGATGATCTGTACGCTGTTCGATAAGTTCTTGGCCCGCGTGACAGCTTCGAGCACACCTTGCGAATGCCCGTGCGCCGTATCCACCACCACAATGTCCACGCCCGCGTCGATCAGGGCTTCGGCGCGCTCGAACCCGGATTCCCCGACCCCGGTGGCCGCCGCTACCCGCAAGCGGCCCAATTCGTCCTTGCAGGCGGTGGGGTTCAGAACGGCTTTTTCGGTATCCTTCAGCGTCAGCAGACCGGTCAGTTTGCCGTTCTTGTCGGTCACCAGCAGTTTTTCGATCCGGCGCGACTTCATCAGGCTGATCGCTTCATCGCGGTCAGCCGGTTCGCGCAAGATGGCCAGATTGTCTTGTGTCATCATCACCTTGACGGGGGTATCGTCATGTTCGGCGAACCGCATGTCGCGGTTGGTCACGATGCCCACGACACGGTGCTGTTCATCGACGACCGGAAAGCCACTGAAACCGTAGCGTTCCGTCAACGCCTTGGCATCCGCCAGCGTCTGATCGGGCGTCAGGGTGATCGGGTTGTAGACGATCCCGCTTTCGAACCGTTTGACACGCCGCACTTCGCGGGCCTGCTCCTGTATGTCCAGGTTCTTGTGAATCACGCCGATCCCGCCCGCCTGAGCCATGGCGATGGCCATCCGCGCTTCGGTCACCGTATCCATGGCCGAAGACAAGAGCGGGATGTTCATCGCGATATCGCGGGTCACCTTGGTGCGCGTGTCAGCCGTGCTGGGCAACACACTAGAGGCGCCGGGAACAAGCAGAACATCATCAAAAGTGAGGGCCTCGCGAATCTCCATGGGAGTACTCCTGAGATGGCTTCGTTTGGCACGTCCCTATCTCATGCATTCGCGGCGGGGGAAAGCCCTAAAAGCGGGGCTCAAGCCGTCGCCGCATTCGTGGCCACGGCCAGCGCCCCTTTGGCCCAGAGCTGCATGATCTTGAACAAGATCGCCGCAACGGCCAGCGTCGCCGCCACCAGCATCACCCCGGCCAGAACAGCCGACCAGTGGCCCAGGGTGGCAGCGTTGACAAAGACCGCGTTGGTGATGGCCGCCTTGGGAAATGTAAAGGCGCCCCAGAGCGCACTGAACCCCGCCTTGGTCATCCATCGCCCATTGATGAGGAACAGCGCCAGCAACCCCAGCCCAAGCACCGCAAAGACCGCGCCCATCACCGCGTACCCAAGTAACCCCGACACCGTGGCAAACAGGGCAACAGGGGCCAAATGGATGGCCAGCAGCGGACGCAGCGGCGGCGGCACGTCGTCTTGCACAAACTGGCGCGCACTGATCACCCAGATCAGGATCGCGACCGGTAGCGTCATGGCGTGAATGGCCTGCGACAGCCCCACCCACCCTAACGGGATCGCGGCAAGCGGGGCCACGATAAACCCCACGAACGTCAGGTGCCAGACGGGCGTCACCCTGCGCTGCACCGCTGGCCCGGTGGTCAGAACGCGAAGCACCGAAAGCGCCACAATGGTATGCCCGATAAGCGCCAGCACCAGCACCGCCCTGGCCAGCCCCGGAGCAACCGGCACAAGCGCGACAGCGAAAAGCATCATCGTCATGGTGCTGGCCGACATCCCCGCCCGACCCGGCAGAATTTTCAGATCGTCCAGAAGGACCGACGGACGGCGCGCCAATTTGCTCAGCATTGCAACAGCGGCAAATACGAACAGCAGCGACAGCGCGCCTAACAGCATTTCGCCGATCCATTCGGGCGCTCCAAGCCTTTGGCCAGCCAACCGCCACCCTTGCCCGACGCCAAATGCCCCCAATATTGCCGGAAAGATCGCGGGCGGCGTGCGCGCCCACAGCCCTGGGCGCGATTGCGCCTGAAAGGCGGGTGGCTGTTTGCTCGGCTGGCTCATGGCGTCCTCTTGGAGTTAATCACATTCACCTTATTGCATCTGATGCGCAGCGTGACCAGCCCCGCGCGCCAGCCAACAGGTTTCGCTGCGCCTTGTACAAAAAGGGCCGTGTCGCTGTCCGCGGCGGCCATGACCACACCCTGGGCGCGAAAGGAATCTACCCTGCCCTGACCGCCAGGTAAATGGCCGCTACCAGCCCGGTCGTTTGCGTACGAACGATAGTTTGGTCCCTGGTCGCCCCCATTCGAACGCGCACCGTGTTTGCCATCGATCCACAGCCGGTCATAGCCCGCAGGCGGCGCAATTTCCGCCGCCACAGGGCCGGCCGTGACCGGAATGAACCCGCCATCTGGGCGTCGCCCGCGCCCAATGCGCTTGGGAATTCGTTTGACATGACCCGTCAGCTATTTCGCCCAGCGAAAATAAATTTCAATTGACCCATTCTGAAGCACCGTTAGGCTTTCACCAATGGGATCGAAACAAGACCCTAGGGAGGACCCCAATGAAAAATATTCTGAAAACCTGCACACTTGGTGCGATTGCGCTCGGCTTTGCCGCCCAAGCGTCGGCCACGGAATGGAATGCCAGCGTCTGGGGCAAGCGGCGCGCCTTTACCGAACATGTCGAAAAATTGGCCGAACTGGTCAGCGAAAAGACAAACGGCGAATTTACCATCAATATCGGGTACGGCACGCTGTCAAAAAACACTGAAAATCTGGACGGGATTTCAATCGGCGCATTCGAAATGGCCCAGTTCTGTGCCGGTTATCATGCCGACAAGAACCCGACCCTGACCGTGTTGGAACTGCCTTTTCTGGGCGTCAGCACCCTGGACGAAGAAGTGGCCGTTTCGAACGCAGTCTACAATCACCCCGCGACCAAGGCTGATTTGGCCCGCTGGAATGCGACGGTGCTGATGCCGACGCCCATGCCCCAGTACAACATTGTGGGCACCGGCGCGCCGCGCGATACGCTCGAAAAATTCGACGGCATGCGCGTGCGCGCCACGGGCGGGCTGGGCAAGGCGTTTGCTGCGGTGGGCGCGGTGCCTACGTCGGTTACGGCGACCGAAGCCTACAACGCGATTGAATCGGGGGTCGTGGATACGGTGTCCTTTGCCCAGCATGCCCACCAGGCCTTTCGCACCATCGATATCGCCGACTGGTGGACGAGCAACCTGAACCCCGGCACGGTGAACTGCCCCGTGGTGGTCAACACCGACGCCTACCAGGCCCTGTCAGATGCAGAGCGCGAGGCGCTCGACAGTTCTGTCGCCGAGGCTCTGGACCACTATATCGACAACTACACCACCAACGTCCTGGCCACCTGGGACAAGTTTTTGGAAGAACAGGGCAAGACCGTGGTCGAAATCCCGCAATCCGAAATCGCCAAATTCCGCGAAGTTGCGGCGAGCCCGATCCGCGACGACTGGATCAAGACGATGGAAGCGCAGGGCATTCCGGGCCAAGAGCTGTATGACCTGGTGCAATCCACCCTGAGCGAGAACTGAGCCAACCCCGCGCCCCGCGTGTCGCGCGCGGGGCGCCGCTTTACGATCAGGTGATGCATGTCTCATTCCCCAGTTCTGAGCGACGACAGCGCGGTCAGCCGCGTCGACCGGGCATTGTTGCGGCTGGAAGAGTTCATGAACCTGTTGGCGGGGATCACGATCTTTGCGTTGGTGGCACTGGCGGTGGTTCATGTCCTTTCGCGCAAGTTTTTTAACGCGCCGGTCCCCGGCTATGTTGACTGGACCCAGCAATTCATGGTGCTTTTTGCCTTTCTGGGGCTGGCCTATTGCCAGCGTGAGGGCGGGCACATCCGTATGGACATCGTGATTGGCCGGCTCAAACACCGGCCATTGTGGATCGCCGAATTCTTGTCGATCCTGATCATGCTGATTATCACCACCGCCTTGATTTACGGGACATATTTCCACTTCGAGCGCAGTTTCGATGTGACCAAGCCGCTCTGGTCATCGGACAGTTCCATCGACATCGCCCTGCCCCTTTGGCCCGCCAAACTGGTGGTGACAATTTCGATGGTCGTGCTCTGGTTGCGCCTGTGGGTGCAACTTTGGGGGTTTGGCCGGGCCATCCGCCGGAACGATGACCGCCCCGTCGCCGTCCCCATCGTGATGGGCGCCGCCGAGCAAGCCATGGCCGAAGCAGAGGGCGTCGAGAGCGGCAATGGATAGTCTGATCGACATGAAGGCGCTGCTGGACGGCGTCGATATTTTCAACGTGTCCTTGTGGTTGTCGGGCCTGCTGCTGGTTCTGGTCATCATCGGGGTGCGGGTGGCCTTTGCCACAGCCTTTATCGGTTTTGTCGGGCTGTGCCTGTTCTTCATGCAAAAGCAAGGGTTCGACAAAGGGCTGGTCACGGCCATGAAACTGGCAGGCCAGGTCCCCCATTCCAAATCCACGCAGTATTCCCTGTCTCTGATCCCGACGTTCATCCTGATCGGGTATCTGGCCTATTACGCGGGCCTGACGCGCTATCTGTTCGAGGCCGCCAAACGATGGGTCGGATGGGTGCCCGGGGGGCTGGGCGTGGCCACGGTTTTTTCGACTGCGGGGTTTGCCGCGGTGTCGGGCGCATCGGTCGCGACCTCGGCCGTTTTTGCCCGTATCGCGATCCCCGAAATGCTGAAAGAAGGCTATGACAAACGCTTTGCCGCCGGGGTGGTGGCGGCGGGGGGCACGTTGGCCTCGCTCATCCCGCCGTCGGCCATATTGGTGATCTACGCCATTATCGTGGAACAATCCGTCGGAAAACTGCTGCTGGCCGGGTTCCTGCCGGGGGCGGTTTCGGCGGTGATCTATGCGGCGCTGGTGATCGGATTGGCCACATGGCGCAAGGATCTGGGCCCGCCGGTGGGCGGGTTCACATGGGCCGAGCGGTTCCAGTCCTTGCCCGGCACGCTTCCGATCATTCTGGTGGTCGCGATCATCGTCTATTCGATCTACTTCGGCTGGGCGACACCCACCGAGGCCGGGGCATTGGGGGCTTTCGTGGTGTTGGTCATGGCGCTGTGGCAAGGCATGAAATGGGGCCAGATGCGCGGCGCGCTGATGGAGGCGGCAAAGCTGACCGTGATGATCTTTACCATGATCTGGGGCGTTTTGATCTATGTCCGGTTCCTGGGATTCGCGCAGCTACCTTCGGCCTTTGCCGACTGGATCGGCGGGCTGGACCAACCCGCCTATGTCACGCTGTTGATCATTCTGGGCGCTTACGTGGTGCTGGGCATGTTCATGGATGCCATCGGGATGCTGATCCTGACGCTGCCGATCACCTTTCCAGCCGTCATGGCGCTGAATGGCGGGGCCAACGTGACCGCCGACGCCAGCGCGCTTGGCATGTCGGGCGATCAATGCGCGATCTGGTTCGGGATCATCGTGGTGAAGATGGCAGAGCTGTGCCTGATCACACCGCCCATAGGGCTCAACTGCTTTGTTGTGGCGGGCGTGGCGCAGGACGCGCGCATGCCGATCAGCGTACAGGACGTATTCCGGGGGGCCACGCCGTTCTTCATCGCCGATGTGGTGACGGTGGCGGTGCTGATCGCGTTTCCGGGGATCGTGCTCTGGTTGCCAAGCCTGCTCTAGATCAGGCGCCCCCTTGCGCGCGGTAAAGCAAGGATTTGCCGCCAGCAAACAGGTGCACCTTGCCGGGGGCCGCGTTCAGACGCACCAACCCGCCGCGTTTGTCCTGATGAATGCCGGGCAATTTGGCGACTACCGGATCGCGCCCGCGCTCGGCCTCGAAATAGAGCAGCGTCACTTCGCCGAGCGCCTCGGTGATGTTGACCTTGCCGTCATAAAGATAGGCATCGCCATCCGCCGCGACCAGATCCTCAGGCCGCACACCCACATTGACCTTCAGGCCCATGTCGCCCGGCGTCGTCGGCACATCCGACACCGCGATACCTTCACCGTCCAACCTGACGGTGGTTTGCGCGCCCGTTTCGATCACCTCGCCGGGCAGCAGGTTCATGGCGGGCGACCCGATGAATTGCGCGACAAATTCGTTCTCGGGGCGTTCATAGAGGTCCAACGGCGTGCCGACCTGGGCAATTCCCTTGTTCGCCAAGACCACGATGCGGCTGGCAAGTGTCATCGCCTCGACCTGATCGTGGGTCACGTAAATCATGGTCGAATTCGGCATCGCTTCCTTCAGCTGTGCGATCTCGATCCGCGTGGCGACCCGCAGCGCCGCATCGAGGTTCGAAAGCGGCTCATCGAACAGGTACACCTTGGGGTCGCGCACGATTGCCCGCCCGATCGCAACCCTCTGCCTTTGGCCGCCTGAAAGCGCCTTGGGCAACCGGTCCAGGTAGTCACCCAGTTGCAGGATGTTTGCCGCGCGGGTCACCGCGGCGTTGATCTCATCCTTTGATTTTCCAGCGATCTTGAGAGCGAAGGCCATGTTGTCGCGCACGGTCATGTGCGGATAGAGCGCATAACTCTGGAATACCATGGCGATGCCGCGCTGCGCGGGCGGGACGTCGTTCATGCGTTGCCCGTCGATTTCAAGCGTGCCGCCGGTTACCTTTTCCAGACCCGCGATCATGCGCAGCAGGGTGGATTTCCCGCATCCCGACGGGCCGACAAAGACGATCAGCTCGCCGGTTTTGATCTCCAGGTTGATGTTGTTCAGGACGTTGATCTTGCCCGCGTAGGTCTTTTCGACATCCGTCAGTTTCAGATCAGCCATTGCGTTCCCCTACCCTTCGGCCCGTAGCAGCAACACCGGCTGCCATGGCCCCAAATGGATTTGCCCATCGGCACCGGCATGTGCCGCGTTCAATTCGCCGCCAACAGCGTGCCATGTGCCGGGCGGGGCGTCGATACTGGCCGGGTGATCGGACAGGTTGAAGGCGCAGAAGATCTCTTCGTCTGCACTGGCCCGGCGAAACGACAACACATCGCCCGTGACCGTTGTCGGCGTCTGTTCCCCCTTGGCCAAGGCCTCGTGGGCATGGCGAAATGCGATGGCGCGCCGGTAATGATGGAGCAGCGATGCCGGGTCCTCTTCGGATTGCGCCACCGACATCTGCGTGTGTTCAGTTGGAACCGGCAGCCAGGTGTGCGGCGCGTCGGAAAACCCTGCGTGATGGTTGGACTGCTCCCAGACCATGGGCGTGCGGCACCCGTCACGGCCCTTGAACTCGGGCCAGAAGCGGATGCCATATGGGTCCTGCAGATCATCAAAGGCAAGGTCCGCTTCGGGCAGGCCCAGTTCTTCGCCCTGATAAATACAGGCCGATCCGCGCAGGCACATCATCAGCGTGGTAAAGACACGGGCCGCGGCATGCGTCAGCCCCCAGCGGGTAACATGACGTACCACGTCGTGGTTGGAATAGGCCCAGCAAGCCCAGCCGCCACGCGCAAGCGTGTCCACTTTCGTCATGACATCGTCGATATAGGCCGCTGTGGGTCGGTCGCCCGATAGCAATTCGAACGCATAACACATGTGCATCAGGCTATCGCCGGCGGTATATTCGCCCATGATTTCCAACCCGCGCTGCGCATCGCCCACCTCGCCCACGGCGGCGGCATTGTAGGGCTGCATGACCGCGCGCAGCCGGCGCAGAAACGCCAGGTTTTCGGGCCGGTTCTTGTCGTATAAATGGTCCTGCCAGTTATAGGGGTTCACCGCCGGCGCGATCGTGGCGTTGCGCTGTTCGGGGGGTAACGCGGGATTGTCGCGCAACGCGGCGTCGCAAAAATAGAAGTTGATCGTGTCCAGACGGAACCCGTCGACCCCCCGATCAAGCCAGAACCTGGCCACGTCCAGCAACGCGTCCTGCACCTCCGGTTCATGGAAATTCAGATCGGGCTGCTCGGCCAGGAAATTATGCAGATAGTACTGGCAGCGGCGCGTGTCCCACTGCCACGCGCTGCCACCAAAAATCGACAACCAGTTGTTGGGCGCTGTCCCGTCGGGTTTGGCATCGGCCCAGACGTACCAGTTCGCCTTGGGATTGTCTTTCGATGCGCGGCTTTCGACAAACCACGGGTGCTGGTCTGATGTGTGCGAAAGCACAAGATCGATCATTACCTTGAGACCATAGCGATGCGCCGTTTCGATCACCGCATCGAAATCGGCCAGCGTGCCGAACATCGGATCGACATCGCAGTAATCGCGCACGTCGTAGCCGAAATCCTTCATGGGCGACGTGAAAAACGGCGATATCCACACAGCGTCAACCCCGAGCGAGGCGATATAGGGCAGCCGGTTCACGATCCCCAACAAATCACCCACACCGTCGCCGTTGCTGTCCTGATAGCTGCGCGGATAGATCTGGTAGATCACCGCGCCGCGCCACCAGTCGGCGTCCTTTGCCAATACGTTCGAGTCGGGTTTTACCTGTAGAGTCATAAGGGTCCTTACTTGACCGAACCGGCCAGAAGGCCGCGTACGAGAAAGCGTTGCAATGCGAAGAAGACCGCCAACGGAACGGCGATCGAAACAAAGGCCGATGCGGCGAGGATCTCCCATTCTCCGCCGCGCGAGCCCATCAGGTTCACCAACCGGCCCGTAAGCACCAAGGTGTCGTCGTCGGTGCCCAGAAACACCAGCGCCACCAGCAGATCGTTCCATGTCCACAGGAACTGGAATATCGCGAAACTGGCCAGCGCCGGGAAGGACAGCGGCAGGATGATCCGGGTAAAGATCTGGAATTCGGTCGCGCCGTCGACCCGCGCGTTTTCGATCACGTCCCTGGGCAAGCCGACCATGTAGTTACGCAAAAGATAGACTGCCAACGGCAGGCCGAACCCGGTGTGTGCCAGCCAGACGCCCAGATAGCCCTTGCCGATGCCCACCGCGTTGTGCAGTTGCAACAGCGGGATCAGGGCCAGTTGTAGCGGAACAACCAGTAGCGCGACGACAAAGGCCACAAGAAGCGCGCGGCCCTTGAAGTCCATCCAGGCCAGCGCGTAGGCGGCAAAGGCGGCAATCAGGATGGGAATGATCGTGGCGGGAATGGCGACAGTGGCTGTATTGATGAACGCCTGCCCTACCCCCGCCGTGGCGGTCGAGCTGAACAGCACGTTGCGGTAGTTGTCGAGCGTGAATTCAGGCGGGGTTTCTGCGGTGCTGAAAATACGCGGCAGGCGCACATCATCAAAGGGCGCAGGGCTGGCCAGCCGGTAGGCGCCAGTTTCATCCACGCTCAGCGTCCAGTCGTTTTTCAACGTGGCCACGTCACCGGGACCATAGGCTTCGGGCGCGCGTGACGACGTCCCCCAGGCCGATACGGTGGCGTCCTGCCCGGCGAACAAGTCGCCCGTGATCACGTAAAGGTCGCCGTCCCGGCGCGGCTCACCCGCGACCCGGATCGCAGGCACCTGGCGTTCTTGGGTGGTCAGCGCCGACCACCACCCCGAGGCTGAAATCTGCTCGCCCGTGCGAAAAGATGACACCAGCAGGCCCACAGTGGGAAACAGCCAGAGCGCCACAAGCAGCACGACCGAAATATGCACCGCCCACTGAAGCGAGGATTTGGTTCCGGCGATATTGTCCATATCTCTGCCCCTCGCTCAGCGCATTTCACGGCGCGCATTGCGCACGTTCCAGATCAGGATCGGCAGCACCAGCAACATGATCACCATCGCCGCAGCCGATCCCACGCCCCAGTCGAAGGACCGGAACATCTTGTCATACATGTAGTTGGCCAGAACCTGCGTTTCCCATTGCCCGTTGGTCATGGCGAACACGATGTCGAATACCTTGAGCACCACCAGGGTGATCGTGGTCCAGACCACTACGATGGTTGGCATGATCTGCGGCACCTTGATCTTGAAGAAAATCTGCCAGGGCGATGCCCCGTCGACGATGGCCGCCTCGACCGTTTCTTCGGGAATGCCGCGCAGGGCCGCTGACAGGATCACCATGGCAAAGCCGGTCTGGATCCAGATCAGCACAACCATCAGCAGAAAGTTGTTCCAAGGTGTAATGGTCAACCAAGTGTGCGGCTCGCCCCCCAGGGCGACCACGACCGCGTTCAGGATACCGATCTGCTCACTGCCTTCGGGGCGATAATCATAGACCAGTTTCCAGATCACCGACGCGCCGACAAAGGAAATCGCCATCGGCATGAAAATCAGCGATTTGGCGATATTCCCCCACCGGATACGATCGGTCAGTTGCGCGGCCAGCAATCCAAAGCCCGTGGACAAGGCCGGCACAACGATCAGCCAGAACACGTTGTTGCGCATCGCCTCCCAGAATTCGGGATCCGCGGCCATGGCGGTGTAGTTGTCCAGGCCCACAAAGGCCCCGCCCTGGTCCCGGTCTGTCAGCGAAAGCCAGAGCGTCGCAACCACCGGGTAGGCCAGGTAAAGTGTCAGCGCGAAAAGCGCTGGAAACAGGAACAGCCAGGGGCGGATCAGGTTGGCGCGGTTGATGTTGCGCCCGGCATTCGGCCCTTTGGGGGGAAACAACACACGGTCAAGCGCGATGTTCGACAGCCAGAAATAGCCGACGCATCCGCCAACACCCAGAATGATGATGACCAAACCCTGCACGACCGGTGGCATGTTGTCCCCTCTCTGAAACCAAAACCCGGCCCGGAGCGAACCGGACCGGGCAACGGGCGCGTTACTTCAGCGCGTCCCAGCTCTGTTGGATATCAGCGGCCACTTCGGCGGCAGGTTTGCCGCCCGCATAGTTCACCATACCCGTCCAGAATGACCCGGCGCCGACGCCTGCCGGCATCAGATCGGACCCGTCAAAGCGGAACGTGGTCGCTTCCAGCAGGATCTGGCCCATTTTCTTGAGCGTTCCGTCACCGTAAAGGTCGGTGTTGACGGCCGTGTAGGGCGTCAGGAACCCGGTCTGGGCCATCCAGACCTCATGCGCGATCGGCGTCTTGAGGAATTCGATCAACGCATCGCCAACCTCGTTTTCGGTCATCTGGAAGAACAGCGTACCTGCCCCCAGAACCGGATTGCCAAGGTCCTGCCCTTCGTAAGCGGGCATATAGAAGAAATCTGCATCCACACCCATTTGCGTCCCTTTTGGGAAAAAGGACGGGATGAACGAGGCCTGGTGATGCAGGTAGCACTGCGGCGGCGAGGCAAAGAGACCCTGGGGGCTGTCACGGAAGTCGGTCGATGCGACTGCACCGCGCCCACCCGCCACGCGGCCGTCTTCGATGAACCAGCCAAATTCTTCAATCGCGCCGATCACAGCGGGATCGGTGAACGGGATTTCGTTGGTCACCCAAGCGTCATAGGTTTCCGGTGGCTGGGTGCGCAGCATCATGTCTTCGACCCAATCGGTGGCAGGCCAACCAGTGGCGCCGCCCGATCCCAAACCGATACACCACGGCGTTTCGCCTTCGGCAACGATCTGCTCGGTCAGCGCCTTGAGATCTTCCATCGTCTCAGGCACCTCATAGCCGGCGTCCTCAAAGTTTTCGGGCACGTACCAGACCAATGATTTCACATCGATCTTGTACGGGAAGGCATAGAGACGGTCCGTGCCGTCGGGTCCGCGAAAGGTGCCCAGCGACACCCAGCTGTCGCCCGCTGCATAGTTTTCACCAAGCCAGGTCTGGGTGTCTTCGCCCAGCGGCTGAATGAATCCCTTGGACACAAGGTTCTGGATCAGTCCTGGCTGCGGCAGGATGCCAACGTCCGGCGGGCTGCCCGCTTCGGCGTCGATCACGATCTGCTGCTCGTAGCTTTCGGACGACGCATAGTTCACGCTCGCCCCGGTCGCGGCCTCGAAATAGGCCACAACGCCTTCAAACAATACCTGGTCTTCGCCGCGCCACGGGCCGAACACATTGACCGTCTTGCCGGACAGATCATGCGCATCGGCAAACGCGGTGTAGCTGTCCCAGTTGAAATCGCCGTCACCCGGTGTGAATGGCATGTGGCTTTCGCCATGGGCCGCGCCCGCGATCAGCGCAAAAGACGCCGCCCCTGCAAGCAAGTTGTGTTTCATCAATCTTCCTCCCGTTTTAAGAGTATCGCCCGGACCAAGAAAACTAAAACCCAAATTCACTTCCAAAGCGCTTTGAATGGCGCTAGACTGAGTGGAAACGGTTTTGTTGTCAATTGACAGTAGCGTACGCAGGCCAAATTTCCACCCCAGATTGACCCGCAGGTCAACCGCCCGGGCCGCGTTTGCAGCCATGTCATTGCAGCACTGTCGTTGCCCGCAAGGCGCAAATTGCCACCCCGATGTCGGGAAGAACAGGTGCGATGTTACTGTCATGAATTTGAAAGAACTTTCAGCCGCTCTGGGACTGTCGCAAACGACGGTCAGCCGTGCGTTGAATGGATATCCCGAGGTGTCCGAAGCCACCCGCAAACGCGTTCGAGAGTTCGCCAAAGCGCATAATTACCGCCCCAACCTGCGCGCCAAGCAGTTGGCCACGGGCCGCACCATGGCCATCGGGCATGTGATCCCGACATCGGGCAAGCACGAGATCGTCAACCCGATCTTTGCCGATTTCATATCCGGGGCCGGCGAAGTTTATAGCGAAAATGGCTATGACTTGCTGTTGTCGGTGGTACGCGATGACGAACAGGAACAAACCTATCGCGATCTGGCCCAACGCGGCGCTGTCGACGGGGTGGTGATCCACGCGCCCGAGCAGAACGACCCGCGCATCGCTTATCTGGAAGACATTGGCGTTCCCTTTGCGGTGCACGGACGGGCGGGCCAGCAGTCACCCGATTATTGCTGGGTCGATGTCGATAATTACGGCGCGATCCGCCTGGCAACGGACCACCTTTTGGATCTTGGGCACACGCGCATTGCCTTGCTGAACGGCATTGAAACGATCGACTTTGCCCAGCAACGCCGGCGCGCGTTTTGCGACGCGCTGGAAGCGCGCGGTCTGCACCCCGATCCAGACATCATGTTCGCCGGCGAAATGACCGAATACGAAGGCTATCGCAACGCGCGGGCCTGCCTTGACCATCCCAACCCGCCCACGGCCATTATTGCGTCATCCATCATCATGACGATTGGCGTGCGCAGGCTTGTTCAGACGCGCGGATTGTCACTTGGAACCGATGTGTCGCTTGTGACGTATGACGATGATCTGAGCTATTTGCGAAACGGCATCGAACAGCCGATCTACACTGCCGTCAAAAGCTCGGTCCGCGAGGCCGGGTCGATCTTGGCGCAGAACTTGTTAAAGACGATCCATGACCAGTCGGCCCCGCGCCCCAACCATCTGCTGAGCGCCGAGCTGATCATCGGCCAGACGACCGGTCCCTGCGTTACGTCCTGACTGAAAGGGTGCTCTTGCCATGCCGCTGACACGTTCCGACTTTCCTGACGGTTTCCTGTTCGGCGCAGCGACAGCCGCCTACCAGATCGAAGGACACGGGTTCGGCGGGGCCGGCCCCACCCATTGGGACAGCTTCGCAGCCACCATGGGCAACGTCAAAGGGGGCGAAGACGGCGCCGTCGCCTGTGACCATTACCATCGCTGGCAACAGGATCTGGACCTGCTGCGCGACGCTGGTATGGATGCCTATCGCTTTTCCACCAGCTGGGCGCGCGTTCTGCCCGAGGGGCGCGGCGCGCTGAACCCTGAAGGCATCGCGTTTTATGACCGTTTGGTCGATGGGATGCTGGAACGTGGGCTGAAACCCATCCACACCTTGTACCATTGGGAAATGCCATCGACGCTTGCAGACTTGGGCGGCTGGACAAATCGCGACGTGGCGGGCTGGTTTGGCGACTACGTCGAGGTGATCGACGACGCCATCGGGGACCGCGTCCATCAGATCGCCACGATCAATGAACCTTGGTGCGTTGCTTACCTGTCCCACTTCCTTGGGCTGCATGCCCCCGGCCTGCGCGACATCCGTGCAGCGGCCCGTGCCATGCATCATGTGCTGCTGGCGCATGGCGAAGCGATGACCCGCTTGCGCGCCAGGGGGCGCGATAATCTGGGGATCGTGCTGAATTTCGAATACGCGCAACCTGCCGGCAACAGCCCTGCAGATCTGGCCGCCGCCGCCACGGCCGATGCGATTTTCAACCGTTGGTTCATCCAGGCGATCACGCACGGCACCTACCCGGACGAGGCGATGGAAGGCTTTGCCCCCCATATGCCGCAGGGCTGGCAGAACGATATGGCCACGATCCAGCAACCGCTGGACTGGCTGGGGGTCAATTATTACACGCGCCATATCTACGCCGCCGATCCGGCCGCGCCCACCTGGCCGCGGACCCGCGAAGTGCCTGGCCACCTGGCCACCACGCAAATGGGCTGGGAAATCTACCCCGAAGGGTTGCACCATTTCTTGACATGGCTGGCGCAAAACTACGTGGGCGATCTGCCGCTCTTCGTGACGGAAAACGGCATGGCGCGGGACGACCGGGTTGAAAACGGCAAAGTCTTTGATCCTGAACGTATGGACTTTATCCAGCGCCATCTTGGCGCGATGCACAAGGCCATTGGCGATGGGGCCAATCTCAGGGGGTTTTTCTACTGGTCCTTGCTTGACAATTATGAATGGGCCGAAGGTTATGACAAACGGTTTGGCATCGTTCACGTCGATTACCAGACACAAGTGCGAACGCCCAAGGCGTCCTACTCTATGCTGAAGGATCTGATTGCGAAGTGACCCACCCGGAAAACACCCTGTCTTTGGTCGCGGACATCGGCGGCACCAACACGCGCGTCGCCCTTGCCGATGGGACCCGCATTTTGCCTTCCACCATCCGCCGCTATTCCAACGCCGCCTTTCCGGGGTTGGAAACCGCCCTGCGCCAATACATCTCGGACGAAGGCGACGTGGACTGCAAGGCGGCCTGCGTCGCCATCGCGGGGCCAGTGCGCGACGGGGTCGGGTCGATGACAAACCTGGATTGGAGCTTTGACCGCGACACGGTCGCGCGGGCCACGCGGGCCGAACATTGCAACATCCTGAATGATCTGCAGGCTCAGGGCCATGCGCTTGGCCATGTTGATCCTGCAAATATCCGCGAAATTGTTGCCGCCAACACACAGGCATCGCCCGGCGCGGCGCAGATCGTGATTGGCGTCGGGACCGGGTTCAATATGGCCCCAGTCTATAACGCCGAGTCCGGACGCCTGGTCACCCCATCCGAAGCCGGCCACGCCAACCTTCCCATCCGCACCGAAGCCGAGCTACGCCTGTGCCAATACGTATCGACCGCGCATGGTTTTCCGGCCGTCGAAGATGTGCTGTCGGGCCGCGGCCTGGAACGTGTCTACCGGTTTCTGGGGCACGAAGCCGGGGACGAACGCGAAATCGACGCGAAAGCCATCATGGCCACGCTCGACACCAAGAGCGATCCGCGGGCGATCGAGGCGGTGCGCCTTTTCATTCGAATCCTGGGCACCGTGGCCGGCAACCTGTCGTTGATCCAACTGCCATTCGGCGGGGTCTATCTGGTCGGCGGCGTCGCGCGTGCCATGACGCCCTACCTGAGCGAATTCGGGTTCGTCGACGCCTTTCGCGACAAGGGCCGCTTTGCAGGTTTCATGCAAAATTTCCCGATTTACGTGATCGAAGACGACTACGCAGCGCTCATCGGGTGCGCCGCGTATCTGGACCACAGAACCTGATTTCGGAAAAATTTTCGTCCGTAACCCAGTCTTAACGCAATCGCCCCTAAACACGTCGGACCAAGACGAAAAGCAGGGGAATTACACGCTATGAATTTGGGCGGAACCCGAAAAGGCGGCACTAGATGAGTGCCGAAATCGAACTGGATCCCCGGCTGGACTATCAGGCCGTTGCACCGCTGGTTGGTCAATTGGCCGACGCGAAAGACGATGATCTGATCCTGAACGCGCGGCACGTCGTCCACGTGGGCGCGCTTGCCCTGCAAGTGGTCCTGAGCATGGTCAAGGCCCGCGCCTCAGCCGGCCAAACAACCCGTTTGGTAAATGCCACTGACACCTGCGTGGATCAACTTGGGCTGTTTGGTTTCAGCCCCGAAACTCTGACTAACCCGGAGACATGGACATGAGCATCGAAGTTCTTGCGGTGGATGACAGCCGTACCATGCGCGACATGCTGAACCTCGCTCTGAATGGCGCAGGCTTCAAAGCGCACCTTGCCGAAGACGGCGTGCACGGGCTCGAAGTCCTCGAAGACATCGCGCCCGACGTCATCATTACGGATATCAACATGCCGCGCCTTGATGGGTTCGGGTTCATTGATGCCGTCCGCGCCAAGGACAAATGGAGCCGGATCCCGATCCTGGTGCTGACCACCGAAAGCGCGTCGGAATTGAAGACCAAAGCACGCTCTGCCGGGGCAACCGGGTGGATCGTAAAGCCGTTTGACCCGGCGAAACTGGTCAAAGCACTGCAAATGGTAGCTGGCTGAAGGAAGACTCATGTCCGATCCAATGGCAGAGATCCGCGCGTCATTCTTCATCGAATGTGAAGAGCTTCTGGAAGGTCTCCAGGACGGCCTGCAGACAATGAATGACGGCGACAGTGACGGCGAAACAATCAATGTGGTGTTCCGTGCTGTCCACTCGATCAAGGGCGGTGCAGGTGCCTTCGGTCTCGATGATCTCGTTCACTTTGCACACAAGTTCGAAACCGCGATGGACGAAGTTCGCGCAGGCCGGTTTACCCCCGATGCGGCCGCGCTCAAACTCTTCTTTCAGTGCGCTGACATCCTGGCTGATCTGGTTCGCGCAGCCCGCGACGAAGACGTGGTCGCAGATGCGGTCACCGCGCCGGTTCTCAAGGCGCTCGAAGACTTGGTCGGCTTGGAAGAAGCGGAAGAGGAAGTCGATTTCGAAGTCACCGGAATTTCGCTCGACCTGCCACCACTCGACTTGCCGCCGCTTGATGCAACAGAACCCGCTTCTAGCCTGCCGGACCTTCCCCCATTGGACGAGATGACCGGGGACCAGCCCCCCCTTCCGCCTCTGGATATTCCAGATGACAGCGCTCTCGCCGACGGCAATTCAAATGGCACCACCTACAAAATCGCGTTCAAACCCGATGACTCGCTGTATGCCAGCGGCAACGAACCGATCTATCTGTTCAAGACCCTGCGCGACCTGGGTGATGTGACGGTAAAATGCGACACGGCCAAACTTCCGCACTTCGATCAACTTGAACCCGACAAAGGGTTCCTGGCCTGGGAGTTGACCCTGGCGACAGAAGAATCCGAACAAGCCGTACGCGAGGTTTTTGAATTCGTCGATGGCCTCTGCTCGCTTGAGATCACCAAGCTTGCGCCCGCCGGCGCAAGTGAGCCCGCGGCCCCACCAGCGCTGGACGCCGCGTCGGTCACGCCCGCGTTGTCCGTCTCTGAACAGGCCGCTGCACCCGCGAATTACCCGGAAACTGCGGTGGTAGACGACATCGTCACCCCTCCCGCTTCAAAACGCACCACTGCGCAAAAACCGGCCCCTTCTGAGGCCGCCCCGGCAACGGGCACACCGCCAGCCGCTTCCGCCAAAGCCGCCGCCCCCAAGGCAGACGCAAAATTGACGCCGGCGACCCAGCCACGCGCGACGGTCCGCGTTGATCTCGAACGTGTCGACCGCCTCGTAAACCTGGTAGGCGAACTGGTCATCAACCAGGCCATGCTCAGCCAATCGGTGACCGAAGCCGGGCTGCCCCCCAATTCGGCGGTGGCAACCGGGCTGGAAGAATTCATGCAACTGACGCGAGACATTCAGGAAAGCGTCATGATGATCCGGGCACAGCCAATCAAGTCGCTCTTCCAGCGGATGGGTCGTATCGTACGCGAAGGGTCTGCCGCCGTCGGCAAAGACGTTCGTTTGCATACGGAGGGCGAGAACACAGAAGTCGACAAGACCGTCATCGAACGCCTTGCCGATCCCCTGACGCACATGATCAGGAACGCAGTTGATCACGGCCTCGAGAGCACCGAAGATCGCATTGCGGCCGGGAAACCTGAACAGGGGCGGGTTTCTCTCACTGCCAGCCATCGATCGGGACGCATTCTGATCGAAGTGTCGGACGACGGTGGGGGAATCAATCGGCCCAAAGTGCGCCAAATCGCGATCGACAAAGGTCTGGTTCCAGAAGACGCGCCATTATCCGACTCGGATATTGACAACCTGCTGTTCTTGCCCGGGTTTTCGACAGCCAGCGAAATCTCGAACCTGTCGGGACGCGGTGTCGGCATGGATGTCGTCAAGAGCTCTATCCAGGCCTTGGGCGGACGGGTGTCGATCACATCTGAATCCGGTGTCGGCACAACTTTCTCCATCTCACTTCCCCTGACACTGGCTGTCCTCGACGGCATGGTCGTCAAGATCGAAGATGAGACCATTGTTGTGCCGCTGAATACAATCTTGGAAACCTTGACGTTGACCGACGAGGACCTGCGTGCACTCGGACCAAGCACCCATGTGGTTCAAATTCGAGGCGGCTTCGTTCCGCTGCTCGATCTCGGCGCCGAGCTTGGCTACCGGAAACCCAAGAGCAGCTATGTTGGTGGGGTGGTTCTTTTGATTGGCCAGGAAGACGGGAATCGTGCTGCCCTTGTCGTAGATGCCATCGAAGATCAGCGCCAAGTGGTCATCAAGGGGCTGGAGGCCAGCTACGGCCGAGTCCCCGGTATCGCCGCAGCGACCATACTGGGCGATGGGCAGATCGCTCTGATCCTGGATCCAGCGGATCTCGTCAGCCAGGCCTCGGGCCGAACCCGCGTCCCCGGCACCTTTCTCGCAAAAGTTGGATAACGATATGACTGAGAACACAAAACAAACTGAATCTGCAATCGAGCTCCTTTCTTTCCGCGTCGGGGGCCAAGACTATTCGGTAGATATCATGGCCGTTCGCGAAATCAGGGGGTCGGCAAAAGCCACCTCCCTGCCCCACGCGCCTGCCTTCGTGAAAGGTGTTATAAATCTGCGGGGTACGGTGCTGCCGATTATAGACCTAGCTGCGCGCCTTGGCATCGAAACCGGCGCAGAAACCGAACGCAATGTGATCATCGTTGTTGACCTTGGTGAACGAACCGCCGGTCTGATGGTCGACGCTGTGTCAGACATTCTGGCAATCCCAGAGAGCGAAATGCAGCCCCCCCCAGATCTCGCTGCCGACGAGGCGCACACGTTTGTAAGTGCGCTTACAATCGTGGAAGGACGCATGATCAGAATTCTGGATTTGAACTCCGTACTGCCACCGCAGAACGAGGAGGCAGCGTGAACACGCCTATGCCTATCAATTCCATGAAAACCTCTGACTTTTCGATGTCGCCCGAGGTGTTTGGCGTCATTTCAGGGCTGATAAGGTCCGAGGCTGGCATTTCGATAGCCGAATCGAAAGTGGCCATGGTGAAGTCCAGGTTGTCCGGAAGATTACGACGATTGAAACTGTCGTCGTTCGACGAATATGTCGCGCTGGTACAATCCCACGAAGGTGCCGACGAACGAGAGCGGTTCATTTCCGCTCTTACGACCAATGTCTCTCATTTTTTTAGGGAACCGCACCATTTCGAGACACTCCGCAAGACAATCGCACCAGTGTTGCTTGAGAAATCGAAAGCTGGCGGACGTGTCCGTATCTGGTCTTCTGCGTGCTCGAATGGACAAGAACCCTATTCGATCGCCATGGCACTTCTCGACTCAACACCGGAAATCGCCAACTACGACGTAAAGATCCTTGCCACAGACATCGATCCGGTTGTTTTGAAAGTGGCAAAACAGGGTATCTACGAAGGACCAATGCTCTCTGGTCTAGACGATGCGACGCGGGACAAATATTTTCACATGACGTCAACGATCGGCGAAAAGGCTTTCCAAGCCAGTGAACAACTTCGCGCAATGATTACATTTCGCCGCCTCAACCTTGTGTCGGAATGGCCAATGTCAGGGGTGTTTGACATAATATTCTGTCGAAATGTTCTGATTTATTTTGATGAAGACACACAGCAGAAAGTGTGTCGGAACTTCCACAAGTTTCTAGGGCCGCAAGGGTGGCTATTCCTAGGTCATTCAGAACGAATTCCCGACGAAATTGCCAACGATTTCGAAAGCCTGGGAGTGACGGCGTACAATAAGAAAACACTCGTATCACCTTTTGCCCAAAGTGGGGCGATACAGCATGGAGGAGGTATTTAATGGCACTCAGGGACCAACTCCGCGTCATGGTTGTAGACGATATGTCAACCTCACGAGGCCTGATCACAAACGCACTTGACGCTTACGGCATTCAGAATGTCGCAAGCGCTTCAGACGGACCTTCCGCATTGCAAAAACTTGCGAGTTACCCGGTTCACCTCGTCATTTCCGACTTTAACATGCCAGGGATGGACGGTTTACAGCTGCTCCACGCGCTTCGTAGCCACGGCCCTACCCGCAATGTGGGGTTTCTGCTCATCACGGGACGGGCGGATCGCGAAATGATCGAACGCGGCAAGCAGCTGGGTATGAACAACTTTTTGAAAAAGCCCTTCGACAACGCGGGCCTGAAAGGGGCAATCGAAGCCATTGTGGGCCGGTTATGACGCCAAAATCATACCCTCTGATTGACAGCGAGCAACCTCAAGGATCGAAATGTACAAGTGAGGACAAGGTCCAATTGTCCCAATTGACATCTCGCTTGAGCGAAGAGTGCGCTTCTTTGGCGTGTCTTTCAGCCGAAATTCAGTCGGAAATTGGGCCAAGCATCAAGACAGGAAAGGGTATTTCGTCTCGCACGCTTCGTGCCTTCCAAGGAATTGACCGGATCGAGCAGACGCTACGCGACGTTGCCAGCCTAATGGCCGTCGTGTCAGATTTTGCGCCAGCACATTCGATACCCCGCGGTCCGCTGGAACAAGTTATGGTTTTAAAACACCTGCGCTCTAAACTCATGGACGACCACGACACATCTTTCTTGAATGACGATAATCACCCGGGCGAAATTAGTTGGTTTTAAGAATTCGCCTCAGCCGGTCTAGGCGCGCGAAACACTCTTAAAACAGTTCTATATCCGATATCGGCGCAGGCATCACGATTGCAGGTGGTGCCACCTGCGCATCGGACACAAACTTCTGTCTGACACTACCGCCGTAGGGCCGGAATTCGATGCGGCGTGCGTGGGGGCCACCCAGACTGCTTCCGTCACAAGGAATTTTTTCTTTTTTAAGATATTCTAAGACGTATCGGGCGTTCTTCTCGCCCGCATTTGTTAAACCGGCGCGCAGTTGGGCCCCACCAAACACCTTGGCGCGCATACGATTTCGGCTTGCACCGCACTTGATCATGTCGTTGATCAGCAACTCCATAGCATGAGCGCCAAACCGGGAGGATTCGTCGTTGGCGCCGCCGCCATCGGGCAAAAGGAAGTGGTTCATCCCCCCAATCTGCGCGTGGGGATCCCATAGGCAAGTTGCAACACATGATCCCAAGATGGTCGTAATGACGTCAGTAGCTTCTTTGCCCACCACGTATTCACCCTGGGAAATATATGTGTACATTTGTTCGATCGAGTTCATTAGGACCTCCCAGTTTTTTCCCAGCAGCTATGCAATAAATACGATGCCATGGCATCGATATCGCACCAATGCTCAACCGCCCCATATTCACCTGCAACGCGCGGCATCCCGAAGACCACGCAACTGTCTTCACTCTGGGCCACGGTTCGGGACCCAGCGGCTTTCATCTTGAGCAAACCTGCGGCTCCGTCATTGCCCATCCCAGTCAGTATCGCGCCAACTGCTTTACTGCCAAGTGAAGCGGCCGACTCAAATAGAATATCGACCGAAGGACGATGACCGTTTCTTTCCGGGGCCTCCACCAGCGAAACCCGCGGCGCACCCTTGCCCGAAATCGCCAGGTGTGTATCTCCGCCTGGTGCGATCAGAACCTTTCCGCTTTCCAGGCTTTCACCGTCTTGCGCGAGCTTCACCATTGGTTCGACCCGTGGGTTTAAGCGAGCTGCAAAGCTTGCCAAAAATTCTTTTGGCATGTGTTGCGTGATCAACGTAGGCGGACAAGTCGGCGGAAAACTCAACAATATCCGTTCAATTGCCTCTACAGCGCCGGTCGATCCACCAATAAAAACATAGCGCCCATCCCCACTGTGACCGGCGGTGTGTTGTTTGGCCGCCTGCGATATCGGGCCCCTAATTTGTCCCGTCCGCGCCACGGCTGCGACTTTGATCAACGCGGGCAATTTCGCAAAACTGCCCGAACTGCCCACTGCACAAGGTTTTTCCACACATTCAACTGCCCCGTTTGCAAGCGCCGCAATCGCAGCCTTGCTCCCTTTTTGTGTCATGGATGAAACCATAATCACCGGCATGGGACGGTGCCGCATAACCCGTTTCAAAAACTCAAGCCCGTTCATTTTGGGCATCTCAACGTCCAAGGTCATGACATCAGGTGAATAGGCATTGATTGCATCGCGTGCTTCAGAAGCGCCGGACGCCTCGGCAATCACCTCAAGCTGAGGGTCCTTTTCCAGGCAGGCACGAATGATCTGCCGCATCGTGCGTGAATCATCAACTACAAGGACGCGGATTTTCTTCCGCCTTGGAAGGCCCGTTTCACCATGCTCGATCATGCGGCTCAAAAACCCTCCCAGCCTGGGTCAGACACCGCGTCATTCTGTTGCACGGGGCCGTTGACCACTTGGGCCGATGCTGGTGCTTCCCTGTTGCCGGTCTGGTAGTTTGGGACGTTGCGATCAGGTGCTTTTTTCCTGGCCTCCGTTATGGTGAACTCAGAGACCGTGGCGTTTAGGGTCCCGGCTTCTTTCGTCAAAGCATGGCATGCAGATGTTGTTTCTTCGAACATCGCTGCATTTTGTTGGGTGACCTGGTCAAGTTGGTTCATTGCATCGTTGATTTCCGCAAGTCCAGAAGACTGTTCACGCGCGGAAATCGCTATTCCACTGACATGCGATGCAATGTCTGACACCACTTGAACGATCCTGTCCAAGGATTTGCCGGTTTCATCTACCAGTTCGACACCGCGTTTGACGTGCCCACCAGATTTTGAAATGAGATCGTTGATCTCGCGCGCTGCCACGGACGAGCGCTGCGCCAGCGCACGAACTTCAGAGGCAACAACGGCAAAACCGCGACCAGCTTCACCGGCACGTGCGGCCTCTACCCCCGCGTTGAGAGCCAATAGATTGGTCTGAAAAGCGATATCGTCAATGGTCGAAATAATTTTGGAAATCTGGTTGGAAGATGTTTCGATTTCACTCATTGCGGACACGGCTTCTCGGGCCACCGCGCCACCTTTTTCAGCGTCTGCCTTGGCACCAGTCACCATTTCGCTGGCCTGGCCCGCACCGTCTGAGGCCGACCGCACCGAAGATGTCAGTTGATCGAGAGCGGTGGCCGTTTCCTCTAGGGTTGCTGCCTGTTGCTCGGTGCGTTTCGAAAGATCCTCAGCTGCGTTGGCAATTTCGTGCGTTTCTCTGCCGATCAAACCAGCGTTCTCAACAACGCTCATCATGGCATGGGACAAGTTCTGCGCTGTGGAGTTGAAATCCTGGCGCAGGTTTTCGTATTCGGGCAAAAAGGTTTGGTCGATCTGCACCGTCAGATCCCCCGACGAGAGCTCTCGCAACCCGTCCCGCAGTGCATTTACGACATCATCCTGTGCGGCTTGCATGGCACGCCGTTCGATGCGCGCATTTTCGAGTGCCAACTGCGACGCGGTGACATCGTTACCAAGCAGAATGATCCTGAATGTCTTGCCGGTGAAATCATTGACCGGACAGAACGCGCCATCAATGAATCCTGCCTCGCCGTTGGCGCACCGCGTCCGGAAACGACCGACGACAGCTTCGCCTCGCATAACACGTTCCCAGACGGACCCATTCTGCTTTGCCAGATCCGGATCGAAATCGAACAGATCGCTGTGCCGCATGCCCACAGCTTGCGAACTGCTGTGTCCCAACAGTTTGGCAAAGGGTTCATTGAGTTCGACCAGCGCGCCATCAAGCTCAAATTCGGCCTTGACCTGATTGACCTCGATCGCGTCAATGACCGCGTTGTTCTTGCGTTCCTTGGTGACGTCGCGCCATTCCAGAACACAGCCAATTTGCTGACCGTCAAAGTCACGTACAATATTGATATCCAAAGAAAAATATGCCGGTCCGATCTTCATTTCCGAATGAATTGGGAATTTGTCTGGATCACTGAGAAGTTGACGGACCTGCTCTGGGTTGCGGTGGAAAATATCAATATTGGCCCCCACGACATCGGCCGTTTCAAATCCCGGAATTTCGGTCTGGAACAGCGTTTCATATTCAGCGAACAGGGTTCTCACCGCCGCGTTTGTAAAAACGATGTTGAAATCCTGATCGACCATCATGAGAGCCGCCGACGAACCTTCTAATGCTGCGCCCTTGAACAGACCGTCGCTTGTCGCTTTCTCAGCGCGTTTCAAGGCCCCGCGAAATTCGTCAAGCGCCTTTGATATTCCACCAATCTCGTCGCCGCGCTCGGTTCCGGGGACGGAAATGTCGTAGCTTCCATCCGACACAAGCCGCATCGCGCCTTCGACCCGGGTGAGCGGTTTGGAAATGCTGCGCGCCAATAGAATTCCAAGCGCTGCAACAGTCAAAACCAGCAACGCCCCCTGCCAAAGAATCCGGAACGCCAGTTCGCGTGCGGGTTTCAGGATTTCCGACAGATCGCGGTCAACAATCACGCCGAAGTCGGTGCCAAAGAAATCCAGTTGATCGTGAAACGACAAGTGACCCTGCATGTCGCCGCTGGTGTCGGCCGTGTCACTCAGAACGCCGGTCTCGCCTCGCAACGCGCGACGGATGGCTTCGCTATCAAGCTGCAGTCTTAGAATCTCATCCTCTTCATCCGGCCCGAACCGAAGATTAGAACGAAGGAAACCGTCGTTTCCGATCAGAAACGCCTCGCCGGTTTTGCCCAACCCGGTTTCGTTGTGCATGATCGTGTCGATCCGATCGACGGGCAGCTGGAAAGCCAGAACGCCCTTTTTGACCCCGTCTTTGTTGACGATCGGGGTCGACAGGAATGCCGCGGCGGCACCGGATCTGGGCGCATAGGATTGGAAATCGATGAAATAGTTGGTGCCGGCATCACCACTTATCGCGGCCTGAAACGCTTGTCCAAGCCCCGACGCGCTGAATTCGCCATCCGCCAAATTCGTCGCAAAGTCGCGGGCCTTGAAGGCCGAATAAACCAAGTTCCCGCGGTCATCGAACAAATACACATCATTGAGTTCGAAGTTCTGCAGGATTGACGTAAAATAATAGTGGAACTGCTCATGGACAGACGAATAGGTCGCCTCGTCACTGGACGCTTTCAACTTAAGGCGTTCAGACGCATCAAACGGGTTTTCGTCGATCCAGACACGTTGCAGGTATTGCGTCCGGTCTCGCCCCAAGAGGCCCCAGGCGAACCCAAAAGACCGCAAAGCTTCCACTGACACCGGAGACACCGCTGCTGCGGACAACGTGTTGTCCATCGTATCTGCCCATGCCGCCAATGCCTTTTTGCGCGATGACCCAACCACCAGCGCCTGATCGCGCGCCGCCGCTTCAAGAGACCTTGCAGCCGTCCTGTAAGAGGCGAAACTTGTCACCGCTATTGCGACCATGATGAGAAGGATCATGAGGGCGGGCAGTTTTACTGACAGTTTGACGCGGTTTAGCAACTGGGTCTCCAACGTTGCGAGGTCCAACCTCTTGCTCACCCCTTGCGCCGGTCTGACGGTACAAAAGGGCTTCGAGCGGCAAATTGGCAGCCAAGTCATGAAGATTCGTTTAAGTGCAGGTGAAAAGCCGGTTTCTGCGATCTGAGGCCGTTTTTTCCATGGTATCAGGGCTTAATCCTTGGTCGTTTTTGCGACTGTCGTGATACCGGGGCCTCTGTCAAATCGGCGGCGGCATCGGGGGATCTGTAGAGTACGCAGGGGGTTTTTGCGCCGGGGACCCCTTGGAACTGGTCCGCCGACACTTTCAGCCCGCCCTTTGAAATTGCGCGAACGGCGTCCGCACTACGGGTTTCCACCGGTCTGACGCCGCTGGATTCCCGGTTGACCGTTTCGTTGCGATTGGCCGGCGCCTAGCCCAATTCCAATGTGGCAACTGCGCAAAGCGCGCCGCTCATCCTGGCTGGGGCGCCGCGATACATCCGGGCCGTCGCAAAAGTCTCGTTGAAACCGATGCCGCGAAGGAGACCACCAAAGCCCACCGCATGGTCGGGCACATCGATGATGACGTCCCGAATGCCCAAGGCCGCGGCTGCCTGCTGCGCAAGGTGAAGTGCGTCATCGGCGTTGGGCGCAACGATTGGGCCGATTTTACAGCCCTCATGGCAGGCCCTAGCGGTGGCAAAACCGGTGATCTCGGCGCCGTTTTGCAACACGACCGTTTTGCGCGTCGGACCATTGCGCAGCCATTCATCCAGAAACGCGGGGCGGATGACGCCGTTGGCCGCGCCATCCAGCGCCATCAGACCCGCGATATGCTCGGGCCGCGCTGGCGGCAAGGTCAGGGGCTTGGCCGAAAGTCTGCCAATCAACCGCCGCGTGCGACCCGTCAGAACGAAACCAGACCGGGCGTAATTCGCCTCTTGCTCGGGCACACCATCCAAACCTACCGTCCGAGCGCCAGCATGATCCAAAGCGTGCTGCCAAAGGCCAAAGCCGACCCCTTTGCCACGGTGCTCTGGGCGGCAAAGATAAAGCCCCAGAAAGGCGTAATCGCGGGAATGATTGACGACCGATATGGCCGCTACCGGAGCGCCCGCGATTTCGGCCACAAAGAAGCCACCCGGATCCGCGCCATAAAAGGCAGCTGCATCGTCAAGCCCCGGGTTCCAACCCTCGTCAGCTGCCCAGTCCAGCATCTGCGCAACTTCGCGCGGCGTTGCGGTGCGACATACCGGACCGCTCATCGCTGCAAAGCCTCGCGCAAGGACGTGGGCGCTTGGGTGACGTTGCGCAGATCCAGCGACGCGACAAGATCCAGCAAGTGGCCTTTCATCAGTTGCTCAGCCGCGTCGCCATCCTTCTGCGCAAAGGCTTCCAGCAACGCGTGATGCGCCTGCGTCTCGCACAGCGCGGCGCGGCGTCGCCAGTAGAGCGCGATGATCAGCGAAGACCGCGAAATCAGTTCCGAAACAAAGGTCTCTATGGTGGCCTGATCGGCGATGCGCGCGATTTCCAAATGGAACTGACCCGAATAAAACAGCGCGCGCCCGTTGTCCCCCACATCCAGCGCGGCGTGTTCATCGCGGATGTTTTCGTGCAGGATTGCAAGGTTGGCGTCGGTCATGCGCAGGGCGGCCGAGTGCGCCGTGCGTGGTTCAAGCAGCGCTCGTGCCTCAAAAACCTCGCGGGCCTCGCGCACGGACGGCTGGGCGACAAAAGCACCACGGTTGCGTTTCAACTCTACGATATGGCGATGTGAAAGCCCGAGCAGTGCAGCGCGCACGATGGTGCGGCTGATGCCGTAAACCTCGCTCAGCTCGTCTTCGCCGAGTTTCGTTCCGGGTGGCAGGCGGTGTTCGTGAATAGCCCGCTCAAGGTCCAAAACAACGACGTCACTGGTCCAGGTTTTCTTGTCGGTTTCGCTCATGGCCACTATCGCACTCATTCACCTCAGGGCCTTCTGTTTCCCGATTCTTGCGCAGCCGCACAAGAGCCAAGCGCCCATCACAAGCCTCACAACCGGATTGTATACAAAATTGCGTCGTTTTCTGTGCACACCCTGCGCGCAGAAGGTTAAAAACCGAGCGACACGCGTTTTTCCGACCGCGACAACGCAAAAAATCTGCCCTTCCCGGCACATCACGGCACAGGCTTGCTCCAGCACATCACACCCTGGAGGCCCCTGATGCGGACCGGATATGATCTGGAACTTGTTCACCTGACCAAGCGCTACGGCGACACGGTGGCGGTGCGCGATCTCAACCATATCTTCGCGCCGGGCAGCTATGTCTGTTTGCTTGGCCCGTCAGGTTGCGGCAAATCCTCGACGCTGCGGATGATTGCCGGCCACGAAGCGGTCAGTGATGGCGCGATCCTGCTGGACGGGCGCGACGTGTCGCATCTGTCCCCGGCAGAGCGGGGCACGGCGATGATGTTCCAGAACTACGCACTCTTTCCCCACCTGTCGGTGCGCGACAACGTCGCCTTTTCGCTGCGCATGAAGGGCATCGACAAGCCAACGCGCCATGCCCGCGCGGATGAGCTTCTTGAGTTGGTCGACATGACGCCC
Organism: Aliiroseovarius sp. PTFE2010; assembly: GCF_049943335.1. Classification (NCBI taxonomy): domain Bacteria; kingdom Pseudomonadati; phylum Pseudomonadota; class Alphaproteobacteria; order Rhodobacterales; family Paracoccaceae; genus Aliiroseovarius; species Aliiroseovarius sp. PTFE2010. Next base: position 337,790 of record NZ_JBNFVY010000003.1, read on the forward strand.
CTGGCCGACCGCCTGCCCGCGCAACTGTCGGGCGGTCAGCAGCAGCGCGTGGCGCTGGCGCGCGCCTTGGTGACAAAACCAAAGGTGCTGCTGCTGGACGAACCGCTTTCGGCGCTTGACCCGTTCCTGCGGATCCGGATGCGCAGCGAATTGAAGACCCTGCAACGCGAGCTGGGGATCACCTTTATCCACGTCACGCATGGTCAGGACGAAGCGCTGGCCCTGGCCGACGAGATCGTCGTGATGAACGACGCGGTGATCGAACAGGCCGGCCCCGCGCGCGAGGTTTGGGCCGCGCCCAGCACCGAATTCGTCGCGCGATTCATCGGCGGGCACAACGTGATCCCGCTGGATCAGGGCAAGGCGACGGTGCGCGCCGACGCGGTAACACTGGGCGAACAGGGTGTGGCCGCCACTGTCACAGCCGTCGAATACCAGGGCGCCCTGGTCGCCGTAACCAGCCGGACGGAAACCGGCGACGAAGTGCTGGCCCTGGTTCCCGAGGCCCAGTTCTTCAATGCACCCAAATCCCCCGGCGACGCGGTCAAGCTCGCCTGGGACGAAAGGCGGCTGCACCGCCTTCGTGCCTGACGGCGCCCCTTCCACGCGCCAATTTTACACCAACACAGAGGACAACCATGACCAAGCTTGCAAAACCCAAGGTCGGATATACGCGCCGCTCACTGCTCAGAACCGGGGGCGCGGCGCTGGCCGCATCGGCGTTGCCGGCCCCAATGATCTGGGCACAGGACACGAAAGACATCGTTTTGCGCCAGTTTGGCACCGGCGTGTCGAACCTCAATGATGTGGCCAACAAGGTGAAGGAAGACCTTGGTTTCACCCTGCAAATGACAGCGCTTGATTCCGATAGCGTCACCCAACGCGCGGCCACCCAACCCGACAGTTTCGACATTGCCGATATCGAATACTGGATCTGCAAAAAAGTCTGGCCCACCGGCAACCTGCAGGCCATGGATACGTCCAAGATTGCCAACTACGACAAGATCGTCGGGATTTTCCGTTCGGGCAAACTGACACCGCAAAGCACCATCGCACAAGGCACCGCACCGCACAGCGTAGGCTTTGTCGACGGGCCTGGCGGCACGACATTTGCGGACAGTGAAACCGGCTGGATGACCCTGATCCCGACCATTTACAATGCCGACACGCTGGGCATCCGCCCCGACCTGATCGGGCGCCCGATCAACAGCTGGACCGAACTGCTGAACCCCGAATTCAAAGGCAAGGCATCGATCCTGGACATCTCGTCGATCGGGATCATGGATATGGCGATGGTCTGCGAAGCCATGGGCGAAGTCCAATACGGTGACAAAGGCAACATGACCCGCGAAGAGATCGACAAGACCATGGCGATCTTTACCGATGCCAAGCGGGCCGGCCAGTTCCGTGCTTTTTGGAAATCCTTCGACGAAAGCGTAAACCTGATGGCCAGCGGCGAAGTGGTGATCCAATCGATGTGGTCCCCCGCAATCACGGCCGTGAAATCGCGCGGCATCCCTTGTGTGTATCAGCCGTTGAAGGAAGGCTACCGCAGTTGGGGCGGCGGGATCGGCCTGTCGTCGTCGCTGTCAGGCATGGAGCTGGACGCAGCCTATGACTACATCAACTGGTATCTGTCCGGGTGGGTCGGCGGTTACCTGATGCGCCAGGGCTATTATTCGGCCGTGCCCGAGACGTCCAAGAACTTCATGTCAGAAAACGAATGGGGCTATTGGTTCGAAGGCAAGCCAGCCACGGGTGACATCACCTCGCCGACGGGCGACACGCTGGCCAAGGCGGGCGACACCCGCGACGGCGGATCATTCTACGATCGCATGGGCAGCGTGGCGTGCTGGAACGCGGTGATGGATGAAAACCAATACATGGTCCGCAAGTGGAACGAATTTATCGCGGCATAGGCCAGCTTCGCTTCGCCCAGGGCGCGGCACCAAATCGGGGGGCACCCTGCCCCCCGGTTCCCCTGAAAACACACGATTAATAAAGAGGCGCAGCTGCGCAAGCACCCTATGGCGGCAAGTATTTTCAAGAACCGACACCTGTCGGCGTGGCTACAGGCGGCCCCACTGACGCTGGTGCTGCTCGGCTTTCTGATTGCACCGATTGTCATGATCGTCATCGTCAGCTTCTGGGGCGCGACCGAATTTTCGATCTATCCGGCCTTTCAGTTCGACAATTACGAATTTCTCTTTGGCTCGCCAGTCACTTACCGGGTGTTCCTGGCCACGCTGAAATACGCCTTGATCACCTGGGCGTTGACCCTCGCCATCGGCTTCACCGTCGCCTATTTCCTCGCCTTTCATGTGCGCAGCGTAACCCTGCAGGTCGCGCTGTTCCTTGTCTGCACAATTCCCTTCTGGACCTCGAACATCATTCGCATGATTTCCTGGATCCCGTTTCTGGGGCGCAACGGCATCGCCAACCAGACCCTGATATCGTGGGGCGTGATCGACGAGCCGCTGGAGTGGCTGCTTTATTCCGATTTCTCGGTGATCCTGGCCTTCGTGCATCTTTACACGCTCTTCATGGTGGTGCCGATCTTTAACACCATGATGCGGATCGACACGTCGTTGTTGGAAGCCGCCCGTGACAATGGCGCGTCGGGCTTGCAGACGCTGGTGCATGTGATTGTTCCGCTCACCAAACCCGGCATCATGATTGGCACCATCTTCGTGGTCACGCTGGTGATGGGCGATTTCATTACCGTGCGGTTCATGTCCGGCTCGCAGCGGGCGAATGTGGGACGTTTGATTTCGAACGATATTTCGCTTCTGCAGTATCCGTCGGCCGCGGCAACCGCCGTCGTGCTGCTGTGCACCGTATTGATCGTGATCGCGACCCTTCTGCGCTTTGTCAATATCCGCAAGGAGCTATGATATGGACCGTCGCCCCCGCAGTTTTTATGTGCTTGCCGCCTTCTTTACGCTGTTTGTCCTGTTCCTCTACGGGCCGATCCTGACCATTGGCATTCTCAGCTTTCAGGGACCACAGGGCGGGCTTACCTTTCCGATGAACGGTGTCTCACTGCATTGGTTCCGCGATCTGTTCCAAGAACAGGCGGTGGGCGACATCTGGGGCGCCTTCGGGCGCAGTTCCGCCCTGGGACTCATGGTCATGGTCACGACCGTCGTCGTGTCGGTCATGGCGGGGCTGGCCTTTCGCAAACAGTTCTTGGGATCGGGCATCCTGTTCTACGCGGCCATCACGTCGCTGGTGATCCCGTCGATCCTGATTTCACTGGGAGTCGGGCTGATCTTTAATCAGCTTGGGTTGAAGATTCACTGGGCAACCTCGGGCTTTGGATCGCAACTGACATGGACGCTGCCTTTTGGCCTGCTCATCATGTTTGCCGTCTTCAACCGCTTTGACAAAAGCTATGAAGAGGCCGCGCGCGATCAAGGGGCCAGCGCCTGGCAAACGATCCGATATGTGGTGCTGCCGATAATTGCGCCCTCGCTTGTCGGGGTGGCGCTTTTCGGCTTCACGCTCAGCTATGACGAATTCGCCCGCACCCTGCTGACCGCGGGCAGCTACAATACCTTGCCGCTTGAGATTTTCGGCATGACCACCAACGTAACGACGCCCGTGATCTACGCGCTCGGAACCCTCACCACGGCGTTTTCCTTGGCCATCATCCTGGCTTTCCTTTTCGGCGCATGGATCATTGCCAAACGCCGGGCACGCCTTGGGTCAGACGCAGGCAGGGGCGTATGAGGCTGGCCTATATCAACCCCAACGCCACCGAAGGCATGACCGAAAGCATCGTCATGCATGCACGCGCGGCCACGCCAGAGGTCGATTTATTTGGCCTGACCAACACGCATGGTCCGCCCGCCATTCAAGGCCGCAAAGACGGCGAGGCCGCAGTGCCCGGGCTTTTGTCGTTGCTGCCAGAAGCGCAAGAGCGCGGCGCCGATGCCATCGTGATCGCCTGTTTCGACGACACCGGCCTGGCCCAAGCGCGCCTGGCCGCACGCTGCCCCGTGCTTGGGATCGGGCAGTCGAGCTATATGATGGCACAGCTGCTGGGTCTGAGGTTTTCAGTCATCACGTCGCTGGCGGTTTCGATCCCGGTGATTGAGCAAAACCTCCGCGAGCAGGGGTTCGCCGGGACCTGCGCATCGGTGCGCGCCGCCAACCTGCCGGTCCTGACCATCGACGCGGGCGGGCCCAAGGCCATTGCCCGTATCGCTGCTGAAATCAACGCGGCGGCGCAACAGGATATGGCAACCTGCGCCGTGCTCGGCTGCGCCGGGATGGCGCCGCTCGAACCTGCCCTGAGCGCACGCACAGACCTACCGCTGATCGACGGCGTCGCGGCTGCGGCGCGCCTTGCTATGGCTGTGGGCCGTGGGTTTCCTGGCGCGCGGTGACATCGCGGAAAGCCGGATTGCCGGGGGCCGGGCAGCCGCAAAATGTGTTTGACTGCGGGCCACCATTCTAGCTGATTGCCGGATGCACCCGGATCCTGTCCGTCGAAAGCGGTCCGGTCGGGTCGGACAGATCATAAGAGACCAGTGGCCCTTCCTTGCCCGCGGAATAGTCGAGACAAAGCGCATTCTGGGCCTGCAGGATCGGATCGCCGCTCAGCCAGTAATGCCCGAAGAACACCGGTCGCGCCGTGGCTGGATAGGTCTGCGCCGAAAGCGTTTCCGGCAAGTTTTCGTCAGGCAGGTTTTCAACCGATGGCACGGAAATCGCAATGTCGCGCCAAGTGCGAGCGGCCGCGTTCCACCATTGCAAGCGCACATGATCCCGCTCTGTCCCGTCCTTGTCCGTGAACCACCAACCCTCTGGTAGCCGCTGCTCGGGTCCCTTGGTGATCTGCTCGGCCAAGATGAACATCTCGTCGGCCTCATTGCGATCTGCAGCTCGGATCAGCTGATCCTCGGTCAACACGCCATTTCCGGTCAGCGTCTTGAGCCGATCCAATGAGGCGTCGATCCAGCAGGCGTGCACGGCGCGAAACCCGTCCTCTTCCAAAAACAGCGGCAGGCTTTGCATCCAGTCCAGAACGTCGCGGGTCTGCGGATCGCCCGGCGGGAACTGATCCAGAAACGACCGGTGCTGTCGGATGTTCTTGGGCGAATGCGCACGAAGCGGCTGGCCATCATCCGGGTGCGTCGTGTGGAAGTGCAGCGCGTTGAGTTCGTGATTGCCCATGATCGCCGTGGCCTTGCCAGCATCGACAAGGTCACGGACGGTCTTGAGGACCGCCCGATTGTCCGGACCACGATCGATGAAGTCTCCCAGAAAGACGATCTGTCGATCCGGATCCGGGTGGGTCCAACCGAGCGCGCCCCGCCGCCACCCCAGCCCAGCAAGGGCGGCGTCGAGTTTGTCAGATTGGCCGTGAATATCTGGAATGATATCAGTTGGGGTCATGCGCGTATCCTGGGCGTGTCCTGGGACCTTGGTGTGGCTCGGACTCCGGATCGATCTCACTCAATCCGAGGTCCTTGCAACGCTAACGGTGCCAATAAGTAAAGCAACCGCTTCTTTCGTGCCAAACCAGACCCGGCCACCGCAGCGCCTTGCACCTGGAATGCGTTGTTTGCGAAATCGGCGCCAAGAACGGCGCCTTTTCCCAAGTCTGCAGTCACGCAGGGCCCTGACGATTAACTTGCGCCCCAGCTTGGAAATGGATCGGCAAGGGTTGTCCAGGCCTCGGGCGTGAAATCGGTGCAGTCCATCAGCGCGGCATTCAGCGTGGCGCTGATCGCCTCCTGGTCCAGTCCGACGCCGATAAAGACGATCTCTTGTCGGCGGTCGCCCCAGGGTTCGACCCAGTTGCGGGCGATTTCGGCCTGCACCTCGGGGTGGGTCGGCATGCGATCTTCGGGCAGCGAGCTCCACCAGCGACCGAGCGGAGTAATCGAAGATATCGCGCCGGCGAGGCTGAATTCGATTGCCCAATCAGGGCGCGTGGCGATCCAGAAATGCCCTTTTGCGCGGATCGTGCCAGGTAGCGGGCCGTTCAGCGCCGCATGGAGCTTTGCCGGATCAAACGGGGCGCGGGCGTGGTAGACGAAAGACGTGATGCCATGTTCCTCGTCCTCGGGGGTGTGGTTGGCGAAACCGTAGAGCTCTTTCGCCCAGAGCGGATGTTCCTGCGCCGTGTCGAAGTCGAACAGGCCGGTGTCCAGGATCGCCTCGGCCGGTACGTTGGAATGGGTCGTTTCGATGATCTTTGCATCGCCATTCAGGCTGCGAATGATCGCGCGGGCGGCTCCCCTCGCGCAAATGCGGATGATCGGGCGGCAAATTTTCATGCCGATGCGGGACCGGTTCTTCATCCGCTGCAGGCCAGACGGCCAGGGCCAGTACGACCGACGCGGCAGCGATCAACGCCAGCACGGCGAATGTCGGTCCCAATCCTGCCCAAGCGCCTAGCCAGCCCGCCAGCGGATAGGTGATCAGCCAACAGCCATGCGACAATGCGAACTGCGCGGCAAACACCGCTGGGCGATCCTCGGGCAAGGCCGAGCGGCGCAAGAGCCGCCCTGAGGGAGTCTGCACGACTGAATAGCCGAGGCCCAGAATGACCCACAGCACCATCAACGCAGCGAGCCCGGACCTGGTGAGAAATGGACCTGCGATCAGCCCTGCCACCAGCACCGCGGCACCTGTGAGCATCACTGGGCGATCGGGCACGCGGTCGAGCAGGTGCGGCAGGGTCAGCGCTGCCAGCATCGACCCGCCCCCGAACGCGGCCAGTGCCAAGGCTACCTGTGACTGCCCAAGGCCCAGACCGGCCTGCACGATCACCACCGTATTCACGATCACCATCGCGCCCGCGGCCGCGACGGCAAGATTCAGTGCCAGCAGCCCGCGCAGCCTCGGCGTCGCCAGATAGAGGCGGATACCGCGTGTCGTACGGTCCCATATCCCGCGCGGCGTTCCTGGCTTCGGACTGGGCAGCACGACCGAGACCACCAGCGCCGCCGAGGCGAGAAATCCCAAGACCGTGCCGCCGAACAGCGCGGGAAAACTCACCACCGTCAGTAAGGCCGCCGCCAGCATGGGCGAGATCAGGTTCTCCAGATCATAGGCCAGCCGCGACAGCGACAGGGCCCGGGTATAGTCCCTCTCGTCGGGCAGAATGTCGGGGATCGTGGCCTGGAACGTCGGCGTGAACCCGGCCGACGCTGCCTGTAACAGGAAGATCAGCACATAGACCTGCCAGACCTCGGTCACGAAGGGCAAGGCGAGCGCGACCCCTGCGCGGATCAGGTCCAGCGAAACCAGCATCCCCCGACGCGGCAGACGTTCCGCAAAGGCCGCAGCGATCGGCGCCAGCCCAACATAGGCCACCATCTTGATCGCCAGAGCGGTGCCCAGCACCACACCCGCATCCGCCCCCGCCAGATCGTAGGCCAACAGGCCAAGGGCCACCGTAGCAAGGCCGGTTCCCAGAAGTGCAAGAACCTGCGCCGCGAACAGGTGGCAATAGGCGCGGTTGGCGAGCAATGGGAGCATGACGTTAACCCTTCAGGCGACGTGTGGCGCAAACAGAATGATTCCGGCCCCGATCACGCAGAGCAAGGCTCCGGTCATGTCCCAGCTATCCGGGCGCTGTCCCTCGATCGCCCAGAGCCAGATCAGAGAGGACCCGATGTAGACCCCGCCATAAGCGGCAAAGGCCCGACCGGCGAAGTCGGACGGCGCGAGCGTCAAGAGCCAGGCAAACGCCGCAAGGGCCATGAGTCCGGGCAGCAGCCACAGCGCCGAGGCTCCGAGCCGCATCCACGCCCAGACGGCGAAGCATCCGGCAATTTCGGCCAGCGCCGCGGCGGCATAGACCGCAAAGGTCGGGATCGCGGTCATGTCGCCGCCCCCGGCCCGGGCTCGGTACGATGGTCATCGGCGCAAAGCGTATGGTCGCTCAGCACCTCGATCACCCTGCAATCCGCGATCGTACCCTGGGCGCATTGCGCGATCATCCGTTCCAGCTCCGCCCTCAGCGCTGTCAGCCGTGCTATTCGGGCCTTCACGGCTGCGAGCTGCGCGGTCGCGATGATGTCAGCCGCGGCGCAGGACTGGTCGGGCTTGTCGGAAAGGCTGAGCAGGTCGCGGATCGCCTCGAGCGGAAATCCGAGTTCGCGCGCGTGACGGATGAAAGCCAGTCGGTCGAGCGTCTTTGCTCCGTAGAGCCGCTGGTTCCCGGCGCTGCGTTCGGGTTCCGGCAGAAGCCCGATCTGCTCATAATAGCGAATGGTCGGAACCTTGACGCCCGTCGCTTCGCCCAATTTTCCGATGGTCAGCATCGAATACCTCTTGAAGCTATAGTTGCTAGAGACATTAGGTTATCGACTCAATGGAGACAATCGCCACGTTTGACGGGACGGAAAAGCACGATGACGACGAGCAATGCGACAAGCTGTGAATGGACGGTCACCGGCATGGACTGCGGGTCCTGCGCCGGCAAGGTCAGGGGCGCGCTCGAGCGTCTGCCGGGAGTCGCCGATGTCGACGTGGCGCTGATGGCCGAGCGGCTTCGCCTTACGCTGGACGAGGATCAGACGTCCCGCGATCACGTCGAGACCGCAGTGAAAAAGTTGGGGTTCGGCATTGCCCCCAAAGAGAGTGCCGCCACACGCAGGGGTTTCGTTCTGCCCGATGGCGCTTTGCCTGCAAGCTCCACCGGCGATGCCGCTCTTGCACCGGAGACTCCGCAAGGCGCTTTGGGTCCTTCCGACGGCTCGGTCGTACGCGACCCGTCCTGGCATCAGACTGGCAAGGGCCGCCTGGTGATCGGCACCGGCGCCCTGCTGGTCGCGGCGTGGGCGGTGAAGCTTCTGGCCTCGGGCGGCATCGCCAACTGGGCTTTTGTCCTGGCCACGCTGATCGGTGTCGCACCGATTGCCCGACGTGCCATAAATGCGGCGCGCGCGGGCATGCCATTCACCATCGAGATGCTGATGACCATCGCGGCCGTCGGTGCGCTGGTCATTGACGCTGCCGAGGAAGCGGCTCTGGTGGTTTTCCTGTTTGCGGTGGGTGAAGTGCTGGAAGGGGTCGCGGCGAACAAGGCGCGCGACGGGATCAGGGCGCTGGCCCGGTTGGTTCCCAAGACAGCCCTTCTTGAGGTTTCCGGCAAAACGCGCGAGGTGCCCGCCGAAAACCTGAGGATCGGTCAGATGGTTCTGGTGCGCCCGGGTGACCGAGTGCCCGCCGACGGCGAGGTGATCGAGGGCGTCTCGGGCGTCGATGAAAGCCCGGTCACGGGCGAAAGCGTGCCCAACCTGAAGGAGCCAGGCCAGCCGGTATTCGCAGGATCGATCAACACCGAAGCGGCCCTGCGCGTACGGGTGACGAAGGCGGCCGAGGACAACACGATCGCCCGCATCATCCGACTGGTTGAGGAGGCTGAAAGCGCCCGTGCCCCGACCGAGCGGTTCATCGACAGGTTCAGCCGCATCTACATGCCCGCGGTGGTGGGCGTTGCCCTCATGGTGGCCATCGTGCCGCCACTTGCTTTCACACAGCCGTGGGACACGTGGATATACCGCGCATTGGCGCTTTTGTTGATCGGCTGTCCCTGCGCGCTGGTGATCTCGGTGCCGGCCTCCATCGCCTCGGCCCTTTCGGCCGGGGCACGGCGCGGGTTGTTGATGAAGGGCGGCGCGGTCATCGAAACAACAGCCCAAACCACGCATGTGGCCTTCGACAAGACCGGCACGCTGACCCTTGGGCGCCCCCGGATCACCGACATCGTGCCAATCAGCGGATCAGAAGCGGAGGTTCTGTCGCTGGGCGCTGGAATCGAGGCCGGCTCCAGCCATCCGCTGGCCGAGGCGATCCTGGCCCGTACCGAGGCGGACGGTGTTGCTCCGCTGCCCGCATCCGGCGCCCGCGCTCTGCCCGGAAAGGGCGCCGAAGCGATGATTGGCGGCAGCCTTGCGTGGGTCGGCTCGCCGCGCTTTGCCGAGGCGTCCGGCGTTTTCGGCGATGCCGCGCGCCAGACTGCTGCGATGCTTGAGGACGAGGGCAAGACCGTCGTCGTGGTCTTCCGGTCGGATCAACTGGTCGGTCTTCTGGCGCTGCGGGACGAGCCGCGCCCGGACGCAGGCGAAGCGGTGCGCCAGCTGAAGGCGCTTGGCATTGATGCGGTGATGCTGACCGGCGACAACGCCCGCACCGCCACGGCGATCTCGCAAGCCCTCGGCATGGATCACCGCGCCGAACTGATGCCGGAAGACAAGGTCGCCGCAATCCGCGAGATGGTGGTGCATGGCCGCGTCATGATGGTGGGCGACGGCATCAACGATGCCCCCGCGCTGGCCTCGGCCCATGTGGGGGTCGCCATGGGCTCGGGCACCGATGTGGCGCTCGAGACCGCCGATGCGGCGCTGCTGCGCAACCACGTCACGGATGTTGCCGGGACGATTCGGCTTTCCCGCGCGGCCATGGCGAACATCCGCCAGAATGTGGCGATCGCGCTCGGCCTCAAGGGTGTGTTCCTAGTCACGACGGTGCTGGGCGTGACCGGGCTCTGGCTCGCGATCCTTGCCGATACCGGTGCCACGGTGCTTGTCACGCTGAACGCTCTGCGCCTGCTGGCCTTCAATCCCGAAAAGGAGACTTGAGATGATCACGCCCTTCGGCTGGAGCGCCCTCGCGGTCCTGCTGCTCTATCTCGCTCTCTTCTTTTGGGGCGGCGCTATGACCTCTCGCGCGGTCGGAAGATCCATCTGGCTCTTCGGGCAGGCGACAGGGTATGATCGATTGGCCGCAATCGGATTCCGCGCAGCGTTCGGTCTGGCCATCCTTGGGCCACTCTTGTGGCTGACCGTGCCGCAACTCCAGACGCTCGATCCGCTCTGGACGGATCAGGGGGCACCGGTTGCGAGCTTCGCCGGTCACCTTCTGGCCATTCTGGGTGCGATGATTGCCTTCGCCTCTCAGATGGCGATGGGCGCGTCATGGCGCGTTGGCGTCGATCCGGAGGCGGTGGGCAGCCTCGTCTCCGTAGGGCTCTACAAAGTCAGTCGCAATCCGACCTTTGCAGGACAACTGATGTTGCTTGCAGGTGTCGCTCTGGCCATTCCGTCGCTTCCTGCCGTGATAGCAGTCTTCTTGTTCTGGCTCTCTGCAAATGCACAGATCCGTTCCGAAGAGCGTGTGCTGGAAACGGCTCTTGGCGCGCCCTATCTTGACTATAAGATGCAGGCGCCGCGTTGGATCGGGCGTCCCAATTCGACAATCAAGGCGTAGACGGCACGAGGTGCGATTTGCGGCGTGGCTGCAGTACGTCGCAACAAACCGATTTGAGGAAGGATTTTCCCCCATGCGATTATCATTGTCCCGCCGCGGCCTGCTGCTGGGCGCTTGTGCGGCTTCGGTCGCGACAACGCTGCCCGCTGCGGCACAAAGCAGACTGGCGATTCACGTCCTCAAGGACCCAAATTGCGGATGCTGCGGAGCTTGGGTCGAGGTTCTGCAGTCCGAAGGGTTCGACGTGACGGTCGAGGCGAGCATGGGAACGCTGCTTGCCCGCTACAAGCTCGACAACGGCATCCCGCAGGAGATGATCTCCTGTCATACCGGCAGGATCGAGGGCTACATGATCGAGGGTCACGTGCCTGCTTCCGACATTCGTCGTCTTCTCGAAAAACGCCCTGACGCCGTTGGACTTGCCGTGCCTGGGATGCCTTACGGCTCTCCGGGGATGGGACCGGAGAGCAAGCGCGAAGCCTATGAAGTGTTCCTGATCCGACGCGACGGTTCGACCGAAGTCTATGCCAGCTATTCGGCTGCCTGACCACTGAGACGGCAAGGCTGACAGTCAGTTGCGAGAACACGCGCGGACCTGGTCGCGCAGCACGGTATAGTCGCTCAGCATCTCGGCGATGGCCGATCCGTCCGGCAGCATCGCCAATTCTTCGGCGGCTCGCGCCTGTAGCTCCCCGCTGTATTCCACGACAGGCGGACATGCCGCCAAGCCGTTCGCTTCAAAACCCGCCGTCGCGCAGCCGGTCAACCAGTTCGCCCCGATCACGAGGACGGCGAGCCGCCGCCTCAAGCATCCGGCGTTGGATTTCATTGGCCTTCTCCCTGGTTTCAAGGCGTTCTGCCATTCGCCCGACGCGTTCACCGGAGCAGCGGACCGACAGCAGGAACAGGACAATGGCGACGGCGATTGCACCGTAGCGAAGCGCGGCCCTCGTCCATGGATTGGCGGCGATCCCGCCGAGAATGCTGGCGATCATCTCTGTCCCCGGCGCCAGTCATCAAGGCGCGCATAGATCGCGACCGCGACGCCCGCGAGCGCCACCGCGATGAACACCCAGCGTAGCGTGTCGAGGTATGGCACCAGCGGCAGGACGGCCGCCTGGGTCTCGGCAAGTACGCTCTGCGCCACCTCGACCCCGGCCGCGCCCAGCGTCGCGACACCTGCCGCCCCGCCACCTTTCATGGTGCGGCTCTGTGCCAGCACCTCGCGCGCGGGTGGCGTTTCGGCAGCAAATGCTGTCGCGCGGATGGGGAACCGTTCGCCCCATTGGCGGGATGGGCCAAGATCGACATGCATGAAGCCTGAGCGCGGATAGAAGCCGAACCCGAGGAAGCCGACCTCCCGTGCCGCCGCTTCGAAGGCCGCTGGGTCGTGGTTCGCCATGGCGATGTCGAACGCCGCGCCGTCCATGTGCTTCGACCGGGTGGCGCCGCCGACGGCACGGTTATGCTCCGGGCTGCGATAGGCGGAGCGGACGATAAGCGGCTTGCACAGTCGGTTGCGTAAGCGCCCGCAGACATGGCAGTTGCTCGGCGTTCTTCGGGTTGACGAAACAGATCAACCAGCATTGTTCTAAGCATCTTCGCGATCGCGGCAACGGTCCCAGCCTTCGATACACTTCCCGACCGAAAGTGGACATCCCAAGGGGGAGAATCTGCCCAGCGTGACGCCGGAATCTCCGTGGATAGAGCTCTTTGGGGATTGGAAGCGTTGCGTACATTGCTGCGACTTTGAGTGCCGGCGGCGTCTCTGACGATCAAAACCGGCCCAAGCGCCGACTTGCGTTTTTAGCCAAATTGGCCAAAATGCGCCGGACACAAGCGGAGAGCCAGATGCAGATCTTGACTGCGAAGGACGCGAAGTACGGTTTTGGGAAGTTGATTGATCTCGCCCGAGCTGAGCCAGTCGCAGTAGCCAAGCACGGTCGCACTGTCGTCGTCGTGATGTCAGTCGAAGAATACGAGCGGTTGAAAGCGCTGGATGAGGCTACCGTCACTTCAAAGCGCCATAGCGAAGGAAAGAACACAAGCGAATGATTGCAGACCACCTGACCGGAATTGAGCAGTTCGGTGCAGACCTTTGGAAGATGGCGGACGATCTGCGGGCCAACTCCGGGCTGGCATCCAACGAGTATTTCATGCCCATCATGGGGCTCCTTTTTCTGCGGCAGGCCACGAACCGCTACTACGCAGCTCTCGACTCAATCGAAGCCGACAAAGCTGCAGGAAAAATGCCAGATCGGCCCCTGGTCGATGCAGACTTCCGGCGTCGCCGCGCGATGATGTTGCCTGAAGCGGCCCGCTACGATGTGATCCTCGACATGCCTAAGGACGGTGAGCTTGGCGGGGCGCTGACTGCAGCCATGGAGGCCGTGGAAGAACACTTCCCGCCGCTTGCGGGTCAACTTCCCAAGGACTACGCGCGCTTTGACGACGACCTTCTTGAAAGCATGATGCGCAAGTTTGACACCGAGGCATTGCGCAATGCCTCGGGCGACGTTTTTGGCCGCATCTACGAGTATTTCCTCGCTGAATTTTCCAAGCAGGGGGCCCACGACAACGGAGAGTTCTTCACACCGCCTTCAATCGTCCAGACCATCGTCAACGTCATCGAACCTGACCATGGTATCGTTTTTGACCCGGCCTGCGGCTCGGGAGGAATGTTCGTGCAGTCCAGCCACTTCATCGAGGAAGAAGGCCAGGACACGATGAAGCGCGTGACTTTCTATGGCCACGAGAAGAACGAAACGACCGCCAAGCTCGCCCAGACCAACCTTGCTGTTCACGGTCTGCAGGGCACCATCCGAGCCGGGAACGAGGCCATCACCTATTACAAGGATCCGCACGAACTTGTCGGCAAGTGCGACTTTGTGATGGCCAATCCACCGTTCAACGTGGACGAGGTCGACGCCGACAAGGTGAAAGGCGACGCGCGTCTGCCCTTCGGTCTACCCGGCGTGAACAAGGGCAAGAAGATCTCCAACGCCAACTACCTGTGGATGTCCTACTTCTACAGCTACCTGAACGACAGCGGCCGTGCCGGCGTCGTCATGTCGTCACAGGCGTCCAGCGCGGGCCGGGATGAGGCGAAGGTGCGCCAGAAGCTGGTCGAGACCGGCGCTGTCGACGTGATGATCGATAACCTGGACAAGACGTCCCGTGAGCGGGTGAAGCAGGCAAGCCGTGACCTCCTGGCTTCCATAAAGACGCGCTTGGCTGAACTCGATCGCTTTTGGGAGAAGGAACAGACCAAGGCAGACGTCGAGGTCTTCATCTTGGACGAGGTCTTCGCAAGTCTACCGTCACCGCCGTTCACGCCTGATGAAAAGAAAGCACTTGCAGCAAGCGTCTACGCCCATGTGTGGCAACAGGCCGTGAATGGTGGCTTCGCGCAGGCGGCATAGGCTCGTGCGCTGATAGTTCGATCCAGGTTCCGGCAACTTGGCGAACAGTACTGCAAACTGTGCGCAGTATTGGTGCAATCTAAATCTCATGATTTCAATAACATGGCGCTCTGAACCGGATTGCATGCGGTTAACAGGTTCGGAGAATATCGGCCCTGAGAGACCGCTTCCGGGGCACTTGGCACCGGGACCGGTTAGCAGCCCCTACCGCATAACCCTCGAAAACAACGAGAAAATCTGGCCGCAGCCGGATCGGGAGAACGCTTTCGCTGGGGAAAGTGGCGGACAGTGAGGGATTCGAACCCTCGAGACGGTTTCCCGCCTACACACTTTCCAGGCGTGCGCCTTCGACCACTCGGCCAACTGTCCGTGACGGGCGTTTTGCCCAAACGCGTGCGGCAATGCAAGCCCGGATCAGAAAATACAAAAAGAAGCGACAAATAGATGTTGGTCCGATCCTTGCGCACGAACCGTCTTGCGACCTGTATCAAGGGGCCAACGCATCGGGAAAACGCGCAAGGGGCCGTGGTTGTGCCGCGCCCAATAGCGCCGGCTAACCGCGAAACCATCCAGCATATTCACGCAGCTCAATTTCCAAACGTGATTGATTGGATTTTTGCGAATCCCAAGACAAGCCGACGTCCGTTTTGTCATCATCCCCAAGAGGATCGAAATTCGACATGTCCTGCCCGAGCAGCATGTTGAAATCCCTCGTCGACGCATCGCATAGCACCTGAAATCATCCTATTCGTGCCATGCCGTGATCCAACCGTGGAGGACCCGGCACCAATGTTTGTTATAGGTGACTTTCTGCGTGCCGGGTGTGATCCGCGGGTTCGATACGGGCGACCACCGGCTGGTACGCAAAGCCGATGCCAGAAAGGTGCAGACGGCGAAGCGGGACCCCGCCTAGGTGATCGCAGACATGGGCTGGCTTTTGGGCCCTGGAACGGGCGCCCACCCGTCCCTGTCAGTCATCCCCGTCACCTGCCGGGTCGTCTGGTGGGCTGCCGTTGTCCAGATCGTCTTGGTCGGGAAGGATCGACACGGGCTTGGGCGGCACCGGCGGTTCGTCGCTGGGTTGGGCGGCGTGCGGCGTTTGCGTCGTCGCAGCGCCACTGCCACCGGGCAGGTCTTCGGGGTTGCGGAACCAGATGTCGGTCTGGGCGAACGGGATCTCAATTCCTTCGGTCCCGAACCGCGCGGTAATCTCGTGCAACAAGTCATTTTGAACCGTCAGGATCATTTTGACATCCGGCAAGATTGCACGCACTTCGAAATCCAGAGACGACGCGCCCAACCCTACGAATAACACCTGAGGTGCCGGATCCACCGAAATCAAGGGGTGGGCTTCCACGATTTCGCGCAGCACCCGGTCGACCAGTCGTGTGTCCGTGCCGTAAGCAACGCCAACCGGCAAAATCAGGCGCCCCACGGAATTGCCGTGGGTATAGTTGGTGACCTGCCCGGAAATTAAATCGGCATTCGGCACAATCACGTCGGTGCGGTCGAACGTTTCGATCCGTGTGGCGCGAACCGAAATGTCGCGCACGAACCCCATCTGGTCACCGACCTTGATCCAGTCACCTTCGGAAATCGGACGTTCCACCAGCAGAATAATGCCGGACACGAAGTTGGATACGATGGTCTGTAAACCGAACCCGATCCCCACCGACAAGGCGCCAGCCACGATGGCCAGCGACGACAAATCAATCCCGGCGGTGGTGATCGCGATGAGCGCGGCCAGAAATATCCCGACATATCCCACGCCGACCCGGACCGCATTGCGCCCGCCCAGATCCAGCTTGGTCTTGGGCAAGACGCTTGATGCCAGCGCCTGTTGCACCAGCCGTGTGATGACATACCCGATTGCGAAAACGATGGCGAATGTCAGGAAGTTCGACGGTGAAATCGTTACTCCACCGACCTGGAACCCCGCCTTGATACGGGTCCACAGTTCGATCAGTTGTTCAACCCGCATCCCCCAGACCAGGGCAAGCAACGGAATCGCCAGGAACGCTAGAAGGAAAGTGAACAGAACCGGCAGCAGCGACCCTTCCAGCGCTTCTTCATCCTTGCGCGTGACCAAAGCATAAGTTTCGGTCGCCACGCGCGACAGCACGACCCAAATGCCGATCAAGGCCAGCGTGGTCACCGATGGCCACAAGAAGGCTTCGGCAACCCCCTGATACCCGACAGCCGCGACCACGGGCGCCACGATCCCGATGCCCATCGCCAACTGACCAACGGCGCGAAGGGCTGTAATGCGGAAACTTCCGTATCCGGCCTCGGATTCGGTCACCGGGCGGCTTCCGGCCGCGATGATCTGGCCCAGCCGAAACAACAGGACCCCGCCCAAGACGGTGACCGGAAAGCTGAGAACGGCCAGCGTGCCGGCAGAATAGCCGTCCAGGTCTGCGAACTCCTGGATCGGCAACAACAGACCCACCAGCGCGCCCAGCAAGCTGGCATAGATGCGGGCCTCGGCGTGTTGGATCGGGGTGACCGGGATCAAGGATTCACGCGGACTGTCCACGGCCGGGAAAATCCGGCGCGCGACCCAGCGGGCCACGAAGAAACCGAACGCGATCGAAAACAACCCGTTGACCAACACCGTAGAGCGAAGGTTCAGCAACCCTGTCGCGTGGGCCGCAGAAACCAGAGCCGCCGCCCCGAGCAAAGGCAGGGTCAGCTGGGCCACCGATGACACGAAAGACGCAGCACCCAGCCCGACTGTGCGCCCACGGGCCCGAGCCTTGAGCTTGTCGCCCATGCGTTCAACCCACCTGCGCCCCGGCACCAGAAGGATCGCCGCCAGCGCGACAAAGAGAATCACAGCAGGCAGGCTTTCGCGCAGTTCGTTGCGCCGCACTGGCGATGCCGCTGCAGTCCGCACCTCGCGCGCGATGGCGCTATAAGTCCCGAGCGCGGCCCCCACCGCATCCGGCCAGGTCGTCGGGTTCAAGGGGCTGGGGCCAAGTTTCAACAATTCACTGGCTTGGCGTTCGCGCAGCAAGGCATCGATGTTCCCGATCAGCGCATCGGCCCGCGCATAGGCTTCGCTTGCGGCGCGGCGCGGCGCTGTCAATTCGCCCATCCTGGCGGTCAGCGTCGCGCGCCGGGACGCGATTGAAGCGGGTTCGTCTGGTTCGCCCTCTGCGGGCGGCGGACCCAACGCGTCAATCTGGGCCTGCAACGTGTCGATCAGCGTGGCGTTGATGTCTTGCGCATTGGAAAACTCTTGCCGTGCGTCGACCAGTTCTGACCTGAGCGTTTCAAAGGCCGCATTTGAAGCGCGCTCGGTGCGCAAGGCATCTTCGGTGCGCGTGGCCAAACGTTCCCAAGCGTCGTAATCAATGCCCGGCAGGTCTGCGATTTCGTCATTGATCGGAACGTTCGGTTCGACGTCCGACCCGCCCGCTTGACTGCCCGTGTCTTGCTGCTGCGCGCCCTCAGCGACAGGCCCGGTCGTGTCTTGCGCCCAGCCATTTGCTGGCACCAGCGTGACCAGAACCCACAGCAACAGGGCGTGCAGGCGTCGCATCAATCCTGAAAAACCTCGGGCAGGTTCCGGGGCGGGCGATCCAGCCACTGGGGAACCGGCAGACCCTTTTCCTTCAGGAACGCGGGGTTGAACAGTTTGGACTGATAGCGGTTGCCGTAATCGCACAGCACGGTAACGATCGTGTGGCCGGGCCCCATTTCGCGCGCCATACGCATCGCACCGGCCACGTTGATCCCAGACGAACCACCCAGGCACAGACCTTCGTTTTCCAGCAGGTCGAATACGACAGGCAGCGCTTCCTTGTCGGGGATCTGATACACCATGTCCGGGGTGAACCCTTCAAGGTTCGCGGTGATCCGGCCCTGACCGATACCTTCCGTGATCGAAGAGCCTTCGGACGCAAATTCGCCCGTCTTGTAATAGCTATAGAGCGCAGCCCCCATCGGGTCGGCCAACCCGATTTTGACACCGTTCGGTTGCAGCGCCATGCCAACACCGGCCAGCGTGCCGCCCGATCCTACCGCGCAGATGAACCCGTCAACCTTGCCGTCGGTCTGATCCCAGATTTCGGGGCCGGTTGTTTCGATATGCGCTTGGCGGTTCGCAACGTTGTCGAACTGGTTCGCCCAGATTGCGCCATTGGGTTCGGACTGTGCCAACCGTTCGGCCAACCGCTGCGAATAGCGCACATAATTGTTGGGGTTCTTGTAGGGCGCTGCCGGCACCTGCACCAAATCTGCCCCCGCCAGGCGGATCATGTCCTTTTTTTCCTGGCTTTGGGTTTCGGGGATCACGATCACGGTCTTGAACCCCATGAAATCACCCACCAGCGCAAGGCCGATCCCGGTATTGCCCGCCGTGCCTTCGACAATCGTGCCGCCAGGTTTCAGCAACCCTTTTTCAACCGCGTCGCGGATAATGAAAAGAGCGGCGCGGTCCTTGACCGACTGGCCGGGGTTCAGGAATTCGCATTTGCCCAGGATTTCGCACCCGGTGGCATCCGAAGGTCCGTTCAGTCGGATCAGCGGGGTGTTTCCGATGGCCTCGGCCAGATCCTTGTTCACGCGCATGGGCCCCCTCCGGTTCTTGTGCGGTTCTTTGAATGTGTAGGTGCGGCGCGGCAGAAACTCAAGCAGAACACAGCCGGAAAGAACGGTCTGTTCCAGAAGATCTGGGTGGTTTGGGACGCCGGTACGCAAATGGCGCGCCGCAAGGAACGCGCGACGTCAGGCCCCGGTCTGCAACCGCGTGCGATGCGCTTGCAACCAAAGCGCCGACATCAACGCCGGGCCATTGTCCAACCGACCCGTTCGCACCGCATGCATCAATTCGTCAAAGCTCCAGATCATCGACCGGATATCCTCGTGTTCGCCCTCGACACCGCCCAACCCTTCACAACCGTCGGGCAGATCGGCCTCGGCCACGTAAGAATAGAGATATTCGGTGACCGCGCCCGGCGACGGGTAGTAGTTGCCGACGGAATGGAACCGCCCCAGAGTCAGACCGGCCTCTTCGACCGCTTCGCGCCGCGCCGCCTGTTCAGGGGTTTCGCCCGGATCGATCCGACCCGCGATCGCCTCTATGCACCATGGATTGCCAGACCCACGCAACCAAGGACCAAAGCGGAACTGCTCGATCATCAGAACCCGGTCGCGCGGCGGATCATAGGGCAAAACCGTCACCGCATCACCGCTGACAAAGGCCGCGCGGGTCACGGTGCTGGATAGCGTGCCATCGAAACGCGGAAAGGCGATATCCTGTTCGACCAGCGTGAAGTAGTTCATGTAGGGATGGCGGGTCTGTGCGACCTGCGCCGCGGCATCGATCGCGGGTACTGCTGGCGCGGTCCGGGCGCGATGCCGGCTGGCGGCGCGGACAAGGATCTGGTCAAGCCGCGCGAAACTGGCCGACGGGCTGAATCGCCCCTTACAGGCCATCAGTTCACTCATCGCTTCGCCGAGCACGCCCGGGTCAACCCTCACCTGTGGGCGGGGGGATGTTTTTGGCACATAGGCCACGACCCTGCCCTGCCCCGCCGATACCGCCGCCGGGACCAATCCCATCACCGCCATCAGCCAATCGAGACGGGCGCCGCCTTCGCCCACCAACTGTGGGCACATCAGGGCATCGCAAGTGGCGCCATCTTCTGGGACATGGCCGCAAACAGCACCTGAGGGAACCTCTCTCAGTCCGGTCAAAGAGACGGGGACAAGTGTCACGTCGCCCAGAACGGCGCGCGCCAAGCCATCGTTGCGAAAGGCCGATCCTAGGACCAGGTCACCAAAAACCACGGTTCAAGAGGTGCGTTGAGCAAAGAAATGTACCATCCATCCGCCAATGACACCGCCGATCAGCAGCGTCAACATCACATCCGCGTTCAGAACCAGCAGACCGTATTCCATCCCGTTCTGAACCCAGCCGACCAGCGCTTCCACAGGGCCGTCATACCGCAACCGAATGGATTTTTCGTACATCTCGTAGCCGCCAAAGACCAGCAAAGACCAAAAGACAATCAAAACGCTGGTCGTCACCCCGAACCCGAGCATTTGCGTGAACGTGTCATAGGCGCGTTTGCCCAGGAATTTCCATCCCATGATGAACCCCACGGTGGCATTCACATAGTAGTAAATTCCAAGCTGCGTACCTTCGGGCAGGTAGTTCACAACCAACCCCGAAGCAAAGAATGCCAAAGCGGCAAAAAACACGCCTGCAACGGCTTTTGGAAAGGTCAACATGTGCTTATCCGGCCCGGTTCGGCCGCCCGTTTCGCAATGGTTTCATCGGTATTGTGCAGCAAACCCTGTCGGAAAACTGTGGCAAATATTTGATCAATTCCAGGTTTTTCGGGCTATTTCAGGCCTTGATAGGCCAAAATAGCCCGCTCGCGCCCCTCTTTCAAGCCGACGATGCGGTCGGGATAGGGTTGATCGGGGGACAGACCCCAACGCTGCGGTACAGCGTCGAAGTAGGACAACGCGGTATCGCTGGGCGTGTCGCGGCCTTCGGCGATCCACGCATCCAGATAGGCGTGGTCTGGGTCGAATTTGTCGACCTGCGTGGCGGGGTTGAAGACCCGGAAATACGGTGCCGCATCCGGTCCGCTGCCTGCAACCCATTGCCAGCCAAGCGCGTTGCTGGCTGGATCCCAGTCGATCAGGCACTCTTCGAACCACCGTTGACCGACGCGCCAGTGGGTCAGCAGGTGCTTAGTCAGGTACGAGGCCACGATCATCCGTGCCCGGTTGTGCATGGTGCCGGTCACGTACATCTGGCGCATCGCCGCATCGACGAACGGCTCGCCGGTCATACCGCGGCGCCAGGCTTTGGCATCGTTGCTGTCTGGGCGCCAGTCAAAGGCGCGCCATTCCTCACGCCAGGTGTGGTCAGTGATGCGCGGCGTGTGGAAAAGCAGATGATAGGCAAATTCGCGCCACACCAGTTCCTTCAGGAAATGCTCAGCCCCTTTTTTGCCTTCGTTCCATGCGCGCAGGCCCGCGTGCCAGACCGCGCGCGGGCTGATTTCGCCGTAGGTCAGGTTTTCAGAAAGGCCCGAGCAAGCCCCCGACGCAGGATAGTCGCGCTTGGCCTTGTAGTGGTCGATCTGGTTGGTGGTAAAGGCGTGCAGGCGCGCGCTGGCAGCGTCTTCGCCAACATGGACGTGCCGCGCAACCACCTGCGCACCGCGCCGCATTTCCGCCCCCATCTTCCAGTCATCCAGCGTATCACTGACCGGCCAATCGGCTGGCGCACCCAGATCGGGCGCGGGGCGCGGCCCGGGCACGTGGCGATCCTTGACCGCCCGCCAGAACGGCGAATAGACCTTGTAGAACCCGCCCTGCTTTGTTTCTACCTCCCACGGTTCGAACAAAAGATGGCCGTTGTGCGACACCGCTTCGACCCCTGCATCGTGCAGCGTGGATTTGACCTCTTTGTCGCGCGCGATGCTGTCGGGATCGTAAAGCCGGTTCCAATGCACGGCCTTTGCCCCGGTTTCGCGGGCCAGCGCGCGCAGAACATCCGCCGCCTTTCCACGCCGCAGGATCAGCCGGCTTTGCGCGCCCTGCAGGGTTTCGGCCAACTGCCCCACCCCCAGTCCAAGCCGCCATTTCGGCGCGGCCGCGTGGGTTTCGACTACCTCGTCCAAGACAAATACCGGGATCACGGCGCCCGCTTTCGCCGCAGCGATCAACGCGGGATTCTCGCGCAAGCGCAGGTCGCGGCGGAACCAAAGGATGACGGGGCCAGGGGTGCTCATTGGATCTCCGGTGTTTCCCAGGATACGCCACGCGCTATCAATTGGATCACGCAAAAAACAGCGCCGCCCGGATCGTCAATGCCGGGCGGCGCATGCGGTCAAACGTGGATCAGTTGCCCAGTTTACGTTCCTGGCGCAAACCCATCCATGTTGCGACGCACATCAGCAACAAAAGGAAAGCGAACGGAAACCCGGTCGTGACGGCCATCGCCTGCAGCGCGGCCAGCCCGCCGCCCATCAGTAGCGCGATTGCCACCAGCCCTTCGAACACGCACCAGAACACCCGCTGCGGCAGGGGACCGTCGGTCTTGCCGCCCGCCGTGATCGTATCGATCACCAGCGATCCCGAATCTGACGACGTCACAAAGAACACGATGACCAGCACGATCCCGATCAACGACGTGATCCCGGACAGCGGCAGGTGGCTGAGCATTTCGAACAATTGTACCGGCAACGCCGCCTCGGCTGCGCCCATGAATCCGTCATTGATGACCTGAGCAATGGCCGTGCCACCAAAAACGCTCATCCACAGCACGCAAACCAGAGACGGGATCAGAAGGACGCAGATGATGAATTCGCGCACCGTGCGCCCGCGACTGACACGCGCGATGAACATGCCGACAAACGGCGACCAGCTGATCCACCACGCCCAGTAAAACGCCGTCCAACCCTGGCTGAAATTGGCATCTTCACGGCCAAACGGTTGGCTGAGCGCCGGCAGTTCCACCACATAAGCCCCCAGACTGCCGACAAATCCCGACAGAATGTCCCCGGTGGGCCCGACGATCAGGACGAACAGCAGCAACAGCGCGGCCAGCACCATGTTGATTTCTGACGCGCGCTTGACGCCGGCGTCCAATCCGGCAAGCACCGAAATGGTTGCGACACCGGTGATCAGGCAAATCAAAATGACCTTTGGCCAGATTCCATCGGGCATGCCGAACAGATAGGTGAACCCCGCCGTGGCCTGCTCGGCCCCGAAACCCAGCGATGTCGCCAGCCCGAAGAGCGTGGCAAATACCGCAACGGTATCGATGATATGGCCGGTCCAGCCCCAAACGCGCTCTCCAAAGATCGGGTAGAAAGCGGATCGTACCGACAGGGGCAGGCCTTTGTTGTAACTGAACAACCCAAGTGCCAACGCCACCACCGCGTACATCGCCCATGGGTGCAAGCCCCAGTGATAGATCGTGGCGGCCATGCCCAGCCGGGCGGCGCCGGCCTGGTCTCCGGGTGCGCCGGCCAGCGGCGCCCAACTGTCGGCAGAGCCGGCCCCTTCGGCCACGGACGTGCTGAAATGCGTCAGCGGCTCCGATACCCCGTAGAACATCAACCCGATGCCCATGCCCGCGGCGAAGAGCATCGCGAACCAACCCACGTATCCATAGTCAGGGCGCGCATCCTTGCCGCCCAAACGAACGTTTCCCAGTGGCGTGACGATCAGCAACAGGCAAAAGAGCACGAAAATGTTGCCCGCCAACAAAAAGAACCAACTGAAATTGCCGGTCACCCAGCTCTGCATTCCTGCGAACAGGCCCGTTGCCGCCTCGGGTGCCAAAAGCGTGCCCAGGACGAACAAAACGATGCCCGCGCCCGCGATGATGAAAACCGGATTGTGTATGTCCAGGCCGAACGGGCCGATTTGCGTTTCAATATTGTCCTGTCCGACCTCATAGTCGATCGTGTCGATCAACAGGCCGGTTTCGGAATTCGACGCCATATTTCCCTCGTTTCACTATTTTTTCGTAACGCGATGGACGCGACATGCGCGCATCCGCGCCACCGCCCAAAGATAACCCGCAATACCAAATTGTCCAAAAAACAGGCAGACTTTCCGCGACCAGAGAAATCAGGCCGCTTCGTCGTTTTCGGCCGCCTGCCGGGACCACATCGAGGCATAGCGCCCGCCCTGCGTCAGCAGCTGGTCGTGCGTTCCGCGTTCCACGACCTCGCCCGCGTCCAGCACGATGATCTCGTCGGCATCGGCAATCGTGGACAGGCGATGCGCGATAGTGATCACGCTGCGCCCTTCACCAGCCAGACGCAAGCTGTCCTGAATGTCACGCTCGGTTTGCGTGTCCAGGGCGCTGGTCGCTTCGTCAAGGATCAGGATCGGCGGGTTTTTGAGCAAGGTGCGCGCAATCCCGACGCGCTGTTTTTCCCCGCCCGACAGCTTCAGACCGCGTTCACCCACCTGGGTGTCATACCCTTCGGGCAGGGACATGATGAAATCGTGGATGCACGCAGATTTGGCGACGTCCTCGATCTGGGCCATGGTGGCGCCATCGCGCCCGTATGCGATGTTGTAGCGAATGGTATCATTGAACAGCACCGTGTCCTGCGGGACCACCCCGATGGCGTCGTGCAGACTGAGCTGGGTGACATCGCGCAGATCCTGCCCGTCAATCCGGATCGCGCCGCCCGTGACGTCATAAAACCGAAATAGCAGCCGGCCGATCGTGGACTTGCCCGAACCCGACGGCCCCACGATTGCCAGCGTCTTCCCGGGCGCGACCGACATCGACACGCCGTGCAAGATGGGTCGCGCTGGATCATAGCCAAAGCTGACGTCGTCAAATTCGACCCGCCCGTCCGGCACGCGCAGCGTCTGGGCGTCCGCCTTGTCGATCACTTCGGATGGTTGTTCGAGCAGGTTGAACATCTCGCCCATATCCACCAGCGCCTGGCGGATTTCGCGGTAAACCGTGCCAAGAAAATTGAGCGGCATGGTGATCTGGATCATGTAGGCGTTGACCATGACGAAGTCGCCCACGGTCAATTGACCGTTTTGCACCCCGACGGCCGCCAGGATCATCACCCCGACCAACCCGCCCGAGATCAGCAGCGACTGCCCGAAGTTCAGGAAAGCCAGTGAATAAGACGTGCGAAGCGCCGCATCCACGTAGCGTTCCATCGATGCATCGTAGCGTTGTGCCTCGCGGGCCTCGGCGCCGAAATACTTGACCGTTTCAAAATTGAGCAGGCTGTCGATGGCCTTTTGGTTGGCATCGGTGTCCTGATCGTTCATTTCCTTGCGGATTTTCACACGCCATTCAGTCACCTTGAAGGTAAAGGCGACATAGGCCGCAACGGTGAGCGACACGACGGCCAGATACCAAAGATCGAACTTCCACGCCAAGATGACCGCAACCAGTGCCAGTTCCAGGATCAGCGGCCCGATAGAAAACAGCATGAAGCGCAGCAGGAATTCGACGCCCTTCACGCCCCGCTCGATAATGCGCGACAGCCCACCCGTCTTGCGCGTGATGTGATAGCGCATCGACAGCTGGTGCATATGGGTAAAGGTTTCCAATGCCAGCGTGCGCAGCGCCCTTTGGCCGACGGGCGCAAAAATCACATCGCGCAACTGGTTGAACCCGACATTCATCAGGCGGGCCATCCCATAGGCGACCGTCAACCCGATCGCGCCAATGCCCATGGCCAATCCTTGGGCCGGCGCCTCGCCCGCCAGCACATCCACGGCAGCCTTGTAAAGGAATGGCGTGAACACCACGACCAGCTTTGCCGCCAGCAATGTCAGCATCGCCAGAACCACGCGGCGCTTGACCCACCCCTGCCCGTCCGGCCACAGATATGGCCAGACCTTGGCAACGATCTGTCCACTGTTTGCGGGCATTTCGGTGGTGGTCAGTGTGGCGTGACGACGGGCCATGCGGCTCTCCTTTGACGGAGCACCTAGCTAAGCGCTTCTGCACTCAAGGGAAAGACCCCGGCCCAAACAATTGGCCTGCGCCAATGCATGGCATGGCTCAGTCATGCGGTACGTCGAAAACCTGACCGGGATAAATCAGGTCGGGATCGCGGATCGCGTCGCGGTTGGCCTCAAAGACCTTGACGTAAAGAAACCCGCTGCCGTAGCTGTCCGTCGCAATTCCCCAAAGCGTGTTTCCAGGCTGGACGGTGATCTGCGCGATGCCCGCGCGCGCGGCCTGCGCCTGCGCATCGGGCTGCATGGCAGCCAACTGCGCACTAGCTTCGCGCTGGAAAGGGGTTTCAGCGCGCGATGTCACGCGGCCCGTGTCATCGATCTGGTCCACCCGCAAGGTATAGACGCCGGTATCGACCCCGGGCAGCGTGCTGCGCCACTGGCCATCTGGCTGTACCTGAGCGGTTCCGATCGGCGCGTTGTCGACATAGAGACGCACAAATCCCCCGTTCGCCGCACGCCCCGACAATTCAACTTCGCCGACGGCGTCGTAGGTGATTGTGTCGATAGACAAATCGCGCGTGGGGCCAGCCGCAGAATCGGCGCGCTGCACAAGGCGCACACCGCTGGCGTCCGCAACGATCACGTTCGGCGCTGCGCTGTGCGGCCCGGCGTTGTCGCGTGTTTCAGAACCGACGCTCGTGGCGGGCTGAGTAGGTTCATCCGTTTGTGCTGCTTGGTCGTGCGGCGCGATCTGCGCGTCGGTGTCAGAAGCGACGGCCACGGCGCGGGCGCGAACCTGCCCCGGCGCGATAGCGACAACGGCGAACTCGTTGAAACTGCCATCATTTTTCATCAATCCGACCCGCATCGCACGTGCTTGATCAGACGCAGGAATATCGAACAGGGCGGTAAAGAACCCATCGGCCCCTGCCCGCGCTGTCGCGATTTCCTGCCCGCCCATGCGGATTGAAACGGTCTGATCGGCGCCCGTTTGCCCCGCGATCGTCACGGCCCCGTCCGGTGCAATTCGGTGCAGGTCTGTGCGGCCGATCGGGTTTTGCGTGGGGGTGGTCGCATCAGGGGCCGCAGTTTCACGGCCCGGTCCG
Source organism: Aliiroseovarius sp. PTFE2010 (assembly GCF_049943335.1). Classification (NCBI taxonomy): domain Bacteria; kingdom Pseudomonadati; phylum Pseudomonadota; class Alphaproteobacteria; order Rhodobacterales; family Paracoccaceae; genus Aliiroseovarius; species Aliiroseovarius sp. PTFE2010. Next base: position 364,983 of record NZ_JBNFVY010000003.1, read on the forward strand.
GCGCCGGTGGCGTTTTCATCGGGGATGCTGGCCCCGCCTAAGGCAGCCGCCGCTTCGGGGTCTGTCTGTGCAATCCCTCCGCTCTGGTCAGTCTGTAGGGCCTGTGGCTGGGCGTGGTTTTCGACGGCCATAGGATCCGGGCGCTGTTTGACCTGTGGGGCAGACTTACCGTCTGCAATGGTGGTCGGCGCCGTTGCGCCAGATTCGGTCGCAATGGCGTCCGCTGCCTGCTGCGCCGTGTTGTCCGTCAGCGCCGTGTCCGCTTCCCCTTGGGGGCGAAAAAACCACGCGACCACAGCGATGGCCCCGGCCACCAACAACGCGGACAGCCAAAGCAAAATGCGCCCGCTACCGACCCCTGAACTGGTATTTTCCATGTCGGATCGATCCCCCCTGCGCCAGGTCCCGTGATAGCGCTTGAGCAAGCATAACAACACGGGTTAAACCGGTCAAAACCCTTTGAAGCCCGGTGCCTTATGACTGAAATAAAGAAGTCTGTCTGCGTCTATTGCGGATCGCGGCTGGGGACACGGGCCGCCTATGCGGCCGATGCCCGCGCAGTGGGCGAAATGTTGGCCAGGCACGACTGGCGCCTTGTGTACGGCGCGGGCGACGTCGGCCTGATGGGCGCTGTTGCCCAATCGGCGCAGGCCGCCGGCGCAGAGACCTTTGGTGTCATTCCCACCCATCTGATGGGCAAAGAGGTCGGCAAACGCGACCTGACCAGCTTTGTGGTCACCGAAACGATGCACGAACGCAAGAAGGTCATGTTCATGAATGCCGACGCCATCGTGGTTCTGCCGGGGGGTGCGGGGTCGCTCGACGAATTTTTCGAGGTCCTGACATGGCGACAGATCGGCCTGCACAACAAGCCGATCTATCTTTTGAATACATGCGGTTACTGGGACAAGCTGATCGGGCTGGTCGCCCATGTGGTGGACGAAGGTTTTGCATCGATCAACCTGCTCGACAGCATTACCCCTGTCGATACTGTAGACGCGCTTGAACGCGCTTTGCGGGCCTTCTAAGCGGACTCCAGTTCTTTTTTGACAATTTTCTCAATTTCATCGACGGGATGATTGGTCAGCGTCTTTGGCACTTCGCCAATGACCTTGTTCTTCACCTCTTGGTGCAGGTTTGCCCGCAATTCGCCCAGCGTTTCGGGCGGAGCGACCAGCACGATGGCATCGAATGCGCCTTTGTGGGCCTGTTTGTAAAGCATATCGGCCAGATCGCTGGCGAACCGTTCCTTGGCCAGCTCGTGCCAATCGGTGTCATCCAGCGCCGAACGCTGGCCATGCCCGGTATCGGCCATCCGTCCCGGCCGGTTGGCCGACTGATCGATGTCCTTGGGGTTGTCCTGCTCTTCCTTGCGAATAACATCCAGATACGGATCGGCGCCGTCGGTCACATTGCGCAAAAACAGCGCCTTTTCGCCATCTGCGATCAAGACCCAAGCCGCATGTGTCAATTCGATCATCACACTTTCTCCTTGTCGCCGCTGCCATCTTGATCCTGAGCCAAGACGCGCGTGGCCCCGGCCGAGGTCTCGTCATGGCGTTTGCCTTCGTCGCGGGTTCCCACCTTGCGCGCGATGTTGCCGCCCTTGCGGCCTGCGCCCGATGGGCTTTCCAGATTTTCCGGTGCGTCCCCCAAGATTTCCTTGGTTTCGCGTTGACCGTCTTTCGAGCGATGTCGTTCAGCCATGGTCTGGTCCTCCGTTTTGATGTGTGAGTCAGAAGGACAACGCATAGGCGGCCGGTCTGTTCCGTCGCCGCGTCTGAAAACGGCTGGGGCAATTGCCTTGGTTTTTTGTGCCGCCGTAGCTTTGGTTTTTTTCACCCTGTTTAAACAAGTTTGCTGTTCCAAGGGGTGGCCAGAGGGAAAAGGGCGAACGCAGCCTTGCAGCGTGTGGCACCGTCACCCGTGAAAGAAATCGAACCCCACACACCTTCTGCAACCTGACCGATGCTGCCCAATACCGTGCCTAAATTCGTGGGGGCACCAGCATCCCTGCTTTGGTTTGCCTTGGCGACAGCCCCGACACGGCGATATTTGCGGCAATTGTCCGGCGCTAAAACGCTCGGACACTTCGACGAAGGCGTCAGGCGACCGCGTGTGATCCTGCTGGGGCCCGGAGACTTGCGTGAAACAACCGGCCCGGTCCGGTGTCGTGCGCCTTGACTTTCCTGATGGCATCATGCGGGTCACGGGCGTGCAACGCGGAAATCGGCGGCTCGACATCACCACAACTGAACCGAACAAACCCACGCCGACAAACGCCCTTCCACGAAAAACGGCGCCTTTCGCCCTGGAGTCAGCGAAACCGATGACGTCTGCATACATGATCCGGGTCTGAAAACAGGACGGGCGCCCCAAGGGGCGCCCGGACAAGACCTGCGCGGACCCTTGTCGGGTCCGCACCGCTTTGCTACCGCCTTACATCACATCCGCGAAGCGACGTTTTCCCAGTTGACCAGGTTGTCGAGGAAGTTGGTCAGGTAAGCCGGACGCTTGTTGCGGAAATCGATGTAGTAGGAATGTTCCCACACATCACAACCCAGCAGCGCCGTCTGGCCAAAGCACAGCGGGTTCACCCCGTTTTCCGTCTTGGTCACTTTCAGCCCGCCGTCAGTGTCCTTGACCAGCCATGCCCATCCTGAGCCGAACTGGCCTGCACCGGCTGCGCTGAATTCTTCCTTGAACTTGTCGACCGAACCAAAGCTGTCGGTCAGCGCCTTTTCCAGCTCTCCGGGCAGCTTGTTGTCACCCGGGCCCATCATTTCCCAGAACTGGTTGTGGTTCCAAAGCTGGCTGATGTTGTTAAAGATGCCGGACTGCGCCACGGCGCCCTTGTCGTAGGTGCCGACAATGATTTCTTCCAGCGACTTGCCGTCCCATTCCGTACCCGCGATCAGCTTGTTGCCATTGTCCACATAGGCCTTGTGGTGCAGGTCGTGGTGATACTCCAGTGTTTCCTTGGACATGCCTTTGTCGGCCAGCGCATCATGTGCGTAAGGAAGATCGGGAAGTTCGAATGCCATGGGTAGTACCCCCTCTGTGGTGCGTTTAAACTGCTGTGGTATACCTGTGGCCAAGCGGCCTTGTGGTCAAGCCCTGATCCGCCAATGCCCTGTTTTACAGCAAGTTTCTTCTCAGTAGATTTCTTCTCAGTGGCGCGGCCCGTATTTATAGCGTCGCGACCCAACGCAGCATCAGATCGCCAAAGCCCCACTGCAGTGTCGCCAGCGTCAGCAGGACAATATTGCGCGAATTGATACGGTCGGCCGTGTGGCGCAGATGGGTAAATTTCTGCTCTTCTTCCAGATAATCGGTGTCGAACCCCGTGCGTGGCAAATCGCGCGGATCCAACCCTTCTTTCATCACCTCGAGCTCTAGCCCGTATTCATGCAACACCCGCTCGACAGACACCTGGCGCGACATTTCGACCTGCGCAAGGCGATCTGTGAAAAACAGGATTGCAGCGGCGACACCCAGTGATCCAAACCGTTGAAACGCATCGGCATGATGCCCGATCAATGCATAAACGCTGCCCGCCAAGTATAGGCCAAGCGCCCCAATCGCGACCATGCGTGCGCGCCGCATTGGCAGGGCAAGCCTCATATATCCCATCCCCGGGCAGATGCCGCATCAAGGCGGGACCCTGCAAGCGGGGATCGGTTTTGACGCGCGCTTATCATGGCGATCCTTGTTGCCCGAGCGGCGCGGAATGACAAGGATTGCTTTCCCCCGCCAGTGGGCGCGCCCATGTTACCACAAGCTTGTTGCGCGCGGTCAGTCCACATCCGGCAGTGGCAGATCCTCGTCTGCCAGGGCCGCACCGGGCGCCCCGGGGTCGGCCAATTCGCTGTCCACAACGGGGGCCGCCGCTTCGTCGCCGGTTGGGGCCGCCTCGGTCGCTTCAGGGTCTGTGGCGCGCGCACCATCGGCTGCGGGCATCGTCGCATCGGTCGAACTTTCCACGTTCGGAAATCCGCCGGCCTCGACCTCGTTGCGCCCGCTATTGGCGTCTGTTTCCACAGTGTTGGTCGTGGTGTTGGTCGTGATCGCCGGGTTGTCCAGTTCCGCGTTCCTGCTTGGGTCAAGCGCGAGTATGGCAATGGCGAGTATCGCGAAGACGCCCACACTCGTGCCGGCAAGGATCCATGGCATCGGTGTTGGTGTTGGTCTGGCGGGTGTCGCTCCAGGGGCTGACGCGTCCATAGCATGTACCTTTCAGTTGTCTGTCCAATTGACATGGCAACGGCGATGGCGCCCCGAAAGTTCCGTTAGGCTCCGTCGCCGGGGCGCGAAATAGGCGCGACACAGACGCACGCGACATCACATCTGCGCCATACCGCTTTGCATGGCCCCGGCGGACGCGCTAGAGACGGGCCAAACAAGGGGATGCGCGTGAACGACAACGACACTGTCATTTTCTGGATGATCGCAGGCACGATCGGGGCGATCGTCGCGGCGGGGCTGATGCGCGCCGTACTTCGCGCAGGCCGCGTCGCGCAGACCCGCGCGACTGCTGATCTGGGCATATACCGCGTCCAACTGGCGGAAGTTGACCGGGACGAGGCGCGTGGCACCATCGCACCGGCCGAAGCGGATGCGGCCCGGCTGGAAATCAAGCGCCGTATTCTTGAAGCTGATCGCTCGCAACAAAGCGGCGGGCAGGTCCATGTACTGGGCAGCTCAGCGCGGCTGGCTTTGGGGGGCGCGCTGGCCGCTAGCGTGCTTGTCGGGGCGGTGTGGGGGTACCAGCGACTGGGCGCGCCCGCACTTCCTGACCAACCGCTTGCGGCGCGACTGGCCGCGGCCGACCAGTTGCTGGCCAATCGGCCCAGCCAGGCCGCCGCCGAGGCAGAGATGCCCGACCAGAGCGTTCCCGACGCCGACCCGCGTCACCTTGAACTGATGGCACAATTGCGCGCCAAACTGGCCGACCGCCCTGACGATTTGCAGGGCTTTCGGCTGCTGGCCCGCAACGAAGCGATGCTTGGCAACTTTCGCGCCGCCGCCCGGGCGCAGGGCCGCGTACTGAGCTTGCAGGGCGATGCGTCAAGCGCGCAGGACTATGCCGATTACGCTGACCTGCTGGCGATGGCTGCGGGGGGGTATATCTCGCCCGAGGCCGAGCGCAGTCTGGAAGCGGCGTTGAAACGTGAACCGAACCATCCGACGGCGTTGTATTATACGGGGCTGATGTTCGCCCAGAACAAACGGCCGGACATGGCCTTTCGCCTGTGGCGCCCGTTGGTAGAGCAAGGCGACCCGTCGCTGCCGTCGGTGCAGGCGGCACGGCGCAACATCGGTGTCGCAGCCGAACTGGCCGGCGTGCAGTATGACCTGCCGCCCCAGACCACCCTGCCGGGCCCTTCAGACCAAGACATGGACAATGCTGCAAATATGTCAGCCGAGGATCGGCAAGAGATGATCCAGGGGATGGTCGCTCGCTTGATGGACCGGCTGGCCAACGACGGCGGCAGCGCGCAAGAATGGGCACGGCTGCTCAACGCGCTTGGCGTGCTTGGCAATCTGGAACGGGCGCGGACGATCTGGGGGGAAGCGCAAACACGCTTTGACGACCGGCCCGAAGAGCTGGCCCTGATCCGCGATGCGGCAATCGCCATCGGGATTGCGGAATGACCGCCGAATGACCTATGACGATATCAGCGATTTTGCCGCCGTCCTGCCCCGATCCGGAGCGCTTGCCGGATTGGATTTCGGTGAAAAGACGATCGGTGTGGCGATCTCGGATCTGCGCCGCAGCGTGTCGACGCCGACCCTAACGATCAAGCGCAGGAAATTCACTCAGGACGCGCAATCGCTGCTTGCGTTGTGCAATGAACGTCAGGTGGTGGGTTTGGTGCTGGGACTGCCGCGCAACATGGATGGCAGCGAAGGGCCACGGTGCCAGAAAACCCGCGCTTTTGCCCGCAATCTGGCCGGACCCAGCGATTTGCCGATCACCTTTTGGGATGAACGCCTGACCACGGTGGCTGCTGAACGGGCCCTGCTCGAGGCCGATGCGTCCCGTGCACGGCGCGCTGAACTGATTGACCAGGTCGCCGCCGGCTTGATCCTGCAAGGCGCACTGGACCGGTTGGGAAACCTGGCATGAGCGCGATCGAAACCCCCTGTGTGGATATCTGCGTCATCGACCCTGAAAGCCGCCTGTGCAGAGGATGCTTGCGGTCGATCGACGAGATCACGGGTTGGAGCAGGATGAGCCCCGCAGCGCGCCACAAGATCATGGACGAACTTGCAACGCGCGCCCCGCGCCTGAGCGGCCCGCAGGACGGTCCCGCACCGCGCCTCAAACGCTAACCTGCCAGCGCCTTGCGCAACATGTTCAATGCCACCAGTAGCAGAAACGCGGCAAAGACACGTTTCAACGGTTTTGGGTCCATGGCGTGGGCCAGACGCGCGCCGAGCGGCGCTGTCATCAACGTCATCGAAATGACCAACAGAAAAGCCGGGATATTCACCGCCCCGACCGTCAGGGGCGGCACCGCTTGCACCGGATCGAACAGCAAGAACCCAATGACCGACGGCACCGCGATCAGCACGCCGAACCCCGCCGCCGTTGCGACGGCGCGGTGCATCGGCACGTTGTGCAGCGCCATCAGCGGCACGCCGAACGATCCCCCGCCGATGCCCATCATCACGGACAAAACACCGACCAATGGTGAATACAGCGCGCGACGAACCCCGGTGGGCATGGCAGGCGCAAGCCGCCAGTCGCTGCGACCCAGCCCCATATAAAGCGCCACGACGATTGCCAAACCGCCGAAAATCGCCTGCAGGACCGGCGTGCGCAGCTGCGCGACGACTGCCACGCCGATCGCCGCACCGATCGCGATGCCCGGTGCCCAGGTCCGCAAAATGCCCCAATCGACCGCACCCTTCTTGTTATGGCTGTGGACCGACCGAAGCGACGTGACAATGATGGTCGCAAGCGATGTCGCCAGACAGATCTGCATCAATTGCGGGCCGTCATACCCCAGGCCCGCAAAAACATAATAGAACGCCGGGACCAAGACGATCCCGCCGCCCACACCCAGCAGCCCCGCCAGCACGCCCGCCAAAGCCCCGATGGCCAGCAACAGGCCCGCCATCACCAAAAGGATCGAAATATCCAACACGCTGCCCCTCCGTTTGCGGCAACTTGGCGGCAAGGCGCCGCAAGCTCAAGCAGCAACAGCCACCTGCGCTGCGGCGTCGCGCAGCACATCCAACCCTGCATCGGGCCTGTGGCCCTGCTCGGACAGGATGCGCCGCCATTGGCGTGCGCCGGGCTGCCCTGTAAACAGCCCCAGCATATGACGGGTGACCTGCGCCAGCTTACCGCCGGATGCAAGGTGGTCGCTGATATACGGCTCCATCGCTTGAACCACCTCGTGACGGCTCATGGGGGCGCGTTCGACGCCAAAGATCCGCCGATCCGCATCCAGCAACAGACCGGGATCGTGATAGGCTGCCCGCCCGATCATTACCCCATCCAGATCCTTTAGATGGGCCTGCGCTTGGCTCAGGTCCGTGATCCCGCCGTTGATCGACAGGTGCAGATCCGGGAACGCGGCCTTCATGCGGTTCACCAGTGGATAATCGAGCGGCGGGACATCGCGGTTTTCCTTGGGGCTGAGACCTTGCAGCCACGCCTTGCGCGCATGGATCGTGAAACGCTTGACGCCCGCCGCCGACACCTTGCGCAGAAACTCGGGTAAAACGACTTCGGGGTCCTGATCGTCCACCCCGATCCGGCATTTCACCGTCACCTCGACCGACGCAGAATCGATCATCGCCGCAACGCAGTCTGCCACAAGGTCAGGGGATTTCATGAGGACCGCCCCAAACGTGCCGGACTGCACCCGGTCGGACGGACAGCCGACATTCAGGTTCACCTCGTCATAGCCTTCGTCACAGCACATTCGCGTGGCCTGAGCCAGTTCAGCCGGATCAGATCCCCCAAGCTGCAGCGCCACAGGATGCTCGGCCTCTGAAAACGCAAGCAAATGCCGCGCCCCGCCCCGCACCAGCGCCGGCGCCGTCACCATTTCAGTATAAATCAACGTCCCGCGCGTCATCACGCGGTGAAAATACCGGCAATGGCGATCTGTCCAATCCATCATAGGGGCAATAGATAATCTAGCGTGTTGATTTATTTGCATTTTTTGTGTATCTTCAAACTGTTGGCGGCGGTTGATGCTACGCTGCACTACGCCCCAATATCCCCGAATTTGCCCCTCTACGACGACTCATTGCACACACAGCGCACACGAAAATGGCCTCCATCACAAAACTTCCCTCCGGTGCGTACCGGGTCCAGATCAGACGAAAGGGCCGCTACGCGAGCGAGACGTTTCTCCTGCGCGATGACGCCCATCGCTGGGCGCGTCAGGCGGAGACCCGGGTGGATCAGGGGTTGGCCCCGAATAAATCATCCGTGTCCCGCCTCGCAACTTTTGGCGATCTCATCGATCTTCACATAATCGATATGTGCGAGGTAGGCAAACCGCCGCGCCGCAGCAAGGCCGCGACCCTTGCCGCCTTGAAGCGCGATCTGGGCAAGGAACGGATCGGACACCTCGATCGCCTAAAGATGATCGACTATGGCAAGATGCGTGCGGAGCAAGGCGCGGGTCCGGTGACGCTTGGCATCGATATCGGCGTGACCAAGATGATCATCAACCATGCTGCTGCTGTCCATGGCCTCGACATCTCGTCGGAACCCGTTGATCTGGCTCGTGTTGCTCTCAAGCGTCTCGGGCTGATCGGCAAGGGCACCGAGCGGGATCGCCGACCCACCAAAGATGAGTTGAACCGGCTCTTCCGCTGCTTCGATGACAACGAACGGCTAACCATGCCAATGACTAGGATCGTGCAGTTTGCAGTAGCCACAGCGATGCGGCTCGACGAGATTTGCCGGGTCGAATGGACGGATCTCGACCTTGATCGGCGCATGCTCCTGATCCGCGACCGGAAAGACCCACGCAACAAGACTGGCAACGACCAGCGGATCCCGCTCTTTGCCGCCACTGGGTTCGACGCCTGGGCGCTGGTCACGGCTCAGGCCAAGGAGCTGAGCCGCGCCAAGGGCCGGATATTCCCTTATAATTCGCGATCCGTCGGAACAGCCTTCCGGCGCGCCTGCGTCGAGGTCAGCGTAAAAGACCTGCATTTCCACGATTTGCGCCATGAGGGCACAAGCCGCCTGTTCGAGGCCGGATTCGCGATCGAACAGGTCTCGCTGGTAACCGGCCACAAGGATTGGAAAATGCTGCGCCGGTACACACATATACGCCCGGAAACGCTGCACCGGCTGGCCGCGTCGCGTGCCCCTTCCCCGCTTGCGACCCGCGCAGCCGAGTGATCGGAGAGTCAGAGGGGTGCCGTCCCGGCCCGTGACGGGTTTGGAGGTTGAGAGAGAGGCTTTCGGCCGCCCGTCGCGGGAGAAAACCCATGAATACCGAGATTATCGATGCCGGGCGTGACATCAGCCGCGGCTACAAGGTGGATGTGTCGCGCGGCACGAATGTGGACCGCGTGTCGTCCGAATGGTTCTCGCGGCCCGAGGACGAGCGGTTCCTGTCACTCGACGATCTCTTTGCATCCGTAAAAGGCCGCGCCGATCGCAGCCGGACGCGCACGGTGGAGAGTGCGGCGATCCGGGTCGAAGCCAATCGCGACGACCCGGAGAAGCTGGGCCTTGTCCTGCCAGGTGCGGATGAACCCATCGCGCCGACGCATTGGTCTTTCGGCCAGCTCTCGAGCCTCGTCGGCGCGCCCGCGGCCTATCTTCGGCAACTGCCCGCGCCGCTCGCGGGGATCAACCTGCAATACGGGCTGACGAACCATCGGGCCGAGCAGATCAAGACGATGGAGGTCGCGGATGGCCGCACCGAACTGCGCGCCGTGACCGGCCCCGACTATGGCCGCATCTACGACCATGAACTGGTCTCCGCCGTGCAGCGCATCGCGGGCAACGGCACGGGCGACACCCGCTGGAAGGTCCCCGGCGTGCTCGACTGGTCGACGGGCATCTACAATCCGCGCGTGGACGTCACGAAGGAGACGACGACGCTCTATGCTTCCGACCGCGACGTGTTTCTGTTCCTCGTCGACGACCTCAACCCGATCGAGGCGGGGCTGCTGCCCGACGGCTCGCCCGACCTCTATTTCCGGGGGTTTTATTGCTGGAATTCCGAGGTGGGTGCCAAGACGCTCGGCATCGCCAGTTTCTACCTGCGCGCCGTCTGCCAGAACCGGAACCTGTGGGGCGTCGAAGACTTCCAGGAGATTACCATCAGGCATTCGAAATACGCTGCCTCCCGCTTCGCCCATGAGGCCGCCCCGGCGCTGAGCCGGTTCGCCGAGTCCTCTCCCGCGCCCTTCATCGACGGCATCCGCGCGGCGCGGGAAAAGATCGTCGCGCGGTCGGACGAGGACCGTCAGGACTTCCTGCGCAAGCGTGGGTTCTCGAAGGCGGAGACCGGGCGGATCGTCGAGACAGTCCTGGCCGAGGAAGGCCGCCCGCCCGAGAGCGTCTTCGACTTCGTGCAGGGGATCACTGCGGTGGCTCGTTCGAAGCCGCAGCAGGATGCGCGGCTGGCGATGGAGGGGAAGGCAAAGTTGTTGCTGGAGCACGCGTGAATTCGTTGAATTTACATTACATTCAACGCGCTATAGATATAATCTTAAGTACTGAATGAAGATTTCGAGGGGCGTCACAGCCCCTCGATCGCAAACTCGGGCGCACCTTTCCAGACAAGCTTCCAGCTCGCGCCCGGACGGACATTCTGGATGATCCCCGGATCGAAGGCGACAAAGCACCGCCCGCCCGAATGACGGACTGAGGGGTAGATCAGCCCGCGATGCCCCTCTGTTCTCAGATCCGCCGCGAGGTGCTGCCCTGCCGGGTAGCCATGCCCGGGGTCTGGGTCGAGCGCTGGATGGGCCTCGCCATGCAGATCCGGGAAATCCCCGATGAAGTCCGCCAGCAACTCGACGTAGCGCGCCTCGTCTTCGTAGCGGCCGATGAAGCCCAACTCGCGGGTCCGGTGAAACCCAACTTCCTGCGCGCTCGTCATCATATCCCAGGCGCAGTACCACGCGCCGCGGTCGCCGGTGTTGAACCGGTTGCCCGAGGGTCGCGTGTAGGTGAATGCCGCGTTGATGTGGCTCTGACCGTAGAGAGCCAGATCATGCGACCGCCGCGCGAAGGCCAATTCCCGGCGATCGAGCGCGGGGCTGCCCTCGCGCTCGGCGATCAGGCGGGCACTGGTCTCGCCTTCGATCTCGGCGAGAACCGCGGCCTCCTCGTCGCTATCAACCAGCCCCCGCAGCACCGGCGGCTTGTGATGGGTCTCTGAGATCAGGCGGACAAGGGCGCGGTCATTGACCGACGTGATTCTCAAACCCCGCCCCGCAGCGCATCAACATAGCCCCGCACGCGCAGGATCTTGGGCAATCCCCCTTCGATCATCGCGTCCACAGGCCGCGCACCGTCGAACTCGGGACCCCGGTTGGGCAGCTTCACCCAGTCGCGCGAGATCGGCTCATTGAAATAGAGCTCGAGCGACTTGTAGAGGCCGATGAGCGCGGACAGGCGCAGCATCTGGTCGCGCGTCAGATCTCCGGCAAAATCAGGCTTCTTGGCCCGCTTCCAAGTGGATTCCGACATATCCGCCAGCGCCGCGGCCTCCCGCAAGGTGAGTGACCAGGCGTCCGCGATCCGCGTGAAGGCCTTGAGCGCGACCCCCTGCCGATCCGGCGCAGGACGTTCCAGAACAACGTTTTCCATGTGTTGGCACTCCTTCCTAGCGTGAAAAATGATATAAGACCATATGGATCGTATTGCAAGTCCATATGGCCTATTTGGTGCCTCCAGAGTAAGAGGGGTGCCGGGTTTTCCGTGACGGGTTTGGAGGTCGGGAGAGAGGCTCCCGGCTGGCCTGTCGCGGAGATATCCCGATGACCAAGCAACAGAAGATCACCCTCAGCGCCTCGCGCGACATCCCCTTCAACAAGCTGATGCTCAGCCAGTCGAACGTGCGCCACGTCAAGGCGGGCGTGTCGATCGAGGAACTGGCCGAGGACATCGCGCGGCGGACGCTGCTCAGCTCCATCACCGTGCGCCCCGTGCTGGACGACAGCGGCGGCGAGACCGGCATGTACACGATCCCCGCCGGCGGGCGGCGGTTCCGGGCGCTGGAACTGCTCGTGAAGCAGAAGCGCATGAACAAGACCGCGCTGGTGCCCTGCATCGTGCGCACCGATGGCCTCGCCGAGGAGGACAGTCTCGCCGAAAACGTCCAGCGCGCGCCTCTACACCCGCTCGACCAGTTCCGCGCCTTCCAGGCGATGCGCGAGAAGGGTCGGACCGAGGAGGAAATCGCCGCGGCCTTCTTCGTAGCGGCCAGCGTGGTCAAACAGCGGCTGAAGCTCGCCGCCGTGGCACCATCGCTGCATGATGCCTATGCCGAGGAGGAAATGACGCTCGACCAGCTCATGGCCTTCACTGTCAATCCCGATCACGCGCGGCAGGAACAGGTCTGGGAGGCGCTGCAGCGGCACTATTCGCGGCAGCCCTACGAGATCCGCCGCATGCTGACCGAGGGCGCGGTGCGGGCTTCGGACAAGCGGGCGCAATTCGTCGGGCTGGACAATTACGTCGAAGCCGGGGGCGAGATCCTGCGCGACCTGTTCCAGCAGGATGACGGCGGCTGGCTGCAAGACGCCAGCCTACTCGACGTCATGGTGACCGAAAAGCTGGCCGAGGAAGCCGCAGTGATCCGGGCCGAGGGCTGGAAGTGGGTCGAGGTCGACATCGACTTTCCCTATGGGCACACCTTTGGCATGCGGCGCATTCATGGCGAGGCAGAGCCGATGAGCGACGTTGAGGCCGCCGACTATCAGGCACTGAAAGCCGAATACGACGCGATCGAGGCCGACCATGCCGAGGTGGATGAGTTGCCCGATGAGGTCGACGCACGGCTCGGGGAAATCGAGACGGCGATGGAAGCATTACAGGACCGCCCGATCCGGTTCGAGGCGGAAGACTTGGCCTTGGCGGGTGCATTCGTCAGCATCGACAGCTCTGGCCGGCTTCGCGTCGAGCGCGGCCATGTCCGGGCTGAGGACGAGCCGGTTGAGCAATCGGAAGAGACCGGTGACACCGATGCCGAAGCGCCGATTGTCGAGGATGCAGATGACTTCGCCTCGTCAACCACTGAAGACGAGGAGGAAGAAGACGGCCTCAAGCCACTTTCTGACCGCCTTGTTATGGAACTGACGGCGCATCGCACGCTGGCGCTGCGCAATGCACTCGCGCAGGACCCGCAGGTCGCCTACCTCGCGGCGCTCCATGCGATGACCCTGCGCCTGTTCTACCGCTACGGGCTCGACAGCTGCGTGGAGATCGAACCTCGTAACGCAGCCTTCGGATCGCAGGTGCCGGGCCTTGGCGACATGGCCTATGCGCAGGCCATCGACCAGCGGCACGAGACCTGGGCGCGCAACCTGCCCAAAGCGTCGGAAGACCTTTGGGAGGCCTTGACCGAGTTCGACAGCTGCAGCCGCGAGGCGCTGTTCGCCCATTGCGTGGCGATGAGCGTCAACGCCGTCCATGATCCGTACCAGCGCCGCCCCCGTGCGATTGTGCATGCAGATGTTCTGGCCGGGACCGTCGGGCTCGACATGGCCAAGACGGGCTGGGTGGTAACCGGCGACAGCTATCTGGGCCGCGTGACCAAGGCGCGCATCCTCGAGGCCGTTCACGAAGCGAAGGGGGCGGACGCTGCGGACCGCATCGCAGGCCTCAAGAAGCCGGAGATGGTCACTGCCGCAGAGGACCTGCTTGCGGGCACCGGCTGGCTACCCGACCCGCTGCGCACGCCGTCCCTGCCGGAAGAGGACGCGCCTGAGATCGAGCTGGTCGACGAGGCGAACCGCACCGACGATGACCCTTAGGAAGACGATACCGACGCTAGCGAAGCGCAATCGGCGGAAGACGGCGGCGAACCGGCTATCGGAGACTCCCACCCGATGGAGGAAGATGATCCCGTCGCCGGTGACGCCTTCGCCAAGACAGCCGCCGAGTGACCTACGAGCAGGTCGGAGTTCCTTCCCCCCGAACTCCGGCAGCCGGGGTCCGCCAGAAATGGCGGGCCCCTTTATCTATCCACGACAGGAGGCCCAGAGCATGCACAGCCCCGCCGCAGACATCGCGCGCCGCCTTGCCGAGGAGGCGGAGATCGTTTGCCGCCACTACCTCTCGAACGGCCGCAAACAGGGCCGGTACTGGATCGTCGGTGATGTGCAGAACACACCGGGCCGCAGCCTCTATGTCAGACTGACCGGTCCGATCTATGGTCGCGGTGCCGCCGGAAAATGGACCGATTCCGCAACCGGGCAGCACGGGGACCTTCTGGATCTGATCGCCCTGAACATGGGTATCACCAACCTGAGGGACACGCTGGACGAAGCGCGCAGGTTTCTCAGCCTGCCGCAGACGGACAGGGACCGCGCCGCCAATCCGCCAGCCTCTCGTGGCTCACCCGAGGCGGCGCGGCGGCTCTGGGCCATGGGCCAGCCCATGTATGGCACCTTGGTAGAACGCTATCTCACAGGGCGCGGCCTCACTGGGCTGGGCGATCTCGATAGTCTCCGGTTTCACCCGAGTTGCTTTTACTGGCGCGAGGATCACGCGCTGACAGTCCCGCCTAAGGCCTGGCCCGCCCTGCTCGCCAAGGTGACGGACCTCGATGGACAGCTTACCGGCCTGCACCGAACCTGGCTTGACCCCGCCACTGCGGACAAGGCCCCGGTCATTCCACCGCGCAAGGCCATGGGCAATCTCCTCGGCCATGGTGTCCGCATAGGCGAACCGAACGGCATGCTGGCCGCAGGCGAAGGGCTGGAGACCATGCTCTCCCTGCATCTTGCGCTGCCGAAGTTGCCTGCGGTAGCGGCTCTGTCCGCCAATCATCTCGCAGCCCTGCAGCTGCCCGCCGATCTTCGCCGCCTCTACATCGCCGTCGATGCCGACCCGGCAGGCCTGTCCGCCGCGGACCAACTGGCGTATCGCGCAAGACAGGCCGGAATCGACGCCGTCCATCTCTCCCCCTGTCTCGGCGATTTCAATGACGATCTGCGGGCAATTGGCCGCGACGCGTTCCGCGCGCATCTGCGTCCGCAACTGGCTCCCGAGGATGCCGTGACCTTCCTCGACCACGCCATCGACTGATCGGGATCGGTGCAGTCGGCCAGCGCCTCCACCCGCAGAGCCACGCCTTCCGTCCTTCCGAGAGCGGTCGAGACGGAGCAGAGCCCGGACGGGCCCGCAACGGCCATGGCCGTCCTCCGCTGCGCTCCGGTTCCACCCCATCGCGCGGGCGCGACGGGGACCCCTGAGAATGCAGACCCGCCCGGCCCCCGCTTTTCCGTTGCCCGGGAAGGCCGCGAGAGGCGCGGGCTTCGACAACCGGAGACGACATCATGACCGACACACATCTTCAAACCCGATCTTCCACCGCCGTCGTGCTCGAGGAACTGCAGCTCTACGGCTGGCGCCCCTTCACCGACGAACCCGATCCCCGCCCCTTGCCGGAGCCCAACGCCATTCGCACCGCCGTCGCCGACATTTTCGACGCGCTCGTCTCGACGCTGTCCGACACGCGGTTGGAGCCCGACCTCGAAGACCTGCTCTGGTCCACCACGAACATGTTTCACCGCATGGCGACCCGCACCGGCCGCGAACTCGACAGCAACGAACAGGCGCAGAAACGGGCGCAGCGCGAGCAGGACGGATCCGAGGTCCGCTCGGTCGAACTGGAAACCCTGATCGCGGAGGGCCTCACGCTCATCGAGCGGCGCAATGCCTTTGAGGCCATGCGTGATCTCGCGGCCGAGGGCTTCGAGGCGCATCTCGGCCAGACCTGGCATCCGCGCACGGGCAGCCATGTGAACCGCCGCACCCTGACCGCCTCTTTGATCGACAGCCGCGATCACATCGCCGCCAAGCGCCGGGTCGATCTGGAACCGCTCCTGCCCCAAGGCACGAAGATCGCCTTCACCGGCGGGCTGGACTGCAACGATCACGCGGCCATCTGGGCGGCGCTCGACCGCGTCCACGCGAAACACGCCGACATGGTCCTGTTGCACGGCGGCGCGCCGCGCGGGGCCGAACGGATTGCCGCCGCCTGGGCCGACAAACGCGGCGTAACGCAGATCGTCTTCAAGCCCGACTGGACGCGGCACGGCAAATCGGCCCCCTTCAAGCGCAACGACCATCTACTCGACACCCTCCCCATCGGCCTCATCGTCTTCCCGGGCTCGGGCATCACCGAAAACCTCGCCGACAAGGCCCGCGCGATGGGTATTCCCCTCTTCGACTTCCGGCCGAAAGCCGCCCCACCGGCATGACCGGTTTTCCGCCGACGCCCGCCCCGGACTCTCCCGGGGCGGGCCGTTTTCTGCTATGATCTGCCCGTGCCAATGGAGGAGGTGGCGGCGCGATCCTTGTTCTCGAAAGGAGTGCCCTATGCTTGTATCCACCCTCTTCACGCTGTTCGGCCTCGGTGCCCTCTGCTGGATCCTGTTCAATCTGGCTGTCTACGCCCTGCCCTTCGCCATCGGGCTGACATCCGGCATGTATCTGTATGAAACCGGCCAAGGCGTCTTCCTGTCGATCATTGCGGGCCTGTTCATCGGCAGTTTTATCGCCGCTCTCGGCGAATTCGCCTTCGACCGCATCCGTTGGGCCCCGCTCAAACTCGCCATCGGTCTGATCTACGCGGTCCCGGCCGGGATCGCCGGGTTTCATGCAGCAAAGGGTCTTGCTGAATTCGGCAGCGCGGGCGCTGTGACCATCACCTTCTTGTCCTGGTTGGGCGCGCTGGTTGTGGGCGGGACCGCGTGGGCGCGGGTATCGGGCTGGTCCGAGGTCAACGCCATGTCCGACCCGCATCCGCACAGGTCTTTCGACGAACACTGAACGCTCTATGAAGCTCGCGCCGGTGCGTGCCGCCCGCCACATCGTCAGCGTGCGCCGCAACCGGTTGCTGCAGGAGGTCTCGATCCTCGCCGTCACCGCAGCATTGCAGTTGGGCAGGACCGGCTGAGTAAAGCCAGATCACTGAGCCCCACGTCATGGCACATGGCCCCGGTCGCGCATGCACCTAGATCGTCTGCAGACCGAACATCACGGCCGACAAGCACAGACACGGTGCGAGGGCGCAATCGCGGAATCTTGGGGCACGTGCGGGACATGCACCGTTTCCGCCTGCACGCTAAAACCTGTCTCTGCACGACGCATGCTGCCAGGGTCTTGCGCGGTCCAAAGGTAGCCTGTCATTCCCTCTCCCATGCCTTGCGCCACGCGTCCCTTGCGGGCCTCTCAGCGGCTGATCTGACCGGGACCGGCTGACGCCTCGACCGCCTTGAACGCAACAGCGCGTCCGGACTTTCTTCCCCTGGCGGATACCCGCCATTCCTCGCGGAGCAAGAAAGACCAGTCTTGCCGTCCTCCGCTGGCGCTGCGGGCCACAGGGGCTGCGTCGGCGGATCGCCCCGGTCCTTACGATCGCCATCGAGGCCGCGAAGGGCGCGGGCTCGGACAAGCCAAAAGGAGATATGACATGGCCACCATCGGAACCTTCAAGAAGACCGGCCGCGAATACGTCGGAGAAATCGTCACCCTCAGTGTTCAGGCGAAAGCCGTCCGCATCGTCCCCGAGGACAGCACCCCGAACGACAACGCCCCCTCCCACCGCGTCTTCGTCGGCCGTGCCGAGATCGGCGCCGCCTGGTCCAAGCGTTCGACCGAGGGCCGAGACTACCTGAGCCTCAAGCTCGACGACCCGAGCTTCACCCAGCCGATTTACGCCAACCTCTTCGACGACACGGTGATCCAAGGCGGCGAAGAGACCTTCAGCCTCATCTGGTCGCGCCCCAACACCCGCCGCAACGGCGACTGACAACAGACCGCCCCGCCCGGGATCACCGGGCGGGGTGAACTTTGCTCTCGCTTATCAGGTGCCGAGTGGCTCGGGGTCATGTCTGAAACTGACAATTTCGGCGCATTGCTGCCATTTCGGCGCTTATTGATGAATGTCAGGTGAAAGAGTGATCAGCGGAATGCTAATGCGGCATCTCCACGACGGAAACACCCGGAATGCTCTTGCGAGCAAGCTCCACAAGGTGGGCATGGTGTGTGAAAATGATTGCCTGACCGCTCCGTCCGATCTCGGCACAGAGACTCAATGCGGCAGATGCGCGGGTATCGTCGAAGGTTTCCATAATATCGTCGAGAACCATGGGGAGGGGGCCCGGATCGCGCGCGAAGCTGCGGTAACCGGCCAGACGCAAGGCAAAATACAATTGGCCCATGGTTCCGGTGGACATGTTTTCCACCTTCACGGGGTCGCCACCAGGTTTGATGCCGACCAGCTTCTCGCCCTCGGTCTCACTCCATACAACAACTTTTTCCCATTCCTTGGATGTCATGGTGACAAAGGCTTCTTCCACGTCTTTCAGCATTGCGCTGCTTCGTTCAGTGGCCAAGCGCTTCAAGGCACCCCTCGCTGCTAGGATCCCGAGCCTTGCGACAGCCGCCTGCCGTGCACCGTTTCGCAACTCTTCGAGGATTGTGGCTTGTTCCGTAATCAGATCGCTGTTGTCAGCGGAATTGTAGGCTTCCTCATAGAGGCGTTCTTTTTCATTACATACCTTCAAAGCGGCATCTCGTGCCGTTTGCGCATCGTCAAGTTCTTGCTGTAGTTCCGCTTCTCGCGTTATATCGGGTAATCGCGTCAGCTCTTCATCAAAGAGCGTACGATCCACGCCGTCGCGCGCATCATTACGGCTGTTGTCCGCATTGGCCCGGTCTTTGCGCAACTCGTCGCGTTCAGCCAGAAGCGCGACGCGCTCAGTCGGTGAAAGATCATCACCGCCTTGTCCTTCAAACAGCTCGTCCAACCGGGTTTGCGCTTCGTCGCGGGCAGTTAGCGCACGCTTTCGGCCTGTGACCTCTTCGCCGAGAAGCTCTTCTTCTCGTTTTCTCACCCGATCCGCTTCAGCGGCTTTGGTTACTCGCGCACGAGCGCGGTTGATGATGGGAAGTGGATCGTCTTTCGGATTGCAAGGCTCCTCCAGGATCTCCGCCAATCGTGCGGCACTCCTTGCCAGGGTGGCGACGGCGCGTTCTAGGGCTTCAACACGTCCCGCCAGGCTTCTGTGATTGCTGTGAACCTGTTGCAGCGAGCGCAGCTGCGGCAGCGCTGCCTTCACACCCATGGCCGAGCGATCAGAAAGAGGCAGTGCCGAGGTCAGCGTTTCCAGCCGGTTCAAGGCTACCTTATGATCTGTCTCGGCTTGGGATACGGCTTTCTGGTAGTCGGCAATGTTACGTTCCCCGCGACACCAGTTCTCCCATGTCCTACGGACACTTTCCTGAAGTGTGAGAGCCTTGCCAACCCGCTCAGGGAGGTCACTTTCTTCACCTTCAATAGCGACTAGGCGGGCTGCTGCCAGCAGTTCGTCAAAGGCTGCTTTGCGGCGCTTGGCGCGGTCCTTAAAGGCATTCTCCGCAATCGTGACCTCAGTTGCGATCTCAGCCGCTGCCGTCAGGCTGGTAAATCTCGCAGCAAACGCACTCGGCCCCGTAGCGGCGGGAAAGCCCAGGGCCGTCGCGAGTGAGCCGCACCGGTTGGTCAAAGCATCGTGTTTTCCGGTGAGTGCTTCGAGCTTGTCTTTCGCCGTGTCACGTGCGGCTTTTGCGGCGCTTTCATGTACGCGCGAGTTTGCAAGCTGTTTACGCGCCTCCGTGCCCATCAGATAACTCGTTCGTGCGCCATCATCAGCATACATGGCCTCCTCAAAACGCTCCGCGGTTTCGTCGCAGAGACTGCCACGATGGGATTGCCAAGCTGTGTCACGCTGACGACGGGTTTCTTCCGTCGCTGCCGCGTCAATCGAATCCGGTGCGCTTTCGTCGGATTCGCGTTTCGCGCGCGCGGCCTTGTAGTCCGCTTCGCGACCTTCCAAATCTTCTGTGGCGGAAACGATGGTGGCAGACAGGGTGTTCCATTCCCTGAGGATTTCATCGAGACTTTCAGGGGCAGGCAGGCCGTTCTCGATAAGTGTCTGCCAGGAAGCAGGCAGACCCGACAATGCTTTGGTTAGCCGGGCGCGTTCCGATGCGAGGTTATGTTCAAGACCTGACACGTCCGAAACTTTCTGCCATGCGTCAAACGCGATCTGCAGGTGAGACAAGTCCTTCGGTTCAGTTGGAGCATCCCCCAGCTGATCGCGTGCCGTCTTCAACACGTTTGAAGCCGCTCGCAGCTCGCCTTCACTGGTCTGACAGGCCTGTACCGCATCCGCGAGTGTCTCCAGTTCTTCGGTCTTCAGGACCAAGGCCTCTGCAGGCTCGTTACTTACCGCCAACGCTGTCAAAATCTGTTTTAATTGGCGTGCCGCGTCATCGCGCTCACCGGAGCGCTTTTCCAGATCCGATCTGGCCGTGTCCGCCCGGGAGGTGAGGGAAGCCCCATCGATCCTGATTTGATCTAGTTCTGTGAGTTCCGCTTCGAGATGACTGGCAGCCGGGTCAGCCTCATTTTCTGAAATGACCGCTTCATGGCGCGCAATTCTGTCATCGGCACCTGCGATACTCTCTGCTTTCTCCGACAGGGTTGTCACGAGTGTGGCGACTTGCCCGTCCGTGCCCTTCTTCAAATTCGGGCCTTCCGGAAAACTGGCAAAAAATCCGTCGATTTTCCGAATTTCCTCCGATTTGTCATACCAGGTCTGCGCCGCTGCTCCTGCTGCCTGCCGTTTTCGGGCCCGCGTGAGGTCGGTGTCCGCCTGTTCGAATGCCTTTTGCGCGGTCTCTCTGTCTTTCCGAAGAGTGCGTTCCCGATCCGGCGTGAGACGTTCCTTTCGCAGTGCATGATTGATCTCTTTCAAGCGGTCTTTGCCGGTCTTGAGCGCCGTACCTCGGCCACTCTTCTTATGAAACCTTTCGGCGCGGGCTGTCATGTCTTCCAATGTCGTCGCCATACTGGTCAGGCCTGATACACCCGCATGCAGAAGCTGGCCCAGATCGCCTTTTGCCTCAGCAATCCGTTCACCGCCTTTGCGGAGTCCTTCGTCGTTGAGTGAAAACCTTTCGACATAACCCTCCATGTTAAGGCCATGGAGCGCACTCGAGAGAATGGCTTCGTCGACCGGGCGGTCCTGATGATCAATCAGGGACTGGGTGCGTTTGCCATTGCGGCGCAAAACCGTCACACCGCGTCTGGGGATACCCAGCTCCGCTCCGACCAAAAGGTCATTGCGTTCAAACCTGAAAGCGTACGGGTGGGTTCCTGATTTCATACCGAAGAGAAGTTCCAGAAACCCGTTAAAGGCCGTGGATTTTCCCGATTCATTCGGTCCATAGATTACGGTGACATCAGGTTTGCCCTGGGCTGGTGCCGGAAGCACGATCTCGGCGCCGTCAAAACGGCCATAGCGAATGAGATCAAGTCGGTTCAGTCTCATTCCACGGCTCCTGAGTGCAGAGACAGCGTGACTTCAATGATGGCCTCTTCCAAAAGGTCATCCAAGGCGTCTTCAGATAATTCGTCGGCAATGTCACGGGGCAATGCGTTTCTGAGTTCTTCGAGGATCTCTTTGGTTGCCAGCTGGAAGCCGGGTTCGGTGAGCTCGGCCCGCATCAGCCGCACCAGGTCATCCGCCTTCGCGTCGAACTGCTGCTTAGGGGCGGCCACTTTGATTTTGTCGATAAATACGCGCTCTATGTTTTCGAGCAATTCGCTCGCAAGGGCTGTCAGCGTCTCAGCGGTATGATGGCCTGTGGTCACCTGCAGGTGGACTGCTGTTTGGTGTTCGGGATGCTGTGCCCCTCGGAGTGCGGACCGAAGAGCGCTCAACACCTCCTGCACATCTGAAGATTGACTGAGATCCAGAGCGCATTCGGTGAATCTCAGATGTCCAACCTGATGCCGTTCGATATTCGGAGTGTCGTCATCAAGCTCGACAATCGCGACCGTACCGCCGGTAAGTTCTCCGAAGTGGCGTGGTTGCGGAATGCCCGGCATGACAGCGAGAACTGGGCCTGATGTGCGCTCAAAGGGGGCATGGATGTGGCCGAGGCACCAAATGTCATAGCCATGTGCCAGCAGATCCTGCTCGGAGCAGGGAGCATAGGGATCGTGACCTGGCGAGCCATCCAGCGACGTATGCATCAGTCCGACGTTTTTCCGGCCAGCCACCGGCGCCGGGTAGTCGGGCAGTAAGCTTTTTGAGACATGCGCCGTGTCGAAAGACAGCCCGTGGAACCACACGCCACCGATTTCCACGCTGGGCTCGTTCTTGTGCAGCAAATGAATATTCGGGCCCAGGTTACCGTGGGCTCGGTGATCGAGAAGGGCATCGTGGTTGCCGCGGATTAGTACTGTGGGAACACCCGCGTCAGCGGCGCGTGCCAACTGCGAGATCAGAAATGCCCGGGACTTCAGGTCTGGTTGGTCATTATCAAATATGTCGCCAGCGAGAATCAGTGCATCGACTCTTTCCGAGATTGCCAGGTCAACAATGCGAATGAACGTGTCCCGACTTGCCTGTTTCAGATGGTCACCCAGATCCGGATTGCGCATCGCGGCCGAGCGGATCGGCGACCCAAGATGAATGTCGGCTGAAACGAGGACACGCATAGATTTTAAATCTTCCTGAAAATGATCGATGTGAAAAAATGAATCTGCATAAGGATCTGTCCGGCACCTACAAAATTGAAATCTGGCCGTCCTGGAACAGACCGCGCTCGACCAGTTCTTTTTTTGCCGCGTCTGCATCTCTCGAAAACATCAAGATCCTGAGGTTCACTTCCGCCCGTGAAAAACAGACGTAAGCCAGTTTTTGAGTGAGTTCTTGCTGCCGGTCTGTTGGATTGCCCGCAACACCAGGGGTCAGAACTTTCGAAAAGCTGTAGGTATTCCAAGCTGCCTCGATATCGTCGATCATGACCAGCACGTTTTCATACTCTTCGCCTTTCGAGCCGTGCTGCGTACTGAAAGGAGAATTATCATCCAGAAAACCGATGTATTCTTCGAGTTCGTCAGACTTCAGCTTGAAGAATTCATCAGCCAGCCAATCGCCTTTCTCCCTTTGGTGATCCTCATTGCTGGAGTCATAAGTTTCGCGGGGAACGCGAGCCAACTGACCTGCAAGGCGCTCCGAAATTGGATAAAGCGCGTTCGCGCTACAGTATTCCAGAATTTCTTTGACCGTTTTGCCTTCCCATTTTTCCGCCAACGCAGTGGCGTGTTTTGAAGCTTCTTTGAGCATCTGTTTGAGGGTTTTGTTCTTATTCGCTCCAGTGTCGTCAAAAGCAGGGCTTATTCTTCGGAGTGTTTCAATCAGCTTCTTAGGATCGTTGTAGCGGGATGCATCGATCAACGAAAAAATGCCGTCCACAAAGGGCTTGAGAAGATAGTGCGTGCCGTCTTCATAGTCGGATTGGGATCTGGACGACGAATAGTCACCTGTAAAGAGCTTGTGCAGTGTGACGAATCCGAGCCTCCGGGCGATCATCTGGCGTGCCAGAAAAAGGTTCTTTACAGGAGTGATATCGGTCCATCCCCATTGTTCGACGGCCTCCTCGAACTTGGCCGTTACTTCATGAAGTTGTTCAGCGGTATAGGTTTTCCGTGGACCGGCAGGGTCGGGAGCCTGCGCGACCGCAATCAAGACGCTGCCCTTAACGTCGGCGTTTTTCCCACCCGCAACCTGCTTCAGATCGGTTCTGAAGTTGTTGAGAAGGTCGATCACCGAGGTTGAGCTCCGAAAATTCTCTTCCTTCGGAATCTTTTCGGAGCCTTTTGGACCGGCAAAATCTCCGGCACGCTTATCGTAAATCTGCTGCATTGGATCACCGAAATATCCGACGATTGGTAACCCCTCACCCGCGCAAACAGCATTGAGCGCCTCGACGACCTGCGGGAAGGTGTCTTGAGCTTCATCTAAAAAGATATAGGGGTATTTGAACCCGAGGCCTTCACGCAAGAGCGGTTGTCTCCTGATCAGACAGGCCGCAACGTCAATAACATCATCATGGTTCAGGACACATTTGGAATAGTCGCTGATAACGGTTTCTTCGTAGGATACCGGCGGTTTATTCGCGTTTAGCGCAGTAAGTTGGGCGGTCAGGCGCTCAAGGTCTTTCCTCGCTTTTTGAGCGGTCTGAGACGTTCCACCGTTGTCTTTCTCATGGGCTTTTTCCATATGCCGCGGGATGATTACATCACGAAGGGCCTCACGAATAGCATCTTGAAAGCGCGCGATTTCTGCCCAAAGAAACCCGTGCAGAGTGGAAACGTAAAAAAGGTCATCGAAACCTAGACGCGACGAAATCACTCCAACAGCACGGTTTGTGTATGTGATACACACCACGCGCTGACCGTTTTTCCGAAGGTCGTTTCCACGAGACTTCTGAATTCTATTCAGAGCTTCAACGAGCGATGTGGTTTTGCCTGACCCAGCGCCTGCGATAACCGAAAATGAAACGTTCTTGGCGATGCACTCAGCTATTTTCTTATCGGCCTCAGTTGACTTGAGTTTTGCCGTCATTCACCGGCTCCCTGGTTTTGGGAGAGACGTGTCTCCAGCCATTTTAGGCCTTCGTCGATGTAATGGGGGACATTCCAGTCCTGGTTCTGTCCCGCATTAAGTTCTTCGTCCTCGCCTACCGGTATTTCGAAGGCAAGGACATCCATAGCAAATTCGGTTTTTTTGAAAGTATCGCTTTTGATGCGTCGCCAAACAGCCTCCTGCAATTCGGCTCGACCATCCGGAAATTCAATACCGATACTGAGTCCATTGGCATGGAAGTGGTCGAGGTTTTCGAAGACAAAGGCTTCTTCAAGGGTTCGCCCGTGGAAGATTTGAGCATTGTCCTGACGGTTAACTTCTACCGGTTTTTGATAGGCTACAAAACGCATCCCTTCAGCTTGCAGACAATCATCGAAGGTTTTGCTGGAGAGTGCGGCGACTCCCGTCTCTCCAAAGAAATATCCCAGAGTCGCGTTCGACGAAACGGCTCCCGGATGGGTGGCGACGCAACTCGCCCGGTTTGTCGCGGGATCAACGGAGTCGATGTCGGTGATGACCAAATAGGGAATTTCGAGGAATTCCAACAATCCGGCGAAGCGCATCCCGTAAGCTCCACCTACTTCCAGAATTGTCAGATACTTCTTGTTCAGTCCCTGCGCCGATATGTCAATCATGCGCTTCAAAAGCAGTTTTTCAGCAGACCCCTCAACGAGTACGGCAGCATCGGAGAAAAACAAGTCGCAGTGCGTTAGTCTCAAATATTTTTTGAGAAAAGCAAGTGACTCCTCTGGCTCAATCACATCGCCGCCCAATTCGAGTGGCTCAGGTTGAAATTGGCGAAGGCTGTGCACGGTCGTTCCCTGATAGGTCACTCCCTCCTGTTCACCGTTGATCTGGCACCGGCGGAAGCAGCGGATTTTTGAGAAATCTACGGTATCCAGGATGTGCGACGAGTGGGTCGTGATTGTGAGCTGGGGTTTGCTTTCGCCTTCTGGTGCGTCGGCGGTGAGCACGTCCCACATCTGGCGAATGAATGTTTGTTGAACCTGAGCGTGCAAATGCACTTCCGGTTCTTCGATAAAGATCATCTGGCACAACGGACGGCTGTCTTCGGTCGCGAGCCATTGCCGATAAAAATGATCCACCTGAATGGCCATGAACACCAAGTTCTTGAAACCAAGTCCGTTATAGGCTTCGGGAAGCTCATGGCTGGTGCTGGCATCTACATAGAAGAGTTCGGTGTTACCACGTAACGCAACCTCCGAACTGAGTGTCGAAACGACCTTCATCGCGCGGTCATTGTCGGATGGAAGGCCAAGACCTCCGATCATTGTCATCAGGGGTCTGAAGCGTTCGTCGTAGTGCCTAGTCAGATTTTCATTATTCTGTTCAATGATCGCGATAGCTTCTTCGGCCAGTTCCGCCTGCTCCAGGTTTCTCCGGTAATACGTCGCAAAGGCGTCTGACAGCCTGTTGCTCCTCGCGGCATTCTCGTCGTCAATATTCCGCTGGGCATCAACGAAATCGACGCGCAGCAGAGAATTGAGAATCTTCTTGCCTTCTTGCGCGGAGAGTGGCGTTGCCACGAATTCCTGTTCCAGCTTTTCCAGCGAAGACACCTTGATGCCAAAATGCTTTTTCAAGTTGCCTTCCATTCCAAGAAAGAAGCTCAAAGGGCGCTTGCGGTTACCGTCTTCCTTTGTCGGGAAAGCTGCATCGTAATGCTTCCAGAGTTCTGCTGGGTCATCCACAGCGAACGAACAGCGCATCCCGATTTCCGAGAAATCAGCGGAAAGGCTCGTTGCCAGGGCAAAGACCCGGCCAAACGCAATTGAGTCCGGATCGATCTGAAACCAGAGATCAAGTTCTATTTGGGGTAGGCTGGATTCGTTCCCCGGAGAGTATGCGTCGATAGAGGCAATTGCGAGAATGGAGAAGTCATGAATCTTGAA
The DNA here is from genome assembly GCF_049943335.1 of Aliiroseovarius sp. PTFE2010. Classification (NCBI taxonomy): domain Bacteria; kingdom Pseudomonadati; phylum Pseudomonadota; class Alphaproteobacteria; order Rhodobacterales; family Paracoccaceae; genus Aliiroseovarius; species Aliiroseovarius sp. PTFE2010. Next base: position 391,559 of record NZ_JBNFVY010000003.1, read on the forward strand.
TTCCCGGTTCCCGAGAAAGCTGCGAATGGCAGCCGTCGCAGAAGTCTTGCCGCTGTTGTTCGGGCCAACAAAAACAGTTTCCTTGCTTTCGAAATCAACAGACACATCATTCAGGCGCCGAAAATTTCGAATGGCTATACTATCTAGACGCATCCAGTCCCCCGTAAGTTGCGGAGATGGTAGCAATCATTGGTTGTGTTCGGGAAGATAAATTCGTCGCCAGTTGACACAAAACTGATGCTCGCAAAGGCGCGAATGTTACCAAACTGACAAAGCAAGACAACTGCGTCACCCATCCAAACCCACCTTACGAGGCAGGGCTTGTCTACCGGAAAAGGGGCAGTCCAATGCACCGCTCCCCAAGGGTAGAATTTCGGGAGGATCGAACCATGGCAAAAGGGCGTTTCTCCTTATTTTCATTCATCGCCATGAAGCTGCCAGTCCGCACGTTTGAAGCGCCGCGCAGGTCTGTTCTCCATCCTCCCCGACGATGTTGCGAATCTACAGGCCTTCGCTAAGATGACTAGGTCATACCGCCGAGCCTAGAATGACAGTCAAGACAACCCTCAGCTTCACCGATCGTCACCACCGGTTCCTGACCGACAAGGTGGGCCAAGGCGTCTTTGCCTCGCAAAGCGCGGCTGTGGCAGCGGCGCTGGAACAGATGATGCGCGATGAAGAAGAACGCGAGCTGGCCCTTGACGCGATGGCCGAGGAAATTCGGGCGCGGCTCGACACTTGGCGCGCCGATTATGTCTCGGCCGAAGACGCCTTTGCCGCTGCAAGGGCACGACAACAGGCTGCGCGCAGGGCGTGAGCTATCGCATCCGGTTCCATCCGGCGGTCGCGGATGATCTCGACGCGATCACGCGCTGGTTGGTCGACTATGCCGGCCCGCAGTCCGCCGCGCGTCGACTGGACGAGATCCAAACCACCATCGCCAGCCCGTCAGACCTGCCGCACAAGGGCAGCCGCCGGGACGAGATCGCCCCCGAGCTTCGCGCCATCCCTGCAGGCCGCAAGGCCGTGATCGCCTTCACTGTCGACGATTATGCCCGCGAGGATCATATCCACGCCGTGACCTATGCCGGGGCCGAATGGATCGCGCGCAGCAAAGTGCGCGGGCGGTAGCAGGATGGCACGCAAACCCGTCCACAAATGGGCCTGCAAACCCGGCACGCGCGCAAGCGCTTTTGGATGGCGCGGCTTCGCCAAGGCGACCCAGTGGTTGAAATCGGCCAGAGCGGAAATCCGGGCCGTCAATCGCGCGGATCCTGTCACAGCGGCGGACGGCGTGGTCGCATTGGCCGCGCGGATCTGGCCCGCGTTTGAGCATATCGACACCTCCTCGGGCGCGCTTGGCACCGCCGTGCGCCGCACGCTGGACGACCTTGTGCCGATCCTGATCGCCGCCCCTGCCGATGAAAAGAAGCGCGCAAAATGGCTGGAGCATTTGCGCACTGCGATCGAGGACGATGGCGTCGACTACCTTGCCCCGATCTCGGAGCGGTTCGGCGAGATCGCGGCGTATCCCGCGCTCATGACCCTGCATGCCGACCGTGATCTAGCCCTGATCCATCGCGCCTGGTCGGATTGGGAGCGGTATTCCCACGTCGGCACCGCGACGCTCACGCTGTCCTGTCTGCTCGAGGCAGAACGGTATGACGAACTGTTGGCGCTCCTCGCGGTCAAGAAGACACGGCTGTGGTTCGATGACAAGTTCGGGGCAGAAGCCCTGCTTCGACAGGGCCGCGAGGATGACGCATTGGCCTATGCCGAGGCGCTTCTGGAGGGGGATCGGCAGGCATGGGGCCATCACGACATCTGCCGGTTTTGCGAGGCGATTTTGGTACGCCAAAGCAAAGCAGACGAGGCCTATCGCCGTTTCGGCCTTCCCACAGCGAGCGGAAACACCTGGCTGGCGATGTGGCGCGATCTGGTCAAACGCTACCCAGACCGGGATGCTCGTGCATTACTGTAAGACCTGATCGCGTTCCATGGGCGCAAGGGCAAATGGTTCGCCGCGGCAAAGACCGCGACGTATTTCGACATCGCGCTCGACTGCGCGGCCGATCATGAGACCGCCCCGGACACGCTCATCCGGGCTGCCCGCGATTTCGCGATCAAGGAACCCGCCTTCGCCGCCGAAGTCGCTCTGCATGCCATCAGGCATCTGCTGGCGGGCCGTGGCTATGAACCCAGCCCGTTCGACATCGATGAAGCGGTCGATCACCTGTTGACCGGCAGCACGCTGATCTACCGTCGGGACTGGGCCATTACGGCATTTCAGCGACTATTGGAGACCACACCCGGCGATGATTTGATGCAACGCCGCCTTGGCCAGAAGCTGACCGAACTCTGCGCTGAATAGCGGATTGATGCTATCGAGAAGCAGTCTGCATGGCGAAATAAAACCAATTAATGCCCTGCCCTGACCTTGCACGTTTCGCCCGGAAAGCTGACCGCCCAGACGATCGATCACGATGATCGGGAACGCACATCTCCTTCGGCGCGTTCTTCGATCAGCTTCGCCGGTGCCACATCCAGATGTGCCGCGACCCGTTGAAGGGTCTGCAATGTGACGTTCTGCTGACCGCGTTCCATTGCGCTGACATGGGCGCGGTCGACATCCATCGCCGCCGCCAACGCGGCCTGTGTCAGCCCGCGCAGTTGGCGGTAGCGCTTGAGATTCCTTGCAAAAACAACGCGGATGTCCATCCGCGAGTAAAGAACCTATCGCGTATTTTGGTGCGACGTATTATAATACTCATCTGCGGTTTGACTGACCGCAATCCGACCTTGCACATGCAATCTGATGTGCTGTTATGAGCCTTAACGCCCAACGGCGAGGGGGAATCATGTCTGCCACCGGCACCACGCCGATCGCTGATCTCGCACCACAAAGCGATGAATTGACCGATTACGACCACGCGCATATGACGCTGTACTTGCGCCTGTTTGATGCCGCCGAAAGTGGTGCCAGCCTGCAGGAAGTAAGTGAGATTTTGTTCGGTATAGATGCCGCCGAGGAACCAGAGCGTGCCAAAAAGATGTACGACAGCCACCTCGCCCGCGCCCGCTGGATGACGGAGCACGGCTATCGCAAGCTGCTCGAGGGCCGGACTGGCTGAACTTCGCCCGATCCGTCTGAGATCGGCGAACACCCGCGCAGGTTGCGCAGAACAACCGTTCTTGCCGTCGTTTTGACGCGTCACCAAACTATACTCATTGTTCATCGAAACAGCTGACGCGGAGCTTCGCCATGACCAAGGATTGGCAAGACGAAGCGGCTTACAAGCATTTCGACAGTCTCGACCTGTCCGGGCTGGCCTGGGAATGCTTGCGCCGCAATTCCGACTATCGCGCCAATTTCCCGCAAATGCGGGATGGATTGAAATCACCGGCTGCATGGGGGTTGCGATTTCCCGGTTGATCCGGACATCGACGCACCCAATGCACCCGTGTTCTGGACGCCTTCAATCGCCCCGGCAGCGGTCGGGTATGCTGTGCCTATCCCAGGCGGCGACACCGCCGCGCGGCACATCGATGCAGATGATCTGACCGTCATCGGAACGCAGGACGGCTTGATGTATGTGCGCCTCGCAACAGGCGCGTTGCTCGTGCTGGATGCCAAAAGCCTCCAACGCCCGATTGGGATTCTGGTGCCGCTGGACAAACATTGGGGGGCACGGATCGACATACTCAAGGCGCTCCGCGCGCAACTGTTGTACCGCAAACGATCCCCTCCGCCCCTGACGTCGCAGCAGCGACGGCGCATCCAGCTTGCATTGCGCACGCTCGACGCGCGCCGGGACCGTGCCAGCTACCAGACGATCGCGCGGCAATTGTTCGGCGCGGAGGCTGTGTCGCGCGAGCATTGGAAGACCAGCTCCCTCAAGGCCCAGATCACCCGACTGTCGGGCCATGGAACGCATCTGACCACCAAAGGCTATCGCTTTCTCCTTCTCGGTCGCGGACCAACGGGGCGCTCCAAGCCGCGCAAGTGATCGCCGGGCAGTCCCGGCACATCAAACCCCTATCAGCCCCTGATCCTGTTGGCCTTTGGGGGGTGACGTTTTCGCGCCGCGATCTTCGTCATCCCTCCCCACGGCGCTCTTCCGTTTTGATGACCTCCGACAGCCCGCGACGCGCCGTCGCGCGGCCTAGCCACCGGAGATGCTCAAATGCCCGACCCAAACGAAGGACTCCCACCCCGCTACCTCAGAACCCCGGAAGCCGCCCGATTTCTCGGCCTGTCTGGCCGTACGCTGGAAAAACACAGGACCTACGGGACCGGCCCGCGGTACTCGAAAATCGGCGGGCGTGTCGTCTATGCGGTCGACGATCTGCAGGCCTGGGTCACGAGGGGCGAGAAGACCTCGACCTCGGACGAGACCGAAGACCGCGTTCTACCCGCCAAACGCCATGCCGCCGTTTCGCCGGCCTATCTGCGGCGTGGGCGCTGAGCCGATGCAGACACTTGTCCAACTCACCTGGATCGAAGGTCGTATCGAGCGCTGGATCCGTTTCGGTCGGATGGCCGGGGAAACCATCCTGACGCGCACGGAAAAGCGCGTGGCCTTCGCTCCCGGCGCGATCTTCGCGCTCGTCCGCTGGTCGTCGAACGACCACGGCACCGTTGAAAGCCGGATCGACATTCTGCGCGCCGTCGGCGCTGGCGAGCCCTGCTCCACGGTGCCCTGTGTCACGCCAGGCGGAGAGCTTTTGCTGCGCCTCTCCGGCTGGCCCAAGGTCGAGGCGGCGCTTCGGTCGATCGACATCGTGGAAAGCTATGGCATTTCACCGGAAGATGTCTGCCCCGACCATTGGCAGCACGTCCACAACCGCCTGACCGCTGCATTGGAGCCCCGCCCCTACACCCCTGCCCGGCACGTGGCCTGGCTCAAGCGTCGCATGGTGACGACATGAGCGCGGCGGCCCCTGCCCTCCTCGCGGCCGGTTTGTCCCTTGGTCTGCTCGCAGCTGCACAGATCGACCGCGCACCGCGATTGATCTGGAATGCGTCAGCAAGCGTGCCGGTCGGACTTTATGTCGTTCGCGCGCCACACGGGTCAAGGCTAGGCGATCTCGTTGCCGTGCGCCTGCCTGAAGACCGGTCATCTTGGGTGATTGAACGCGGCTATGTCGGTGCGGATACCTTGCTGTTGAAACGTGTCGCGGCCGTCTCCGGCATGGCGGTCTGTCGGAACAATCTCGAGATCACCATCGATGGCAGCGTAGTTGCCGAGGCTGCATCGGCTGACCAACAGGGGCGCCCGCTTCCCCGTTGGACGGGATGTATTGCGCTCGGCTCGGACGAGGTCTTTCTGCTCGTCGCCGGTGTCGCCGACAGCCTCGATGGGCGCTATTTCGGCCCGTTGTCAGCGGACACGATAATCGGACGCGCCATCCCTCTTTGGACATCTGGAGAGGCGGCAGATGCGTAGTCTCGAACGCGGTCACAGCCGTCGGCACGCAGGCATTGCTACCGCGCTTGTGCTGATCCTCTGCATACCGATCACCTTGGCACCGTCCGCCCTGATCGCTCAGGACCGCGCTGTTCCTGCATCTGAGCAGCACCCCATCGACGTCCATATCGAAGAAGCCGCGCGCAGGTTTGGCATCCCACGAACTTGGATCCGTGCCGTCATGGAGGTCGAGAGTGCGGGCAATCCACGTGCGGTCAGCCACGCAGGCGCCATGGGGCTCATGCAGATAATGCCCGGCACCTGGGCTGAGTTGCGCGCAGCCTACGGGCTTGGCGATGATCCCTTCGATCCGCGAGACAACATCCTAGCCGGTGTCGGCTATCTGCGACAGATGTACGACCTGTTCGGGTCGCCCGGCTTTCTCGCGGCCTACAATGCCGGGCCTGCGCGCTACCAAGACCACCTTAATACAGGGCGCGCCTTGCCTCGGGAAACCCGCGATTACCTTGCCCTCCTCGCACCACTCGTCGGCGACGGGGCCGACGCCGCGCAACGAATGAACCGCCCGCAGAGGACCCAGGACTGGCGCGACGCCCCGCTGTTCGCGGCAACGGCTGAGGTGGTTCAAACCGCCGGGGATGGCGCCCATCGAATTACGTCAGAGGCATCTTCGAACGGCATCTTCGTGCCCCTCAGCCGGGCAGAAACGCGATGATCAGCGGAATCGCACCATGGCGAGGTCTGGAAAGCCCGGTCGTAAAAATGAGCCGGGACTGGTCGAAGCGCAACGTCTCAACAGAAAGAGCGCAAGATAAAAGAGGTGCCGCAAGCGGACCTCAAGCTGTTGTTTCTCTGCGAGGATTTGCGCGGCACGCCCAACCCGAATGCCGCAGGACTTCATCTAGAAGTCTGATTTTCAGATATTTTTTGTGCGGCAGCATCTTCGGCGAGCGAGCAAGAGCATGACTGGGCGCGACGACGATCTTCGTATCCGACCTGGGCGTGTCCGCGACGGCGGTAGGACCTCGAAGCAATCGACACGCTTTGTCAGTGAAGTGATGCGCGCTGCCCGCAAGTCTGGGCAAACTGGCTATCGTTTCGGATCAAAGCAATTTCAATCGACCTCCAGATCATTCGGACGTGGGCGCTTTCAGAGGGCAGCGCTCAACATGTCACGCACGTCTCGGCGCGTCGTTGTCAATGCACGCGTCGTGCGCCACCAGGGCAAGCGCTTTCGCTCGGCCCCCATGGTCAAGCATCTCGGCTACCTTCAGCGCGACGGCGTCGGCCAGGACGGACGCGACGCCGACTTGTTCGGGGCTGAAAGCGATGATCTCGACCGGAGCGGCTTTGCGGAGCGCTGCGAAGATGACCGGCATCATTTCCGGTTCATCGTCTCGCCGGAAGATGCCACCGAGCTTGAGGACCTGCGCGCCTTCACCCGTGATCTGATGGCCCGTGCCGAACGAGATCTCGGCACCACGCTCGACTGGGTCGCGGTCGATCACTGGAACACCGACAATCCGCATGTGCACATCCTGGTGCGCGGCAAGGCCGATGATGGGCGGGACCTTGTTATTTCGCGTGACTACATCAGCCAGGGGTTTCGGACCCGCGCCGAAGACCTTGTGCAACTGGAACTTGGCCCGCGCAGCGAACGCGAGATTTCAAATGCGCTCGAGGCGCAAGTCACAGCGGAACGCTGGACCGATCTCGACCGCGGCCTGCGATCCCTGGCGGATGATGATGCCGGCATCGCCGACCTGCGGCGCGGCACACCGGAGCCCCGAGATCCGGAACTGCGCCGCTTGATGATCGGCCGCGCTCAGACACTGGAGAGGCTTGGGCTGGCCAAACAAACTGCCCCTGCAGTCTGGGTGTTGAAGCCGAATGCCGAAGACACCCTGCGCGAGCTTGGGATGCGCGGCGACATCATCAAACGGATGCACCGGGCCATGGGCGCCGAGCGCCACCGCGCGGCGGGTGATTTCGCCATCGAAGGCACACCCACCGCCCCGATCCTCGGGCGGCTGGTGGAACGCGGCTTTCATGACGACCATGCCGGGACCGGCTACGCGATCATCGACGGCGTTGACGGTCGCGTACATCACCTACGCTTCCGGAATCTCGATGCGACCGGCGACACGCCGCAAGGTGGCATTGTCGAAACCCGGCTCTGGACAGGGAAGACGGACGGGATACCGCAACTGTCGCTTGTCGGTCGTTCCGATCTGTCGCTGGCCGCCCAGATCAAGGCCGATGGTGCCACCTGGCTCGACCGCCTGCATCTTGCCCGGGACCGCACGCCGTTGAGCGGTGCTGAATTTGGCGCAGAGGTTCGCCAGGCATTAGAACGCCGCGCGGATCACCATGTCGCCGAAGGCCTCGCCCGACGGCAAGGTCAGCGGGTCACCTTTGCCCGCGATCTGCTGGCCACCCTGCGCAACCGCGAACTGGACGCCATTGCTCAAGACCTGAGCACCCAAACCGGCCTCCCCCGTTACAAGCCGACCGAGGGCGAACCCTTCGCAGGGACGTTTCGCCAACGCCTCGATCTCGCGTCGGGCCGCTTCGCCATGATCGACGATGGTCTCTGCTTCTCGCTCGTGCCCTGGACCCCGCAACTCGAACGCCATCTCGGTCAGACCGTCACCGGCACGATGACGCCCGGCGGAGGGATCGATTGGAGCTTCGGGCGCAAGCGCGGGCTGAGCCTCTGAGCAGAAAGGACATCACCATGAACCGTCAGGACACGTCATCGGCCACCAAGATCCTCTGGGGTCAGATCCTCATCGTCAGCATCGTGGCGCTGCTCTTCGTCTGGGCAGCGACGCAATGGGTCGCGTTTCGTCTGGGGTTCCAACCCCAGCTTGGCGCGCCTCTCACCGCCCTCTTCGGCCTGCCGATCTATCGCCCGTGGCAGGTCTTCACCTGGTGGTACTGGTACGACGCCTACGCGCCGCGCGTCTTCATGGAAGGGGCCGCAATCGCCGGCGCGGGCGGGATCGCCGCCATTGCCGTCGCCATCTTGCTGTCCGTCTTGCGGGCGCGTGAGGCGAGCGACGTGACCACCTATGGATCTGCCAGATGGGCAAGCCCCAAGGATATCACCGCCGCTGGGCTGTTCGCAGACGACGGGGTCGTGCTGGGCCGCCTCGACAAGCGCTACCTCCGGCATGACGGCCCGGAACATGTGTTGTGCTTCGCGCCCACCCGCTCCGGCAAGGGCGTCGGCCTGGTGATCCCAAGCCTGCTGACCTGGCCCGGCTCAGCGATTGTCCACGACATCAAGGGCGAAAACTGGCAGCTGACGTCCGGATGGCGGGCGCGGTTCGGGCGTATCCTGCTCTTCGATCCGACCAATGCGGCCAGCGCCGCCTACAATCCGCTGCTCGAAGTTCGCCGCGGCGAGCGCGAGGTGCGGGACGTGCAAAACATTGCGGATATCCTCGTCGATCCCGAAGGCCAGCTCGAGCGGCGGAACCATTGGGAGAAGACCAGCCATTCCCTTCTGGTCGGCGCGATCCTGCATGTCCTCTATGCCGAGAAGGACAAGACACTGGCAGGCGTCGCCGCCTTCCTCTCCGATCCACGGCGTCCGGTCACCGCCACACTGACTGCAATGATGCGGACCGCCCATCTCCGAGATCGCCCGCATCCGGTTGTCGCTCAGGCCGCCCGAGAATTGCTGAACAAATCCGAGAACGAGCGCTCCGGCGTCCTGTCCACGGCCATGTCCTTCCTCAGCCTCTACCGCGACCCTGTGATCGCCACCGTGACCCGGCGCTGCGACTGGCGGATCGATGATCTGGTCTCTGATGCTCGGCCGCTCACCCTCTATCTCGTGGTGCCACCATCGGACATTTCCCGCACGAAACCGTTGGTCCGGCTGATCCTGAACCAGATCGGTCGCCGTCTGACTGAAGAACTGCACAACACCAACCGCAGGCACCGCCTTCTGTTCATGCTCGACGAATTCCCCGCCCTCGGTCGCTTAGACTTCTTTGAAAGCCAACTGGCCTTCATGGCGGGCTATGGCCTCAAGGCCTTCCTGATCGCCCAGTCGCTGAACCAGATCGAAAAGGCCTATGGCCAGAACAACGCCATCCTGGACAACTGCCATGTCCGCGTCGCTTTCGCGACCAATGACGAGCGCACGGCGAAGCGCCTGTCAGACGCCCTCGGCACCACAACCGAGTTGCGCGCGATGAAGAACTATGCCGGCCATCGTCTGTCGCCCTGGCTCGGGCATCTGATGGTCTCGCGCCAGGAAACCGCCCGCGCCTTGCTGACCCCCGGCGAGATCATGCAGCTGCCGCCCGATGACGAAATCATCCTCGTGTCGGGCGCAGCCCCGATCCGGGCACAAAAAGTGCGGTACTTCCGCGATGCGCAACTGACGGCGAGAATCCAAAACCCGCCTATCGTCGAAGCATTTGCACCCGTCAGCACAGCGGGAACCGATGATTGGAGCAGTCTTCAGGCTGTCGCACCGTCTCAAGAAACTGGCGCAAAAAAGCCCGCTGACGATGGAGATGGCGGCATCCGACGAGAGCCTGAAATCCCAGAACATGAGGATGTGGCGCCTGAGTTGCTGTTCCCGCTCGAGGAATTCGCCGCCCTCGAAGACGAACCCGACGACGAGGCCCAACGCGCCCGCGCCATGCAGACCCGCTTCCGCAACCTCGCGCGTCAAGCGGCCCTCGATCCTGATGATGGCATCGAACTGTGAGGTGACGCCGTGAAGAAAGCCAAGATCACCGCTTATGTCGACGCAACCCTCTTCGATGAAATCGACGCACTAGCCGCGCGGCGGCGCATTCCCAAAACCCAGATCTTCGAGGCGGCACTGGCGTCGTTCCTATCCCCCGATAGCGCCGAACAGAGCGAGGCCGCGATCGTCCGCAGGCTGGACCGCCTGACGCGGTCCTTGGAGCGGCTGGAACGCGATCAGGAGATCACGACCGAGGCGCTGGCGCTGTTCGTACGCTTCTGGCTGACGACGACACCGCCACTGCCCGATGACACCTACGCGGCGGCCAAGGCTAGGGGGAAGGAGCGGTATGGAGGCTTCGTCGAGACGCTGGCGCGGCGGCTGGCGAAGGGAGCAACGTTATCGAAAGAACTGTCTCGCGACCTGCGTGGCTCGGTGGATGAACATTCCTCCTGATTAACTGTTTCAGGACCGCTATCGGTAGATGAACTGCTGAAGAATACCCGGATCGAGATCACCCAACGCGATGCCGATCAGATCGATTTCCCGCTGCGAGCCGGGCTGAAGGTTGTGGGCGAGATGCTGAAGCTGCGGCTGATAGTCGTGAATGGTCACGAGGATGCAAGCTGACTGTCCACCATCAACTTCTGACAGTTGATCCCATCAACCTGAAGTTTCATCCCGATTTGCGCCTGTGCGACGATGATTGCGGCCGTTAACCGTTGCTGAATGCCTGACTTCCCGTCTAAGATCTACAAACTAAAGATTTATTCGATTTGCTGCTCTTGTGGCGTTTCGCGCAGTCGGGAAACATCTCAATGGACAAACGGTCACTGAGTGAGCGTGATATTTGCACGAAGTACATTACACCGGCACTTCGCCAGGCGGGCTGGGATGAAGTAAACCAAATCCGGGAAGAGGTTAGCTTTACCAAAGGTAGAATTATTGTCCGAGGAAAGTTGGTGAGCCGCGGCAAGGGAAAACGGGCTGATTACATCCTTTCCGTTAAACCGAATATTCCGATCGCACTGATTGAGGCTAAAGAAAACACCCAAGCTATTGGCGCTGGACTGCAGCAAGGTTTGGAATACGCAGAAACGCTGGGGATTCCGTTTGTGTTTTCTTCGAATGGTGACGGCTTTGTTCTTCATGATCGAACTGGCATGAGCCCCACTCCTGAAGTCACGCTATCGCTGGACCAGTTTCCATCGCCTGCGGACCTCTGGGCACGGTATTGCCAGTGGAAGGGTTTGTCTAACGATGCGTCGACCATAGCCCTGCAGGATTATTTTGATGACGGCAGCGGCAAGACACCGCGTTATTATCAAGTAAACGCTGTGAACTCTGCTATTGAGGCGATCGCAAACGGTCAGGATCGCGTTCTGTTGGTAATGGCCACCGGCACCGGCAAGACATACACGGCCTTTCAGATTATCTGGCGGCTTTGGAAGGCGGGCCAGAAGAAGCGCATCCTTTTCTTGGCTGATCGCAACGTGCTGATCGACCAAACGATGGTGAACGACTTCCGCCCATTCGCGGGCACTATGGCCAAACTGTCGACGCAGGCCAAAACCATTGAACGCGCGGATGGCACGTCAACTGAGTTAACGCTAGCTTTGGACAAGCGGCGCCGGATCGATACCTCATACGAAATCTATCTCGGCCTATACCAGGCGATTACGGGTCCGGATGAAAGCCAAAAGCTCTATAAAGAGTTTTCGCGGGATTTCTTCGATCTGATCGTGATTGACGAGTGCCACCGGGGCAGTGCCGCTGACGATTCCGCTTGGCGGGAAATCCTCGACCATTTCACTTCAGCGACCCAGATTGGTTTGACCGCCACGCCGAAGGAGACTGAGTATGCCTCCAACATCGATTATTTTGGCGCGCCCGTTTACAGCTATTCGCTGAAACAGGGCATCCGCGACGGCTTCCTGGCGCCCTATAAGGTGATCAAAGTTCACATCGACCGCGACGTGCAGGGCTATCGACCTGAGCAGGGGCAACTCGACCGAGACGGCGAAGAGGTCGAGGACCGCATCTACAACATCAAGGATTTCGACCGAACACTGGTTTTGGACGATCGCACCAAGCTGGTCGCACAGAAGGTTTCGGAGTTTCTGAAGCAGAGCAGCGATCGTATGGCGAAGACGATTGTCTTCTGTGTGGATCAGGAGCACGCGGCACGGATGCGGCAGGCGCTCATCAACGAAAACGCCGATCTGGTTTCGCAAAGCCATCGCTATGTCATGCGCATCACCGGAAGCGACAAAGACGGGCTGGATCAACTCGGGAACTTCATCGATCCGGAAGCGCCTTATCCCGTGATCGTGACTACCTCGCGGCTTCTCTCGACCGGTGTCGATGCGCAAACCTGTCGCCTGATCGTTCTGGACCGCGAGGTTGGGTCCATGACCGAGTTCAAGCAAATTGTTGGTCGCGGCACCCGTGTCCATGAGGATACCCAAAAGCTCTTCTTCACCGTCATGGATTTCCGGGGCTCAACGAGCCATTTTGCCGACCCGGAATTCGATGGGGAACCTGTTCAAATCTACCAACCCGGCCCGGATGATCCGATCACGCCACCCGATGATGCCCCGCAGACAGACGATGAAGGTGCACCTTTGTCACCGGAACCGGGCGATGATGAAGACGTGCTGATTGATCCGGTCGATCCACTTGACCCTCTTAGTGGCAACACAGGCGGTGGGCCGATCCGCAAGGTTTACGTGGATGGCGTTGGCGCGGTTATCGTGGCTGAACGCGTTGAATACCTCGACGAGAACGGCAAGCTGGTCACGGAGTCTTTGCGCGATTACACGCGCAAGGCCCTGAAACAGCAGTTTGCCAGCCTTGATGACTTCCTCAAACGCTGGAACAGCGAGGGCCGCAAGCAGGCCTTGTTCGAGGAATTGGCAGCCGAAGGCCTGCCGCTTGATGTCATCGCGGCGGAGCTTGGCAAGGATCTCGATCCCTTCGACCTGATCTGCCATATCGCCTTTGACGCAAAACCTCTCACCCGACGAGAGCGAGCTGAAAGCGTAAAAAAGCGAGATGTATTCACCAAGTATGGGCCCCAGGCAAAGGCCGTTCTCGAAGCCCTTCTGGAAAAATATGCCGATGAGGGCGTGATGAACCTCGACGATCTTGGCGTCCTGAAGATTGCGCCATTCAGTGGCATGGGAAGTGTGGTTGAACTCGTTCGCGCTTTTGGTGGAAAACCCGGGTTCGAACAGGCCGTCCACGACCTTCAATCTGCTATTTACGAAGAAAGCGCATAACCAATGTCCGTCCGTACCCTCGTCAAATCCATCCAAGACATCATGCGCAAAGACACCGGCGTTGACGGCGATGCCCAGCGTATCAGTCAGCTGTGTTGGATGTTCTTCCTCAAGATCATCGACGATCAGGATCAGGAGCTCGAACTAACCAAGGAAGACTACACCTCGCCCATTCCGGAAGCCCTGCAATGGCGCGTCTGGGCGGCGGACCCGGAGGGCATCACCGGCGACACGTTGCTGGATTTCGTGAACAACACCCTGTTCCCAGAACTAAAGACCCTGCCAGTAAACGCAGGCCCCCGCGCCAAGGTCGTCCGCGATGTGTTCGAGGATGCTTACAACTACATGAAGTCCGGCCAGCTGATGCGGCAGATGATCAACAAGATCAATGAGGTCGATTTCAACAACCTGACCGAGCGCCAGCACTTCGGCGACATCTACGAGCAAATCCTGAACGACCTGCAAAACGCAGGCAACGCGGGCGAGTACTACACCCCGCGCGCTGTCACCGCTTTCATGGTGCAGCAGATTGACCCGCATCCCGGCGAAGTCCTGTTCGACCCCGCCTGCGGCACCGGCGGCTTTCTGACCTGCGCCATGCGCCACATGCGCGAAAACTACGTCAAGCGCCCCGAGCATGAGGCGCAGATGCAGGGTGCCCTGCGCGCCGTGGAAAAGAAACCGCTGCCCCACATGCTTTGCGTCACCAATATGCTGCTGAACGGGGTCGAAGAGCCCGATTTCGTGCGCCACGACAACACGCTTGCCCGCCCGCTGGTAAGTTGGACCCGCGATGAACGCGTCGACATCGTTCTCACCAACCCTCCCTTCGGCGGCAAGGAAGAGGACGGGATCGAATCCAACTTCCCGACTTTCAAGACTCGCGAAACCGCCGATCTGTTTCTTGCCCTGATCATCCGCCTGCTCAAACCCGGTGGCCGCGCCGCCGTGGTGCTGCCCGACGGGTCACTGTTCGGCGAAGGCATCAAGACCCGGCTCAAGGAACACCTGATGGAGGAATGCAACCTGCACACCATCGTGCGGCTGCCCAACTCGGTCTTCAAACCTTATGCCTCCATCGGCACAAACCTGCTGTTCTTTGAAAAGGGCACGCCCACGCAGGACATCTGGTATTGGGAACACAAGGTGCCCGAGACGCAGAAGGCCTATTCCATGACCAAGCCGATTCGGCTGGAGCATCTGGACGACTGTGCCGCATGGTGGGGCGGGGCCGCGCGCGAGGGGCGCGTTGAGGGCCCGCAGGCGTGGAAGGTCACGGCGGAAGAGATCAAGGCGCGTGGCTATAACCTTGACGTCAAGAACCCCCATACGGTTTCCGAGGATCATGGCGACCCCGAAACCCTGCTGGCCGATTTGACAGCGGCAGAGGCCGAGACAGTCGCCCTGCGCGATCAGTTGAAAGCGATCCTGACCGAGGCGCTGACCCGATGAAGGACGCCACGTTTTCCTCTGCCCGCCTGCTGGCGCTTTACGAGCGTATCTCTGACGCCGAAGACGCCATTCCCCGCCTGCGCCGCTTCGTGCTGGATTTGGCCGTGCGCGGGAAGCTGGTGGAACAAGATGCGGGCGATGAACCGGCGGCGGAGTTGTTGAAGCGGATCGCGCAGGAGAAGGCGCGGCTTGGAAT
>NZ_JBNFVY010000040.1:0-575 GCF_049943335.1 Aliiroseovarius sp. PTFE2010
AAGGCGGAAATACCCTTGGCCCCTTTTTCCGGCGAGGTCTTGGCATAGACCAGCACCAGATCGGCAATCGGCCCGTTGGTGATATAGATCTTGGCCCCGTTCAGGATGTAATCGTCGCCATCCTTCTTCGCCGTGGTGCGCATCGATCCAAGCGCATCGGACCCCGCGCCCGGTTCGGTCAGGCCAAGGGCCCCGATCAGCGTGCCGTTGCACAGCCCCGGCAGATACTTGCGGCGCAGGTCGTCATTGGCGTTGCGGTAGATGTTGTTGACGCACAGGTTGTCGTGGGCAACGTGGGTCAGCCCGATGGCCGCCGATGCCCGTGACATCTGTTCGGTGATGATGCAGGCCGATGTGAAATCCAGCCCGGCGCCGCCAAATTCCGGCGGCACGTTCAGGCCCAGATAGCCCATCTCGCCCAGCTTGGGAAAGACCGATGGCGGCAGGTCGTCGGTGTCATCCATTTCCGCGTTCAGATGGTGGAACTCGGACATGAAGAACTTGCCGGCCTGATCCGCCAGCGCCTGCTGTTCGTCCGTCATGAAATGTGTCGGAAGGTCGATATCGTTGCGCAA
>NZ_JBNFVY010000041.1:0-575 GCF_049943335.1 Aliiroseovarius sp. PTFE2010
TTGCGCAACGATATCGACCTTCCGACACATTTCATGACGGACGAACAGCAGGCGCTGGCGGATCAGGCCGGCAAGTTCTTCATGTCCGAGTTCCATCATCTGAACGCGGAAATGGATGACACCGACGACCTGCCGCCGTCGGTCTTTCCCAAGCTGGGCGAAATGGGCTATCTGGGCCTGACCGTGCCGCCGGAATTTGGCGGCGCCGGGCTGGATTTCACATCAGCCTGCATCATCACCCAAGAACTATCACGGGCATCGGCGGCCATCGGGCTGACCCATCTGGCCCACGACAACCTGTGCGTCAACAACATCTACCGCAACGCCAATGACGACCTGCGCCGCAAGTACCTGCCGGGGCTGTGCAACGGCACGCTGATCGGGGCCCTTGGCCTGACCGAACCGGGCGCAGGGTCCGATGCGCTTGGATCGATGCGCACGACGGCGAAGAAGGATGGCGACGATTACATCCTGAACGGCGCCAAGATCTATATCACCAACGGGCCGATTGCCGATCTGGTGCTGGTCTATGCCAAGACCTCGCCGGAAAAAGGGGCCAAGGGTATTTCCGCCTT
>NZ_JBNFVY010000042.1:0-575 GCF_049943335.1 Aliiroseovarius sp. PTFE2010
CCATTCTTCCTCGTCCATGCGCGCCTGCAATGGATGCAGCACTTCGCGCGATACACGTTCCACGTGATCGACAATCTGGCGCTGCTCATCGGTCAGCGAATAGTTCGCCCTGATGGCGTCCAGATCAGCTGCGACCGCCTCACTCTGACTCGTCATAATCATCCTCCCAACCAGAATGTCGTCTGCAGTGTTGACCAAAATCAAACATATGTTAGAAATATTTTCAAGACACGCTTTTCGCGACTGAATGTTGTGATTTTCGTGGTGAGGAGACTGGGAGGGCTTCGAAGATGATCAGGGGGGTAGTTCCTTCGCGGCTTTGCGGACATCTGTGTCAGCGACGGCCTTCTGGGCTGATCGGTGGCGCGTCGCTAGCCAAGCGCGATAGGGGCGGACGTGTACCCAAATAGGATGCAATTCCTGTCTCGTTGCCGCGCTGCCCGGAAGGTGGGCGTGCGTTTTGCGGAAACGATGTTGCCTCGGATAGCGCAGACGGAAGATGCGCGGGAGGGTTTTTCGGCTTTTGTCGAGAAGCGCGCGCCGAAATGGACGGGTCGCTGATACCGGGTCGCTGA
>NZ_JBNFVY010000043.1:0-494 GCF_049943335.1 Aliiroseovarius sp. PTFE2010
GATTTCGGTGTCGCCGTGGTAGCGGGCCCCATGATCGATCAGTGAATGGATCGTCAGTGGCATCGCCATCATTTGTCCGCGCATTTGTCTTCCTCCTTGGATCTGATTTACTGCGTCGTATTCCGCACGTCCTGCAAAGCCTGCAAGACGCTGGATTCTGGTTGTGGTTTGTTATGACAGGGGCGGTTAAGCCCCGGCAAAAATTGCGTTATTAGGGGCGCTTCGATCTTCTCAGGCAACGGTACGGCTCCGATCAGGAACGCGCACCTGCCCCAGGATGATCTCGGCCGCGTTCTTGGCGATGCCCAATGGCATGTGGATCAGGGGGCTTTTGTCTTTTGGGCCTGCTTCGATAAGCGCGATGCGTTTTGCCGGGTCTGCTGACAGGCGGTTGGCCAAAACGCAACCGGCGGATCCGGCCCCAACGATGATATAGTCGTACATTTCTTCTCTCCCTATTGGTTCGCAGCGGCGTTAGCCGAGCACCCGAACCA
>NZ_JBNFVY010000044.1:0-470 GCF_049943335.1 Aliiroseovarius sp. PTFE2010
GACAGAAAGCCATAGCCCGGATGCACCGCATCCGCGCCGATCCGCTGCGCCACATCGACAATCTGCGCAATGTCCAGATAGGCCGCCACCGGCGTTGCCCCTTCGATGGTCACAACCTCGTCGGCAATCGCATGGGCTGGCCCCTCTTGTTCCGAGGCATGGCGCAACACGGCCGTCGCAAGGCCGCGTGCCTTGGCGGTGCGCAGAACGCGCGCCGCAATCTCGCCCCGGTTGGCCACCAGGAGTTTTGAAATGGTCATGGAACTGTCCTCTTAGCTCGGGTCCGAGGCGGTGAGCCCGTCCCTTTGGGCCATTTCGGCCGGTACGGGGATTTCGATGTCCAGCAGCATTTGCGCAAAGCCCTTGCCTTGCGGATCGATGCGGACCGAGGCGATGCCGCCCCCGCCCAGCGATTCATGCAGCAGGAAGTTCAGCGAATGGCTGCCGGGCAGATCAAAGCGTTCGACCGG
>NZ_JBNFVY010000045.1:0-438 GCF_049943335.1 Aliiroseovarius sp. PTFE2010
TTGACCCCGCCGGCATTGGCCACAACCTTGATCCCCTTGGCCTTGATCTCAGGCAACCAGGGCACCAGCGCCTTGACGAAATCCGGCGCATAGCCCGCATCCGGCGTCTTGGCCCGGGCGCGCGCCATCAGCGACATCGTCACCTCGGCCAGATAATCAAACACCAGATAGTCGATCGCGCCCTTGGTCACCAACTGACCAATCGCTTCGGGCGTGTCCCCCCAAAACCCAGACGCGCACCCGATGCGCAGCTTTCGATCCGACATGTATCCTCCTCCCCGCTTTATCAGCGGTCCGTTATCTGTGGCCCGAATATCAGCGGCCCAGTATCAGCAGCCCAGTATCAGCGACCCGGTATCAGCGACCCGTCCATTTCGGCGCGCGCTTCTCGACAAAAGCCGAAAAACCCTCCCGCGCATCTTCCGTCTGCGCTATCCG
>NZ_JBNFVY010000046.1:0-422 GCF_049943335.1 Aliiroseovarius sp. PTFE2010
AAGGCCTCTTCCACGATGTCGATCACGACCTGGGCCGCATTCGGCGTCATCTCGGATGGCTTGATGATGGCGCTGTTGCCCGCCGCGATCGCCGAGACCAGCGGCCCAAGCGACAGGTTCACCGGGTAGTTCCACGGCGCGATGATCAGGCAGACCCCCTTGGCCTCGGGGCGAACGCGGGCCTTGGTGCCAAATACGCCCAAAGTGGCGCGCGCCCGTTTGCCACGCATCCAGGATTTCAGGTGGCGCTTGGTGTGCCGGATTTCCTGAAGAACAGGAAAGATCTCGGTCAATTTCACTTCTTCAGCGGGTTTGCGAAAATCAGCGGCGCAGGCCGCGATGATCTTGTCTTCGTTCCGTTTGACGGCATCTGCCAGACGATCCAACTGTGCAATGCGCGCCTTGCGGTCAAACCCGCCCCG
>NZ_JBNFVY010000047.1:0-422 GCF_049943335.1 Aliiroseovarius sp. PTFE2010
CGGGGCGGGTTTGACCGCAAGGCGCGCATTGCACAGTTGGATCGTCTGGCAGATGCCGTCAAACGGAACGAAGACAAGATCATCGCGGCCTGCGCGGCTGATTTTCGCAAACCCGCCGAAGAAGTGAAATTGACCGAGATTTTCCCCGTCCTTCAGGAAATCCGGCACACCAAGCGCCACCTGAAATCCTGGATGCGCGGCAAACGGGCGCGCGCCACTTTGGGCGTCTTTGGCACCAAGGCCCGCGTTCGCCCCGAGGCCAAGGGCGTATGCCTGATCATCGCGCCGTGGAACTACCCGGTGAACCTGTCGCTTGGGCCACTGGTGTCGGCGATCGCGGCGGGCAACAGCGCCATCATCAAGCCATCCGAGATGACGCCGAATGCGGCCCAGGTCGTGATCGACATCGTGGAAGAGGCCTT
>NZ_JBNFVY010000048.1:0-384 GCF_049943335.1 Aliiroseovarius sp. PTFE2010
GTCCAGCAGCAGGATGTCCCCGATCGCGGGGCGGAAATCGGCGCTCGCGTCTTCGGCGCAGATGCGCAGTTCGATCGAATGGCCGGTCTGGGGAATGTCGCCCTGCGCGGCGCTCAGCCCCTCGCCCGCCGCGATGCGCAACTGCTCGGCCACCAGATCAAAGCCCGTCACCATTTCGGTCACCGGATGTTCCACCTGAAGGCGGGTGTTCATTTCCAGGAAATAAAACGACCCGTCCTGCGCATAGATGAATTCCACCGTGCCGGCGCCGCGATAGTTGACCGCGCGCGCAATCCCGGCGGCGGTTTCGCAGATCTCGTCGCGTTGCTTGGGCGTCAGCGCCGGGGACGGCGTTTCTTCGATGATCTTCTGGAACCGGCGCTG
>NZ_JBNFVY010000049.1:0-384 GCF_049943335.1 Aliiroseovarius sp. PTFE2010
CAGCGCCGGTTCCAGAAGATCATCGAAGAAACGCCGTCCCCGGCGCTGACGCCCAAGCAACGCGACGAGATCTGCGAAACCGCCGCCGGGATTGCCCGCGCGGTCAACTATCGCGGCGCCGGCACGGTTGAATTCATCTATGCGCAGGACGGGTCGTTTTATTTCCTGGAAATGAACACCCGCCTTCAGGTGGAACATCCGGTGACCGAAATGGTGACGGGGTTTGATCTGGTGGCCGAACAGCTGCGCATCGCGGCGGGCGAGGGGCTGAGCGCCGCGCAGGGCGACGTTCCCCAGACCGGCCATTCGATCGAACTGCGCATCTGCGCCGAAGACGCGAGCGCCGATTTCCGCCCCGCGATCGGGGACATCCTGCTGCTGGAC
>NZ_JBNFVY010000004.1:0-329823 GCF_049943335.1 Aliiroseovarius sp. PTFE2010
ACCGCATGGATCGAATTGCGGTCGCACTCCCACCCCTCGCCGAGCAGCACCGGATTGTGGCCAAGGTCGATGAACTCATGGCGCTGTGTGATCAGCTGGAGGCCAGCCTCACCGCCACCGCCACCACCCGCAGCAAACTCCTCAACGCCCTCCTGCACGAGGCGTTGGAGCCTGCTGCGGAAACAGCCGACGCATGACCAAAATCCGCGCGGTCCATCAATTCTTCCCCGTCGGTCAGGGTCTGTTTGCTACGGGCTCGGTCGAGTTCTGGCCACCTCAGCCAAGACGGCGACGAAATATCAGTATCCCCGGCCAGTCTATTCCGGCACCGGACGGGCCATACCGCTGGGTTTATGACTGTGGATCCAGTTCGGGAAAGCGGCTGGTCACCAACGCGGTCGACGATCTGAAACACGATTGCCAAGGTGAGAAGATCGACCTCCTGACCCTGTCGCATTTCCACAATGACCACATCAACGGTTTGGTTGAACTGCTGAATGAGATCGGTGCCAAGAGAGTAATGCTGCCGTGGGCACCCTTGTGGCACCGCCTGCTGATCGGCTTTGAACAAGGGCTGAGGGCAGAAGACCCCGAGATGTTGTTCTATGTCGATCCAGTGCAATTTTTCATTCAAGAAGCGGGTGACGGGTTTGAACAGGTCTTGTTCGTCATGCCCTCCGACGGTGAAGGGCCGCCTTTCACGACCGAACCAACTGCGGCTCCCGGACCGCCTGAAGATCGGGACGACCCCGACAAGCCGTCTGGGCCCGGCGACGCCGTTTCGTACGGAGATTTGGAGGGGGCATACGGTCACTTGGACCATCGCGTGCGGATGCTTCGTTCTGGCAAGGCCATTGCGGTCCATGGGGTTTGGGAATTCCTGCCCTATAATGATCCCTCTACAAAACCAGATGATCCATTCGGCTTCACGACAAAGGTGGATGCTCATCGAGGTGCGCTGCTGAACGGCAACGAAAACGAACGGCAAAGCGCTCTTGATGACCTACGGACGCTCTATGAGACAACCTTCGGTCGTGGGGCGGGCATGAACAATGTCAGTCTAATGCTTTACGGCGGCGCGATTGGCCCTTGGACGGGGCAGAGGTTCTGCAATTGCGAATGCTTGTATCACCGACTTATCGGCGCTTGCGGCTGTTGGAAGGAGTATGAAACGAAAGGTGCGATCCTGCTAACCGGCGATGGGAACCTGAAAAGTGCTGCGAAGTGGAACAGTTTGGAGGGTTACCTTGATGCGCGCCGGGCAAGACGAACGAGCGTGTTTCAAGTCCCGCATCACGGTGCCCGTGCAAATTGGCATGACGGGCTTGCCGCGCTGATTGCGCCCACAACAAGCGTGTTCAGCTCAGATCCGCGCCACAGCTACGGCCACCCGCATGCTGAGGTCTTGCGCGATTTCTGGCCGTTCCGCCCTGTGCAAGTGGATCAGCATTCGGGTTTCTCGATGCATGTGATGCTGGAGCGTTGAAATGAGGGAAGTTGCATTTGGCAGGGCTGTCCTGAACTCTGTGTATCTGGGCTGGCCCATACGGGTTTCAGTTGCGGTCAGGCAGTGAAGCAATCGTCGACCATTATTGCGAATTGGCTGCGTTTCGTCTTTTCCCTGCCTTTACGCGCGATACCCCTACTACGCCTTCACAGTTGTTGCCCGTAGCCAAATAACGGTCTTCTTGATCGGTCCCGTGAACCATCGCGAGGCCAGTCATGACTGTTACGCCCTTCAATACCGAGACGTCTTCCCGCAGCTCGCGCATGCTGCGGACGGCACTCGGGCCAGGCATCGCCGCGTGGCTCGAAGACGCTGGCGTCGTCGAGGTGATGCTGAACCCTGACGGGCGGCTCTGGATCGACCGGTTGGCCAATGGGTTGGCTGATAGTGGCGCAGTTCTCTCCCCTGCCGATGGCGAACGCATCATCCGGCTTGTCGCGCATCATGTCGGCGCGGAAGTCCATCCTGCGGCCCCGCGTGTTTCGGCTGAATTGCCAGATACGGGCGAGCGCTTCGAGGGTTTGCTGCCCCCAGTGGTTTCTGCTCCCACATTTGCCATTCGCAAGCCCGCCGTCGCGGTGTTCACTCTTGAGGACTATGTCTCCGGCGGCATTTTTCCCCCGGATGCCGCAGATCACCTCCGCGAAGGGGTCACCAGACGGGCCAATATTCTTGTCGCGGGGGGGACCTCGACAGGCAAGACGACCCTGACCAATGCGCTGTTGGCGGAGGTCGCCAAGACCTCAGACCGCGTAGTTCTGATCGAAGACACGCGCGAACTGCAATGCCCGACCCCCAACCTCGTGGCCCTGCGGACGAAAGACGGGGTTGCGACCCTGGCCGATCTCGTGCGCGCGTCCTTGCGGCTGCGGCCCGATCGTATCCCCATTGGCGAGGTGCGCGGGCCGGAAGCGCTCGACCTGCTCAAGGCCTGGGGCACCGGCCATCCGGGCGGGATCGGCACGATCCACGCCGGGTCCGCCATCGGCGCACTGCGGCGCCTCGAACAGCTGATCCAAGAGGCGGTTGTCACCGTACCGCGCGCCCTGATCGCAGAAACTATCGACCTAATCGCCGTTCTGTCCGGACGTGGGGCCGAGCGTCGCCTCTCCGAGTTGGCGCGTGTCACCGGCCTGACCGCCTCGGGCGATTACGCCCTCACCCCCCTTTTCCCACCAACACAAGGAAGCCATCCATGACCCTTCTGCCATCATTTCGCACAGCCCTTGGCGCAACCGCGCTCGGCCTCGTCGTCTTCGCCCTGCCTGAGCCGGCGCTCGCCGCCGGGTCCGGCATGCCGTGGGAAGCCCCCTTGCAAACCATCCTCGAATCGATCGAAGGCCCGGTCGCCAAGATCGTCGCGGTGATCATCATCATTGTCACGGGCCTGACGTTGGCCTTCGGCGACAGTTCGGGCGGGTTCCGGCGGCTGGTGCAGATCGTCTTCGGGCTTTCCATCGCCTTTGCCGCCTCGAGTTTCTTTCTGTCCTTCTTCTCCTTCGGCGGCGGAGCGCTGATCTGATGGAGAACCCCACCGACATTCCCGGCTACTTCGCGCCGGTGCACCGGGCCCTGATCGATCCGATCCTGCTGGCCGGTGCGCCGCGCACCATCGCCATTGCCAATGGCACTCTGGCGGCCGCCATCGGGCTGGGCCTGCGGCTCTGGCTCGTGGGCCTCGTGTTCTGGCTCGTCGGTCATCTCCTCGCGGTCTGGGCCGCGAAGCGGGATGCGCAGATCGCCGAGGTGGCGCGGCGGCATCTCCGTTACCCCTCCTGGTTCGGGGTCTGAGCCGATGATGCGTCTCGCCGAATACCGCTCCAAATCCGCCCTTCTGGCCGATTTTCTGCCCTGGGCTGCATTGGTCGCACCCGGCGTCATCCTGAACAAAGATGGCAGCCTGCAACGCACAGCGCGGTTTCGGGGGCCGGATCTGGATTCAGCCACGCCCGCCGAACTGGTCGCCACGTCGGCCCGGCTGAACAGCGCCCTCCGGCGGCTTGGTTCTGGCTGGGCCGTCTTCATCGAGGCGCAGCGGATCCCGGCACAGGACTATCCGGCCTCCGAGTTCCCCGATCCTGTCTCCGCCCTCGTCGATGCCGAACGCCGCGCGCAGTTCGAAGAAGCGGGCGCGCATTTCGAGAGCGCGTATTTCCTGACGCTGGTCTGGATGCCGCCCGCTGACGACGCGAGCCGCGCCGAGGGCTGGTTGCTAGAAAACGCACCGGATCGCAGCACCAAGCCACAGGATCTTGTCTCCAGCTTTGTCAGCCGCGCCGACCGGCTGATCGATCTGCTTGACGGGTTCATGCCGGAAATCGCCTGGCTCTCCGATGCCGAGACCCTGACCTACCTGCATTCGACCGTTTCGACCCGGCGCCAGCGCGTCCGCGTCCCGGAGGTCCCGATGCATCTGGACGCGGTGCTGGCCGATGATCCGTTGGTGGGTGGGCTGATACCACGGCTCGGGGCCGCTCATCTCAAGACCCTGACCATCATCGGCCTGCCAAGCGCCACCTGGCCCGGTTTGCTCGACGAATTGAACGCTCAGGGTTTCGAGTATCGCTGGTGCACGCGCGCGATCTGCCTCGACAAGACGGATGCCGCCCGGGTGTTCACCCGTATCCGACGCCAGTGGTTCGCCAAGCGCAAGTCGGTGGCCGCGATCCTAAAGGAGGTGATGACCAACGAAGCCTCGACCCTGCTCGACAGCGATGCGGCCAACAAAGCGGCCGATGCGGACGAGGCGTTGCAGGAACTTGGTGCCGATGTGGCGGGCGCGGCCTACGTGACCGCCACGATCACTGTCTGGGACGAAGACCCCCGAGCGGCCGAGGCGAAGCTCAAAGCGGTAGAGAAGATCGTACAGGGACGCGATTTCACCTGCATCCCGGAAACATTGAACGCGCTCGAGGCCTGGCTCGGCTCCCTGCCCGGCCATCTCTACGCCAATGTCCGTCAGCCACCCATCTCGACGCTGAACCTCGCCCATATGATCCCGATCTCGGCGGTCTGGGCAGGGCCGGACCGGAACGACCATCTGGACGGCCCGCCACTGTTCCACGCCGAAACCGACGGCACGACCCCGTTCCGGTTTTCGACTCATGTGGGCGATGTCGGCCATACCTTGATCGTCGGCCCGACCGGGGCGGGCAAATCAGTCCTGCTAGCGTTGATGGCGTTGCAGTTCCGCCGCTACCCGGGCGCGCAGGTCTTCGCCTTCGATTTCGGCGGATCGATCCGTTGTGCCACACTCGCCATGGGTGGCGATTGGGAAAACCTCGGCGATGCGCTGTCCGACGAGGACCCCGCCGTACAGATGCAACCACTCGCGCGGATCGACGACGCGTCCGAACGCGCCTGGGCGCAGGACTGGCTTGCGGGAATCCTCGGACGGGAAGGCGCGACGATCGACCCAAGCGCGCGGGACCATCTCTGGTCGGCTTTGAGCTCGCTCGCCTCGGCCCCGTGCGAGGAACGCACGCTGACCGGCCTCTCGGTCCTGCTGCAATCGACCGAGTTGAAACGCGCGCTGAAGCCCTTCTGCCTCGGCGGGCCTTTCGGCCGGCTTCTGGATGCGGAGGTCGAAGACCTGGGCAGCGCGGACGTGCTCGCGTTTGAGACCGAAGGGCTGATCGGCTCAGCAACGGCACCGGCCGTGCTCGCCTATCTCTTCCACCGGATCGAGGCGCGGCTCGACGGACGTCCCACGATGATCCTGATCGACGAGGGCTGGCTTGCGCTGGATGACGCCAATTTCGGCGGGCAGCTGCGCGAATGGCTGAAGACGCTCCGAAAGAAGAACGCTTCGGTGATCTTCGCCACCCAGTCGCTGGCCGATATCGACGGGTCCCACATCGCACCCGCCATCATCGAGAGCTGCCCCACACGGATTTTCCTGCCCAACGAGCGCGCCTTCGAACCCCAGATCGCCCGGATCTACCAGAACTTCGGGCTGAACGACCGCCAGATCGACATCGTCGCCCGCGCCACGCCGAAGCGGGACTACTACTGCCAGTCGCGGCGCGGAAACCGGCTCTTCTCACTGGGCCTCGGCGAGGTGGCGCTGGCCTTCACCGCCGCCTCATCCAAGGCTGATCAGGCCGCGATAAGCGAACTGCTCGCCACCCATGGCCGGGATGGCTTTGCCGCCGCCTGGCTGCGCCATCACGGTCTTGATTGGGCCATCGACCTGCTCGGGCCCGACATCGCACCAGCCGATCCGACACCCCCTCACCCTGACCAAAAGGAGACAGAACATGCCCCGCAATCCTGAACGCCCAGCCCGGCCCCGCAAACTCGCCGCCGCATTGATGGCCAGCGCCATTGTCCTGACACCGGTTCTCACGACGCCGGCGCAGGCCTTCCTCTTCGGTGCTGGCGGCCGGATCGTCTACGACCCGCGGAACCATGCCGAAAACATCCTCTCTGCCGCCCGCGCGCTCGAGCAGATCAACAACCAGATCGCCCAGATCCAGAACCAGGCGCAAATGCTGATGAACGATGCGCTGAACCTAGCGAACCTACCGCATTCCTCGCTGGCGCAACTGCAGGACGCTATCGGTGAAACCCAGCGACTCCTTGCCGATGCCCAGAGCCTCGCCTTCGACGTAGCCACCATCGAACAGGCCTTCGCGCAGGACTACGGCGCTGCGGCAGCGCAGGGCGATTTCGATGCGATGATCGCCGGCGCGCGCGAACGTTGGGAGACCTCCGTCGCGGGCTTCGAGGACGCGTTGCGCGTGCAGGCCGGGGTCGTCGGCAATATCGACGGAGCCCGCAGCCAGATGGAAGCACTCATCCGCGAGAGCCAAGGAGCCGTTGGGGCCCTGCAGGTCGCACAGGCTGGCAACCAGCTGCTCGCATTGCAATCGACACAGATCGCCGATCTGACGGCCGCCATCGCCGCGCAGAACCGGGCCGAAGCGCTGGAAGCCGCCCGCATCGCCTCCGCCGAGGCGCAGGGCCGCAAGAACCTCACGCGGTTCCTCGATTACGGCGGCGGCTACTCCCCCGGCTCAGTACGGCTGTTCGGGGAGTAAGCGCATGGCCCTCGACACCCCGCGAACTCTGCGCCTTGTCGCCTTCGGTATCGGCGGCCTTGCCGCCCTCGCCGCCGCGGTCGAACTGACACGCACCGTCCTGCCCACCGACACCGGGCATGTGATCAGGGATGACGCCTTGCGCGGCACCCTCGCACGTTGCCGTGACCTGACGCCCGAAGACTACGCCACCGACACCGAATGCCGCGCCGCCTGGGAGGCGGCCCGGCAGCGCTTCTTCGATCTGGCTCCTGAGCCGGCCGGGACGGAGTAAGGCAATGGGCGGCGTCAGCGTCATCGACCGGTTTCTCGAGGTCTTCGCCTCCTACATCGATTCCGGTTTCGGACTTCTCGGCGGCGACGTCGCCTTCCTCGCCACCACGCTGATCGTCATCGACATCACGCTGGCTGCCCTCTTCTGGGCCTGGGGCGCGGATGACGACATCATCGCGCGGCTGGTGAAGAAGACCCTCTTCGTCGGGGTCTTTGCATACATCATCGGCAACTGGAACACGCTGGCCCGGATCGTCTTTGACAGCTTCGCGGGGCTTGGCCTGGTCGCCACCGGCGGCACCATTTCCGCCAGCGAGCTGCTGCAGCCCGGGCGCATCGCGCAGGTCGGGCTCGAGGCCGGGCAGCCGATCCTCGCCTCCATCGCCGACCTCTCCGGGTTCGTCGCCGTCTTCGAGAACTTCATCCAGATCGGGATCCTGTTCTTCGCCTGGCTGGTGGTGCTGCTCTCGTTCTTCATCCTCGCAATCCAGCTCTTCGTCACCCTGATCGAATTCAAGCTGGCCACGCTGGCAGGCTTCATCCTCGTGCCCTTCGGCCTGTTCAACAAGACCGCCTTCATGGCCGAACGCGTGCTGGGCCTCGTCATTTCTTCGGGTGTAAAGGTTCTGGTGCTGGCCGTGATCGTCGGCATTGGCTCCACCATCTTCAGCGAGTTCACCGCCGGATTCGCGGGCGAACCCACGATCAACGACGCGATGTCGGTGGTCCTTGGCGCGCTGGCGCTCCTCGCCCTCGGCATCTTCGGACCGGGCATCGCCAATGGCATCGTTTCGGGCGGTCCGCAGCTCGGAGCAGGCGCCGCAGTCGGCACCGGTATCGCCGTGGGCGGGGCTGCAGTCGCCGGAGTCGCCGGGACCCGGATGGCCCTTGGCACCGGTGGCGCGGCCCTGCGTGGTGCCAGTGCGGTTGGCAGCGGAACCGCCACTGCATACCAACTTGGTGCCGCGTCCCGCAGCACAGCGTTGGGCAAGTCCGTCGGTGGCGTGGCCGCGGTCGGCAAGACCGGTGCCGTCGCCGCGTTCAGCCCGCTCCGACGCGCGATCTCGGACGGCGCGCAGTCTGGTGCCCGCGCAGCCTATGCCGCCACCGGGGGACGGATGGCGGGTGGTGCCCTGCCCTCCCCGGCCAATGACGGCCCGCCCGATTGGGCGCGCCGGATGAAGCGCCAGCAATCCCTTCAACACGGCCTTTCCACCGCCGCCCATGTCATCCGCTCCGGAGACCATGGCGGCGGCGGCACGGTCGTCAGCCTCTCCGAAAGGTCCTCCTGATGTTCCGACGCCCCAGTGTTCGCTATGGCACCACGCCCGAGCCCGTCACCCCCTACCAGAAGGCCGCCCAGGTCTGGGACGAGCGCATCGGCTCGGCCCGCGTTCAGGCCCGAAACTGGCGCCTCATGGCAATGGGCTGCCTCGCCCTGTCCGCCGGGCTCAGCGCGGCGCTCACCTGGCAATCGACGCGCAGCAGCGTCGTCCCCTACGTGGTCGAGGTCGACGATCTCGGTGCGGCACAGGCCGTCACGCCAGCCTTGGCCGAGTATCGCCCGACCGATCCGCAGATCGCCTGGCATCTCGCCCGCTTCGTCGAGCATGTCCGGCAGGTCCCGGCCGATCCGATCGTGCTGCGCCAGAACTGGCTTCGTGCTTATGACTTCGCCACGGATCGCGGCGGGATTGCGCTGAACGACTATGCCCGCGTGAACGATCCCTTCGCCAGCGTTGGTGACACACAGGTCTCCGTCGAGGTCTCCAGCGTCATCCGTGCATCAGAGTCGAGCTTCCGCGTCGCCTGGATCGAGCGGCGCTACGAGAACGGACAGCTCGCAGCCACCGAACGCTGGACCGCCATCCTGAGCATCGTGATCCAGCCGCCGCGCGATTCGGAGCGCCTGCGGGCAAACCCGCTCGGCGTCTATGTCCATGCCATCAACTGGTCGAGGGAGAGTGCCCAATGACCCGATTGCCATCCGTTCCCGTCCTTCTCCTCGCGGCCACCGCGCTGACCGCCTGCACGGGCCAACGCCCGCCCGAGATCGCCTACGACGACCAGGTCCCAGCCCTCGCTCCGCCACCTGCACCGCCCCCGGCCGAGGGGCCGCCCCGCCCGGTTCACACGCCTCCCCCATGGACACCTTCCCGCGGCGGCAATCCGGAAGCAGATACACCGGAAGCGCGCATCATCGCCGCCAATGCCGCCGCCCGCGTCGAGCCCCGCCAGCAGGGCTATTACAACGCCATGCAGGTTTTTCCGTGGAGCGAGGGCGCGCTCTACCAGGTCTATGCAGCACCCGGGCAGATCACGAATATCGCGCTCGAACCCGGCGAACGCCTGACCGGTCCCGGCCCGATCGCAGCGGGCGACACCGCGCGCTGGATCATCGGCGACACCACGAGCGGCGCAGGCCGCAGCGAGCGCGTCCATATCCTCGTGAAACCCACCCGCCCCGACATCTCCACCAATCTCGTCGTCAGCACGGACCGGCGCAGCTACCACATCGAGTTGCACGCCGACGAGGAGACCTGGATGCCCAGCGTCGCGTGGGCCTATCCAGAGGTGCGATCCACGCCCCGCACCCCGACAATCCGCCGTCCCGCGATCCCGCCCGAGGCCGAGCGGCACTACCGTTACGGCCTGCAGGGCGACGCCCCACCCTGGCGGCCGGTCTCCGTCTTCGATGATGGACGGCGTGTCTATGTCGTGTTCCCGCCCGGCATAGCCCAGGGCGAAATGCCTCCGCTCTTCGTGATCGGCGCGGATGGGCGCGGCCAGATCGTGAACACCCGCGTGCTCGGCAACGTCCTGATCGTGGACCGGCTGTTCGGGGCTGCAGAACTGCGTCTCGGCGAAAGACGACAGCAGGTCGTGCGGATCGTGCGTACGGATGGCGATCAGCGCCCGCCGCCTGCGCCCCAGCCAGAGGTGGAGCGATGACACAAGTCCCTGATATGCAAGAGCCGCCACGGACCGAGGAAGAGATCGTCCATGAACTCCGTCTCAGGCCCGATCCTCCCCGTGTCATGCGCCTGTCCCGCCGGGCCATTGCCCTTGCCACCGCCATCGGCGGACTTGGCCTTGGCGCAATCCTGATCATGGCCCTGCAGTACAACCGGCAGGAGGGCAACCAGACGGAGCTCTTTTCCACCGAACGCATTCAGGCGGCTGAAGGGCTGTCCTCACTGCCTCGGGATTACGCCGATGTCCCGCGTCTCGGCCCACCCTTGCCCGGTGAGTTGGGCCGCGCCATCCTTGGGGCGCAAGATCGCGGCCAGCCGGTCCCGGCACCGCCCCTTTCCGGTCCATTGGCCCCCACAGTCGATCCGGAGGAACAACGCCGTCTCCAGGAACTCGACGCCGCCCGACTGAGCGCCCTTTTCGCCGAGGCGCAAACCGTGCCGCGCAACGGAACACAGGCCACACCGACCTCCCCCGCGACCGGCGCGCTCTTCCCCTCAACATTGGGCAGCCCAACGGCAAGCGATCCGATTTCCGGCCGGGAGGCGTTCCTCACCCTTCCCGGAGACACGGACACCGTCAGTGCGCAACGCATAGTGCCGCCGCCCAGCCCCTACATCCTGCAGGCCGGCACGGTGATCCCGGCCGCCCTGATCACCGGCCTGCGCTCCGACCTTCCCGGCCAGATCTCGGCACAGGTGACGTCGAATGTCTTTGATAGCCCCTCAGGGCGGTACTTGCTGATCCCGCAAGGCGCTCGGCTTCTGGGAGAATACGACAGCCGCATCGCATCCGGGCAAAGCCGTCTGCTTCTGGTCTGGACCCGCCTCATCCTTCCGGATGGTCGCTCCATTGTGCTCGAGCGCGCGCCCGGCACTGACGGAACAGGCGCGTCCGGCCTGCAGGACCGGGTCAACTATCATTGGGGTCGCGTCTTCTTTGCTGCTGGCCTCGCCACGATCCTGAACCTCGGCCTGGAAAGTGGCGCAGAAACCGAAGACGATGTCGCCCGCGCCATCCGCGAGGCCGCGCAGGACACGATCGGACGGACCGGGGACGAGATCGTCCGCCAGCAGCTTGCCGTCCCGCCGACACTGACCATACGCCCGGGCTTCCCCGTCCGCGTCATGGTCACCCGCGACCTGATCCTCGAGCCCTTGGGAGAAGTCCGATGACGAAACTGAAGCTTGGCCCGATCCATGACGACAAGCCGGTCAAGCTGACCGTGGAACTTCCCGCCGATGTGCACCGAGACCTTTGCGACTACGCGGCGGTCCTCGGCCAACAGACCGGACAGGACCTTGAGCCCGCCCGCCTCGTCGCCCCAATGCTTGCCCGCTTCATGGCCACGGACCGCGGGTTCGCTGCAGCGCGCAAAACGGGATCGAAGGCGAACCGCAAGAAAGCAGACCCATCGAAGCCTCTGGATACCGATCACGGCTAAGTCTCTGTGAAATCGCAAGTCTCTTGGCAGATCGCATTGCACACGGATCGCACACCGGTGAGCCCTACCCGCTCCAGGTTGCTAGGAAGTCGGTCCGATCCTCCATCGGCAAAGTGTTTTGCCTTGTTCTGCTGCGAACGGAGACCTGAACTGAAAAGTCAAAAAGGGCGTTGGAACCTCCCGAAAAACTCCCCGAGACAGGTACGACCTGGTGGATGCCGCGACCGACTGCGACCGGTATCAAGTTCTGCGACCCGACGCTCCGGTTGGTGGGGTCGAAGGCGATCCACCCTGCGCCGGGCAGGTATATTTCGACCCAGGCATGGGTGGACCCGGTACCTGCGGAGCCGATAAGGCTGTCTTCTGGATCGGACAGATAGCCCGAAACGATACGGGCTCCCAGGCCAAGACAGCGAGCTGCCTCTGTGAGCAGGACCGCGAAATCGCGGCACGAACCCCATTTCCGGTCGAGCGTCTCGATCGGCGTCTGGGTGCCTTCCGTCTCACGTACCTGATAAGAAATCTGCGAAACCACACCGTTGCTGATGTCCTTCAGCAGAGACAGCGTGTCTGTTCGGTGCCCCATGACGAAGCCCTCGACCCATCGGGCAAATCGGCCGTCGGGGTCGGCGTATTGCGGAGCCGTCAGCGCGCCCAGATCCGTCCATTCGTCGGCTGAATAGAGGAACGGGTACTCGATGGCAGAAGCGGAGATGGCAAAGACCGGCCAAGCTAGCGCGGTCAGTTCCACGGTGGCGCGACTTTCGATCACCAGATGGTCTGTCGGACCGTCAAAGATTGCGGTGGCGATCGCGTTCCCGGCCACATCATGCGCCCAGGATACGGTGGCCGTCGGGGTTATGGAGATCTCGTGGGAGAAAAGACGCAATTCCCGCGTTTCGCGGGGACGCAGCATCAATCTGTGCGGTCCTAGAGAGACCGCATGACGGTATCGGTAGGTTGTGGTGTGAAGGATGTCGAGGCAGGCCAAAATTTGGGGGTCCAGTGTGGTTCGAGGAAGACTGCACGCACGTCGATGTGGATCAGCGACGGCGTGATGCGCCGGGGCTGACAGGCAAGGCGTTTCGCCAGGCGTTCAACCCCTTGCAGCGTCTACAAATCCGCTCTCCGAAACCTTTGCTCCAGAACCCAGTTTCGCAGCTCAGGCATTGGCGTTCCTGCGGAACGTCGCCCGAGACCCTTGCGATCAAGATGTCTGGCGTGGCACCTTCGGCCATGGTCTTGTTCGCCATCAAGTCTGTCCCGCTAAGTGGCGGGTGCGCGAGGGCGACGGTAATTCCGGTCTTGAAGGCATGCCTTCGTTTTCGGCGGCCCGGATCGACGCATCATCCCGCGTCTTTTGGGTGGTCGTCTTCGACGCCGGCACATTCAGAATGGGATCGGGCATCCCGTGCCCCGAGTAGAGATGCCGCAGATGTGCTGCAGAGACCCCGTCGGCCTCCATCACGAGGCGTACCATCGGATCAGCCAGCATTTCTTCTAGGAACACGTCGGCCAACTCCCTGCCCGTCAGCTTGTCCCTGGCGCGTGCTTGGTCCAGATCGGCAAGGGAAACGGTAAGCGTCCTCGCAAGCCCCGGATGCGATGCCTGGGAATGAAGTTTCACCAGGACGGAGGCTTTCCAGGCTGCGGGATTCCGTTGATCAGGGGGGGAAGAGATCTCCGTTTCGATATCGTACTCACCCGCCGGGAGCGTCTCGTCAAAGCCTGGCACGCTGAAGGGGCGGGAAAAAACCGCCACGGTCTTGCTCGTCAGATCTTCCATTCGCGCGTTTCTTTCCCTTGTTGCTGTGAATGGTCCGCGACCCTCGCAGGAATGAGGCGCGTAACCTGCGTCCGTCTCAAGATGTCTTGGACTTCGCGGGGGCTTCCTTGCCAGTTGCCTTGGCCTCGGTCTCCTTGGCAGGGGCCTTCGCGGTCTCCGCAGGCTTTGGCTTCATCGCGGCCGCAGCCCTGGCTGTGAGGTCCTTGAAGGACATATCGTCGATCCTTTGATTGGCCGACGCCAGCTCCTCGTCCGTGTCGGACTGGGATGCTTGCCGCCAGTACTAACTATGTGGGGATTGGCGACCCCGTTTACGATGGCGCATCGAAGAGGAAGCCAAGGTGAGTCAGGCCAATTCATCCGTCCAGACCTTGAATTCCGTCAAAGTGTTCTGACCAAATGTCTGGGTCAGAGGGACATCAGCGGCATCGCGGCCCCGCGCGATCAGTATTCTCGCAAACCGCGGCTTGTTGTTTCGTGGATCGAACATGTGCCATTCTCCGGCAAGGAACACCTCCATCCACGCGGCGAAGTCTCCAGGCGGATGAGGCAAAGGCTCACCGATATCGCTCAGATATCCGGTGCAGTAGCGGGCCGGAATGTTCATGCAACGACACAGGGCGATGGCGAGATGGGCGAAGTCGCGGCAGACACCCTGTCGCTCGGCCATGGTCTGCGATGCGGTGCGCGTCGCCTTCGCCTGCATGTAGTCGAAGCGGACATGTCCGTGCACGAATTCGCAGATCGCCTGCACGCGTGACCATCCGGGGTCCGTGATCTCGAACAGGCGCCACGCCTCCTCCGACAGAAGGTCGGTATCGCAATACCGGCTTCCCTGCAGAAACACGAGGGTCTCGAACGGCAGATCCTGAACCGCGTGCTGCCGCGCGTCGGGAATGGAGAGATCGGGCTGGCCCGTGTCGCGGAAGATGCCATCCGTCGACAGGCAGAAGTCGCCCGCCGGAGCCACGAGACGCGTACACCAGTTGCCGAAGCCATCCCGGTAGCTTTCAATAGGCACTCTCGGCGACGTCACGAGATAGTCGGCACGCTCCAGATCGTCGAAGCGCGAGTAGTGCACGTTCAGCAGCGCGATCAGCGGCGTCGGTTGCGGGAAGCCGTATCGCAGACGGCACCCGATGCTGACCCGCATGCCGGACACACGGCCGCGCCTGGTCATGTCATGATCATCTTGCAAGGATGAGCGTCCTAGGCATCGGGTCAGTGCCATCCTCCGCACGGACGGGGAAGGCGAAGGACGCGATCAGACCCGCTATAACTGCCGTCCTCGCGATCAGCCTCGCCAGCGGATGTCTCATCGCCGCTTTCTCCTTGACGGACCAGAGTCCGCCGGTTGCCCCACGCGTGTTCGATGGCCCAAGCGTGAGCGTTCCGGTCAGCCGTCGAGTTGGCGCGGGCGGTGGCGGGGATCCCTTGGAATTCGGTCTCGTCGGCATGCCTTCGTTCTCGGCCACCTGGATCGCGAAGTCCTGCGGGACTGTCAGTTGAGAGCTACCGGTCATCGGGGCGACAGCCTGTGCAGGGCCGCAGCGGCAAGAGCATGTTCCTTCTGGTGGTAGTCGCAGCGGAGCTTGCCATTGACCTGCACTTCCCAGATGCCGCTTCTTTCGCGCACCTGGACCCCACCGCGCCGCGCTGGTCGGTTCATGGAAGAATCCTTTGCTCCTCTACTTTTCAGCGACACGGGTTGCTTGACGGTCATTTCTGGCTCCTTCGCGTGGGGCGCGCGCGCATCTCCGAGAAGCATCACGGCGCGAGTGAATTCTGCCGCATAATCATTGGTTTCGCGGTGGCCGTGTTAGCGCTGGGTCAATCTCATCGGCTCAACGAACCGTTCTCGCAGGTGGTCGACGAACCACGGCCCGGTACAAGCCATGTCGGCGATCAGGGCCAGCAGGCACCGTTTTCGAAACCTTGCCCGCGGAGAAGTTCCTCCTGAATCAGGACTTCGTAGTCCCTAGCCGGAGGTTCGTCCGGAAAATTGGCCAGGCAGAAAAGGTGCAGGAAAGTCACCCTCAAGTCTACACGATCTTGGCAGATCTTCGTTCGCCACGGTTCATGCCCTATTGGATTCCGAGCTTTCCCAGTCGAACGACTTCTTCTGTTGTAATTCAGGAGCATCCGACTGGCACTGACACAAGTTAGTCCCGAGCACCGAACCAAGTGCGGCCTCCCTGGGGCAGTCGCCCGCACTGACCTGTGTAAGGGCGACGAGACCGACCTGCGCGTATCCTTTGGGAAACAAGGGCGATCTGCGTTCCTGCAACCAATGAATGGAATGACAATGGCTGATCGCAATGTTCTCGACCCGCACCCGCCGGAGTTTGCCCGGTTCCTCTACGCGCCCGTCGGCGAGGATCGAAACGGCTATGCCGTGACTGTCCTTTCCACACTGGCGCGGCTCGGCCTCGATCCATGGAAAGAAACTGCTGGACTGGTCGGGCTGGGACGCGAAGCCGCGCGAGCGCGATTGGGGGTACTGCTTGCCCGATTTCGGGACGTTCCTGCGCTCGCCAGCGACCACGGCAGAGTCGCACGAGACCTGAGCCAGCTGCTTCCCGAAGCCCAGACGTCAGGTGTCTTGCAGAGCGCTGCCTCGACGGTGGCCGACGGTAGGCCGGGAATAAGCGGCGCGATCTGGACAGTGCTTGCGATTTTCTTCGTCCTGTTTCAGAAGGTCATGGTTGTCGGGTCGGGGTCAGGCGAATGACCGCCTCAAGCGAGACCGCGAGAAGACCGGCACATGCAGCGCACAAATCCAGCACGCTTTCTCCACATGAACAGGGCGTTCTCTGGGACATGGAGGAACACTTCTGGACCAGTGGCGCCGACGACGCGAAGGCAACGACAGCAAGCAACGCCATAGTGGTTTTCCCCTTATCCTCTCGGCATCCTGCAGGGCGACCATATCTGGACCCATCTTCGAGACAGGACCGGCTGGCGCTGTGTTGTCATGGCCGAACGGCGCGTCACGCGGCCGTCAGGCAAAACACCTTCTTTTATTCGTGCGCGGACTAACCCACGTCAGTGCATGCGGAGTGGTAAACCAGCAAGGTGTAACATGATCACCGGGACACTTGGCGTATGCCTCTGATAGAATTCACCTAACGCGGGCGACAAAGGTCTCTTCGTGTCCGCCTCGAACCGTGGACAATCAAATCGCCTCCGGCCCGAAAAACTTTGGGCTCGGGGGTTTTCTTACGTGGCCAGTATCGGTCATGCACAGGAGTTCTTATGTCAACGTCTTTAATTTCCAGCGATCGTCTCTCCGCCATGCAAAATTTCGGGACCGACCCCGGGTCGCTGAGCGCGGACATTTATATTCCGGAAAACTTCCCGAAGAACGGCCCGCTTGTCGTCGTGCTCCATGGCAGCACCCAGTCGGCGGAAAGCTATAATCTCGGATCGGGGTGGTCTACTCTCGCCGACGAATGTGGGATGGCGCTCCTGTTTCCGGGGCAAAGACTGACCAATAATCTCCTTGGCAGCTTCAACTGGTTTGAGACCGGCGACAGCGAGCGCGGCGACGGCGAGCCTCTGTCTATTCGTCAGATGATCAAGCAGGTCGTTGATGATCACACGGTAGACCCGTCGCGCGTCTTCATCACGGGGATGTCTTCTGGCGGTGCCATGACATCTGTGATGCTTGCGACCTATCCGGAAGTGTTCGCGGGAGGGGCGATCATTGCAGGGCTGCCCTATCGCAGCGCGAACAACATGATGGAAGCGATCATTCGCATGAATGGATTTGGCAGCCCATCGGACAACGCACTTGACGCGTCTGTCCGTGAAGCCTCGGAGTCCAGGGGCCCCTGGCCGACGATCTCTGTCTGGCATGGCGGCAGCGATACGACCGTCGACAGTTCCAACGCCGGTGATATCGTCGGACAGTGGCAGAAGATCCACAACGTTGAAGGACCGCCGACGCATGTGGAGACCGTCGACAGTATTCCCCGGAAAGTCTGGTGCGACGCAGACGGGCGCGTGGTGATCGAGGAGTATATTATCGAGGCCATGGGCCACGGCACGCCGATCAGTGCCGGGGGAGACGAGGGTCTTGGCGAAGAAGGTGAGTATATGCTGGAAGTCGGCATTTCTTCGACGCGTCACATTGCGGATTTCTGGGGTTTGACGGAGTCCGGTGCCGAGACTGGTGCGAAAACGGAAACCGCAGCATAGTTCGGGCGGGAACGTTGAGACAATGCACTGCCCCTCGCTGGATCATTCCCTGCGGACGAGCGGGCGGACTTTTAGCGGCGTCCTGTTGTCAACAGTTGGCTGGTGAGGCTTCCGGCGCTGCGTCCGGAATTCTTATGATAAGATCGATCAAGATCGATCTGCATGCCACCGCACGTCAGCGGTATGCTGGTCTCGCCAATTGCCTTCGCAAGGCTGTCGCCGCGACCCTGGGAAATGAAGAGGCGTTTTGCTGATCCGACTCCGGTTTATCGCTGAGTAGGCATGTCTACAGGATCAGGGCGAACAATTTCGCTAAATGCACGTGACCAAAAGGAGAGCCATTTGGCGAAGTCATTTTCGATCACACGTGTCTACGCGTTCTGGGGACGCCTGAATTCGAGTTTCTGGTTCGTTCCCGCCATGATGTGCGCGGTTGCGGTCGGACTATCATTCCTGCTGATCGCGGTGGATACCCGGCTTGGTGTCGGCACTGTGAGCGATTTCGGCTTGCTCTATACCTTCGGGCCGGAAGGTGCCCGGGCAATCCTGTCGGTCATCGCGAGTTCGATGATCACTGTCGCCAGCCTGATCTTCTCAATCACCATGCTGTCGCTGCAGCTCGCCTCGTCGCAATTCGGGCCGCGGGTTCTGGAAAACTTCATGCGGGACCGCAGCAATCAGGTTGTGCTCGGAACTTTTGTGGCGACATTTCTCTATTGTCTGGTCGTTCTGCGTGCGGTGCGTGGTCCGGGGGACTCCAGTTTCGTTCCGCACCTGACCGTTGCATTCGCGGTGGTACTCGCTGCTGTCGGTGTCGCGGTTCTTATCTATTTCATCCATCATATCGCCACGTCGATCCGCATCGAAACGCTGCTCGCGCAACTGGCCGCCGACGGGCGCGCCGCCGTCGATAGGCTCTTTCCGGAACGCCTCGTCCACGGCCCCTTGCAGTGCGAAGACGAGCCTGGTGCGGATCGACTCGCAGACGACTTCGAGGACGGCTCCGAACGGATCAGTGCCGATGCGAGCGGATACGTGCAGAAAGTCGGTATGGAGGCGCTCATGCGGATTGCTGCAGAGCATAATCTTGTCTTGCGGATCGAGACCCCGCCCGGTCGTTTTGTGACCGCAGGTGAATGCATGATTGCGGCATATCCGCGTGATCGGGTGTCGGAAGAAATTGCCGACAGCCTGCGTGGCGCAATCGTCATCGGGCGGAATCGGACGATCAACCAAGACCTCGAGTTCTCGATCCGGCGTATCGTTGAGCTGGCCCAGCGGTCCTTGTCGCCTGGCATAAACGACCCCACCACCGCGCTTTACTGCATTGACCGCCTTGGACAGGTGTTCGGTCGATTGTCTGGCCGGGATATCCCGTCACCGACCCTCAACGACGAGTCCGGACAGTTGCGTATCCTGACTGAAGTCATCCTCATTGAGGAACTGGCATGCAAAGCCTTTTCAGCGATAGCCCGCTACGGGATTTCCGACGCCGATGTGGTCACGCGTCTGGTAAACACAATGGGCAAGTTGAGCCGCTCGCTCTCACCCTCAGCGCGTGAATCCATCAAGGCGCTGAGTGAACAGGTGCTCATTGCCAGCGAGCACGCTGCTTCTCTGGATTTTGATCGGGAAGCACTTAGCAACCTCAAGAACAGCGATTTGACAGGACAGGTCCCCTCACGGCCGCCGAGATCACTATGACGTCGCAGCGATCAGGGCGTGATCGGCGCTCCTTCTCTCTCATTGACGCGAAGCCGATACGAGCAGCCGTCCTTCCTGAATTCCCGCGTCGCTTTTCCATTGAGCTGGCTGGGCAGGATCTGGGTCAGGATCATCGTGCCGAAACCTGACTTTACCGGCTCGGTGACGCCGATCAGGCCGGTTTCTTTCCACTCGAACTGGAAACCATCTCCAACCTTGCCCCAACTGATTGCCAGTCGCCCGCCCTCCTTGGCCAACGCGCCATACTTTGCGGCGTTGGTTGCGAGTTCATGCAACGCCATCGAGATTGACTGTGCTTCAACTGCTGTGACGTGCAAATTCGGCCCCTCGACAAAGATCGTTTTGTTCAGCTTGTCGGCATAAATATCGAGTTGTTGGTGGATCAACCGATCCATCGTCATGCCGTCCCGATTCCCCCCGGTCAGCAGAGAATGAGTCTTGGCAAGCGACTGGATGCGCGATTCAAATTCAGGCAGGAATTGATCGAATGATGCATGTCCACGAACGGTCTGCCGCGCGACGATTGTGACCATCGCCAGGAGGTTTCCGATGCGGTGCTGCATCTCCCCTGCAATTGCATCCTTCATCTCACAAGCCTTTACCTGCTCCGTGATGTCCCTGACCCGCAAGAGAACATGCGTCACCCTGCCGTGCCTGTCGGTCAGCGGCGTAAAATACGCATTCCACCATACCCTGCGCATGCCGCCTTCCGCCGCGCTGTCCGGTATCGCGTAGAGAATTTCCTTGAGAGACGCCTGCTTGCCCGTCAGAGCCGTGTCGAACGCGCCCGTCAGCAATACCTGATGTTCCGCGATTTCGGGAAACACGTCGAGAACTCTCTTGCCCAAAAGGTGTTCTCGGGTTGCCTTCAATGCGGCAGCGTAATCATCGTTCATTTCGACGAACCGGAAATCACGGTCAAGGATCGCGCAGGCCGCCGATAACGAATGAAAAACCTGTTCGTAATCAAGCCTGTCGTTCGTCGCTGACGGGCCGATCGCATCCACGCCGTTCGTTTTATTGGGCTTGAGGTCCATTGATTGCCTCACATCGACGCCCTCCCTTTTTGTAAAGAACATCGCAACTTTCGGATCGGCCATATTCTCGACCGAAACATCGGCATCTGTCGGAACTCTCCGGAAGATCGGTTCTGAGGTTCGAAACTGCGTCGTGTCGGGACGACAGTGAGTGTTTCTCACTGGAGCCGTCTCGATTGTCTCACCTTCAATCTTCCGGTTCATGGCTACGCTCCAACAGTTAACAGGGAAATTGGCGGCACCCGAATACAGAACTCGTCAAGAAACAAACGCAGGTGCCGCCGGATGGAATGACTTTTCAAAGAATCGCGACGTGCAGTGACGGTTTTTTATCTGCTGTCAGAGGACGGCGCGCTAACAGGCATTAGTCTTGCAAGACCGGAAGCCAAGTGCAGCGATACCTGCGCCAGCGGCTGAAAACCGCTGATCCAGCAAGTTTCCGGAGCCGGAACACCTTCAGCAGGAACCGACGCAAACCTGCGTCAGTATCAGGCTGTCGGAATCCGGGTAGCGTGAATGAAGATCCCCGAATGATCGGCGATCGAACCTCGAACAGAGCGTCAGCTGACGATCCTGCACACCCCCGACAACAGATGTTCGGGACGGCGGGCACCCGTTTGACGGCTCCTACCCGGAAGGAACACTCCAATGGACAACAAGCAATCCGACCAGATGCAACAGAAGCTGAAATCGACCAAGGAGGCCATCGACAAGGCCGAAGACGGTCAGAAGAAGCAGTCCGCCCAGAAGCATTACCAGTCTGCGCAACAGGCCCAATCCGCCAACAAGAACGATGAGTGCGTGAAGGAATGCGATGCGGCGATGAGCCAGTTGAACGCTTAAGATCGTCTATCGGTTGGCGTCACCCAACGGGGGTGGCGTCAACTTCTGCCCCGGCTGCATTACTTCAACATCGGCCCCTCGTAATCCAGATAAGCCTTGTCGAAACCGGCGAATTCTACCAGCTTGTCCAGGTTGTCGAACGTCACGGTGCCATCGCGAAACGTCAGCAGCCCTTCTTCGCGCAATTGCCGCAGAACACGGTTGATGTGAATGGCGCTCAGGCCCAGTGCATCGGCCAGAAGATACTGGGACAACGGGCATTCGTAGCTGTTCCCCGTCGCCAGCCCGACCAGCTTGAGCCGAGCCCCGAGTTCCAGCAGCAGATGTGCGACACGTTCGGCAGCGTCGCGCCGCCCCAGACTGACAAGGCGCTCGACGACGATTGCCTCATCGGTCGACGCGGACCAGAGTACGGCCGTGGCAAGGCGCGGGCTCGTCTCAAAAGCACCCAGAAGATCCTTGATCTTTACTTCCGATGCTTCGACCTTCCTGATCGGCTCGATGCTGTGGTCGGACGTCCTGAACAGAACGCTGCGCAGTCCGATGAAATCACCCGGTATCTGAAAATCGACAATCTGGCGGCTACCGCTCCGCAACAGTTTGTAGGAGCATGCCCACCCTTTCGCTAGAATGTAGGCAGACGGGTCAGATTGTCCCTCGTAAACCATATCTTTCTTGTCAGAAATGCTCAGACGTTTCGCGTGGAAGGTTTCCAGAATTGCAAGCTCGGGATCGGACAATGCAACATAGGCACCGAGTTTGCGCACGAGGGGGCTGCTCTGAATGCTCATAAAACGATTGTCCTTTCCCACGCCAAAGAATCTGGCGGCGAACGCCCCAGTTGCGTCAATTTGGCCGAAAATGAATCGCGTGATACTGCCTGAGGTTAGCGCATCTTACATCGTTCCTGCGATGCTGTCATAGGGAACCGATGCTGTCGTAAACTCGCAACGGCACCGAGGTTACTCTTGAAAGGAATTTGTTGCATGTCGCAGCCGAACGACGTCGCGGGCACGGCCGCTCTCGCAATCTGCGAGTCGCTGCTGCTGGCTCTGAACGACCGGGGCGTGCTGCCGGAGCACGAGATCATGGGTGTTCTGACGGATGCGGCTAAAGCGCATCAAGACGTTCCGGAGGATGATGAGAAGACCGCACTTCATGCGGCTGTTTCGAAGTTGATCACCGGCATAATCAACGGCGGGAACTCGGTTCGTCGCCCATGACTTCTTCGATTGCCGGAACCCCGTCGGAATGCCGGATTCGTGAAGCATCTGCCTATCCCGGGCTTCCCAGTTTGCGGCGTTCGCCCAAAGATGAACACATCGGGGAGATTGATCGATGGCAAAGCTGACCAAGACGACACTCTTCACAACACCCGCCCCCCGAACGGAAACGCCGATGGACCGGACCACACGCGCCGTGACGGAAATCATCGACGCGCAGACGGAAAAGCGCGAGATCAAGACAGCGCGTCTTCGCAAGGCACGTCTGGAAAGGGAGGCCGATACGCCGGTCAAGGCGGTCGCGCCCAAATCCAAACGGGTATCTGCAAAGTCACCGGCCAAAGGCATCAAATAAGGTCTCCAGGTGGCTCAGGCGTAACACGGCCATTGTCTGCTGCACTTCTGACATTCCAAAGGAAAGGACTCGAATTGCATACCTCCGATTGGGCACGGATTCTGATCAGATATCGCGAACCGATCCTCTCCCGCAGCATTTTTGAGCTGACCGTGACCCTTGTCCCTTTCGTGGCGCTTTGGGCGCTGGCCTGGTGGTCGCTGACAATCAGCGCCTGGCTGGCGTTGGCCATTGCCTTCGGAAATGCCGCCTTCCTCGTCCGCCTTTTCATCATCCAGCACGATTGCGGCCATGGAGCGTTCTTTGCGAACCGTCGGCTAAGCGACTGGCTTGGTCGGTTCATAGGGGTCTTGACGCTGACGCCCTATGACGTCTGGCGGAAAACCC
This sequence comes from Aliiroseovarius sp. PTFE2010, assembly GCF_049943335.1. NCBI lineage: Bacteria > Pseudomonadati > Pseudomonadota > Alphaproteobacteria > Rhodobacterales > Paracoccaceae > Aliiroseovarius > Aliiroseovarius sp. PTFE2010. The sequence continues at coordinate 22,796 of NZ_JBNFVY010000004.1, forward strand.
ACTCGATCCACCACGCGACGACCGGCAATCTCGACGACAGAGGTGTCGGCGACATACCCACTTTGACAATCCGGGAATATCGGGAAAGGAAGTGGATAGGCAGGGCCGCGTATCGTCTGATCCGCAATCCGGTTTTCCTGTTCGGTGTCGTTCCGTTCTACATCTTCTTTCTGCGCCAGCGGCTTCCGTTTGATCTGATGCGATCAGGCTGGCGCTACTGGATCAGTGCCCTGGCAACCAACGTCGCCATTGGCGCCACACTCGGATCGATCGCTTGGCAGGGTGGTTGGGACGTCTTGCTGTTCGTGTTCCTGCCGACCATGTTCCTGGCCGCAAGTGTCGGTATGTGGCTGTTCTACGTCCAGCATCAGTTTGAAGACACCGTCTGGGATCACGAGGCGAGCTGGGACTTGCGCGATGCGGCCTTCAACGGAAGTTCACACTATGACCTGCCTGTCGTTCTGCGTTGGATCACTGCAAATATCGGCGTCCATCATGTGCATCACCTTGCCAGTCGCATTCCCTTCTACCGCCTGAGCGAGGTGATCCGGGATCACGATATCCTGGCACAGTCCCAGCGTCTTACGCTTTTGGACAGCTTCCGCTGTGCCCGACTTCACCTCTGGGATGAACAGAGTCGCACGCTGCTGTCGTTCTCGGACGCGCGGACAATTGCCGCGTGATACTTTGCGCAGGATAGTTGGAAAAAATGGTCTATGAGAGCCTGCGAAACCAGGACTGCATAAACCTTGGCAAGGTGCGACAAGCCTATCCAAGGCCAGAAAAGATAGGCTTCCGTTTTTCTCGCGGCTTGGGTCTCGACGAGGGACTTCCGTCTCTATTCCCCATCAGATTTGAGGTCAAATGTTCGATCCGTTCAGGCGTACCCGCGCAAAGGCGACAAGAAAGCTCCGCCGCGCAACCGTTTCAGCGGTGACCGATGTATGGGGCGCAATGCTTGCCCCTACGAAACCTGCGAAACGCAAGGGCACAAAGAAAGCAAAACCTGCCGCCAAGGCCACGAAACCGTCCGCCGTCACGCGGAAAGCCGCAGGCAAAAGGGGCTCAACCCGCGCCAACGCCAAATCGAGTGCTCCTGCTACATCCCGGTTAAAGAAAACTGTTCCACATGGTGCGGCGTTCCCAAGTGGGACGTATGAGAGCGCATTTGGCACCCGCTCCTACAAGCTCTACATACCTGCCGTCGCCAAATCGGCACCGGGGCCACTTCCACTGATCGTGATGCTGCACGGGTGCGGGCAATCTTCGGTGGATTTTGCTCGCGGCACCGGCATGAACACCCTGGCAGAGGAGTTCGGTTTCTTGGTCCTTTATCCGGCTCAGGCACGCGATGCCCATCACTATCGATGCTGGAATTGGTATAGGCAAGACGATCAGGCACGGGGCGCAGGAGAACCGGCCCTGATCGCAGGTTTGGCGCGCCATATCATTGCCGTCCAGAATGTCGATCCGGCCAAGGTCTATGTTGCGGGCCTGTCGGCGGGTGCGGCTGCGGCGCTGATTGTTGCAACGGCCTATCCCGACATTTTTGCAGCGGTTGGTATTCATTCCGGTCTGGCCGTAGGCGCGGCGCATGATTCAGCCTCTGCGCCAATGGCGATGCAGAGCGGCAACCCCGGCCGACGTCACGAGGTTCAGATGCCAACCATTATTTTTCACGGTGATTCAGACAAGGTCGTCAACCCACGCAACAGTCGCTTCATCGCCATCCGGGCGCTGGAGCCTTATGCCCATCTTGATCGGGCGGTGAAAACGGGTCGCGTAAGCGGTGGCCGTGAATTTACCCGCACGGTACATCGTGTAGGCAAGGGACGTCCCTGCACCGAGCAGTGGGTCGTTCATGGGGCCGGACACGCCTGGTCAGGTGGTCATGCGGCGGGGAGTTATACCGACCCCAAAGGCCCCGATGCCTCGCGGCAGATGGTCCGGTTCTTTCTGCGGCACCGCACCACCAAGAAGTGCCGTGCTACGCAACCCGTCTGAAACCGGTGCGTACAAAATCAAAGCCCGCAGGTCATCAAACCGAAAATTTTACTCCGCTGGGTTCGAGAGACCAGGATCATTCGCGATCAAATGACCAGCACCCCAGAGGGCCGGACAAACCTCCACGTCGACATGACTGTTGCGCAACCTGCGACAGACACCAACCGGTGAACCCCCTCCATGATAACACGGCTGACTTCGACGGAGAGAAGATCGGGCCAATCGAAAACGGCCCGGTCCTCGCGCATCAGCTGGTTCTTCAGTTCAATCTGATTGTTTCCCGATTGCGCCCGGAACAACAGCACAAACGCGCCCCGCCAGTCCGTGATTTCGACAAGCGTTCCGAAGGCGTCGAAGCACACCGTCTCGATCCCGTCAAAGACGGGCGGCAGATCAGTGACTGAGGCCGGGGTCACGGTCGATCTCCCTGTCGATTTCGCGCTCGTTCTCGACCCCTCGGTCCTTTTCCTGGTCGCGCTCGTCCTCAATCTCCAGCTTTTCACGCGGCTTGTTCAGCACGTCCTTCAGCCGCTCGTTCACGGACGGCTTGCGCTCCTCGCGCCCGGTCTCCTCGCCAAGCTCGGGATCACTGTGACCGTCCAGCTTGTGAACCGCCGCCTGGCCATCGCGGCCCGCATCTTTCTCCATGTTTTCTTTCAGACGCTCGCGCGCATAGTTGCGGCTTTCCGGCTTCGGCGTGTCGTCCCAGTCCTCTGATCGTCCGACAACCCGCGCCAGCCGCTCGCGCACATCCTCCGGCCCGGCCTGCGCGCCGCGCTCGGTGACCGCTACATATTCCCGGCCCTGTCGCTCGGCCATCGCCTTTGCCCGCCGTTCCATGGAGTTTGCCGCCGGTCCCAGCTTCAGCTCGGGGTCGCGATCCAGTTCCTCGGCAGAGAGTTGATCCTCCCGGTCCAGCGCCGCCTCGTGCTGTGCCTCAAGCCACCGGTGATCGACGCGCTCCACCTCCCCTGCCCGCTCCAGCGCCCGGTTCTGCAACTCGGCCCAGACACCACGTATTTACTCGATCTCGACACCACCCGTCTTGGCAGAATCGAGCACGCGGGTCTTGGCGGTGAAGCCCTCGGGTTCAACCGCATGACGTCGATGCCGCCTGAAGCCCATGTCAGAAAAGCACGAAAGCCCTCCTGGATTGCTCCCACTGAAGTCGTCCTCCAACTGGCGTAGCTTTGCCCCGCAGATTGGAGGACCAGGAGATGGCTAGCAAGCGAGAGAAGCCGGAAGACATCGTTATGAAGCTGCGACAGGTTGAAGTGCTGCAGGGTCAGGTCCTGAGCGTCGCGGAGGCAGTGCGCCAGGTATGCATGACGCAGCAGACGTACTATTGGTGGCGTCGGCAGTACGGCGGGATGAGCCGGGATCAGCTGAAGCGGTCGGCCGAACGCAGCGCGATACATTGCGAAATTCTGCGATCACAACATGAACATGTGCTGCACACGCCACTCGTTAATCGACTGAAAATACAGCAGAATCGCTTCCATCCATCATGGGTGCAACGGACAGGCGCGAGGCCGCTGAAATTTCCAGTTTATTTTTACCAGCCACTTGTAGCCGCCTTATATCCGTCTCGTTCATGCTCATCCTGTTCCAGATACGCCGAATTCGACGCTGGATCTGGCCCCATGTACCAGAAAGGACTCCTAGGTATCAAACACGCCGCACCATGGGCCCCGACACACGCGCAGCCGAAAGGACGGCAGCGGCGGTTAAGCGGCTCGCGGACGCGCGATGTGGACTAACATCAAGCCGAGATATTTGACAAACGGCGCGCCGCAACGGATTGAACACTAGGCTGTGCGAAAGGACTTATAATCCCACCGCAGCGAAAACGCCGACAAGGAAATTGGCGGCACGGCGGCGCGGGTTTTCAAAACCGACACGACCCTACCCAATGGCCGACCAGCCGTGCATGTCTGTCTCCTCGAACGGCGTCATCGAAGTCCTGCAAGCTCTGCCACGGCAACCAAAAGACTATCTGGACCCCGGGGCGCGGGCCCACGGTAATTTTTTCATCGCCCTGTAGATAGGCCGGAAAAACGGGCGGCCTGAGCAGAATCGCAAAACCGCGTCGTGCCATCGGTTTACCCCGATGACACATTTACAGGCGTCAACTCCCATATTATCTATAAATTATGAAACAGACCCCGCAAGAAACCCATTCCGCGCGCATCGCGCGCATTCTGGCTGACCGCATCATCTCGGGTGAAATTCCACCCGGCGCACGCCTGCGCCAGGACCACATCGCCGCCGCGTTTGGCACCAGTCACGTGCCCGTGCGCGAGGCGTTTCGCGAGCTTCAGATGCAGGGCCTTGCCGAGAGTGAACCGCGGCGCGGCTTTCGCGTGACCGAGTTCGACGTCGCCGAACTGCGTGAGGTGGCCGAAATGCGGGCAAGTCTTGAATCCCTCGCGCTGCGTCACGCCGCCCCGAACATCACACGCACTATTCTTGTGGAAGCAGAAGAGGTTACGCGCCATGGCGACAGCGCCAGCACCGTGCGCGACTGGGAGGCGGCAAACCGGAAATTCCACCGCATGATCCTGGCGCCTTGCCAGATGCCGCGGCTGCTGCGGACCATCGACGACCTGCAAGCGGCCAGCGCCCGGTTCCTCTTTGCCGCCTGGCGGCGCGATTGGGAGGCACGCACCGATCACGCGCACCGCGCCATCCTTGAGGCGCTGCGCAAAGGCCAGACAGACTTGGCCTGCGCCGCGCTGGCCCGCCATGTCGGCTGGATCGGCAAGCGCAAACCCGCGGTCAAAAATGCCGACTTAAGAGAGACTTACGAGATTTCCGGCTAATTATCTATAATCCTGATTGTCGCGGTCCGGCGTGTCCTTCTAATTTTGGATAGATTCGACGCCTATCTTTGGAGGACAGACACATGGCATTTCTCGACCCGTCCCTGACACGCCCCGCAGCGCTCTGGCGCGGTTTGGGGATCGCGCTCTGTGGCGCAGCACTGATCACGCTTGGCGCCAAGGTGCAAATTCCCTTCTGGCCGGTGCCGATGACACTGCACACGCTGGCGATTTTCTTCGTGGCAGCCGCCCTGGGCCCAAGGTTGGGCTTTGCAGCAATGTCGGCCTATCTTGCAGCCGGTGCGATGGGTCTACCGGTCTTTTCCAATTCGCCCGCGCGTGGCATCGGGCTGGCCTATCTTGCCGGGCCGACCGGTGGCTACCTTGCCGGTTATCTGGTGTCCACGCTTGTTGTCGGCTGGCTTTCCCGTAACCGGGGTTGGGTCGCACAGGCATTCGCGATGCTTGCCGGCCTTGGCGTTGTCTATGCTCTTGGCCTGCTCTGGCTGGCTGCCTTCGTCCCGGTTTCCGGACTGATCGCTGCCGGTCTGACCCCCTTTATCCTTGGCGATCTGGTCAAGATTGTTCTGGCCACTGGTCTTGTCACAGGACTGGCCCGTCTGAAAGGCCGCGCACAATGATCCGCACCGACTGGACCATGGACGAGGCACGGTCGATTCACGCCCTGCCCTTTCCCGACCTGCTGTATCGTGCGCAATCGCTGCACCGTGCGCACTTCGACCCTACCGCGATCGAGACCGCAAGCCTGCTCAGCATCAAGACCGGCGGCTGTCCCGAGGATTGCGGCTATTGCTCGCAATCGGCCCATCACGACACCGGGGTGAAGGCCGGGAAACTGATGGCGACCGACGACGTTCTTGCCGCCGCGCAGCGCGCCAAGTCGTCAGGGGCGCAGCGCTTTTGCATGGGCGCAGCCTGGCGCAGCCCAAAGGATCGCGACATGGACCAGCTCTGCGATATTGTGCGGGGTGTGTCAGATCTCGGGCTGGAAACCTGCATGACGCTGGGCATGCTGTCGCCTGCGCAAGTCGCCCGACTGAAAGCGGCGGGCCTGGATTTTTATAACCACAACATCGACACCTCACCCGACTATTACGCGCAAATCGCCAGCACGCGGACAATGGAAGACCGGCTGGACACCGTCGAGCAGGTGCGCAAAGGCGGCATCAAAGTCTGCTGTGGCGGCATCCTGGGGATGGGCGAAACAGAAGACGATCGCATCGCAATGTTGGTAACGCTGGCGACGCTACCTGCCCATCCCGACAGCGTACCCGTGAACCTGTGGAACGAGATCGAAGGCGTGCCCGTGCAGGAACGCGCGCGGGCCGTCGACCCGTTCGCGCTGGTGCGCATCGTGGCGCTGGCGCGAATCCTGATGCCGGCATCGGTGGTGCGCCTTTCGGCCGGGCGCACGGAAATGAGCGACGAGCTGCAGGCGCTGTGCTTTCTTGCGGGGGCAAATTCGATCTTTGTCGGCGACCAGTTGCTGACAACCGGAAATCCGGCGGCGTGGAAAGATCAAGACCTGCTGACACGGCTGGGGATGCATGTTGCCCCCGCTGAGGCGCGCGCGCAGGTCGCCGCCGAATAGGCCCGGCCCGTCTGTGGGCCCGAATCCTGCAGAAAAAGTGTGCCCCGTGTGCGAGCTTGTGCTTGAACACGGGGCACTGCCCGTTTCGTGATGAGCGGTCACGCCCAGTCCACCGGCGTGCCAAAAAGTCCGGGCTTGATGATCACGGCTGGCAAATTTGCAAAAACACCTTACATGCGATGGGCCGCTTTATTGTTGTAGCGCCACACCACAGCCCAAGACTCCATGACCGTATCCCCGCGCCACCAATTTTTGAACCTGCTGCAATCCATCCTGCTTTTCGCGGGCATGGCGATCATCGCCTGGGTAATTGTGTCTGCAATTGTCGGCAAAAGTCTGGCGATTGCCATCGTGATTGGATCCATGATGGGATTGCTGCTGTCGCCAGGAATCCCGAAACGCCTTCTGCTGAACGCCTACGACGCGCGCAGGCTTGGTCGGCGCGAATTTCCGGAAGGCGTGGCCATACTGGCCGAACTGACGCGCCGCGCCGGGCTGGCGCGTGTGCCGGAACTCTATTACATCCCAAGCCAGATCCCCAACGCCTTCGCTCTGGGGTCCCCGGATGAAAGCGCGGTTTGCATCAGCGACGGCCTTTTGCAGTTGATGAACCAGCGCGAACTGGCCGGGGTGCTAGCGCATGAGATTTCTCATATCGCCAACCGCGATCTTTGGATCATGGGACTTGCGGACGCCATGGCACGAGCAGTTTCCCTGGCGTCTTGGATTGGGCAGATCATCCTGATCCTGAATTTGCCTCTCATTCTGGCCGGCGCGGCCTATGTGCCCTGGCAGGTGCCGCTTGTTCTGATCTTTTCCCCCACGATCATGGCGCTTTTCCAGCGCGCGCTGTCGCGGACGCGGGAATATGATGCCGATCGGGGCGGAGCGGACCTGACAGGCGATCCAGATGGCCTTGCTTCGGCGCTTCTCAAGCTTGAACGCCGCGTTGGGCGGATGTGGGAAGAAATGTTCCTACCCGGCCGCCGCATCCCCGAACCTTCGCTCTTGCGCACACATCCGCCCACGCAAGAACGGGTGCGCCGACTCCGGGCGCTTTCAGGTCCCGAGCGGCCAATCAAACCGTCAACCCCCCTGACCGCCCCGCGCCCTACGCGCGTTTCCAAGCCGCGCTTTGGTCCCTGGGGCGTGTATCGTTGAACCACAGGATGCACGCCGCGATCCATGGCCGAAAAATACGCAAACCTTTGCAAGGCAACCACTATTGGCCCAATCAAAGCCGGCGCATTCATTACTGATGACAACATGGCTGCGGCCTTAATGGGACATTGGACTGGGCGCCATCGCCCAAGATGACCTTCGCGCGGCGCTGCCCCCGCACGCAATGCCCTGCGCGCGCAAAACTCGGCATCGGCGCAACGCCAATGCGATCGCAGGTGCCATGCCAAGGCAGTGTCAGCCGACGATCAGCTGTTTGATCTGAAGCGCCTCAAGCTCTAGCTGTTTCAAACGGTTGTGCACGACATCGCCAATTGTGAGAATCCCGATCAGCGATGGCCCATCCACCACCGGCATGTGCCGAAAGCGCCCTTCGGTCATGCGGCGCATGACCGTCACCAACGGTTCATCTGCCGTGCAGGTCTCAACCCGAGAGGTCATCACATCTTCCACCTTGTGCGGCAGGGTTTGCCCCGGCGTCTCTGCCAGTTTCCGGACAATATCGCGTTCGGACAAGATGCCCATCAGACCACCATTCGCGTCGGTCACCACCAAAGCCCCGATCCGGTGATCGCGCAACGATACGACCGCTTCGTGCAGGGTTTGCTGGGGGCGGATGGTTATGATGGTGGCATTCTTGTTGGCCAAAGCGTCCGATACCAAGGCCGTCGACGGGGATGTGTTGGTCGACATACTTTGGCTGGCGGAGCGGTCCTTGTCATCGTCCTTGCGAAGATGGGGGCGATAGGATTCGGGCATGCCGTTGCCTCCTTGCGTGTCTGTTGCACTGTGGTTACTTGACTAAAGCCTAGCACCACTCTGCCCGCCGACAACAAAAAAGAGATGCGCCACCTGTGACCGATCTGGTTCTGACCCCGCCCGTTGCGACCGCCCTGTTCGTCGTGGCCTGTCTGGCCGGATACCGCTATCGGCGGGTCTGGAAGGCCGAAGGCCCGCGTTGGCAATTGTGGGTATTTGGAATTTTGGCGGGAGTGATCCTGCTGGTCCTGGGATTCGTACCGATTGAAACGGCCAACTGAGGCAAGCGTCAGCCGGCGTTTTCGGCAGCTTCCAGAATCTTGCGGGCACGCGGACAGCCCAACCGCTCGCGCAGCGGGCTATCTGGATCGATCTCTTTCTTGCAGACAAGACACTGGTCTGCGTCCCCAATGGCGTTCAACCCGCCGCAACTTCCCTTGATCCGGCGCCCCGAAAAGATCACCCCAACGGCCATCCCAAAGATGACCAGGCAGAGCAGAACAAAGGAAAGCAGAACGGTTTGCATTTGGCGCGCCCCCGGCGGATCAGGCCTGTTTGGCCAGGAATTGTGAACTGGCAGCAGTGACAAAGCCCGCGGGCCCGTTGCGATCGATGAACGACACCGCAAGGCCCTGCGCCTCGGCGATCTCAAGCCCGCGCGTGCGGCCAAGGACCAACATGGCCGTCGCCCAAGCATCGGCCAGCATGGCGTTCTCGGACAGCACGGTGGCCGAAACAGTGTTGTGCAGAATCGGGCGGCCAGTCGTCGGATCAATGATATGCGAGAACCGCTTGCCGTCCACTTCAAAGAAATTCCGATAGTCGCCCGAGGTCGCCATACCTTGGCCAGAAACATCGATGACACTGTGCACGTCGCGCGCGCCGGCGACCGGGCTTTCAATCCCGATCTGCCACGGCGTGCCGTTGGCATTGCGCCCGGATGTATAGAGATCGCCGCCAATCTCGACCATAAAATCACTCAGGCCGAACCCGCGCAGCACGCCAGCCACCCGGTCGACGCCATGTCCTTTGCCGATGGCGGCCAGATAAATGCCCGCACCCGCGTCGCGCTTGCGCAGGCTGCTTGCGCCAACCGACAGTACCTGCGACTGGCCGGTGCGGCCCATGACGTCAGCGATTTGGGCATCCGTCGGAACATGCGGCGCTGAATTGCCTGCGCCAAACCCCCACAGTTCGATCAGCGGGCCGACCGTCACGTCAAAGCGCCCTTCACTGGCCAGATGGACCGCATCGGCCGCATTCAAAACCTCGGCCAGATGGGGGGACAGGGCGACATCGTCATCGGCTGCTGCCGCGTTGAGACGCGACAATTCCGACGTCGCATCCCAGTTCGACATCTCGCGATTGACCTGGGCCAAAGCATCGGTGATCGCCGCCGACACTTGGGATTGGTTCAGCGACTTGTCCGGCGCAATGGCCACCACGTTATACTGTGTGCCCATCGTCGCACCCGAGAATTGCAACACATCGCCATCGGGCTTGCAGGCGGCCAGAGCGGCCGTCGTCATGATGAGAAAAGAACGCCGGGAGAGGGTCGAAATGCCGGACACTGCGCAAAACTCCGTTGATTGGGGCCGCCAAAGAGGCACAGGCGCTGCATACAATCCCCCGACAATGGCCGCAACCGCGTCTCAGTCACAAAATATGTGAAAAAATCGCTCGCACCCGGTTTTGTTTGCCGCCGCAGCATTGCATAACGTGAAAAAATCCACGGATGGCGAGTCACGTGCATAGCTTCTCATTAAAAAAAGGTCTGGACCTGCCGATCGCTGGCGCCGCTGATCCCAGCCGCCCTGTCGACAACGTTGACGTTCGGACCGTCGGCATTCTTGGGGACGACTATATCGGCCTCAAGCCACGCCTGGCAGTTCAAGAAGGCGATACCGTCGCCGCGGGCGCCCCGGTTCTAGCCCACAAGGACAATCCAGACGCGGTGATCACCGCCCCTGTTTCCGGCCGGATCAAGGCCATCAATCGCGGCGCGCGGCGCAAGCTGATCAGTGTTGAAATCACCGTAGACGAAAACGCCGCTGCGCCTGTCGATTTTTCTTCCACCGGCGATGCGACCACGCCCGAAGGGCTGACGACCCGCCTGTGCGCTGCGGGCCTGTGGACGTCGTTCCGTACGCGCCCTTATTCCAAAGTGCCCGATCCCGCGTCGCGCCCTGCGGCGATCTTTGTCACCGCGATGGATACCGAGCCGTTGGCGCCCGACCCCGCCCCGATCATCGCCGAGGCAGCCGCAGCATTTGTCGAAGGCCTGAAAGCGGCGACGCTTTTGTCCGAAGGCGCGACCTACCTGTGCCATGCAGGGGGCGTCACCTTGCCCGGCTCTGATTTGCCCGGCGTGACACCCGCGGCCTTCAGCGGGCCACATCCGGCCGGTCTGGCCGGAACGCACATTCACTTTCTTGAGCCTCCCACGGCCGACAAAACGGTGTGGACCATCGGGTATCAGGACGTGATCGCCATCGGACGTTTGCTGTTGACCGGCAAGCTGGACAGCACCCGCGTCATTGCCATCAGCGGACCGCTGGCGTCCCCGCCGCGGATCGTGCGCACGCAGGCCGGCGCGTCGATGACCGATCTTTGCACTACCGACAACCCGGACCACTTGCCCATGCGGATGGTGTCGGGTTCGGTTTTGAGCGGACGAGCGGGCGAAGGCCCAAGCGCCTATCTGGGCCGTTACGCGCGCCAGATCACGCTTATGGAAGAGGATCACAAGCAGATCCCGATGGGGTGGATCAGGCCGATGCCGTCGAAATATGCGGTTCAGCCGGTACTGGGATCAGCCCTGTCCACCAAGTTGCACAAATTGACGACGAACCTGAACGGCGGACGCCGTGCCATGGTGCCAATCGGCACGTTCGAGACCCTGATGCCACAGGATTACCTGCCGACTCAGTTGCTGCGGTCCCTGCTGGTCATGGACACCGATCAGGCGCAAGCGCTTGGCGTGCTGGAACTGGATGAAGAAGACCTTGGGCTGGTCGGTTTCGCCTGCCCGGCCAAATATGAATACGGCATGGCCTTGCGCGATTGCCTGACCAAGATCGAAAGAGAGGGCTGAGCCATGGGATTGCGCAGCTTCTTTGACAGAATCGAACCCAGTTTCGTCAAGGGTGGCAAATTCGAACGCTACTTCCCCATCTACGAGATGGTCGAAAGCTTTCTGTTCACCCCCAAGGCCGTGACGACCGCCGCGCCGCACGCCCGGTCTTACATTGATATGAAACGCATCATGACCTATGTCGTGATTGCCACGATCCCGTGCATCCTGTTCGGGCTGTACAATACCGGGCTTCAGACCAACCTTGCCATCGCCGAGCACGGCGCAGCCGGCTGGCGCGCTGCGATCATCGAAGGGCTCGGCATCGGGTTCAACGCGGCCAACCCCTTGGCCAACATGGCGCACGGGCTGCTATATTTCCTGCCGATCTACATCGTGACGCTGGCAGTAGGCGGCGCGTGGGAGGTTCTGTTCGCCACGATCCGACGCCACGAGGTGAACGAAGGTTTCCTTGTAACATCAATGCTCTACACCCTGATCTTGCCAGCATCCACACCGCTGTGGCAGGTCGCGTTGGGCATTTCATTCGGTGTTGTGATCGGCAAAGAGGTGTTTGGCGGCACTGGCAAGAACTTCCTCAACCCCGCGCTGGTGGGCCGTGCCTTCCTCTATTTCGCCTACCCTGCGTACATGTCGGGCGACACGATATGGACCCCGGTCGACGGGTTTTCCGGTGCGACGGCACTGTCCGTCACGGCGGCCGAAGGCGTTGCCGCCCTTCCCGCCTATGGCATTACCTGGATGGACGCGTTCATCGGCACCATCCAGGGCAGTTTCGGGGAAACATCCACGATCGCCTGCCTGATCGGGTTGGCCTTTCTGCTGGCCACGCGGATCGCGAATTATCGCATGATCGTCGGCTGTCTGGGCGGGATGATCGCCTTTACGTTGTTGCTGAACACAATCGGCTCGGACACCAACCCCGCCTTCGCCACGCCGTGGTACTGGCATCTGGTGATTGGGGGCTACGCGTTCGGGCTGGTCTTTATGGTGACCGAACCCGTGTCGGGCGCCCACACAAACCTTGGCCGCTACATCTATGGGGCGCTGATCGGGTTCATGGTGGTGATGATCCGGGTGATCAACCCGGCTTTCCCCGAAGGCATGATGTTGGCGATCCTGTTCGGCAACGTCTTTGCCCCGCTCATCGACTATTTCGTTGTGCAGGCAAATATCCGCAGGAGGGCCCGCCGCAATGCCTGACGAGGACACCGAAAACCGCATCGACCAAGACGGCGAAACGCAGTTCACCCCCGAAATGAACCCGCCCGTCCGTGACGCGCCTTTGTCTGACGCCGAAGCCGCGCGCAAGGGACCGATCCGCCGGTTCCTCGACACCCCGCCGGACAACGTGGCCAAAACCGTGACTGTCGCGCTTGGGCTGTGTCTGGTCGCGTCGATGGTGGTGTCGGCTGCCGCCGTATCGCTGCGCCCGTTGCAGGAACGCAATGCCGCGCTCGACAAGCAAGTGAACATTGTTCAGGTTGCGGGGCTCTACCGCGACGGGATCGATGTGGCAGACGCGTTCCAAGCGTTCGAGCCGCAGGTGCTTGAACTGGCGACCGGCGAATTCACCGATCAATTCGACCGCTTCGAATTTGACGACCGCGCCGCCGCAGATGACCTGACCCTGTCGGCGCCACTGACCGACGACCCGGCCAGCATCCGGCGCCAGGCAAACTACGTGACCGTCTACCTGCTGCGCGACGATCAGGGCGCGCTCGACAAGGTGATCCTGCCTGTCTACGGCTATGGCCTGTGGTCAACACTCTACGGCTTTATCGCGATCGAAGAGGACGGTAACACGATCTACGGGCTGCAGTTCTACGAACACGCCGAAACCCCCGGACTGGGCGCCGAAGTGGATAATCCGCGCTGGAAAGCCCTGTGGCGCGACAAGAAACTGCGCACCGAAGACGGCGAAGGCGAGCTTGCGATCACGGTGGCCAAGACCCCGCCGCCGCAGGGGCGCGAGTATTTCGTCGACGCCCTGTCCGGCGCAACGCTGACCTCGCGCGGGGTGGATAACCTTGTGCGTTTCTGGATGAGCGAGCGGGGCTTTGAACCCTTTCTTGAACGTGTCCGCGCAGGAGAGATCTGATGGCACAGACCTACCGCAGCATGCTGATCGACCCGATGGTCGACAACAACCCGATCACCTTGCAGGTGCTGGGCGTGTGTTCGGCCTTGGCCGTCACGTCATCGCTGCAAGTGGCGATGGTGATGGCCATCGCGGTAACACTGGTGACCGCGTTTTCTTCGATGTTCATTTCGGTCCTGCGCAGCCAGATCCCGAGTTCAATCCGGATCATCGTGCAGATGATCATCATTGCCTCGCTCGTGATCGTGGTTGATCAGGTGCTCAAGGCATATGCCTACGAGATTTCCAAAACCCTGTCGGTCTTCGTCGGGCTGATCATCACCAACTGTATCGTCATGGGGCGCGCGGAAGCCTTCGCGATGAAAAACCCGCCCCTGGCCAGCTTTGTGGACGGTGTGGGCAACGGTCTGGGCTATGGGCTGATCCTGATGCTGGTGGGCTTCATCCGCGAACTGTTCGGCTCGGGCAGCCTGTTCGGCTTTACGATCCTGCCCACGGTCAACAACGGCGGCTGGTACGTGCCCAACGGTTTGCTGCTGCTGCCGCCATCGGCGTTCTTCGTCATCGGCCTGTTGATCTGGGGCTTTCGGACCTGGAAACCCGAGCAGGTCGAAGAACGCGAGTACCGCATTCAAACGGTGGAGGCGCACTGATGGAAGAGCTGCTGTCGCTGGCCGTAAAGGCCATCTTCGTCGAAAACATGGCGCTGGCGTTCTTTCTGGGCATGTGCACCTTTCTGGCCGTGTCCAAGAAGATCTCGACCGCGATCGGTCTGGGCATTTCAGTCACCTTGGTGCAGACCATTACGGTCCCGGCCAACAACCTGATCCTGACCTACCTGCTGGCCCCCGGCGCGCTGGCATGGGCCGGGTTTCCGGATGTGGATCTGACGTTCCTTGGCCTCATCTCGTATATCGGGGTGATCGCGGCCATGGTGCAAATCCTTGAAATGGTGCTCGATAAGTACTTCCCGCCGCTTTACAACGCGCTTGGTGTGTTCCTGCCGCTGATTACGGTGAACTGTGCGATCCTGGGCGGATCGCTCTTTATGGTGGAACGCAACTACGCCCTTGCGGAAAGCACGGTTTATGGAGTCTCGTCCGGTCTGGGCTGGGCCTTGGCGATCACCGCCATGGCCGGTGTGCGCGAAAAGCTGAAATATTCGGACATTCCCGATGGCCTGCAAGGGCTTGGGATCACATTCATAAGCGCCGGACTGATGGCCATGGCCTTCATGTCCTTCTCTGGCGTCAAACTGTAAACGGGGGATCGCATGCAGACCTTTGCACTAGGTGTCCTGCTGTTTTCACTGATCGTCATCGCGTTGGTGGCGATTATCATGGTGGCGCGCTCACGCCTGGTATCGACCGGCAACGTGAACATCACCATCAACGGTGAAAAGACGATTTCGGTCCCCGCGGGCGGCAAGTTGCTGCAAACGCTGGCCGCCGAAAATCTTTTCGTCCCCTCGGCCTGTGGCGGGGGCGGAACTTGCGCGCAGTGCCGCGTGCGCATTCACGAAGGTGGCGGATCGATCCTGCCCACCGAGGAAGCCCATATTACCAAGCGCGAGGCCGCCTGCGGCGACCGTCTGTCCTGTCAGGTGGCTGTCAAGCAAGACATGCAGGTCGAAGTCCCCGAAGAGGTTTTCGGCGTCAAAAAATGGGAATGCACCGTTCGGTCCAACGAAAACGTGGCAACCTTCATCAAGGCGCTGGTCCTCGAACTGCCCGAAGGCGAAGACGTGGATTTCCGCGCGGGCGGCTATATCCAGATCGAAGCCCCGGCCCATCACGTCAAATACACCGATTTCGACATCGAAGAAGAGTATCGGGAAGACTGGGACAAATTCAACATCTGGCAATATGAATCGACCTGCGACGAACCGGTTGAGCGGGCCTATTCGATGGCGAACTACCCGGACGAAAAAGGCATCATCATGCTGAATGTGCGGATCGCCACTCCGCCGCCAGGCACCCAGGGCATTCCGCCGGGCAAGATGTCGTCTTACATCTTCAACCTTAAACCCGGCGACAAGGTTACCATTTCCGGCCCCTTTGGCGAATTTTTCGCGCGTGAGACGGAAAAGGAAATGGTGTTCATTGGCGGCGGCGCCGGCATGGCCCCGATGCGCAGTCATATTTTCGACCAGCTGAAACGGCTCAAGAACAAGGACCGGAAAATCAGTTTCTGGTACGGGGCGCGGTCAAAGCGCGAGATGTTCTTTGTCGAGGATTTCGACGAACTTGCGGCGGAATTCCCCAACTTTGAATGGCACGTGGCCCTGTCCGATGCGCTGCCCGAAGATGATTGGGACGGCTACACCGGGTTCATTCACAACGTGCTGTATGAAAATTATCTCAAGGACCACCCCAATCCCGAAGATTGCGAATACTACATGTGTGGCCCGCCGATCATGAACCAGTCGGTCATCAACATGCTGCTTGAATTGGGTGTGGACCGCGAGGATATCATGCTTGACGACTTCGGCGGCTGACACCCGCTACAGACTGCCCAAAGCCCCTGCCCGTCCCTGACGCGCAGGGGTTTTTTGCACTTGTGCTCGCTTCAATGCCTGCGCTGAAAAAGCCCATGCAAGGCTAATTCACCCTGCGTGCTGACTGGGCGTGGTGACAGGCAAACCATGGCCCAATCCCTCTGCGCGATGCCAAGGGTGACAAATTTTCCCAACGAAAGCAGACTGTATAGCTGATTGGCGCGCGCATGGTCGTGCCAAGCCGCCGTCTGATCAAACCTTGCCCTAGCGCAATAAAAAAGCCCGCTTGCAAGCGGGCCTTTTCGATTTTTGTCTTTGGGTGACGCGGATCAGAAATGCGCCGATTGGGTCGTGCTGGGCACCTGCAGAGGCGGCGCGAACTTGGTCAGGTCAATGCCATCTACGGCCGACTTATATTCCTCAATCGTCGGGGTGCGGCCCAGGATGGCCGACAAAACAACCACCGGGGTCGAGGCCAAGAGCGACTCGCCGCGCTTTTCAGTGCTGTCTTCGACGACGCGGCCCTGGAACAGGCGGGTCGACGTTGCAAGGACCGTATCGCCCTTTTCGGCCTTTTCCTGGTTCCCCATACACAGGTTACATCCCGGCCGCTCAAGATAGAGAATATTCTCGTACTCGGTTCGGGCGTGGCTTTTGGGGAAGAGATCGTCGAACTCAAAACCGGAATAGCGTTGCAGGATTTCCCAATCGCCCTCGTCCTTCAGCTCGTCGATAATGTTGTAGGTCGGGGCAGCCACCACCAGCGGCGCCTTGAATTCGACCTTGCCATTCGCGGCCTCAAGATTCTTGAGCATTTGGGCAACGATCTTCATGTCGCCCTTGTGCACCATGCAGGACCCGACAAAGCCCAGATCCACCTTTTTCTCACCGCCATAGTAGGAAACGGGCCGGATCGTGTCGTGCGTATAGCGCTTGGACACATCGGAATTATTGACGTCCGGATCAGCGATCATCGGCTCGGCGATCTGGTCCAGATCGACGACGACCTCGGCGAAATATTTCGCATCGGCGTCGGGGGTCAGGGCCGGTTTTTCACCCGATTTGATCTGGGCGATCCGTTTATCGGCCTTGGCAATCAACCCGGCCAGGGTTCCCACCCCATTGTCCATGCCTTTGTCGATCATCACCTGAATGCGGTCCTTGGCAAGTTCCAAAGATGCAATCAACGTCTCGTCGTTTGAAATGCAAATCGACGCCTTGGCCTTCATTTCCGCAGTCCAGTCGGTAAACGTAAACGCCTGGTCGGCCAGCAGCGTGCCAATATGCACTTCGATCACCCGGCCCTGGAACACGTTGTCGCCATGCTGCTTGAGCATCTGCGCCTGCGTGGCATGAACCACATCGCGAAAGTCCATGTAGTCGGCCATCTGACCCTTGAACGTTACCTTGACGGATTCAGGGATCGGCATCGTTGCCTCGCCCGTGGCCAAGGCCAACGCTACGGTGCCGCTGTCCGCACCAAAGGCAACGCCTTTGGACATGCGCGTGTGGCTGTCGCCCCCGATGATGATGTCCCAGTCATCCACCGTGAGGTCGTTCAACACCTTGTGGATCACGTCGGTCATCGCAGGGTAGTCGCCCTTGGGATCACGCGCGGTGATCAGACCGAATTTGTTCATGAAACTCATCAGCTTGGGAATATTCGCCTGCGCCTTCTTGTCCCAGACCGATGCGGTGTGACAGCCCGATTGATAGGCCCCGTCAACCGTGGGTGAAATCACCGTGGCGGCCATAGCCTCCAACTCTTGGCTGGTCATCAGGCCTGTGGTGTCCTGGCTGCCGACGATATTGACCTTGACCCGCACGTCCGATCCGGCGTGCAGTGTCTTGCCCGGCGTGGCGCCTACTGCATTGGCATTAAAGATCTTTTCAACCGCCGTCAGACCTTGGCCATCGTGCGAGATTTCCTTCGCAGGCGCGAAAACCGCAGGCGGCTCAATGCCCAGCGTTTCGGCCGCGAATGTTTGCAATTTTTTGCCAAACACGACCGCATATGACCCGCCCGCCTTCATGAATTCCACTTTCTGAGGCGTAAAGGCCGAGGACACGTCAGCCAGTTTTTTGGTCCCGGTCTCGTCGTAGAGCGTTTTGTCCTTGGTGTTGATCGTCAGAACCGTTCCGGTATCGACCGAGTAGGTCTGCTCCAGGATTGTATTGCCGTCTGCATCCAGGATCGGGGTGCCATTTTCGTCGGTTTTCTTGACCCAGTTCTTCAGATCAATTCCGATGCCGCCCGTCACGCCCACCGTGGTCAGAAAGATCGGCGAAATCCCGTTCGTACCAGCGACCACAGGCGCGATATTCACAAACGGCACATAGGGGCTGGCCTGTTTGCCGGTCCACAGGGCCACGTTGTTCACGCCGGACATGCGCGATGACCCTACGCCCATTGTGCCTTTTTCGGCGATCAGCATGACCCGCTTGCCGGGGTGTTTCTTCTGCAGTTCCTGAATTTCGGCCTGCGCTTGCGGCGAAATCATGCATTTGCCGTGCAGTTCCCTGTCTGAACGCGAATGCGCCTGATTACCGGGTGACAAAAGGTCGGTCGAAATATCGCCTTCGGCGGCGATGTAGGTCACGACCGCGATCTCTTCGTCGATCTCGGGAAGCGCGGTGAAAAATTCGGCCCTTGCGTAGCTTTGCAGCAGATCGGTCGCAATCGGATTGCCCGCACGATGCGCGGCGCTCAAACGCTCCATGTCCGCCTCATAGAGGAACACTTGCGTTTTCAATACTGCTGCAGCCGACTGCGCAATCGCCTGATCATCGCCAAGCGCCAGTTCCAGAAGCACCTGGATCGATGGGCCGCCCTTCATATGCGATAGCAACTCGAACGCGAATGTCGGCGTGATTTCTTCAACCACAGCTTCGCCGAGGATGATCTGCCTAAGGAAATCGGCCTTGACCCCGGCTGCGCTCGTCGTGCCGGGCAGCGTGTTATAGATGAAGAAATCCAGCGAATCTTTCCGATGCGGGTGTTCGCTGTCCGTGATCTGCGCGATCAACTCGGCCACCAGCGCTCCATCGTCTATCGGCTTGGGGTGCAGCCCTTCGGTTTTGCGCGTTTGGATTTCTTCAAGATAAGAGTCATACAAGCTCATTGGCACTTCCGGCTAGATGATTGATGTGGGTTTGACGCGCAGTTACCGCGCAAAACGCAGGCCTTCCCGCGATTGTATACATTGGTACACATCTTCACTCTGCGCTTCAAGTGATTTGCGGTCGTAGGGTACGGGTTTCGCTAAACTCAGCGCCGCAGAATGCAATGATCCCAACAGTGGCGGACGGTTCGCGATCACCGGTTTTTCTCTGGCTCAGGGTTCTTGCCGCAGATCCAAAACGATTTTCGCGCATAACGGCCGCTAGTCCTGCGCCTGTCGGCCTATGTGGGCGCATGTCGGACATGACCTTGAACGTCTGCCAATTCACATTCACCGATATCGCGCCGGTACTGGCCGCAACGCCGAACGCCCCCCGATGCGGGATGAACGGAATGCCCTGTGGGTTGTCACCCGGTTGGCCCAGAGCACACCCCTGCCCCATTCAGGTTTCACCACCCCGCCGCGGTATCGCCTGACAGGTTCCTGATTTCGCGACGTAGTCCGATCAATTTGGCGGAACAAAATTTGGAAGAAATGCTGCGCACTTGGTTGGTGGGTGCTGCGCAAGGCAGGGCGGGCGGGAAAGTGCAGTCCAAGATCCCGACGCACTGGTTCGGTTCGCGGATTTTGCCACGGCGCGGCGACCGCAGCGCGAAAACATCAAACCGCGCCTTGCGGAATGAAATTCGTATCTTAGACGTGCGCCGCTGTACCCAGACCTGTTTAACCCATCAAATGAACCGTCAGTGCGCGGGGGCGGACATCTGCCCCACATCGTCGGGGTCTTCGGAGCGCAGCACCGAAACGGACAACAAGGCGACCATCCCAAAGCCGACATAGGCCAAGGTCGCAAGGCCCCACGACCCGCTCGCCAAGAGCGTGGTTATCGCACCAATCGAGGCGAAGAAAACCGAAACGAGCAATGTAAGCGCCATGGTGTGGCCCCCCCAGGAAGTCCTTTCGGTGACCATGCCATGGCAAGTGTTAACAAGGGGCGAAACGCGCGAACGTTGCATCAAGAATTTTAGCAAAATCTCAACGACTCTCAGGCAGTGAATTCCCAGGGGCGGGTGAACTCACCCAAAATATGCTCAATTTTTTCGCCTTCAGCCGAATGCGCCTTGTCGATCTGGGCGACCAGCCCGCGCTTTTTGTCCTCGATCACGGCCACGACGCGCGCCGACAGCCCCGCTTCGGCCAGAGCTTCGTTGTAGACCCTTGTGATGGCCCTTTTCCGCAAATCCGGCTTGAACACCTTGCCCACGGCGGTCTTTGGCAGTTCGTCCAGCACTTCCAGATACTTAGGCACCGCCGCGCGTTCGTGAATCTGCCGTGTGACAAATGCCATCAGTTCGTCGACCGAGGCCTCGCCGCCGTCGATCAGTTCAACATAGGCGCAGGGAAGTTCCCCGGCGTGCTTGTCGGGTTGGCCAATCGCCCCTGCAAAGGCAACCGCGGGGTGACCTGCCAGAGCCTCTTCAATTTCGGCCGGGTCGATATTGTGGCCGCCGCGAATGATCAGATCCTTTGCGCGCCCGGTGATGAACAAATAGCCGTCGGCATCGATCCGGCCCAGATCCCCCGTCCGCAAATAGCGGTCGTAGTGGAACAGATCGTGGTTCTTGTCTTCTTCGGTGTAGGTTGATCCGGCATAGACGCCCGGATTGGCGACACAGATTTCGCCGACCTCGTCGACGGCGCATTCTTTGGGCGCACCATCGCTGCCGGTGTGAAGGATTTTGATGTCAGTATAAGGAAAGCGAATGCCGACCGACCCGATTTTCTTTTTGCCATGGGCCGGGTTGCACGAGACAAGACAGGTTGCCTCGGTCAGACCATAGCCTTCGACGATGGTCACGCCGGTGGCTTTCTCAAAGCGCTTGTACAGCTCGACAGGCAAGGCCGCCGACCCCGAAAACACCGTTTTGATCGTGCTGACATCCGCGTCTACCGGCCGCTGCATCAGCGCTGAAATAGCCGTGGGCACAGTAATGGCAAAGGTGATTTTCCAACGCTCGACCAGCTTCCAGAAATTGTCGAACACCCCGTCGCCGCGATAGCCCGCTGGCGTCGGAAACACCACATGCGCGCCCGACGCAACGGCCGCCATCACAATCACATGACAGCCAAAAACATGGAACAAAGGCAGCGGGCAGATCACATTGTCTTCTGGCGTAAAGAGCAGCGTGGCCCCGACCCAGCCGTTGTACACGATCCCGTTGACCGTGTGCTGGGCAACCTTTGGCATCCCGGTGGTGCCGCCCGTGTGGAAATAGGCGGCAACCCGGTCATCCAGACTGTCCTCAAACGTCAGTGTGGTGGGCTGCTTGGCCAGTTCGCGATTGAAATCCTTGGTGATCGCGTGATGCACTTTCAGCCCCGTGTTCTTGGGGCGCACCAGCGGTACAATCCAGCTTTTGGGCGGGGTCAGGTAACGGTTCAGATCAACTTCGAGTACCGTGGTCACCCCTGGCGCATGTTTGACGGCTTCGGCTGTCTTTTGCGCGATATCGGTCTGGGGGAACGCCTTGAGCGTAACCACCACCTTGGCCTTTGTTTCACGCAGGATCGCGGCGATATGTTCGGGTTCGAGCATTGGGTTGATCGGGTTGACAATGCCCGCCACCGGGCCGCCCAACAAGGTAATCAGCGTTTCGCTGCAATTGGGCAGGACATAGGCGACCACGTCATCGCGCCCGACACCCAGCGAACGAAACAGGTTCGCCGCCTGGGTCACCTTGGCATGCACCTCGTTCCAGGTCAGGGTTTCGGCCGGATCCTTGGGCCCGCTGGTCAGTTGAAAGGTGAATGCATTGGTCGCGCCGTGATTTTCCTTGGTGCGGGTTACGAATTCATACATCGAGCGCGGAACATCGCGGCTCTCCCAGCTCTGTTGCTCAAGTGCCTCTGAATCGGCAACACTGGCGAATTTTCTCTCTGGCATGACGTCCTCCCCTACATCAGTATTGACCACGAAGGCCCCCTTTTGACTTTCAGGATGCGGCCTTATGGCGCGCATCGCAAGAGGAACGTGATCACGCAACGCAGCGTCGCAAATCACAAAAAAGGGCGATCCAAAACGGACCGCCCAGAAAAATAGCGTCTTGGGAAGCGGGTCAGGCAGCGGTGCCCGATACCGGAATGCGCAGGACCTGACCGGGATAAATCTTGTCCGGGTGGCTCAACATCGGTTTGTTGGCATCGAAGATTTCCATATAGCGATTGCCGTCGCCCAAGGTGTTTTTGGCAATGGCCCAGAGCGTGTCGCCCTTTTCCACTGTGTGGAACACAGGGTCGTCGCCACCGACTGCATCTTCTACTTCGGCAATCCCTTCGACATTTCCGACCGCAAGAATGATCTTTTCCTTGGCTTCCTGGCTGGCGGCGTTGCCCGACACCTTGACCTTGTCGCCCTCGACAGAAATGTCCAGCCCGTCCGCTTCAAGTCCGAGCGCCTCGATCTCAGCCATCAGGTCTTCTTTCTTCGGCTGATCGTCCTTGCCGAACAAAGACTTGCCAGCGCCTTTCACAAAACTCCAAACACCCATTTAAAAGCTCCCTGTTGCTATACTGGTAAAACGTTACCACGCACCGGTATCCTTGCAAGTCGCTTATGCGGCTTCGGTCCCTGACGTAAACTGCAAGCGCGCCAGCCGCGCATAGAGCCCGCCACCGGCCACAAGCGCGTCGTGGGTTCCTTCGGCAACGATCCGACCGTTGTCGAAAACCAGAATGCGGTCGGCCTTTTTCACGGTCGCCAACCGGTGCGCCACCACAAAGGTCGTGCGGTCCTTGGACAACTCGTCCACCGCCTGCTGCACCGCGCGTTCGCTTTCCGCGTCCAGTGCCGATGTTGCCTCATCCAGCACCAGAACGGGCGCATCGCGCAAAATGGCCCGGGCCAGGGCGATGCGCTGTTTTTGCCCCCCCGACAGCATCACGCCGCGCTCGCCGACAAAGGTGTCGTAGCCCTGCGGCAGTGCAGTCAGGAAGTCATGGGCGGCCGCGGCGCGGGCTGCGGCTTCAACCTCGACGTCGGAGGCACCGGGCTTGCCGAAACGAATGTTTTCGCGCGCGGTGTCGGCAAACACCACTGCATCTTGCGGGACCAGCGCGATGTGACGGCGAAACTCTTCGCGGACCATATCCTTGAGATCGATACCATCCATGAGCACGGCGCCCTCGTCAGGGTCATAAAAGCGTTGGATCAACTGAATGATGGTCGACTTGCCCGCCCCGGATGGGCCGACCAGCGCCACGGTTTCCCCCGGCTTCACGTCCAGATTGATGCCATCGAGCGCCAAATGCTCGGGCCGCGCCGGATAGCGGAAACTGACGTTCTGAAACCGGATTTCGCCGCGCACGGGTTCGGGCAATCTGGCCCCGTTTTCCGGGTCGCGCACTTCGTCCTGCGCCCCGAGCAATTCGACCAGCCGTTCAGTCGCCCCCGCGGCGCGCTGCAATTCGCCCCATGTTTCGGACAGGGCCGCCACCGAGCCCGCGACCATGATGGCATAGATAACGAATTGAACCAGGGCACCGATGCTCATGGCATCAAGACGGACATCACGGGCCCCCACCCACAACACCCCGACCACGCCCGAGAAAATCAGCGCGATGACGATCACGGTCATGATGGCGCGGGTCAGAATGCGCTTGCGGGCGCTGTCATAGCTATGCTCGGTGACGTCATCAAAGCGCGCGCGTGTATCCGCCTCGGCAGTAAACGCCTGCACGGTCTGAACGCTCAGCAGCGATTCAGACGCCACTGCGGACGATGACGCGATCCAATCCTGGTTCTCGCGACTGAGTTTGCGCAACCGCCGCCCCAAGGTGATGATCGGGATCACGACAGCCGGAACAATCAAGAGCACAAGCCCCGTCAGTTTGGCCGATGTGAACAGCATCAAGACCAGCCCGCCCGCAAAGATCAGCACATTGCGCAGCGCAACCGAAATGGACGACCCGATGACAGACAGGATCAGCGTCGTGTCGGTCGTGATCCGGCTGATCACCTCGCCGGTCAGGATCTTTTCGAAATAGGCCGGGCTCATCCCCACGACCCGTGCGAACACCGCCTTGCGGATATCGGCCACGACCCGTTCGCCCAAACGGGTCACAAGATAATAACGCAGCCCCGTTCCGAGCGCCAAGAGCAGCGCAATCGCCAGCGCAGCCCCGAAATAGCCATCCAGCAACGCCCC
Source organism: Aliiroseovarius sp. PTFE2010 (assembly GCF_049943335.1). Classification (NCBI taxonomy): domain Bacteria; kingdom Pseudomonadati; phylum Pseudomonadota; class Alphaproteobacteria; order Rhodobacterales; family Paracoccaceae; genus Aliiroseovarius; species Aliiroseovarius sp. PTFE2010. Next base: position 47,190 of record NZ_JBNFVY010000004.1, read on the forward strand.
CTGCGAGGCTTCGAACCCATCCACGACGCGCCGCACCGCAATCGGCAAAATCAACGAAATGCACGCGGTGAAAACCAGCGCCACACCGGCCGCAACGACCATCGGGCTATAGGGTTTGATGAACGGCCAAAGAGCGGCAAGCGCACCGATCTGCTTGGATTTGCCGCGCTCGGCCTCGGTGGTGATCGTACGGTTTGCCATCGTCTTTCCTTGTCGTTCGTCGACGGCAAGCATTATCCGCCCTGCCCTGTTGCCGCAACATTCCATCGAAACTTGCCTTGCGACCCTTGGTCCACGCCAAGGGCAGACCATCGTCGCAACCACGCTGGACGGAAAGACACGCAAAACTGAAGGGTGGAGCGGGCGGCGGGAATCGAACCCGCGTCATCAGCTTGGAAGGCTGAGGTCTTACCACTACACAACGCCCGCAAGACCGCCGCCTAGGTATTACAGGGTTTAGGCACCGTCAAGTGGCACCACGCGGGCAGACCGGCGCAAACAGCGGACCATACCGGTATTTTGCGAAAAGCAGCTACGCAGCCTTTTCACGGTGTGATGCCCGCCTGTTCGACAGCGCGGCGCCTGCGCCCAAAGGTTAACCTTTTTTCTTTGACATTCTTATATATTAATTTATTCATTTGTGCGGGATCGAACGCGCGAGAAAAAATTCTTAACAATAATCCATTTGAAGGGGGGACTTGATGAAAGCCCGTAACTTTGTATCTGCGTTGACACTAACCAGCGCACTTGTGGCACCTGCCATTTCGTCGGCTGCCACGATTTCCGGCTGGAACACCGACACTGTTGATGTGGGCCCTGCGGTGAGCGCAGGCGAAACCGGCGCGAGCGTGATTTACGACCGCGCCCTGCCCGACGCATCGGCAACAACGAACGGTCAGATTGTCTATGGCGCACCCGAGGCGGACGCCCCCGGAATCAAGGTCGTTCAAGAAGACTACTCTGTGTTCGACGGCTGTATCATGGCGTCGAGCGGAGCGATCTGCACCAGCCCGTTCCAGAGCGGAAAGCGTGTTAAACAACAGGTGACCGACACCGGCAGCATCGATCTGGTGTTTGACGTCGAAGCCGACGGCGAAGGCGAGTCGATCTACCAGGTTTATCACCGCCTGATCAACGTGACCGGCGGCACGCTTGATGGGGTCACGTTTGAATTGGGTACCGGTGTCGGCGACGACTTTGTTGCGTCGGGCACCGCGGACGGTCTGCGATTTGCGACCACGGCGGACGGCGTTGAATTCGGCCCCGACGATGTGGCCGCCTTCAGTCAGTACCCGTTCGGGCTCTTTGGGGGGGCGCCACTCAACCCCAACCCTCTCAGCTTGCCGGGCTTTTTCGACACCGCGGACCGGGCCGGATTCGATGTCACCTTGGGCGAAGACATGATCGTTTCGGGCGGCATGTACGGCAGCTACGACGACCTTTTCGGCGGGTGGCTGACACAAGGGGACGTGCCTGACGGGCTACTCTATGACTACAATCCCGGCGTGGCCGATCCGCTGGTCATGGCTTGGGCCAGCGATCTGGGCTGGGAATTCCTGCGCGGCACTGATCCGCTCTCTGCGCTCAATGATCTGGGTGTCGAGCCGATTTCGTCGCTGGTGTTCGACTATGACTATGCGTTCGACCCGGTCCACGGGATTTCAGCGGACATGATGACCTACATCCTGACCAGTCTTGTCGACCCGGACGGAAACCCACTGGACTATGCGACGGACCTTGTCGTCGATGCGATCGAGGATCTGGCAAACCTGAACATGACCTTCGCCGTGGCTATCGATGATGCGTTTGCGTCCAGCTACGACGGGTTCACCCTGCGCGCGACGACCCATGGGCTCGCTGCAGTGCCACTACCGGCGGGTGCGCCCTTGCTGTTGGGCGGGCTTGCCGCGCTTGGGCTGATGCGCCGCCGCCAACGCCGCTCTGCCTGAACCGCCGCTCTGCCTGAACCAAAGAAACCGCGCGGGGGACCACCCTGCGCGGTTTTGCCATTGGGGGGCTTTCCTACCCTACCCCACAAACCCTACCGGAAATATCGCCCGTTGCGATTTGACGACGAGCGCCTGTGTGGCGGCACACTGACAAACATGTCGCCGATCCCCTCACACGGCTCTTGCATCAAAATTCCACAACCGCCCACCGGGACGGGATTGGTCGCACGATTGAGCCCAGGCAGGCCGGTCGATTCAACCCGCCGCCCCGCCATGGTGTGGTCGATCATACTTGTGGAAAAGGTCAGCGGGATGGCGGGATGACTTCCGTGGCACATGCCGCCAGGTCGGGCACCAAGCCCCCCGGATCACGCATCAAGATCACCGCCCGCCGGCCCTTTGCGACGGCCCCCTCGATATCCGAGACGTTCTCTGCACCGCCCGCTGTGCCCAGGTCAAAACGCTCGGCATCCCGGCGCGCCAGTTCCAAAAGCGCGAGCGACAGCCCCGGTTCGATCCAGATGCAGTCCGCCTCTTGCAGACGTTGCATGGCGCGCAATGTCATCAGGTCTGCGCTTTCGGCGGCGCGCAGAACAGACAGCGCCCCGCCCGATGCCTCCGGTGCGCCGCCTGCGGTAATGGCCCGGCTGATCGCGTCGCCTGCGCCCTGGATGTCACCTGCGGACAGCATGGCGCGCGGCGAGCCATCGAACACCCATCGCCATAGCGCGCGGCGTTTTTCACGCGGGACACGCTGCGCCGCCGCATCGCGCAGAGTTCCGGCCCGGGCGACAAGTTCGCCCAGACTCGGCTCTAACAAGGTTTCCAGCCGCGCCTTGATCTGGCGGGCCAGAACCGGGGCGGCGCCTTCGGTGCCAATGGCCACGACCAACGGGTCGCGATCGACCAGCGACGGGGTCGTTGCCTCGCACAAATGCGGCTGGTCGACCACGTTCACCAAGGCTCCGGCCTCGCGGGCCAGCGCATGGATCGCGCCATCGTGGCCCGGACAGCCAGACCCGATCAACACCAGCGCCGCGCCGCGCAGGTCGTCCGGCGTGATCGGCCCTGCGTGGTGATGCGCCCGCCCGCGCCGGACCAGCGCGGTCAATTCGTCGTCCAACGCGGGGGCCATCAGGGTCAACCGGGCCTCGGTCTTGGTCATCAGGCGCGCTTTTTGCGCGGCCTGTTCACCGCCGCCCACGATGATGACGTGGCGCCCGGCCATCCGCAGGAACATCGGGAAGAACTTCATCGCCCTAGTGCCTTTTCGCCCAAGCCGCCCGGGCATGATCCAAGGCGGCTTGTCCGCTGGCCACCCCCAGCGTATCGAACGCCAAGGCGGCCGTGCCCAGAACAATGCCTTCGGCGAACGGGTCATCCAGATCGCCGTGCCACAACCGCGCCAGATCCTGGGGCGTATAGTCGCCTTCGCCCAGACGGCGGGCCTGGATGTCCAGAACGGGCGGCGCGGTGGGCGCCCAATCCGCCCCGTCCCGTAGCCCATGCATCACCACATCTTTTCCGGGGTGGCGTTCAAATTCGCCCCCGCCGCCCTTGATGATGGTCACGCGGCGCAGGCCCAGCAGCGCGCAGGCGGCGGCCTGCAATTCGCGGTATGGGGGATGAAATACGCCCTGTACCGCTGCGGCGGCGCCACCGGGGTTCAAGACCTTCATCGTCGTGTTCACCGCCGAGCGCAGACCCAGCACATCGCGCAATTTCAGTAGATCGAGGCAGCGCGGCGCAAAGCTCTCCAGCGGCGCATAGGCGATACTTTCGCGCGCGATGATTTCGCCCGCCAATGGCAATGTGTCGGCCTGTGTGATCCCCGCATGATCGAGCCCGCCGCGCACACTGGCGATAGGGTTCTGGTGGCTGTTCCAGCCATGCAACAGAACCGTGTGCCCCGCCTGGGCCACCAGTTTGGCGGACAGCAGGAACCATGGCACCCCGCGTGTGCGCCCCGCCGCATAACACGACCAATCCAGATCTGGGCGTGGCCCGCGCCAGACCGGCAAGTCCGCCCGCATCGCGTCGGCAAAGCCGGCAATCTCTTCGGGCACCTCGCCGCGATAGCGCATCAGCATCAAGAGCGCGCCGACCGCTTCGGGCGCGGCCTCGCCAGACAGGATCAGCCCCATCGCCTCGCGCGCTTCGTCGCGCGTCAAGTGCCGTGCGCGCGACGGACCACGGCCGAGGATCCGAACATAAGGGGCAAGGGGCATCGGGGCGTCCTTTGTTACGTTTGTGCGTTTGTGCCGCAGCACGCAAAGCGCGACAAGGTGCAGGCAGGACAAAAGACCCGCCGTTTTGCGTCCCGCCAGCCGTCAGCCCGTTTTCCCGGCGTCCGCGATGTTACCAGCACGCTGTTCCTTGACCCTATCGCGATTCACGCGGCCCGACCCGCCGGGCTGACACGGGGCACCCGGATGCCGGCACGATCACGATTGCACCGGTGCGGGCAATCGAACTGCGGTTCATTTTTTCGGCTTTCGCTGGGCGGCCCCATCGACCTGTTCAGACGATTGGGCCCAAAGATTGATTTCTTCCTCGTCGGCATGCGCGTCAATCAGCGCCAATTCCTCGTCTGTGAAGTCGAGGTTCGTAACCGCGCCCACACAATCCACCACCTGCGATGGTTTGGACGCCCCGATCAGGGCCGTCGTGATGCCGCCACCACGCAGCACCCAAGCGATGGCCATCTGCGCCAGTGTCTGGCCACGCTGTTTCGCCAGATCGTTCAGCTTGTTCAGGTTGTCGACCGCCCTTTCACTGATCATGGCTGGATCCAGGCTCTTGTCTTGAGAGGCGCGGCTGCCTTCGGGAATGCCCTTCAGATACTTGTCGGTCAGCATGCCCTGGGCCAGCGGCGTAAAGGCGATCGAGCCCACGCCCAATTCGGCCAGTGTGTCCTTTAGCCCATCGCGCTCGACCCAACGGTTCAGCATGTTGTAGCTGGGCTGATGGATCAGACAGGGCGTGCCCAGATCGTTCAGGATGCGCACCGCCTCGCGGGTACGCGCGGCATTATAACTGGAAATTCCGGCATATAGCGCCTTGCCCGAGCGCACGATCTGATCCAGTGCAGCCATGGTTTCTTCCAGCGGTGTGTCTGGATCGAAGCGGTGGGAATAAAAGATGTCCACATAGTCCACCCCCAGCCGTTTCAGGCTCTGATCGCAGGACGCGATCAGGTATTTGCGGCTGCCCCATTCGCCGTAGGGCCCGTCCCACATTTCATACCCAGCTTTCGAACTGATGATCAGTTCATCGCGCCAGCCCGCAAAGTCGGTACGCAGAATCTCGCCGAACGTCTCTTCTGCGCTTCCCGGCGGCGGGCCGTAGTTGTTCGCCAGATCGAAATGCGTGATCCCGTGATCAAATGCGGTGCGGCAGATGTCGCGTTTGAGCTGATGCGGCGTGTCATGACCAAAGTTATGCCATAGCCCCAAACTGATGGCGGGCAGTTTCAGCCCCGAAGTGCCGCAGCGGCGGTACACCATCTTTTCGTAACGGTCACTTGCAGGCATATACGTCATCGTATCCTCCTTTGGTCACGGGCTATACGCTAGCGCATGGCGTGGCCGGCTCAAGTTCGCGGCCACTTTTTCTACCCAACCAACACATTGCAAGAGGCCCGTTCGGCAAGATGCCCATCAGCGCGGCTGTGACCGGCCCGGCGCCCACGAGCCGCCTTTGGCCGGGCGGGGTATTGCGCCGATCTTCGCCGTTTCCAAGGGTCAGATCAAAAGGCTTATCCAAATAGTCCAAATAGGCATGCGCGACGTCTGCGCCCGCGCGTGGGTAGCTTCGCCGTTCAAGTCCGTCCCCAGCGGCATCTGCGGTACCATCATGTTCGGCGCAAACCCAAGAAATCAGGACAAAATTCTGCCACTGAAATTTTCAATATATCCCTTTATTACAATACCCTGTTAGCCATCCTTAATGCATTACATAAAAATTCCTGAATCTGAGTTCACTTGTCTGTTTCCTTTCACCTCATCCGAGCCATGAGTCATAGTCCGAAACCAGCAAGTGCCGCGGCGGCTGATCTTCGGTGATGGATGAAAAACGCCCAATCTGGTCTTGGAAAATGTTGTCGGTTCGATCGTCGTTCACATTCGATACTTCACCGATCAGTACCCGGCCGCCCTCGCCCCAAAAGGCATGCCACGTGTCGGGTTCCAGCGTGACGCTTTCGCCAGGGGCAAGTCGGAGCAATCCGCCGGCGGGCAAGTCGCGCCAAGTACCATCCGTACGCACCCGTACGGCAGCGGTTTCGTCGATCTCACCTTTGCTATCGGCCTTGAACAATTCCAGAACCAGGACCCCGCCACCCTTGTTGATGATGTCTTCTGTCTTGAAATTGTGCCGATGCATGGGACTGATTTGGTTTTCACCGGAAATCATGATCTTTTCAGCATAGAGCATTCCCATACCCCGCCGTACGTTCGTGGCAGAGCCGTTGCGCACTGTGAACAGAAACAAACCCAAATCGCGGAATTTACCCTGCCCATAGTCTGTAATGTCCCACCCCAACATGTGATCGCGGATCATTGCGCTGTCACCTGCCACGCGCGCCTTCATCGTGTCCGGCGACCAATAGGCAAATGGCGGCAGAATATACCCGTGGCTGCGGATGAACACATCGCTTTCTGCAATGATTTCATTGACTTCGGATCGCTTCATAATGTGCCTCGATGGGGCGAAAATTGGTGCCGGAAAGGGACGGTCGATGCGCGCCGTCGTTCGGGACGCATCCCAAGGCTTCGGCGCCGGTCCACCCCAGCGGGGGCACTATACGCCATGGCACCCGCCCGTAAAGCCGCGCACCATACGCCCCCGTCTTGTCCGATTGAGCAGAACGCTCCAAGTATTTGCAAATCGTAAGATCCAGCCCGGCGGCGGGCGATACCGTTCCCTGCAAATGATCCGTCGACGCCTGCCGATACTGTGGATCGATATGACATCAGGTACCCACGTCTCGCGCGCGCATCGCGGTGGCCACAAGGCTGCGGCGGCTACTGCGGGTGCGTTGCATTCGCCAATAAGGGGCTATCGGGCGCAGCGGCATGGGCAAATGATCCCAGTTTTTCCAACAACCGGCCGCTTTCCCGCCATGCTGCGGTGGCCTTGTACAACAGATCATTGTCAGAGACATGTGGGGGGAAACCGGAGAACTTATGCCAAAACTCACTCTCAGCGCGCTCGTCACAGTCTGCCTCTTGGCTTTAGGACCGGGCGCAAACGCCCAGGATCTGCCGAAATACGCGTCGAGCTACCTGAATGATTGGGCTGACCTGCTGAGCGCCGAGCAAGAGCAGGAACTGACCGATGAAATCGCGCAGCTTCGCGGCGCCACGGGTATCGAACTTGTTGTCGTGACGCTGGACACCAAGGCCTCTTTCGGTTGGAGCGATCTGGAACCCTTTGCGACTGCGATCTTCAACGACTGGGGCGTTGGGGATGCTCAGCGCAATGACGGGATCATGGTACTTGTCTTGCCCGAAGACCGCGAAATGCGCATCGAGCTGGGACGCGGCTACGGCCCGGGTTTTAACCGCGTGGCGCAAAGTCTGGTCGATACCGATTTTCTCCCGCAGTTTCGGCTGGATCGCTACGATACCGGACTACTTGATGGCACCCGGGCTGTTATTGGCGAAATTGCATGGCCCTTTTTCAAGGGCACCACCCCCGCCACGCCATCGTTTTGGGACCGCTATGGGCATTTTGCCATCTTTGGCGCCTTTGTTGCGGCGATATTTGGACTCAGCCAAAAGCAACGCCTGGCCGATTTCGTGACCCGATTCCGCCGTTGCCCCACGTGCGGGCAACGCAAACTGCATGTCACGCGTGAAACCACGATTCCCGCCACCGACGATAATGACGGCCACGCAGTCAAACGCACCCATTGCACGAATTGCGACTGGGGCAGCGCAGAGCGCTATCGCGTCCGTCACACATCCAGCCGATCTGGCGGATCCTTCGGCGGCGGGTCGAGTTCGGGCGGCGGGGCCTCAGGTCGCTGGTGAGGCGGCTTTTTCTTCCAGCTCAAGCCACTCCATCTCGGCGGCTGACAGGGCCTCTTGTCGTTCAACCAGCGCGTCGCTGGCCTTTTTGAACTTTGCAGGCTCTTTGGTGAACAAATCGGGGTCCGACAGAAACCCGGTCAGCTTCGCGATCTCGGCCTCCAGTCTTTCGATCTCTTCGGGCAGAGCGTCCAGGCGGTGCTTTTCGGTAAAGCTGAGGGCGGGCTTGGCGCCCTGCCCCTTGGGTTTGGCCCGCGCCGGTTTCGCATCGGACCTGGGCTTGGCCACGCCCGAAGGCGTGGGCGTCGCGCGCGCGCCGCGTTGGGCGATATAATCTGAATACCCCCCCGCATAGAGCACAGCATCGCCATCGCCTTCCATCGCGATGGTCATGGTGGCCACCCGGTCAATGAAGTCACGATCGTGACTGACCAGCAGGACCGTGCCGTCGAAATCGGTCAACAATTCCTGCAGCAAATCCATCGTTTCAAGGTCCAGGTCATTTGTCGGTTCGTCCAGCACCAACAGATTGCTTTCCCGCGCCATCAGTCGCGCCAACAGAAGACGCGCCTTTTCGCCCCCCGACAAGGCCCGAACCGGGCTGCGCGCCTGCGTCTCGTCGAACAGAAAGTCTTTGAGATAGCCCATGACATGACGCGGCGTGCCGCGCACCATCACCTGATCAGCTTTTCCGCTGACGCGCATGTCTTCGTCGCCGGTCAGGCTTTCCCACAGCGACAGATCCGGGTTTAGCGCGGCGCGGTTCTGATCGAACACGGCCATGTCGATCTTGGTGCCCATCCGGATCGTGCCATCATCCGGCGCCTCGCGCCCGATCAGCATGTTGATCAGCGTCGTCTTGCCGACCCCGTTTGGTCCGACCAGCGCCACGCGGTCGCCGCGCGCGATCTTGACCGAAAAGTTGCGCACAATCTGCTTGTCACCAAAGGCCTTGGAAATGCCTTTTGCCTCAACCACCAGCTTGCCCGACTTCTGGCCGCTTTCCAGGGCCATATCGGCCGCCCCCTGCCGACGGATCATTGCCGCGCGTTCTGACCGCAGATCGTGCAGGGCGCGCACCCGGCCCATGTTGCGCTTGCGACGCGCGCTGATGCCTTCGACCGCCCACCGCGCTTCGGCCTTGATCTTGCGATCCAGCTTGTGGCGCGCGATGTCTTCGTCTTCCCACAGTTTGTCGCGCCAGTCCTCGAATCCGTCGAATCCCTGCTCGCGGCGCCGCACCTGGCCGCGGTCGATCCACAGCGTGGCATTGGTCAGGTTGCGCAGGAACGCCCGGTCGTGGCTGATCACCACATAGCCGGCGCGGGTGTCGCGCAACTGTGCCTCAAGCCAGCCGATCGCTTCGATATCCATGTGGTTCGTCGGTTCGTCCAGCAGCATCAATTCGGGCGCTTCAGCCAGCAGTTTGGCCAGCGCTGCGCGCCGCCGCTCCCCGCCCGATGCCGTGGCACAGGGCGTGGCCGGATCGAATTTGAGCCCGTCGGCCACCATTTCGACGCGGTAAGCTTCGGCCGGGTCAAGTTCGCTTGCCGCAAAGTCGCCCAAGGTGGCGAACCCGCTCAGATCGGGGTGCTGCTGCATGTAGCCGACCTGCACGCCCGGCGCCGTGACCCGCACCCCGCGATCGGGTTCGATCAACCCCGCCATGACCTTCATCAACGTGGATTTGCCCGACCCGTTGCGCCCGACCAGCGCGACGCGATCGCCCGGTTGCACGGTCAGGTCCAGCCCGTCAAAAACGGGATCGCCACCAAAGGTCAGGGAAATGTCGGAAAGCTGTAAAAGGGGTGCACGTGCCATGGCCCACGGGCTATGCCAGCAAGCCAGCGCCGTCAACGGGCCAGAAGCTAAGTCATGACCGCACGCAACAGCTTCTGGCGCGCGGGCGGGATCGTCCGGATTTCCAGCCCCGTAAACACATGCAACGTGTTCAATTCGCGATCCACGACCGCATGATCCGACACCCACCCCCCCAACATCAGGTAGCTGCGCAGCAGTGGCGGCATTTTGCGCATCGCCTTCTTGGCGTCGGGCTTGCGGCGCAGGCGGGCGGCGAACGGAAACACCTGCGGCGCCTTGACCCGCGGCAAAAACCGTTTGGGGGCCAGATGCCGGGCCTTGAGCATGGCAAAGGCATCGGCGTACTGGCCTGTGTCGGTGCCGTGAAACGACGAGCAACCAAACAGAAGGTCGATCTTTCGCGCCTCGACATAGGTGGCCACTGCGCCCCATGCGATGCGCAGGATATCGGGGTCGTGCCATTCGGGGTGGATGCAGAAGCGACCCATTTCGACCATTGCTCCGGGATAGTCGTACAAGGCTTCCAGGCCATAATATTGCGCTGAATAGCTGCCCGCGATCTCTGCCCCGCCCCGCAACGGCAACAGGCGAAGGGTGCATACCAATTGGCCAGACCTGGCGTCTTCGACCAGCACATGATCGCACAGGGCGTCGAAAGCGTCGCTATCGTGGCCATCGTCGTGCCCGTTATCTTGCGTGTCATCTTGCGCGTGGGGATCTTGTGCGTGGGGGCGTGGCGTGGCCTTGCTCCCGCTGACAAAAGCCAGATAGCGCAGGCGCTGCGCTGCGCTCAGATCTTCGGGCCCGTTTGCCAGCCTGACCGCATAGCGGCCTTTGCGCCGTGAAAACATGATCGTGTTTCAACCTTGGCTTGTCCGCCCAAAGGGCGCATCTAAATAATGATCCATTCGCCCCTAGCACACAAGGTGTGACGGGCGTTTGACAGGTTGGAAAAGGACGCGCACCATGCCGAAAACTATGCCGAAAATCGAAAAATCCGACGCCGAATGGCTGGACCAGCTGGGCGAAGCGGCGTTTCAGGTGACCCGCAAGGCGGCGACCGAGCGGGCCTTTTCCCACTCAGGCTTTCCGACGCAGCCCGGCCACTACGAATGTGTTTGTTGCGGGGCCGAATTATTCACCCAAGGCGAAAAGTTCGAAAGCGGCTGCGGCTGGCCGTCTTTTTACCAGACGGCTGACGGCGCCCCGGTGGGCGAGGATCGCGACACCAGCCACGCCATGGTGCGCACCGAAGTACATTGCGAGGATTGCGGCGCCCACCTGGGGCACGTGTTCCCGGACGGACCGCCCCCAACTGGTTTGCGTTATTGCATCAACGGGGTCGCCCTGCGCTTCGTGCCCGATACCCCGGCCTAACGCATCCCGGCCTGACACATCCCGGCCTTACACCGTGATCAGAACGGACTGTTGCCCGGGTCCGAGAAGAGCGCGTCGGTGTTGACCTGGCCCAGCGATCCCATGAGCTGCCTCAGGAAGCTGACATTGCGGATGCCGTCATCGGTCACCCGGCGCGACAGCACCACCACCTGGCCATCTTCCAGGCCGAACCGTTCCACGTTGCTCACCACATCGTTGTCGAAGGATATGGCGACGACCTGGCGGTCAATCTCTTCGGGGGCGTTGTAGGCGTAGTGGCGGAATTGCGACTGAACATAGAACCAGCCGGCATCCTGCAAGACGCCCACCGCCGATGGCCGACCGATCACATCGGCCACGTCCTGACGCGTCGACACGCCCACATCGATCTGGGTCAATTGGTCTGAGTCCGGAGCGTAACCGTGATTCCGGTAGGTCGCGGCGCAGGCCGATAGGGTCAGCGAAAGGGCTGCGGCAGCAAAGATTTTGCGCCGGTGCGAACCAGTACCCATGAACCCCCCTCTTGCCTTATGCGTTACAGCTTCGTATCGCCTTACAGGGTGACGCCGCCCTGATCAAGCCGGAGCCAGACATGCCCACACATTCGCCAGACGCCCTGCCGTGGTCTCACCCCGTTCCCGTTTCGGACCTGAACGCCAGAAAAACCACGCGGATCACGCTTGAACCCAATGCTCCGGCGCGCACTGCGCTGGCGCACGATCTGGGACTGGATGGATTGAAAAAACTGCGGTTTGCGGTCGAACTGACACCGCGGGGCAAACACGATTGGGCTTTGGCCGCGCAACTGGGGGCCACGGTCACCCAGCCATGCGTAATCTCGGCGGCGCCGGTAACCACCCGAATCGACGAACCGGTGCGCCGGTTCTACATGGCCGGTTATGCCGAACCCGAAGTTGAAAGCGGCGAAGAAGTGGAAATGCCCGACGACGACACGATTGAACCGTTGCCTGGCGTGATCGATTTGGGCGCGGTGATGGCCGAAGCCCTTGCGCTGGCCCTGCCGCTCTATCCGCGCGCCGATGGGGCCGCGCTGGCCCAATCCAGTTTTGCCGAACCCGGCGTGGATCCGCTGTCGGACGAAGACAGCAAACCTTTTGCCGCGCTCAAGGCGCTTCGCGACAAGATGGAAGACGACTAAGCATGACGGGCCGCAAAAAACACTTGTCAGACGAAGAAATCCGAGTATGGTCCCGGCCTCGCTCAAATGAAGGGTTGAACCGGTTTGGCACCTCGCCTATGACCGCGCCCAAGCGAACGGTATCCTGGGGTTTTTCCAATCCCAATCGAATGATCCGCCACGGCGCGGTCAAGACACAAACCGGGGCATCTGCCCCCAAAACACCGAGGTTGAGACATGGCTGTCCCTCAGAATCGCATTACCCGCTCAAAGCGGAACATGCGCCGCGCACATGATGCTCTGGTTGCTGGCAACCCTGCCGAATGCTCGAACTGTGGCGAACTCAAGCGCCCGCATCACGTCTGCGCCGCCTGCGGTCACTACGATGACAAAGAAGTCGTCGCGATGGCTGACGACGTTGATCTGGACGAAGAAGACGCCGCGTAAGCAGGCTATGCTGGGCGTGTTGTCCCCATGTCTCTGACCGAAACGGACCAGACCAACGGCGGGCACGTGCCAACCGGCGCGCAGAAAAAGATTGTGATTTCGGTCGACGCCATGGGCGGAGATCGTGGACCGGCGGCCGTTGTCGCCGGTATTTCGCGTTCGGCCGCCAAGAATCCCGACATCGCCTTTATCCTGCACGGCCCCAAACCCGAGCTGGAAAAGCTGGTGCGCAAGCGCAAGCCCCTGCGCGGGCGCGTCGAGATCCGCAACGCGACGGGCGTGGTCAAAATGACCGCCAAACCCAGCCAGGTCATGCGCCGCGGCAAGGACACTTCAATGTGGTCCACCATCGAATCGGTGCGCAATGGCGACGCTTCGGTGGCCGTGTCTTGTGGCAATACCGGCGCCTTGATGGCTGTCAGCATGATCCGGTTGCGCAAACTGCCGGGCGTCAACCGCCCTGCCATTGCCTGCCTCTGGCCGTCCCGTAATCGCGGCGGTTTCAATGTCATGCTTGATGTGGGCGCGGACATCAGGGCCGATGCCAAGGATCTTCTGGCCTATGCGCTAATGGGGGCGTCCTATGCGCGCAACGGGCTCGACCTGCCCCGCCCGCGCGTCGGGCTGCTGAACGTTGGCACCGAAGAGCACAAGGGCCGCTCTGAATTGCACGAAGCTGACGAATTGATCGCCGGCGCCACTGAACGCGGCGATTTCGACTATCTGGGCTTTGTCGAAGGCGGCGATATCCCGGGCGACCGGGTGGACGTGATCGTCACCGACGGGTTCACCGGAAACATCGCGCTGAAAACCGGCGAAGGAATCGCCAAGTTGATTGGCGATTTCCTGAAAGAAGCGTTCAAGGCCACGCCTTTGTCGCGGATGGCCGCGGTTCTGGCGCTGACCTCTCTGCGCCGTTTGTCCAAGCGGATCGACCCCAGACGCGTGAATGGCGGCGTCTTTCTTGGGCTGAACGGCACCGTCGTCAAGTCGCACGGATCGGCCGACGCCATGGGCGTGTCAGCCGCCGTCAAACTGGCCTATCAACTGGCGGAATCCGGTTTTTCCGAACGTCTGGCCGCACGGGTTGCATCCCCCGACGCAGCGGTCCAAGATGCCAAAAGGGATGGGTCAGGAAGCGAGCAAGACGAATGACAACGCGAGCAGTCGTGCGTGGCGTGGGGCATTACCTGCCCGAACGCATCGTCGAAAATGCCGAGTTCGAAAAAACTCTGGATACATCGGATGAATGGATCCGCACACGGTCTGGAATCGAACGGCGGCATTTCGCCGCCGATGACCAGACCACCTCGCAGATGGCTGGTATTGCTGCAAAAAATGCCCTGGCCGATGCCGGATTTGACCCGACTGATATCGATGCGGTGATCGTCGCGACGTCAACGCCCGATCTGACGTTTCCATCCGTTGCCACCATGGTGCAAAGCGAACTTGCCATGCAGAGCGGCTTTGCCTTCGACGTGCAGGCGGTGTGCGCGGGGTTCGTGTTCGCGCTGGCCAACGCAAACGCGCTGATCGTATCGGGCCAAGCCCGGCGCATTCTGGTCATCGGGGCCGAAACCTTCAGCCGCATCCTGGACTTTGAAGACCGGGCCACCTGTGTGCTCTTCGGCGATGGTGCGGGCGCACTCGTGCTGGAGGGGTGCGAATCTGACGGAGACACCACGGATCGCGGCGTCTTGTCGGTCGATCTGCATTCCGACGGCTCATACCGCGATATGCTCTACGTCGATGGCGGGGTGAGCACGACCGGCGAGGCTGGCAAAGTGCGCATGCAGGGCAATCCGCTGTTTCGCCAGGCCGTCGCGAAACTGTCCCAGACGGCGGAAACCGCGCTCGACAAGGCGAAACTGGCAACAACCGACGTCGATTGGATCGTTCCCCACCAGGCCAACATCCGGATCATTCAAGGCACGGCCAAAAAGATGGGCGTGCCGATGGACAAGGTCATTGTCACCGTTCAGGACCATGGCAATACCTCGGCCGCATCGATTCCATTGGCATTGTCCGTCGGCAAGCAATCGGGCAAGATTCGCGAAGGCCAGATCATCGTGACCGAAGCCATCGGCGGTGGGCTGGCTTGGGGATCCGTCGTGATCCGCTGGTAGGCGCCGCAATCGTCGCTCAAAGAGCGTTCCGCAAGCCATTGATATTGACTCGGAAATATACTGCCCTCATGGTTGTGCGAAATCAAACTTGGGGAGAGACCGGCTATGAGTGAAAAGACGTTGACCCGGATGGACCTGAGCGAAGCTGTTTTTCGTGAGGTCGGCCTGAGCCGCAACGATTCCGCGCAGTTGGTTGAAACGGTGCTTGATCACATTTCGGACGCACTTGTTGCCGGCGAGCAGGTCAAGATTTCGTCCTTTGGTACGTTTTCTGTCCGCTCGAAAGCCGCGCGCGTCGGTCGCAACCCCAAGACCGGCGAAGAAGTGCCAATCAATCCGCGCCGGGTGCTGACCTTCCGTCCATCGCACCTGATGAAGGATCGTGTTGCGGCTGGCAACAAGAAGTAAGGTTCGGTCTTGATGGACAAAAAGTCCCGCGAGGCGTTTCGCACAATCAGCGAAGTCGCCGACTGGCTGGATACCCCGACGCATGTCTTGCGGTTCTGGGAAAGCCGGTTCACCCAAGTCAAACCCGTCAAGCGCGCAGGCGGGCGTCGGTACTACCGGCCCAATGACATGCTGCTTCTGGGCGGCATCAAGAAGCTGTTGCATGAAGACGGGATGACCATTCGCGGCGTGCAGAAATTGTTGCGCGAAGAAGGCATCAAACACGTTTCGGCCATGTCACAGCCGGTCGATACAGACCAGGATCCGGCTACTCAAGATCTGGCTACTGAGGGCGCTGACATCGAAGCCACCGTCGCCGAAGCGCCGATGGCAGTCGATGTCGAACCGCAACCGCTTCAAGACAATGTGGTCACGATGCGCCACCAAGCTGCGTCGGATGATCTGGCCAGCGACGTCGACACCGAACCGGTCGATGACACGCCTGCGGAACCTCTAACCGTGGAAACGACGGTCGAGTCGACGCCAGAAGACCTACCATCAAACACGCCGACCACCGAAATACCTTATGACGCAGATCTTTTGGCCCCCGAGCCCCAGGCAGAGACGACACCGCAGGACGCTGCGGCGGGCACGGGCCCCCTAGACGCTGCGGCGTTCGTTGACGACGGCGCAGAAAACAAAACGATCGACGCAGGTTTGGACCCTGTATCGCTGGGCGATAATGACACCGCGTTGGGCGACATTGCCGACCCCACGGCACGCGACACCCCCCTGGACAAAGAGATCAGCGCCGATGACAGTTCCTCGGTGGTACCACCCGTTGATGCGGGTCAAGATGCCGTATCCGCGCCGGGCGATGTCGATCAGGGCGGGTTCGACTTCAATGCACCCGAGCCGCTTTTGGACGAAGACGATCCTGCCGAAACGCCCCGTGCAGAAGCCCCGTTCAGCCCCGCGATGGACGATGCCGACCGCGATGAACCTGCTGTCGCCGCGCCCGAACCGACTGGCGCTGACGATGCTGTGGAAGAGACGCCCGACGCACAATCGCCAACAGAAGATGCACCCGACCAGCCTGTCCCGGCCGTGGCGCGCGTCGATGTGCCCGATGATCCGGCCGAAGACGCCGATTTGGGCGGCGCTGTGTCACCGGTGGCTGCGGCGCTGCACGCAGGGGCAGCACAATACGCCCCGCAAGACGCGCTGGAACGCGCGATGGACAAGCTGCGGGCCCTTCGCGCGCGCATGTAATCCGCGCGCAGCTTTCCGATTGCAGCCTGTGTGACAATTTTCGCGCGAATGCCCTTGCCTGCCCGGCCAGAATGAGTATGAAGAGCGTCACGTCGGGCTATAGCGCAGCCTGGTAGCGCGTCCGTCTGGGGGACGGAAGGTCGCAGGTTCAAGTCCTGCTAGCCCGACCAAAAAACCGCCCACGCCACCGATGGCGTGGGCGTTTTTGCAAGCGGGACCGGCCCGCAAGGATGAGGGGACCGCGATGAGCGCCAATGCCAAGGGCGTGCTGCCCAGCCAAAGCCTTGAGGCCATCATCGGCCGCGGCGAAATATTTGCCGATCCCGCGATCATTCCCGAACAGATTCAACCCGCATCGATTGACCTGCGCCTGGGCACACGCGCCTATCGGGTGCGCGCGTCCTTTTTGACGGGCGAAGGCGCCACCGTGTCCGACCGGCTGTCTCAATTCACGATGCACGAAGTCGATCTGACCCCCGGCGCTGTGCTGGAAAAAGACTGCGTCTACGTCGTTCCACTGATGGAATCGCTGGATCTGCCCGAGGGCATCACCGCCGTTGCCAACGCCAAAAGCTCGACCGGTCGGCTGGACCTGCTGACCCGGCTGATCACCGATGGCGGCCTTGAATTCGACCGGATCACTTCGGGTTACACGGGCCCGCTCTACGCCGAAATCTGCCCACGCAGTTTTTCGGTCCTTGTGCGCCCGGGCATGCGGCTGAACCAGATCCGGTTTCGCAGCGGGCAGAGCGTTTTGTCTGACGACGAACTGCGTGATCTGCATGCCAGTGAGCAGCTGGTGTCGGGTGGACCGGCCGTCATTTCAGAGGGCCTGGGTTTTTCTGTCGACCTGAAACCAGCGACCGGCGATCTGGTAGGCTATCGTGCCAAGCCGCACACCGGCGTGATCGACCTGGACCGGATCGGGGAATACGATCCGGCCGAATATTGGGAAGAGGTGCGCACGACAGAGGGGCGGATCATCCTCGATCCTGGTGCATTCTATATTCTGGTCAGCCGGGAAGCTGTGCACATCCCGCCTGCCTATGCTGCCGAAATGGCCCCCTACTACGCTATGGTCGGCGAATTTCGCGTGCATTACGCCGGGTTCTTCGACCCCGGCTTTGGACACGATGCCGCGGGCGGATCAGGATCACGGGGGGTTCTGGAGGTGCGCTGCCACGAAGCACCGTTCGTGCTTGAACATGGCCAGATCGTCGGACGTCTTGTCTACGAACGCATGACTGCGGCGCCGGATTCGCTCTATGGCGCGGGAATCGCATCAAACTACCAGGGACAAGGCCTGAAACTGTCCAAACATTTTCGGATGGGCTGACCCGGGCTCAGGCGCTGGCCTTGGGCGCCTTTACATCCTCCACAGGGGTGGTCGCCGGGATTTTCTGGTCGGGGTCGCGAACCGCGTTCCACGTCGCGATAATCCGGTCCCTGCCTTGATCCTTGGCCTCGTAGAGTGCGGCATCGGCCCGATCCACCACCCGCGCCAATGACTTTTCCCAGGGGCGCATCAAAGTAACACCGATAGAGGCCGTCACGGGGCCAATGGACCCGTGATCTGTCAGGGCCAGACAACGGCGCAGATCCTCGGCCAATCGGATGGCCCGGTCTTCATCCATCTCGGCAGCGACGACCAGAAATTCCTCGCCGCCCCACCGCCCCACCAGATCGGTGCTGCGCACGCAAGCGTCCAGCATTCGTGCCGCCCGCCTCAGCACCTCATCGCCGGCCGCATGGCCATATTTGTCATTCACAGTCTTGAACCCGTCCAGATCAATCAGAAACACGCCGAACTGACCCGGCTGCATATCGACGAACCGTTCGAACATACCTTGGCGGTTCAACAACAGTGTCAACGGATCGCGGCTGGACATGACGACAAGTTTGCGTTCGGTCAAACGGCGGTTCTTGTCCGAATTTTCGTAAGCGCGGGAGGTGGAAATAATCACCGCCAAAAAACCCCAGACCATGGTGGTGATGACGATGCCCTGCATGCCCGGGCCGTATATGGCGCTGCCGATATAATACAGCATGCCGCCGCCCCAAGGAATCGCAAAGGCCGCCAACAATTGGATGCGCAGGAATTTCCCCACTGTGCTATCGCCAAACACGGGTCGCAGTGATGCGCTGTGCCCGAAATTCAGCACCACGCCAAGCCCGAGTGGCAGTAGCAAGAGCGCGGTGGGACTCGGCATTTCTCCATAGAAACTATCGGCTTGAAAACTATGCCCCACCAGTCCCATGAGTGGAAACATCGGGGCCAACGTCGCCATAAAAAATGCAAGGCCGCTCCAACGCCGCCGCAGCACGTAAGACCCCGCGATACACAAGGTCGCCAAGACCGTGTTCATCCCGGTTGATGCGCTCGGCCCGGTTTGCGCATTCAAACCGAGCAGCTGATCCAATGCCGGTGACAATCCCACCTGCGTTACACCTGAAACAATTTCGAACAATCGAATCAGCGCCAGCGCCAAGACCGTCCAAAGGACGATCTTGCATGGCGTTGCCATCGGGCGCATCGGAACATAGCAGTACTGAACCAGCGCAAGACCGGCGATCAAAAGCGTGGTCAACGGATGCATGCCTGGCAGATCCGGTACCGGCTGGTAAAGGAATTCGAGCCCCAGTACGTAGCCGGCCATTATCAGCCCACAGAGCGCCACGATCCCCAGGGACAGTATGTTCCCAAATTCGTGGATACGCCGGTACACGCCATAGTGAATACGACCGGCGTGGCGGGTACGCAGCAGGCTCTCTTCCTTGTGAGACAAAGGAATGCTGTGGGGCATAGAGCCTCCGGATCCCGGCTGGCGCCGTAGGACAAAAAATTACACAAAAAACTGGACACAAGATGTCCAAGCCGAGCAAAATTTTCGGTCTACCCGGATGCGCCAAAGTCACCTTAGGTCATTTTGGGTAAACAAAGTGTTAATAGGACGTTATGGAAACTTAATGCCGGTTTAAAAGCGCCCCATCCGCTTGGTGACGCGCGCGGCTTGGCGCGCGCGTTTGGCGGCTTCCTTGGCTTGGGCCTGTTGGGCTTGCTTTGCTTCCGGCGACGCGGTGCCATCGGTTTTGCCCTTGGACATCCGGTCAATCCCCGCGTTGATCCCACGGTTGATCAGCGGGCGCAGGGCCATGCGGACAATCATGTTAATCATTTGGTTGGCGTTCATATGTCAGCTCTTTTCTGCGTGTATCGAAACCGTAGCACGCATTTGCGGCAATTTCACGGCTTGTCCCAAGATCAGCTTTCGTCTTCGAACATGTCGGTCTGGTCTTCGTCCTCGGGACTGTCCGGATCAACGCCGCCGGGAACAGGCCGGCTTTCCAAAAGGCCCGCTGCACGCAGTTCCTTGAGCCCCGGCAGATCACGCGCCGATTCCAGCCCGAAGTGATCCAGAAAAGACTGCGTGACGACGTAGGTCACCGGGCGACCCGGTGTCATGCGACGTCGACCAAAACGGATCCATTCCATTTCAATCAACTGGTCGATCGTGCCGCGGCTGACACTGACGCCGCGAATTTCCTCGATCTCGGCGCGGGTACAGGGCTGATGATAGGCGATGATGGCCAAGGTTTCGATGGCCGCACGCGACAGCTTGCGTGTTTCAACCGTTTCCTTTTGCATAAGGAATCCCAGATCGCCCGCCGTGCGCATGGCCCAGCTTTCGCCGATTCTGACCAGATGCACGCCGCGTCCCTCGTAGCGTTTGCGCAGGTGTTCCAATGCGGCCTTGGCATCAGCCCCGTGCGGCATGCGCGCATTCAGTTCGGCCACCGTCACCGGCTCGGCGGTGGCGAACAGGATCGCTTCAACCATGCGTTCCTGCTCGCCCATGGGCGGGGCCTCAAACAGGCTTTCTTCGTGTTCGCTGTTGTCATTCATTCCGGTTTCTTTCGAATTTGGATCGGGGCGAACGTATCGCCCTGCCGCAGTTCGATCATACCGCGTTTGGCCAGTTCCAGCGACGCGGCAAAGGTCGCCGCGGTGGCCGAGCGACGCTTTTTCGGATCCGTGCCCCAGCCATCGGGCAGGAACGTGGAAATATCGGTCCAGTCCCCAGCAAAGCCGAGCACCCCGCGCATCCGCTCAAGCGCCTGCTCCATGGTCAAGATCGCCTCGCGATCCATGACAAAGGGGCGAAATTCATCCTTGGTGCGGATGCGCGCATAGGCCTGCATCAGGTCCAGCAACGTCGCGGTATAGGTAACCTTGCGCACGCGCGTGACATTTTCGGGAATACCACGAGCAAAGAAATCGCGGCCCAGCTGGTCGCGCGCCATCAGCTGCGCGGCGGCCTTGCGCATCGCTTCCAACCGATCAAGCTGGAAGGCAAGGTGCGCGGCCAGCTCTTCGCCCGATGGGCCTTCGTCCTGGGGGTCGGGCGGCAGCAACAAGCGCGACTTGAGGAACGCCAGCCACGCGGCCATGACAAGATAGTCGGCGGCCAGTTCAATCCGCAACTGGCGCGCGCGTTCGACAAAGGCCAGATACTGCTCGGCCAGTTGCAGAACGGATATTTTCCGCAGATCGACCTTTTGGCTGCGCGACAAGGTCAAAAGCAAATCCAGCGGGCCTTCGAAACCGTCAACGTCGATGATCAGCGCTTCGGCCGCAAGGCGGTCTTCGACGCTTTGCCGATCTTCAAATTCGAACTCATCGCTCATGCGTGATTACCCGGCCACAAGGGCCTGAAGTTCGGCCTCTAGCGCGGATATGTCAAGCGGCGCGGGCGTGGGGCGCGCAGCAATCACGGCATCTGCGCGGGCTTGCGCCGGCGAAGACATCATGCCGGCCGCCGCGGCCACCTGCTCCATTTCGCCAACGTCGCCATTGCAATGCAAGACCATGTCACACCCCGCCGAGATGCTGCCAGTGGTGCGCGCGCCGATGGTCCCGGACAGGGCCTGCATCGATACGTCATCGGACATCAACAATCCGTCAAACCCAATCTCGTGCCGGATAAGGCCGACCATCGTGGGCGATTGGGTGGCGCATCGGTCGGGATCAAACGCCTCATAGACTACGTGGGCGGTCATCGCCATCGGCAGATCGTTCAAGGCCTTGAATGCAGCAAAATCAGTGGCCCGCAACGCGTCTGCGCTGGCCGAAACGCGCGGCAGTTCCCTGTGGCTGTCCGCCGTTGCGCGCCCATGGCCCGGGATGTGTTTGAGCACCGGCTGCACACCGCGCGCAGCCATGCCGTCGACCACCGCCTGCGACATGGACACCACAGTGGCGACATCGGACCCGTAACAGCGGTTTCTGAGGAACGGATGGGTGCCCGCACCCGCGATATCGGCGCAAGGCGCGCAGTCCACATCCAGACCCAGATCGGCCATTTCATCGGCAATCAACGCGCTGCGAATCCACATCGACCGCGCAGCATTGTCGCCGGACATCTCGACCTGTTCCAAAGGCGGCAAGTAGCGCCGCCAATGGGGATGCGACAGCCGCTGCACGCGTCCGCCCTCTTGGTCGATCAACACCGGCGCGCGCCACCCCACGACATCGCGCAGGTCTGATACCAGCGCGCGCACCTGATCAGGCGTGTCGATATTGCGGGCGAACAGAATAAAGCCCCAAGGGTTCGACTGGGCAAAAAACGCACGCTCGGCCGGGGTGAGGGACAGCCCCGAACACCCAAGGATATAGGCGCCCTGCCCCATGACGCCGATCAGCGCGCCTGTGTGGGAATACAGGCCGCTTTTTCGGCAACCAAGGCTGCGCAGAACTGGCGAGCATCGGACAGATCGTCAAATCCCATGGCGCGCAGCCGATAGAAGGTCTTGCCGCCGGACGCGGCCTCTTGGATCACCCGTGCCTTGCCGTCCATCAGCGCCTCGAACCGCAGTGCCAGCTTGTCCCATTCGACGCGGGCCATTTCAGGCGTGTCATAGGCCCCGAATTGCACCAGACGTGTGCCGGGCGGGATTTTCGTGGCGTCCATGTCAGCTGGCTGGGTCTGCGGCACGGCATCGGCCGGAACGGTCCGATTGGCCGACGCAACGCGCACGGGGCGCGCACGCGGCACCGGCGAGGTAAAGGCGGGCGGATTGTCGGCCGCCAGGGTGGCCGCAATTTGTGCCGACACATCCAGCGCCGCCTGCACAGGATCGGTCTCATTGCTCAGCGCGGCGACTTCGCCTGCTTCGGCTGCGCTCTGGCGGGGCGTGTCGGCGGCAGCGCCGACGCGACCATCACCGGGCACCGCGTCGGCGACGCGCGCCAAATCGGGCTGCAACGTGGACTGCGGCTGATCTTCTTCGGTTAATTCGATCGGCGGTGGGGCCAACACAAGGCGGTCGGGAATCTGTTCGGCCTGACCTTCGGCAGCGATGGCGTTGACCGCCAAACCCAAGTGATCGGCAACATTCCCGCCAGGATCTTCGGGTGCGATCCGCATCGGTGTTTCCAGCGCCTGAACCACCGGAATACCGCTGACATCACGCACCATCAGCTTGTAGCCCCAGACCCCCAGCCCGGCGATCAACGCCAGCGATACGACCGCGCCTGAAATATTGGCCAGCCGCGACGCAGTTTGTCGCGCCCCTGCCAACCGCGTGCCATCGGCGTCGGCCTGATTAACCGGATCAATGCCCGATTGCGCATGATCCTGCTGCCCATAGTGGTGTGAAGAGGCCTGTGAAGGTGTCTGTGTATAGCCTTGCGCTTTCCAGCTGCCTCGCCCGAATGCGCCCGTTCCGCTGTCGTTGTATACCGCCATATATGCCTCATTGTCCGGACCGTCGATGCGACCGGATCATTACTGCTCTCATGTGACCCTGGCGGCAGTGGGCGCTTGATTGGGTCAGCGCATCTCTTCTGCCGGGGTCACGCCCAAGATACCAAGGCCGGACGAAATAACAACCGAAACGGCACGTGGCAGGGCAATTTTCGCGGCCGAGGCCGCCGGATCGTCCTGCAAGAAGCGCAGTTCCGGCTTGTCGTTGCCCTTGTTCCACAGGGCGTGGAAGTCGGACGCCAGATCATAGAGGTAAAAGGCGATGCGGTGCGGTTCGTGTCCTTTGGCGGCGATTTCGACCTGACGCGGCCAGTCGGCCAACTTGCGTGCCAGGGCCAGTTCGGCATCGTCTGTCAAATTTGGCGTGTCGGTCAGCGCGATGCCCTGCTCGGCCGCCTTGCGCAAAACGCTGCACACCCGCGCATGGGCGTATTGAACGTAGAACACCGGGTTGTCCTTGGACTGCTCCAGCACCTTGGCAAAATCGAAATCCAAAGGCGCATCGTTCTTGCGTGTC
Source organism: Aliiroseovarius sp. PTFE2010 (assembly GCF_049943335.1). NCBI lineage: Bacteria > Pseudomonadati > Pseudomonadota > Alphaproteobacteria > Rhodobacterales > Paracoccaceae > Aliiroseovarius > Aliiroseovarius sp. PTFE2010. Next base: position 71,020 of record NZ_JBNFVY010000004.1, read on the forward strand.
AGCATATGGAACCGGGCAACATCGGCGCCAGCCTGTTCGACCAGATCGCGCAAAGTGATAAAGGTACCCGCCCGTTTCGACATCTTGAACGGCTCGCCGTTCTTGTAGAGCTTGACCAACTGCACCAGTTTGACGTCCAGCGGCACAGTGTTGTCCGACAGGGCCCCCACGGCCGCCTTCATCCGCTTGACGTAGCCCCCATGATCGGCGCCGAACACGTCGATCAGCTGGTCGTAGCCGCGCTTCACCTTGTCGTAGTGATAGGCGATATCGGGGGCGAAATAGGTCCAGGACCCGTCCGATTTCTTGATCGGGCGATCCACGTCATCGCCGTAGTCTGTCGATTTGAAGAGCGTCTGTTCGCGCGGTTCCCAATCTTCGGGCAACTTGCCCTTTGGCGGTTCAAGCGTGCCGCGATAGATCAGGCCCTTTTCATCCAGTTCATTAATTGCGGCCTCGATCAGCCCCGTATCATAGAGCGATTTTTCCGAGAAATAGTGATCCATCTCGACGCCCAACGCCGCCAGATCGTCGCGGATCATCGCCATCATCAGGTCGGTGGCGATTTCGCGCACCTCTGGCAGCCAGTCTTGCTCGCCCTTGTCGAGCAGCGTGTCGCCATACCTGTCTTTCAGCGCCCGGCCCACGGAAACCAGGTATTCGCCGGGGTACATGCCTTCGCCAATCTCAAAGCTTTCACCACAGGCCTCGCGGTAACGCGCAAAGGCCGAGCGGGCCAGTACATCGACCTGCGCACCGCCGTCGTTGATGTAATATTCACGCGTGACGTCGTAGCCTGCGAAATCCAGCAGATCGGCCAGCGCGTCCCCGAAAATGGCGCCGCGCGCGTGGCCCACGTGCATCGGACCGGTCGGGTTGGCTGACACGAATTCGACGTTGATGCGCGCGCCCTGCCCCATGGTGCTGCGCCCATAGTCCGGCGTCGACAAGATGCCCTGCACCAGCCCGGTCCAGACGTCACCGGCAAGGCGCAGGTTCAAAAAGCCGGGACCGGCCACATCGGCGCTGGCCACACGCGCATCGCCGCGCAACCGATCGGCCAGGGCATCGGCGATATCGCGGGGTTTTTTGCCCGACGGCTTGGCCAGGACCATCGCCGCGTTGGTTGCCATATCGCCGTGCAGCGCATCCCGCGGCGGCTCGACCGCGACATTGTCGAACGTCAGCCCATCCGGCAATTCCCCGGCGGCCACCATATCGTTGAGCGTGTCGATCACCAGGACGCGGATATCGGCAAAAAGGTTCATGTCGGATCCCATTGAAAACAGTTGGGCGCGGTTTACCACCCCGCGCGCCAAGGTCAATGGACCGCGCAGGGTTCAGGTCCGCTCGGTCCCTTTGGTCGACTGGATTGCCGGGTCGATCTTTCCGCGGGGGTTAGAGGTGTCTTGCCCGCTGGACGCGCCTGCGGTTTCGGGGCGTTTACCGGCGTTCACAGTATCCGGCGGGGCAAGCGCGACGATCCGGCTGCCCGGCGCAGCATCTTCCAATTCGCCCTCAAAGGGGCGGCGCACAGTCAGATCAGGGCGCAAAAGCATCAGCACGATCGAGTCGGGCCGGTCTTTACGCATGTCGGCAAAACTGTATTCTTCGGACAGTTTGGTGACCCGCACGCGCCAGCCCTTGGTCATTTTTTCGTCCAGCTGGGCAAAAGTCTGCTGTCCGCCAAAGGGCCGGCCACCCAACTGCGTGGGCAGCGCATGACGCTTGTTCTCGGCCTTGGCTGCGGCAATCTGCCAGACGTTGTCGCGCCCGAATTCAGGCGCAAGGTCCGTGGCCACCAACGTGTTGTAGGGATCATTTTCGGTCGCGGCGATGATCGTGGCGTAGGACAGAAGTTCGACGTTGTGTTCGGCCGCTTCGCCCAGAATGTCACCATAAAAGGTCGGCAGGCCCGCCGCGCGGGGCCGGATCAGACGCGCGTGATTGGTATCACTGACCAACACGGGCAGGTCGATAGACTTGAGCGCTTCGGCCAGCGCGGTGGAAAAGCGCGACCCGCCAACCAGCAAGACGCCCGGTGTGTTGGCCCCGGCCAGGCCCAGCAGCCGCGCCAAGGGCGCCAGCGTAAAGCCGTGCAGAACGACCGTGACCAGCACCAGAACGAAGGCCAGAGGCCCCACAACGGCGCCGTCTTCGATCCCGTTGGCCGCCAGACGTTCCCCGAACAGACCGGCCACCGCCACCAGCACGACGCCCCGCGGGCCCGTCAGCGCAATCAAGACCTGTTCGCGCCATGGCAATCCAGACCCGATCAGCGACACCAACACCGTCACCGGGCGGGCCAGCAGGACGATCAGCGCCACGAACAGCCCCGCCCGCCAGTTGAGTTGCAGCAACGTGGCGAAATCCAATGAGGCCGCCAACAGGATAAACACGCCCGAAACCAGCAAGATCGTGGCGTGCTCTTTGAAACGGCGCAACTCTTCGAAACTGGGCAGGTCGGAATTGGCAATCACCAACCCCATCACCGTCACGGCCAGCAATCCGCTTTCGTGCAGCAGCGTGTCCGAGACCGCAAAGACCGCGACGACCGCCACGAACAGCACCGGCACCTTCATGTATTCCGGCACCCAGCCACGCTTGAATGCGCGCGCAATGAAAAATCCCGCTGCATATCCGATGATCGCTGCCGCCCCGATCCCGATCACCAGGTTTGCCACCGCCGAACCCGCCGTTTCCGCCGTGTTCAGCACCAGCACAATTTCAAAGGCCAAAACGGCCGCCAGCGCGCCGATAGGATCGTTGACGATAGCTTCCCACTGCAACAGCGACGCGGGCCTGCGCGACAGCCGGGCTTGTCGCAATAGCGGCGCGATCACCGTGGGCCCCGTCACGATCATGATGCCGCCAAAGACCGCCGATGTCTCCCACCCCAGCCCGGCGCCATAATGCAGCGCCAGTGTCGATGCCAGCCAGCCCAGGGGAGCGCCGATAAACACCAGCCGTTTCACACCCTTGGCCGCGTCACCCAACTTGTGGAAATCCAGCGTCAAGCCGCCTTCGAACAGGATCACCGCCACCGCCATGGATATCAACGGGCTGGTGATCGACCCGATATCGCGCGCGGGGTCGAACACGCCCAACGTCGGGCCGACGATCAGCCCCGCAGCCAGCATCAGCACAATGGCCGGAAGGCGCAGGCGCCAGGCAATCCACTGCGCCCCAACGCCCAGGACACCCACCAGCGCAAAGGCCAAAATCGGTGTCATGCCAACACCTTGCTCAATCGCCATACTCATTCCCCGTCAAAATGTCTCTGGAATGTGGGGCAAAGGGGGGCGTTCGTCCAGCATGATCGCCAATTCTACCGGCACAGACGTTCGTGTTCGCGGATTGCAAACCGGTCGGTCATCCCCGCCACATAGTCCAGAACGATCCGGGCCAACGCCTCGTCGCTGTTCGCGCCTTCGACATCCTCACGCCATTCGACGGGCAGCAAATCGGGCTGAGCCATGAACAACGGAAACAGCGCTTTGATCATTTCTGTCACCCGCGCACGTTCCTTCATCACGGACGGGGCGCGATACATGCGTTCAAACAGGAATTGCTTGATCGTCTTGATGTTCTGATAAAGAGGCTTGGAAAATCGGATGATGGTGCGATCCATATCGCGAATATCCTGCGCGCTTTCGGGGCGCGCACTGTCCAGGCGGTTTGTCGCGATGGCAATCACGTCTTCCACCATCACGCCAAAGACCCGCCGCAGCGCCTCGTGGTCGCGCCGGTTCGGATCGAGCCCCGGGTAAAGCTTGTCGACTTCGCCATAGGCCGGGCCGGTCAAAGGCAGCTCGCACAGATCATCGGTCGTGAACAACCCCGCGCGCAGCCCGTCATGCAGATCATGATGGTTGTAGGCCACGTCATCGGCAATGGCGGCAACTTGCGCCTCGGCGCTGGCGAAAGTGTGCAGTTCAAGATCGAAGCGGTCGTTGAATTCGCGCAGCGCATAGGGCAATTCGTCCATCCCGGGGCCTTTCGCGCGCGCCTCGAGCGTGCCCACACCTTCATCCGCATTCGGGCCGATCAACGGGCCGTTGTGCTTGGCGATCCCTTCAAGGCTCTCCCACGTGAGGTTCAATCCGTCGAAATCCGCATAGTGCTTTTCCAGCTTGGTGACGATGCGGATGGCCTGGGCGTTGTGGTCAAACCCGCCATAAGGGGCCATGAGTTCGGCCAGCGCGTCTTCACCGGTGTGCCCGAAGGGCGGGTGCCCAAGGTCATGTGCCAGCGCCACAGCCTCGGCCAGCCCTTCGTTCAACCCCAGGGCGCCCGCGATGGTGCGCGCCACCTGCGCCACTTCGATGGAATGGGTCAGACGCGTGCGATAGTAATCGCCCTCGTGCTCGACGAAAACCTGGGTCTTGTGTTTCAAACGTCGAAAAGCACTGGAATGGATGATCCGGTCGCGATCGCGCTGAAAGGGCGAACGGAACGTGCTGATCGCCTCGGGATGCAGGCGGCCACGGGTTTGTCCTGGCTGGCTGGCATAGGGTTGAAGCATATTTCTGCCTTGTTCTTGTCGGCCGGGTTCTTGGCGCGTGTTCTTGTCGCCCGTCCCCAGGGCGCCTATATCTGCCTATATCGACAATGAACCGCAGCGACAAATGGATAGGCTATGCAGCTGACCCTGCCCCCAAAAGTAACCGCGCGTGCTTTCGCGCGCCTGGCCGAGATCAACGCCGCCACGGGCGAACACAAGGCGCTGCGCGTCGCGGTCGAGGGTGGGGGGTGTTCGGGGTTTCAATATGACATTTCACTGGACGACAACGCGGCGACCGATGATCTTGTGCTGGAAGGCGACGGACAAAAAGTACTGGTCGATCCAGTTTCGTTGCCGTTCTTGGAAAATGCGGTGATCGATTTCACAGAAGAACTGATCGGTGCACGGTTCGTGATTGAAAATCCCAATGCAACGGCGTCTTGCGGCTGTGGGACGTCATTTTCGATGTAAACCGGCCCTAGGGTTACCCGCTCATGGCCAATGACTGCGAGTCGGCCGGCGCCATTGTCTTTTGGCCCGCCGACAAGCGCCGCCATTGTCCGGCCCCCAGGATCGGTCGTGCATCGGGATAGATGCGTTGCGACGTTGGAACCGCATCCAGTTCGCCAAGCGCGGTCCGGGCCTCTTTGGGCAAGGCCGCCCATGCCATTGGGCCGGGATTAAAGCTCTCTGCCAATGTACCCTCGGCCATCAGGATTTCGTGGCGCGGCAACAGCAGGTGCACGTAGTCGACGTGCGGCAGAGTGATCTGATCCACCCCCGGCACATCCAACAATGCAACCGCAGGCACAAGAACCTGGCCTTGCGCTGTTTCCTTCAACATGCGGTGTTGGGGCGACACGAAAAGGGGCCTGGCATTGCCCAAAACCCCGGTCTCAATTCGGATCGGCGCCATTTTCTTCGTGCCGGGCACCCGCTCATGCCCCACCCACTTCAGGGGTTGATACCCGTGATCCAGCGTCCATAGCATATCGCCGGGGGCAAGGTCTTGAACAGCGCGTGGCCCTTGCTGGGTTTCAATCATGGTGCCAGTGCGAAAACAGACATAGAGCGTTGAATAGCCAACCGTGGGGCTTTGGTCATGGATGGCAACGATTTCGAAACTCGCACCCGCTTCCATGAAGCCATCGGCCACGAAGCCCTGCACGCCGCCAGAGATTTCGATCGAATAGATCCGGATATCTTCAGACCCGTCCGTGGCGCCGCCGACCGGACGTACCACATAGGAATACTCGGTTTCGATGCTGGCGTTGTTGCTATAGGATCTACCGTTGAAATTATGCGCCCCGTCCAACCTCTGGGTAAAGTCGGAATCCGAGAAGAGCGATTCGTTATCGCTCATGCGGATCAGTTGTGGCCGCGCGCCCGAATTGATCGTGAACGTCGTGCCGATATCGCTGGAATCCGCCAGTGAATTCGACGCGAACGGCGACCCGGAAAATGACACATCATTCAATTGCCGCGCAGAGAAACTTGGCATACTTTTACCCTCTTGACCTTACGCCAAACCTAAGGGTGCACCGTTAACATCGGGTATGCACCAAGCGGTTTCCAACGACATGGTTAACGCAATCACACCTTGCGCTGACCCGCCGGTCATGGTGTCAGACGCCATGGAACGTTACGATACGATCATCCTTGGCGCCGGCGCGGCCGGACTGATGTGCGCGGCCCATGCCAGCGCGCAGGGCGCACGCGTGCTGGTGGTCGATCACGCGAAAAAGCCTGGCGACAAAATCCGAATTTCGGGGGGTGGTCGGTGCAACTTTACCAACCTGGATGTTTCCACCGCGAATTTCATTTCGGCCAACCCGCATTTTGCGAAATCCGCACTGGCCCGCTATTCCCAGTGGGATTTCATCGATCTGGTCGCGCGCCACGGGATCGCTTGGCACGAAAAGACCCTGGGCCAGCTGTTTTGCGACGGCAAGGCCACACAAATCATCCAGATGCTGCTATCCGAATCCAAACGGGCTGAACTGCGCCTGTCCACATCGGTGGACGACGTGTCCCACGATGGCACCGGTTTTTGCGTGACTCTGTCGGGAACCCCCACCGCGACCCGCCATCTGGTGGTCGCCACGGGGGGCAAATCGATCCCCAAGATGGGCGCCACGGGCCTTGCCTACAAGATCGCCGGCACGTTCGCCCACCCGGTCACCGAAACACGCCCGGCCCTTGTTCCATTTACCTTTGCCCCGCAAGAGCTTGACTGGATCGCCCCGCTTGCCGGAACCGCACTTGGCGTCACTGCCCAGGCAAACGGGCCGGCTTTCGCAGAGGCGCTGCTTTTCACCCACCGGGGCCTGTCTGGCCCGGCCATGTTGCAAATCTCTAGCTACTGGCGCGAAGGCCAGCCCATATCGATCGACCTCGCGCCGGGAATAGCGGTCGCGCGCACTCTGGACGACATGCGCCAAACCGGCGGCAAGCGTGCGCTGCATACCGCGCTATCGGAAATACTACCCGCCAAACTGGCCGCGGCGCTGGCCACGCAATGGGCCCTGAAAGGCAACATCGCGGACCAATCGGGCGCGACACTCAAAGCCTTGGAAACCAGCCTGCACCACTGGACGCTCACCCCCACCTCGACCGAAGGATACCGAACGGCCGAGGTCACGCTGGGCGGCATCGACACCGCCGCCATCGACAGCAAGACCATGCAAAGCCGCCACCTGCCCGGCCTCTATTTCATTGGCGAATGCGTCGATGTCACCGGTTGGCTGGGCGGCTACAATTTTCAATGGGCATGGTCGTCGGGTTGGGCGGCTGGCACCCATCTCGCCGCGCTCTGACCCCATTTTTCTTGCAGTTATCCCGGCGGCGAATGGGTGAACCGTCAAAGGCACCAGCGCCCCTTGCCCTGCGGCCCGCCAACAGGCACAACCATTTGGAACGGAGGATGCCCCATGAAAATCGCCAGCTTCAACATCAATGGCATCAAGGCCCGGATTGGCGCGTTGACCGACTGGCTGAGCGAAGCTGAGCCCGATGTTGCCCTATTGCAGGAAATCAAATCGGTCAACGAAGGCTTCCCCCGCGCCCATTTCGAAGACATGGGCTATATCGTGGAAACCCATGGACAAAAGGGATTCAACGGCGTCGCGATCCTGTCGAAACTGCCGCTTGAAGATGTCACACGCGGCCTGCCCGGGGATGACAGCGACGAACAGGCGCGCTGGATCGAGGCCACTGTGATCGGCGACAAGACGCCTGTGCGCGTCTGTGGTCTCTACCTGCCCAACGGCAACCCCGTCGAACTTGATGAACATGGCAACCCGGTCGACGGCGGCAAATACGCCTATAAACTGGCCTGGATGGAGCGTCTGAAAACCCGCGCTCAGGCCCTTCTTGACACCGAAGAACCGGCGCTCATGGCGGGTGACTACAATATCATTCCGCAGGCCGAAGATGCCGAACGCCCAGACGCCTGGCGCAACGATGCACTATTCCGGCTGCCCTCGCGTCAGGCATTCCGCCGGATCGAACACCTCGGCTTTACCGACGCCCTGCGCGCCACCACGGATGCGCCGCAGACCTACACGTTCTGGGACTATCAGGCCGGGGCGTGGAACCGGAACGACGGCATCCGTATCGACCATGTCCTGCTGACCCCGCAGGCCGCCGACCTGTTGCAAGACTGCCAGATCGACGCCGACATCCGCGCGCGCGAGAAACCGTCGGACCACGTGCCGATCTGGATCGACCTGGACGCCTGAGCTGGCCTATTCGTCGGCGCGCCCCTTGCCCAGGTGTTTGCGCAGGCGCGAGGGGGTCGATTTCTTGCGGTTCTTGTAGGGGTTCTTGTCGCCCTGGCCACGGAAAGTCAGCCGGATCGGCGTGCCAGGCATATCAAAATCCTCGCGTAACCCATTGATCAGGTAACGTTTATAGCTTTCGGGCAACTTGTCGGGATGCGAACACATGACCACGAATCCGGGCGGACGAGTTTTGACCTGCGTCATGTAGCGCAGCTTGATCCTGCGCCCGGCCGGCGCGGGCGGCGGGTGCGCTTCGGTCATGGCGGCCAGCCACTGGTTCAGACGCGCAGTCGGCACACGCCTGTTCCACACCTCTTGCGCGCGCAGCACGGCCTCTTGCAGCTTGTCCAGATGTTTGCCCGTCTTGGCCGACACGGCCACAAGGGGCGCGCCGCGCAACTGCGGCAACAGGCGGGCAAATTCCTCGCGCAGCTCGCGCATTTTGCCGTTCTTGTCCTCTTCGAGATCCCATTTGTTCGCGCAAACCACCACCGCGCGCCCCTCGCGCTCGGCCAGATCAGCGATGCGCAGATCCTGCTGTTCAAAGGGGATGTTCACATCCAGAAGAACGACAACGACTTCGGCAAACTTGACCGCGCGCAGCCCGTCCGACACGGATAGCTTTTCCAGCTTTTCCTGCACCTTGGCCTTCTTGCGCATGCCGGCGGTGTCGAACATGCGCACCGGGGTGCCGAGCCAGTCAAAGTTGAGCGAAATCGAATCGCGCGTGATGCCGGCTTCGGGGCCGGTCAGCAGGCGCTCTTCACCCAAGAGCTGGTTGATCAGCGTGGACTTGCCGGCATTGGGCCGGCCCACCACGGCGATCTGAAGCGGCTTGTCTTTCGTGATGCGGCGCGCCGACCCCTCGCCATCCTCGTCCACGGCCACGTCGGTTTCGGGCGTGTCGGCCTTGGCGCGGTCGGCAAATTCTTCGGCCAGCGGCGCCAGTTGGGAATAGAGATCATTCAAGCCCTCGCCGTGCTCGGCCGACAGGCGTACCGGCTCGCCCAGACCCAGGGAATAGGCCTCGATCATCCCGGCGTCGGCGGCGGCCCCTTCGGCCTTGTTGGCCGCAAGGATCACATGGGCACTCTTGCGGCGCAAAATATCGGCGAACATTTCGTCGGTCGGCAGCACCCCGGCGCGCGCGTCGATCATGAACAGGCAGACGTCGGACATTTCAACGGCCCGCTCGGTCAAGCGGCGCATCCGGCCTTGCAGGCTCATGTCGGTCGCTTCTTCCAGCCCGGCCGTATCGATCACGGTAAAGCGCAAATCGCCCAGGCGCGCTTCGCCTTCGCGCAGATCGCGCGTGACACCGGGCTGGTCGTCGACCAACGCCAGTTTCTTGCCGACAAGGCGGTTGAAAAGGGTCGACTTGCCCACATTGGGCCGTCCGACGATGGCAAGCGTAAAGGTCATCACATCCCTCGTGCGCCGTCAGGGCGCTAAGTTGCCCGCGATATACCAAAGGCGCCGCCCCCGGCAAGGGGCAGTCTTACGCATCGCGGTTGGCGCAGCTCAGCGCAGCGCCAGAAGCTGTCCGTTTTGCGTGACCAGATACAGCGTGCCACCCGCAACCACAGGATTGCGCGCCGCGCCCGAAGGCACTTCGACCACGACCAGTTCGGCGCCCGTTTCCGGCGAAAACGCACGCAGGCTGCCACTGTCAAAACCGACCCACAGCTTGCCCCCGGCCAGAACCGGGCCGTAGTAGGCGTAGACATCCTTGATCCGGCGCGGGTTGTCATTTTCGTAACCGGGGAAAGCGACGGACCAGACCGTTTGGCCGCTCGCGCGGTCCAGACGCACCAGAGCGCCCTGATCCGAGATCAAAAAGATCGCGCCGGTCGTCACCCACAGCGGCGAATAGGCGCCTTCGTTGGCGCTCCAGACCAATTCTCCGGATCCGGCGGACATCGCCACGACCCGGCCCGACTGGTTGCCGGAATAGACCGTGTCCCCCAGCAGGACGGGATCGGCGGTGATATCGCTGACCCGGGTGTAGGCAAATCCCGGACGGCGCCCCGCAACCGGCGTGCGCCAGCGTTCGGTGCCGCCCTTGGCAAAGACCGACACCAGTTCGCCGCTGGAAAACGGAAAGACCGCCATGCCGTCGGCCACCGCCGGCCCTGCGCCGCCGACCAGCGAACTGGGTGATGGGGTGGCTGCGAATTGCCAGTCGATACGCCCGTCTTCTGCGCGCACGGCCCAACCGCGATTGTCCTTGGTGGACACATAGATCTTGCCGTCGAAAACAGTTGGCGCACCGGTGGCCGCCGCGCCAAAATCCTGGCGCCATCGTTCGCTGCCCGTGGCCGCATCCAACGCCACAAGTTCACCAAAGCCCGTGGTCACGTAAAGCACGCCGCCGCCAACGGCCAACCCACCGCCCGAAGCGTCGTCGGCCCGCTCGCCCGGCGGGGTCAGATCGGCGCGCCAACGCACCGCGCCCGTGGCCGCGTCCGTGGCCTGTACCGCAGCCCGACTATCCAGCGTAAAGACAAGCCCCCCCGCGACCACCGGATCGGCGGTGATCCGATGACGCCGGTCATTGCCCTGCCCGATCTCGGCCGACCAGACCACCGTGGTTCCAGCCCCCAACGCGGGGTGCGTGATGTGGTGATCGGCGTCGCCGGCGCGGTGTGTCCAACTGGCATTGGCGACCTGGCCGGGCAGACGGATCGCAACCGGCAGATCATCTGCGCTACGTTCTACCTGGCTCAGGAACCCGTCCCGCAGGTCGAACCGCTCGCCTTCCAGGATTTCTTCGCGCTGGCCACAAGCCACCAGCAGCAGCATCGCGCCAAACGTCGCAACGCCAACGCGCAAGCCGTTGAATTTTGCAGCATGACCCATGGTCTCAGCCTCCCTCGCTACCGGCCCCGTAGATACTCTATTGTGCGACCGGGTCACCGCCAAGCGCCACGATCAACTGGGACGCGCGCTGTTGCAAGCCCTGGCTGGCCTCGGCGTCCTGCATCAGGGATTGCAGCGTTTCGATCGCCCCCTGCGTGTCACCCATTTCGATCTGCGCCACGGCCATTTGTTCATGCGCGAGCACACGATAAGGTGCGCCAGCCTGCGTCAGGGCGCTGAGCGCGTCCATCTTGTCAGCCGGGGCGCTGTCACGGTCCAGCATCACCGCCTTGAGCTGCGCCAAATGGGTATAGCGTGTCGGCAAATCCGACCGCGCGCCAATGGCTTTCAGCTTGGCGATGGCGTCGGCGCGCGCGTCACCTTCGGCCATCTGCGCCGATGTGATCAGAGCAACAATCGCCGCCGCGTCCGTATCCGGTTGCAGATCGCTCAGCGCTGCGATGCGCGCCTCGACCGGTCCATCGCTTTCGATCGCCGTCAGGATCGCGTCGCCAAGGGCCTGCGCGTCGGCAGTCTTGCGCGCCTTGGTCCATTCATTCCACGCGGCCCCGCCGACCAGCACAATGACGGCCAGAATGGCGATCCAGCCGTATTTGCGCATCACGCGATAGAGCTTGTCGCGCTGGACCTCTTCGGTCACCTCATCGATGAAACTGTCGGTATCGCTCACGCCCGGCCCCCGGATTGGATCTGGTTTCTTTACAATCGTCGCGCTGTCTTAGCGCGAACTGCTTCCAAGGAACAAGAGAGCCTGATGCGCTCTTGTCGGGCATTCGCGCGCAAGGCCAAAGAAAAACGCGGCAATTCAACGTGATTGCAACGATTGCGCGCCTGTGTGAAATTGCACAAGACACCAAAGTGAACCAAACCGTTCAGAGAAATAACCGCACGCTGCTTGTCGGCACATCTTTCGGACCCTATTTCCGGACAATGCTTTAGACATTGAACGGCCCACGAAAAACGCACGAGGGACTGATGCGCATTTTTCCAATTTTCACGGCCGTTCTGGTGGTGTTCATCCTCTACGTCGGGATTTTTCAGCGCGATGCCCTGCTGAAATTCGCCCAGAACCCGTCGGCGGGTCTGGCCGGATTGACGGATAGCGATGCACAACAGGCCGGCCCGGTTGCAGACGATGGCGCAAATGGCGCAGCAAACGCCGATGCGCCCGAAACCGATGCCACCGAAACTGATGCTACCGAAACGGGCAAAGCCGAACCCGCGCGTGTCGTGCCCGTGGTCGCGATGATGTCCAAGGCGCGGACGATTGACAGCGGCGTCGTGCTGCGTGGGCGCACGGAAGCGGCGCGGCAAGTCGAAGTGCGGGCCCAGACCACGTCGTCCGTGGTGTCAGAGCCGCTGCGCAAAGGCGCCTATGTCGAAGCGGGACAAGTCCTGTGCAAGCTGGACCCCGGCACACGCGAGGCCTCGCGCGCACAGGCGCAGGCGGCGCTGACCTCGGCGCAGACCGAACTGGAACAGGCGGAAAAACTGGCCAAGGACGGGTATGCCTCGCAAACCCGGCTGATCAATGCGCGGGCGGGATTGGAACAGGCCCAAGCCAGCTTGCGCGCGGCCGAAAATGAAATCGACAACCTGACGCTGACCGCGCCCTTTCCCGGCCTATTGGAAACCGACACGGCTGAAATCGGCAGTTTTCTGGCGGCGGGCGCACTTTGCGCCACAGTGATCCAATTGGATCCGATCAAGATTGTGGGCTTTGTTGCCGAAGCGGACGTGGACCGCATCGAAGTGGGGGCGCTGGCGGGCGCTGAGCTGATCAACGGCGATCAGGTGTCGGGGCGGGTGACATTTCTGTCGCGCAGCGCCGATCCGGCCACGCGCACCTTTCGCGTCGAAATCGAAGTGCCCAACCCTGACATGGTCATCCGCGACGGGCAAACCGCCGATATCGCTGTGCGCGCGGCGGGGCGCACAGCGCATCTGTTGCCGCAGTCGGCCCTGACATTGGACGATGACGGCACCTTGGGCGTGCGCACGCTGAATGCCGATGACACGGCAAAATTCGTGCCCGTGTCCGTCTTGCGCGACACCCGCGAGGGCATCTGGGTGGCAGGCCTGCCGGACGAGGTGTCGATTATCACTGTCGGGCAGGAATACGTGATTGATGGTGTCCAAACCCTTCCCACCTATCGCGAGACGACCCAATGACCGGCATGATCGACTGGGCAGGCAAACATGCCCGCATGGTGGTCGCGTTCATCGCGCTCACCATCGTGGCGGGGATTCTGGCATATACCGGGCTGCCCAAAGAAGGCGAGCCGGATATCGAAATCCCGGGCCTTTTCGTTTCGGTCCCCTTCCCCGGTATTTCCGCTGAAGACAGCGAAAAGCTGCTGGTCAAGCCGATGGAAGCCGAACTGGGCGACATTGACGGACTGCAATCGCTCAACGGTACGGCGGCGGAAAACTATGCTGCCGTCTGGATGGAATTCGAATTCGGATGGGACAAGGCGGCTGTTCTGGCCGATGTGCGCGACCGGATGAACAAGGTCGAAGCTGAATTCCCATCGGGTGTTCAGCAATACACCATCAACGAGGTGAACTTCAGCCAGTTTCCCATCATCATCGTGAACATCACCGGCGATGTACCTGAACGCACGCTGGTACGTCTGGCCAAATCGATGCAGGACCGGATCGAAGCGCTTGAGCCGGTCCTGGAAGCCACGATTGCCGGCAGTCGCGATGAAATGCTCGAAGTGATCATCGATCCGCTGAGGCTGGAATCCTACAACGTGACCGCGGGCGAATTGATCGGCGTGGTTGTGAACAATAACCAGCTGATTGCAGCGGGCGAAATCGAAACCGATCAGGGCGCCTTTGCGGTCAAGATCCCGTCCAGCTTCGACGACCAGAGGGACATTTACAACCTGCCAATCAAGGTGAACGGCGACCGTGTTGTGACCCTGGGCGAGCTGGCCGAAATCCGATTGACGTTCGAAGATCGAACCGGCACCGCGCGCTACAATGGCAAGCCGGCCATCGCCCTGCAGGTTGTCAAACGCAAGGGTTTCAACGTCATCGACACGGCCACGCTGGTCAAGGAAGCCGTCGCGCAAGAGCGCGCCACCTGGCCGCCAGAGTTGCAGGCGGCGGTTACAGCGGGCGTCTCGAACGACCGGTCGGTTCAGGTGGAAAGCATGGTACGGCAGCTGGAAGGCGCCGTGATGACCGCCATCGCGCTGGTCATGGTGATGGTTTTGGCAGCGCTCGGCACCCGTTCGGCACTGTTGGTCGGGTTTGCCATCCCCACGTCGTTTCTTTTGTGCTTCATCCTGTTGGGGCTGATGGGGATTACGATTTCCAACATCGTCATGTTCGCGTTGATCCTGGCCGTCGGCATGTTGGTCGACGGGGCGATCGTGGTCGTCGAATATGCCGACCGGCGGATCGAACAAGGCGTGGGGCCGATGCACGCGTTTACCGATGCGGCCAAGCGGATGTTCTGGCCCATCGTGTCTTCGACCGCGACGACGCTCTGTGCCTTTTTGCCGATGTTGTTCTGGCCCGGTGTTGCGGGCGAATTCATGGGCATGCTGCCGGTCACGATCATCGTTGTACTTTCCGCCTCGCTGGTGGTGGCGCTGATCTACCTGCCCGTGTTGGGCGGCGTGGCGGGCCGCGTCAGCCGCCTGTTCGAACATCAGGCCGCGTTCCTGAAAGCGCGACTGCCGTGGGTTGTGCGCGCGATTCTGGTGATCCCCGCGATGGTGCTGATGTTCGTCGCGGCGCTGCAACTGGTGAACCCCGGTTATCTGTTTGGCGGAGACGCGCCCTTTGATGGCGCGCTGGCGATTTTGCCCGGCGCCGTTTTGTTCCTGGTTGCGGCGGCGCTCGCATCGATCACTCTGCAAGCTGCGGCCATCGACCGTAAACCGCGCAAGGTTCAGGTCGGGAATTCCCACACCCCCTTTGGCGTGTTTACCAAGGCCATCGTATCCAATCCGGTGATGCCGCTGGTGGTCGTCGGATCAGTTGTGTTCGCCGTCGTCAGCGTCTTTGCCTATTACGGCGCGAACAACAACGGCACCAATTTCGTCGATGCGTCCGAACCCGAGCAAGCCATCGTCTACGTCAAGGCCAGAGGCAACCTGTCGCTACCTGAAAAAGACGCGCTGCTGGCCCAGGTTGAAGCCGTGGTCATGGACGTTCCGGGCGTGGACAGCGCGTTCGCCTTCGCGGGGGACGGCGGGTTAAACCAGATCACCGGCGGCAGCCGGGCCCCGCGCGATTCCATCGGCCAGGTGCAGCTGGAATTGATCCCCTGGGAAGACCGCAAGGACGATGCAGACCTGAACGGCAACGCTGTGATCGACCGGATCGAACAGGCGTTGGCTGGTATGCCCGGTATCCAGACCGAAATCCTGAACCTGTCGATGGGGCCAGGCAGTGCCAAGCCGGTGCACCTGCGTCTCAAATCCGACAACTGGCCCGAACTGCTGGCGGCGACCGACATGGTCCATGACAAATTCCGCGCCACGCCGGCCCTCACCCAGAGCGAAGATACCCTGCCCTTGCCGGGCATCGACTGGGAGATCTCGGTGGATATCGAAGCGGCAGGTCGCTATGGCGCCGACGTGGCCACGGTCGGTGGCATGGTCCAGTTGGTGACGCGTGGGATCTTGCTGGACACAATGCGCGTCGACAGCTCGGATGACGAAATTGAAATCCGCGTGCGCCTGCCCGAAGAAGACCGGGTGCTTTCGACCCTCGACAACCTCAAGGTCCGCACCGCGGGTGGGCAAGTGCCGCTGTCCAATTTCATCACCCGCAAACCGGTGCCGCAATTGGGCCAGATCAACCGTGTGGATCAGTCGCGGTATTTCGATGTCAAAGCCGGGGTCACCCCCGGTCTGGTCAAACTGGTGGACGCGGACGATCAGAGCGTCGGCCTTTTTCCCGAGGCTGAGGCAGACCGGATCATCGCCGACAGCGACGAGCGTCTGAGCAAGGTGGCGGTCACTGCGAACGAACGGATCCAGACCCTGACCACCTGGCTGGAGAACGACGCAGACCTGCCCCCGTCGATCACATGGGAATGGACCGGCGATTTCGAAGAACAGGCAGAAAGTCTGGCCTTCCTTGTCCAGGCCTTCGCCGGGGCGCTCGGGCTGATGTTCATCATCCTGCTGGCCCAGTTCAACAGCTTTTACAACGCGGCCCTGGTTCTTATGGCGGTGGTCATGTCCGTCGCGGGCGTTCTGGTCGGGATGCTGGTCATGGACCAGACGTTTTCGGTCATCATGACGGGCACCGGGATCGTCGCCTTGGCGGGGATCGTGGTGAACAACAACATTGTTCTGATCGATACGTACAAGGAATATTCTGCTTTCATGCCGAGGCTTGAGGCGGTCGTGCGCACCGCCGAGACCCGCCTGCGCCCGGTGTGCCTGACAACCCTGACCACGATGTCAGGGCTCGCCCCGATGATGTACGGGCTGTCGCTGGATTTCATCAACGGTGGCTATTCGATCAATTCACCCACCGCCAGCTTTTGGAAACAGCTGGCCACCGCGGTGGTGTTCGGCCTTGGGATCGCGACCGTGCTGACGCTGGTCTTTACCCCGGCGATGCTGGCCTTGCGCGTTTGGGTCGCCAAGGGGTCCTATGGGTTGGGTCATCGCATCCAGGGGCTGGCCGAAGGGCGCAACTCGGCGATCCGGCGCGACTATCGCCTGACCCGCGAGCTGCGTCAGACCGAGGGGCGCGAGATCATTTGGGACGACATGGTGAGCACAGACCCCGACGATAAAGTGCCCGACGACGCGCCCGGCACACCACTGCGCGCCGCCGAGTAGCGCGCCCACCGCTCTGACCGCCGGCGCAAGGGCGCCCCGCACTTGCGCCGGACATCCCCGCGAGACAGCCCCCACACCCGGCCAGGGCGCTACGGGCGCCAAATAGACAGTTGCTGGCACCGCAAAAGGCGGGGTCATGTCGTTGATGCTCGCTTTGCAAAGCCCCGGTGCACCTTCCGGTCGCTTTGCGAAAAAACGCAGCATCACTCAGAATACGCCGCAAATTCGGCCCCAAGACTCAGGCGCGCACATCCGCCACGACCCGGCCCCGGACCTTGCCTTTGATGATATCGGCGCAGAGCGCGGGCAGGTCGCCAAGCGTTGCCTCGACAACCATGTCCTCTAGCTTGTCCATGGGCAAATCACGCGCGATGCGTTTCCAGGCACGTTGGCGCGATTCGAACGGTCGCAACACGCTGTCGATCCCCAGCAGGTTGACCCCGCGCAAGAGGAACGGGATCACCGTGGCAGGCAGGGCCGAGCCCCCTGCAAGACCCACCGCCGCAACCGAGCCGCCGTATTTCATTTGTCCCAGCACGCGGGCCAGCATGGCGCCCCCCACCGCATCAATGCAGCCTGCCCAGGTTTCGCTTTCCAGCGGGCGCTTGACGGTTTCATTCAGCTGATCGCGCGCAACGATCCGTTTGGCGCCAAGTGATTTAAGGTAGCCCTCCAATTCGGGCCGCCCGGTCACGCCGGCCACATCATAGCCAAGGTTCGCCAGGATCGCCGTTGCGACCGATCCGACGCCGCCCGCTGCCCCTGTCACCAGAACTTCGCCGTGCATGTCTTTCAGGCCATGATCCTCCAGCGCCATGACTGCCAGCATCGCGGTGAATCCGGCCGTGCCCACCGCCATCGCCTGCCGCGTGGTCAGCCCATCGGGCAGCGGTACCAGCCAGTCGGCCTTGACGCGCGCCTTTTCCGCGTAGCCGCCCCAGTGTGCCTCGCCCACGCGCCAGCCGGTCAGAACCACCTTGTCGCCCGGCTTGTAGCGCACGTCGCCGGACGCTTCGACCGTGCCGGCGAAATCAATGCCAGGAATATGCGGGTATTTGCGAACCAACCCGCCACCCTTGGGCGACATGCACAGACCGTCCTTGTAGTTCACAGTCGTATATTCGACCGCGACCGTCACCTCGGCCTCGGGCAGGTCACTTTCGCTGATGTCTTCGATGGCAGGTTTGGCGGTGTCGCCGTCTTGCCGCAGAACGATGGCGCGCATGAGATCCTCCTGTTTTTATGGCAGGGTTTCACCACCGCTCACCGCTGTCAAACGATTGGTCGGGGAAAAACCGTGCCCATGGCCTTTTGCGCATGCGAACTGCCCTTGCCCGCCCTGCTGCACCGCACTAGCGTCCAGCGTCAGACCACCCAACGCTCACGGAGATCCAGATGACGCGCTTGTTTCTTACCACGGCGACCGCAGCCCTTGTGATTGCGGCCCCCGCTTTCGCCGCCGACGACGAATTGACTGTGTTCGACTACGCGGGTTTCGAAGACCCCGCCTTTCACGGCAAATACATCGAAATGCACGGCGCGCCGCCTGCCTTTACCTTTTTCGGTGAAGAGGACGAAGCCCTGCAAAAGCTGGTGTCCGGCTTCAAGGCCGACGTCAGCCATATCTGCGCCGGGTCGGTGCCAAAATGGGAAGCGGCCGGGATTCTTGAACCCTGGGACATCAGCCGCATCACCGAATATGCCAACCTGAACAAGGACCTGACCGGTCAGGACATCGCCAGCACGGACACCGTCTATTTCATCCCGACCGATTATGGATCGACCGCGATCGCCTATAATACCGACCAGGTCCCGGCCACCGATGTCGACAGTTTGCAGGTCTTTACCAACCCCGAATATGCCGGGCGGGTGACGATCCCGGACAACGTGGACGATGCCTATGCCCTGGCCTATCTGGCCACCGGCGTGACCAATTGGTCCAACGCCAGCGACGCCCAGTTCAAGGAAGCGTCGGACTGGCTGCGCAAGGTGCACCCGAACCTGCGCACCTATTGGACCGACCCGGCCGAGCTGTCGCAGCTGTTGGCATCGGGCGAAGTGCTGATCAGCTGGGCCTGGAATGAAACCCTGCCCACGATGGTCGAAGAAGAGTTCCCCATCGGCTTCCAGCGCGAGGCGGCCGAAGGGTCGTCTTTGTGGCTGTGCGGCTACGTCAAACTGAAGGATGGCGAAGGGTCCGAAGACAAGGCCTACGACTTCATCAATTCGCTGCTTGATGCGGGCGCGTCCGGCCCGTTGCTTGATGCGGGATACGGCCATTCGAATGCCGTGGCCATGGCGGATTTCGGGGAAGAAGCTCTCGTCGCGTCGGGGCTGGGCAGTATCGACGCGCCGGTTTTGGCGCAACTGCCCATGCCGCTAGAATTGCGGGAAAAGCAGGCCGAAGAATTCGAAAAGATCAAAGCCGGTTTCTGACGGCCCCGGGCAGGGCGCGGGATCACCCGGGCCTTGCCTGAATTGCCCCTGTGCTACGCGCTTGTGGCCTGCGTGTTGGCCGGAACATCAAGCAGCGCGGCTTGCCCGTTCGTGTCGGACGATTCAAACAGAGTGACTTTGCGCCTGCGCTTGACGTCGTACATCGCGCTGTCCGCCTTCCGGATCAGCTCTCGCGCATTCAAGTAATGGGTCGGTGTCGATATCGCCCAGCCAATACTGACCGAACAGGTGTCACCCAGTTCCTGCTCGATATTCGCAGTCACACGGGGCACGAATTTTTCGATCTGGTCCACGCCGGCGCCCGGCATGAGCACGCAGAATTCATCCCCGCCAAAGCGAAATCCCTGCCCGACTTCGACGCTGCATTTCTTGATCGCCCATGCCACTTTACGCAGAACCTGGTCGCCGGCGGCATGTCCGTATTCATCATTCGTCTGTTTGAACCCGTCGATATCCATAAAGACCAGCCCAACAGAGGCATCGCCCTGCAGCGCGCGCGCGCATTCATGATCCAGCGTTTCATCCAGAACGGCCCGATTTTCCAACCCGGTCAATCCATCCACGCGCGACAGTCGCAGTATTCTCTGCGTCCGTTCTTCGACGATACGTTCCAGGTTCTGTGAGTGAATCACCAACTCATCATTCTTTGCCTCGACCTGCGCCATCAACCCATGCACATAGGTGTCAAACGTCAGTTGCAGATCGAACATCAGCAAACGGCGCAGCGCGACCGGCGGCCGATGGGATTTTGTATAGGGTTCCAGCCGTTCGCCCAGGATCGATATCAATTTGTGCAGCGCCGAAACGTAGTATTTCGAAGGAATTCCGATCCGGCCGTGCACCCGGCCAACCCGCAACCGTTGCGCCGCATATTCCAACCCGTAATCGCCCCCGAACAGCCCAAGCACATAGCCGTGCATCGCCCCTTTCAGGTGGTTCAGCGTGTCACGATCGCCGATCAAGGCTCTGATCGCGGGAATGTTCAATTGGTATGCATAAAAATCCTCGATGACACCGTCGACCACCAGTTCAACCGCAGGATACAGCGCCGCGAGCGCCTCTTCGTGTTCCCGCGTGAATTCAAGCAATTGCTTGCGTTCGCAGATCTCGCCCTCGGTGATGCCAAGAAGGTCAGCAAGCGTCTTGTTCGGATCGTTCTTTGTCAAAATGCACCTCAAATCTATTGCTGCATTGCCCAACTGCAGACGTCCGTTGTCGGGCACGGATCGATCGTACGCCGAACACGCGCACCGCACCTGCGGTTGGACAGCAAATCAATGGATCCCACGCCTATGTGAGAAAACCGGAAGTTAAGATCACCTAAACTGGTTAACAAAACCTTTCCAAAGGCTCTTGCGCGATAGGAATTGAGGGAAATGATACGCGCAACCGTTTGGCACGGTTGGCACAAAGCCTCTGGCGACAGGCGCAGCTGCCCCTTGATGTGCGACCGTGCGGCACCTATATTGCGCAGTGGCGGGGCAACCCGGCTATGGGCATAAACGCGCATGTAATAAGCGGTTCGGACCCGGGGGCGGTACCCGGCGGCTCCACCAAATCCCCGTCGTTTGCGGGCATTCGGGGCCGAAATAGGATCGACGGACGTGTAAAGATGTTGCTTTGTCCCGGTGAGATACCACCGTTATCGGTTCATCAAAGCTAGTTGCAAACGACAACAAAGCTCCGATGGCTCTGGCTGCGTAAGCAGTCCGAAACATCGAAATCTAAGCCCTTGCGCCTAGCAGCGTAAGGCGGGGTTCGCAGGCACCTGGCAACAGAAGCCTGCATTTTCCCATATCATCATTTTTTCCCGGCGTTCAGGAAACCTTCACTAATGGGCTGTTAAAAGAGATTTGCAAAATGCGATTCTGACGATTGGAAACGGCTATGGACACGGCACTGAAAGCTTGGTTCGAAAAAGTATGGGTAAAAGGCGAAGTTGATGCCGTAGATGAATATTTTTCGCCGGATGGACATGCGGAAGGCATGCTGACCGGGCTGGAAGTGGGACCGGACGATTTCAAAGAACTGGTTCCGGCCGTGCGCGCCCATTTACGTGATGTGACCATTTCGCTTGAGCGGTCAATCTCGTCGGGTGAATGGTTCTGGGCCCTGGTCAAGCTGGACGCGAAATCCGCAGAGACGCTGGAACCGGTGTCCATCGGCGGTCAGGTCATGGCGCGCGTAGGACCGGACGGAAAAATCGTTGAAGCCTTCAATCACTTCGATTTCATCGGCTTCTTTGAACAGATCGGCGCATTGCCACAGGACACCATGGCACTGTGCCTTGCGGGCGAACGTCTGAGCTGACACATGGCCTGACAAACGCGCGCAGTTAACCCTGCGCGCGCAAGAACATACCATTTGGTTCAAGGGGCTGGCGACGGCCCCATTGCGCCCCGTGAAGCCCCTGAGAACCGATTGCCTTTCTTGGTTTTGTTCATTGCGGGGTTCAATGCGGGGGTTTTCCGCCTCTTTGCAATAAAGTCGCGCCGGCGAAAACAGGCCAGTTGATTGCGACCGATCAACGATCGACCGGACCGCCTGCTCTTTGCTTGTCCACCGCATTGTTAACGCACAGGCCAAGGCCTTGCGCCGGCTTGCATGTTTCAACGGGCGTCACCGCACCGTGCGCTGCCGACCCGGTTGATGCGTGCGCTGAGCACGTCACCCAGTGCGGCGACGCGGCGACCGGGCAAATCCCACGCCTTTCCAGCAGACATCCCCTAGACACACCTGCGCACTGGCGCTTGACTGATTGGCTGTGGGCCATATCGGGCGTCATATTCCGCACGCACCGCGACCATCAGGCCCAGTTCGTCGCGGGTATGGGTATGATACCTTGTGACGCGCTATCGCTGGGCACGCGACAGGCAATTCGAACGCCTCGATTGCTCGATGGAAGGACAAAACAACCATGCCAGGCTGGGATCAGATGTGGCGGTCCTTCGGGCGGATCGGACTGTTGTCGTTCGGTGGGCCCGCGGCGCAGATTGCCGTGATGCACCGTGTCCTGGTCGATGAACGGCGTTGGCTGAGCGAACAACAGTTCCTGTCGGCGTTGTCGTTCTGCATGCTTTTGCCCGGCCCCGAGGCCATGCAACTGAGCACCTACGCGGGATGGCGTCTGCGCGGAATGGCGGGCGGCGTGCTGGCGGGGTTGTTGTTCGTGCTGCCCGGGGCGCTCGTAATGCTGGCGCTGGCTTGGGGCTATGCGCTCTGGGGGGCCCTGCCCGCGGCCCAATGGGCATTTCTCGGGATCAAGGCTGCGATCATCGTCATCGTGTTGCAGGCCCTGGCCAATGTGGCCCGCAAGGCATTGCGAACCCGGTGGCACTGGGTTATCGCGGGCGCAGCGTTTATGGCGATTTTCGCGGGCAATATCCCGTTTCCCCTGGTGGTCGTGGTCGCTGCGCTGTTGGGGGCGGCGTTGCTTCCACACGGTGTGGATGCCCCGGCCCGCGTGCCCGCTGTGTCCCTTCGCCAGAGCGCTTTGCGTGCCATGGGATGGGCGGTGCTGTGGTGGGCGCCAATCGCCATGGCCGCGGCACTGGGGGCCGAGACGCTGACCGAAATCGGCTTGTTCTTTTCCAAACTGGCCGTCGTCACCTTTGGGGGCGCATACGCGGTGCTGGCCTACATGGCGCAAGAGGTCGTGACCGGCTACGGCTGGCTTTCCGCAGAGGCGATGATTGACGGGTTGGGCCTGGCCGAAACCACGCCCGGGCCGCTGATTCTTGTGACGCAGTTCGTCGGATTTCAGGCCGGATTCGGGATTGGCGGCCCTGGCATGGCCGTTCTGGCGGCGCTGATGACGCTGTGGGTCACCTTTGTGCCGTGCTTTTTGTGGATCTTCGTCGGCGCGCCATATGTCGAGGTTCTGACCTCGCAGGCACGGCTGGCGGGGGCGCTATCGGCCATCACCTCTGCGGTGGTCGGTGTCATTTTGAACCTGTCGGTCTGGTTTTCGCTGCATGTCTTTTTTACCCGTGTCGACACAGTGAATATCGGGGCCCTGCGGTTAAGCCTGCCAGACGTGACGACATTCAGCCTGCCGGCCACCGGCCTCGCCGCGTTGGCGGCCATTTTATTGTGGCTGCTGCGCCTGCCTATGACCGTGACCCTGGCTCTCATGGCACTGGCCGGGTTGGGTTTGGGCGCGATCGCGTGATTGCGCCCCTTTCCTTCGGCTCCGAATCCCTTATGCTCTGGACCAAACGTTGCGAAAGGACAGCCTGCGAATGGCCCGCACTATCGATTACGGAAGCCTAATGCATAGCGCGATGCGATCGCTGATCCAAAAAGTTCTGACCGACGTGCAGCAGAACGGTCTTCCGGGCGAACACCATTTTTTCATCACGTTTGACACGATGCATCCCGACGTTGAGATCGCGGACTGGTTGTCGGATCGTTACCCGGAAGAAATGACCATCGTACTGCAGCACTGGTTTCAGGATCTGGACGTGACCGACGAAGGCTTTGCGATCACGCTGAGTTTCGCGGATTCGCCCGAAGCGCTCTATGTGCCCTATGATGCCATCCGGACATTTGTGGATCCGTCCGTCGAATTCGGTTTGCGATTCGAAACCCAGGAAGACGACGAAGACGACGCCGAGGACGAATTCGACGACGACAGCGCGTCAGAAACCACTGCACCAGACGTGCAACAGGCCGCCGAAGTCGTCAGTCTGGACCAGTTTCGGAAATAGCGTCGCCACCGCCATTTTGTGATCACGTACACCGTATGTTGTGATCACGCTTGCACTTTTTTGCGGCTTCAAAGGGCGCTCAGTCGCGCGACGCAATTGCATTGGCGGTTCGGCTTCTCTATCACGCCATCGAATATCCACGAGCGCAGAGAGCCCGAAATGACCGACACCCGCACAGAAACCGACAGTTTTGGCCCGCTTGAGGTCCCAGCCGACAAATACTGGGGCGCGCAGACCCAGCGGTCTATCCAGAATTTCCCGATCGGATGGGAACGCCAGCCCGTGCCGATCGTGCGTGCCCTGGGGGTGGTCAAAAAGGCCTGCGCCATGGCCAACAAGGACCTGGGGAACATGGAAACCGAGATCGCCGATGCGATCATTGCGGCGGCAGACGAAGTAATCGACGGCAAGTTCGATGACAATTTTCCGCTGGTGGTCTGGCAGACCGGTTCCGGCACCCAATCGAACATGAACGCGAATGAAGTGATTTCGAACCGCGCCATCGAAATGTTGGGCGGTGAGATGGGGTCGAAAAAGCCCGTGCACCCCAACGATCACTGCAACATGGGCCAATCGTCGAACGACACGTTCCCGACCGCCATGCATGTGGGCATCGCGATGCAGGCACGCGATGTGCTGCTGCCGGGGCTGGAAAAACTGGCCACCGCGCTCGAGGAAAAATCCGAAACCTTCAAGGATATCATCAAGATCGGGCGCACCCACACGCAGGACGCGACGCCCCTGACGCTGGGTCAAGAATTCGGCGGCTATGCACATCAGGTCCGCATGGGCATCAAGCGCGTGAACGATTGCCTGCCCGCGATTTACGAACTGGCTCAGGGCGGAACCGCGGTGGGCACCGGACTGAACACCAAGAAAGGCTGGGCCGAAATGGTGGCCGAAAACATGGCCCAGATCACCAGCCTGCCCTTCGTCACCGCCCCCAACAAGTTCGAAGCGTTGGCCGCCCATGACGCGATGGTCATGTTCTCGGGCGCGCTGAAAACCGTGGCTGCATCGCTCTTCAAGATCGCCAACGATATCCGCCTGCTGGGCTCGGGCCCGCGCTGCGGACTGGGCGAACTGGTCTTGCCGGAAAACGAGCCGGGCAGCTCGATCATGCCGGGCAAGGTGAATCCGACGCAAGCCGAAGCGCTGACCATGGTCTGTGCCCACGTGATGGGCAATGACGCCGCGGTTGGGTTTGCCGGATCGCAGGGCCATTTCGAACTGAACGTCTACAACCCGATGATGTCCTACAATGTGCTGCAATCCATGCAGTTGCTCGGCGACAGCGCCAGCGCCTTTACCGACAACATGGTGACAGGCATCAAGGCGAATGAGCCGCGCATTGAAAAACTGCTGCACGAATCGCTGATGCTGGTGACCGCGCTGGCCCCCACCATCGGCTATGACAATGCCACAACCGTTGCCAAGACGGCGCACAAGAACGGCACGACGCTGAAGGAAGAGGCGATCAAGCTGGGCTTCGTGGACGAGGCAACGTTTGACAAAGTCGTGCGCCCCGAGCAGATGATCGGCCCGAAGGACTAAGTTGAGATCATTACGTTTCAGGCCGGGCCCCACTGCCCGGCCTTTTGCGTTTTTCGGGCGCTCCTGCCCACGCCGGCGCCTTGCGGCGCTAGGGCGGTTTGGGCGGCGGGTGCGTTGGCCGAAAAGAGTCTCAGAAATAAAGGCGGGGATTGAGCCTGCGGGCCGCGCGCGATATTGCCTGATGCCCGGAATTCAGGAATAGTCGTCCCATGTCAAACGTCACCAACCTCCGCCAGTTTCGCAAGCAGTCAGATCGCGTAAAGAAACGCGTGCAAGGCGATGAAAACGCGGTCCTTCACGGGCGCAGCAAAGCGCAGAAAGTGTTCGAGGCGACGCAAAACGATCGCGCCCGAAAGATGCTGGACCAGCACCAGATCGAGGGCGAGGATGAGGTGTGAGCGCACGGCCCGTCAAACGATCTCTGACGCTGCGCGGGCATCGCACATCGGTGTCTCTGGAAGACGCGTTCTGGCGCGCGTTTCGCGAAATCGCCGAGGCGCAGGGTAAACCGATCAACCAACTGGCCGCTGAAATCGACGCAGCGCGTGGGGTCGAAGCGGGGCTCGCGTCAGCGATTCGCGTCTACGTCCTGGCCCATTACCAGGCGGATCATCCGGGCTGAGCCGCCAGTTTGCCAAGGTCGGCGCGGGTCAGGCACGCAGCGACGGCGCGGTGGCCACTTGGCAAACACCTGCCGATCCCGATGCAAGGGTTTCGCCGGGGGTGATCCGATTCCCAAAAGTGTCAGATCCACATCCAACTGGGCGCCTGCGAAACAAGCGCCAGGCGCAGTGAGCGCGCGAGAGCTCCTTGACCAAGGCGCCCTTCGGCCACGGCCCTTGGATTACGCTGTGCTTGTCGCAGGATCGGCAGGTGCACGGCGGCGTCGATCAGCGGCGCGCGCGCCGGGCGGGGTAAATGCGACAGCGCGGGTTTGCTGGCGCCCACATCCGCCAGCGCATCGCTGGCCAAGCCCTGGATCGCTTCGGCCCGCCCATCAACCAGTGGCACGCGCCCGGCGTCTTCCAGCGCCGGGATCGCCAGGAAATAACGGGCCAGCGCACCGGCATAGCCCAACCGGTTCAGCGCATCAGTGGCATCTGCCGGGGCGCCGAGCAAACGGGCCGCGACCTGCATGGGAAGCGCGTAGGACCGGTGCAGATAGCGCGTTAGCCCGGCGCCATCAGGATGGGGATCGCGATAGATATCCCACTGACGCGCGGTGACACAGGCGTCCAGCGTCTCGGCCGCCCAGGGCGTCAGGGTTTCGGCCAAGGGGGCGGCAACCTCATGCGCGCGAGGGTTCTTGCCAGCGGCAATGTCGCCGAGCACATCGCGCCACCATTGCAGGCGCATTTCCGCGATCATGGTCTCTTGCGTGATCCAGGGCGCGCGCGCGACCTCAAGCGTGAAAGCATGGATCGGGAACAGAACCTCTCGGGCGGCGACCGGCGCGGCCATGGTGGCGCGGAAACGGTCGGGGTCGCCCTTGGCGACCAGATCGGCGCAGGCCTGGATGCTCATGCAGAGACCTCGACGCGCTGGAGAACAGCGGCGCCCCTACCGCCCAGACTCAAGAACAGGCGCGGGCGAATAGAGGCCAAATGGGTTGCCTTGATCATGACTCACCTCTGTCGTGCAACCGCGGGGCGGCACATAGATCGCGCGCATCGGATCCCTTGGTCACTTTTCGGCCGTGTCCCGGATCAGCTTCCAGTTTACAGCATCCAGAAGCGCATCGAATGAGGCATCCACAAGGTTGGCGGACACGCCCACGGTGCTCCAACGCCGGCCCTGCCCGTCTTCGCTGTCGATGATGACACGGGTGCGCGCCTCGGTGCCGCCGTTGGTGATGCGCACCTTGAAGTCGACCAGTTTCATGTCGTCGATCATGCTCTGATAGGGGCCCAGATCCTTGGCCAACGCCTTGGATAGCGCGTTTACCGGCCCTGCATCATGCCCGTTTTCATCCAGGCTGTCGCTGACTGACAGCATTTTTTTATCGCCGATCTTTACCACCACGACCGCTTCGGACAGGCTGACCATCCGGTTGCGCTTGTTTTTGCGCCGCTCGACGGTGACGCGGTAGCGCTTGACCTCAAAGAACTGGGGCAGCTGGGTCAGAGCCTCGCGGGCGAGCAGTTCGAACGACGCTTGCGCCGTGTCATAGGTATAGCCCTCGGCCTCGCGCATTTTCACCTTTTCAAGGATCGCGCTCAGCGCCGGATCGCCCTTGGCCACCGTCAGCCCCATGCTGCGCAGCCGCTCGATCAGGTTCGACTGACCGGCCTGGTTCGACATGGGCACGATGCGCGCGTTGCCCACGGCGGACGGATCGATGTGTTCGTAGGTGGCGGGGTCCTTGGTGATGGCGCTGGCGTGCAACCCGGCCTTGTGGGCAAACGCGCTGGCGCCCACGTAGGGCGCGCTGCGCAGGGGCACTCGGTTCAGGATTTCGTCCAGCATCCGGGATGTGCGGACCAGCGTTTTCAGCGCCTCTGGCGTCACGCCGGTCTCGAGCGTGCTGGCATAGGGTTCTTTCAGCAAAAAGGTCGGGATCAGGGTGGTCAGGTTGGCATTGCCGCAGCGTTCGCCCAACCCGTTCAGCGTGCCCTGCACCTGACGCGCACCCGCGTTGATCGCGGCCAGCGAATTGGCGACCGCGTTGCCCGTATCGTCATGCGTATGGATGCCCAGCCGGTCGCCGGGAATACCGCTTTCGATGACCTTCTGGGTGATGCGGTACACCTCGCCCGGCAGGGTACCGCCGTTGGTATCGCACAGCACGATCCAGCGCGCACCGGCGTCAAAGGCCCCATGCAGGCACTGCAGGGCATAATCGGGGTTGGCCTTGTAGCCGTCAAAGAAATGTTCGGCGTCGAAATGCGCCTCGCGGCCCTTTGCGATCACGTGGACAAAGCTGTCGCGGATATTGGCAAGGTTTTCTTCCAGCGTGATCGCCAGCGCCTTGGTGACATGGAAGTCGTGCGTTTTTCCAACCAGGCAGACGGCATCGGTGCCCGCGTTGAGCACGCCTGCCAGCGTGGCGTCATTGGCGGCCGATCGCCCGGCCCGCTTGGTCATCCCGAAGGCAAGAAAGGTGGCGTTCGTTTTGGGCGGGGCATCGAAGAATTCAGTATCCGTGGGGTTGGCGCCAGGCCAGCCACCTTCGATATAGTCAATCCCCAGCGCATCGAGCGCGCCTGCGATCTGGTGCTTTTCGGGGGTCGAAAATTGCACCCCCTGCGTCTGCTGGCCGTCGCGCAGGGTGGTGTCGAAGAGATAGAGGCGCTCTTTGGTCATGGTCAGCGCCCCTCATGCGCAAAGAAGCAGCGCTTTGCCCAGCGCGCGACCCTTCCTCTAAGGGGAGGACGCTTGCAGCGCGCGCCCACGCACCGGACGCTGGCCGTTGGTTGATGTAGAATGGATTGGCGGCGCATCATTTCAGGGCCTCAAGTTTGGCGGGATCGAAATTGGGGCCGGGCAGCCAGCTTGCGGTTCCGGCAACATCCGTCACCTGGACGCCAACGTCGCTCAACACATCGCGCAGCCTGTCAGCCTCGGCCCAGTTCTTGTTTTCGCGCGCCGCACTTCTTTGCGCAATCAGCC
Source organism: Aliiroseovarius sp. PTFE2010 (assembly GCF_049943335.1). Lineage (NCBI taxonomy): Bacteria > Pseudomonadati > Pseudomonadota > Alphaproteobacteria > Rhodobacterales > Paracoccaceae > Aliiroseovarius > Aliiroseovarius sp. PTFE2010. Next base: position 100,334 of record NZ_JBNFVY010000004.1, read on the forward strand.
GGTCAATCACGTCGGGCGCCCAATCGGGGATCTGGTCATCTTGCACTGGTGACAGATCAAGGACGCCCCAGTCCGTCACAAGCCCCAACAACTCCATCGCATAGGCAAACGGAACCAGCCCCGCTGCCGTGCGCGCTTTTGCCATGACATGCATGCGTGCCAAAGCGCCCGGCGTGTTCAGATCGTTGCTCAGGACACCCAGGAACTCGGCATCCGGCGCCCAGTCTTTCGTTTCCTTGAGGCGTTCGACCGTCTGGCGGGAATAGCCATGCTTTTGCAGGGTATTGATCCAGTCTTTCAGCGTTTTTTCAGCCTCTTGCCGCTTTTTCTCGGTCCAATCCATCGGCTTGCGATAATGCGTGCTCAGCATGACCAGGCGGATCACCTCGCCCGGAACGGGGGGCTGGCCATCATGGCCATCCAGCAGATCGCGCACGGTAAAGAAGTTGCCCAGCGACTTGGACATCTTCTTGCCTTCGACCTGCAGCATTTCGTTGTGCAGCCAGATATTGGCCATGCGGTCGGTGCCGTTGGCGCAGCAGCTTTGCGCGATTTCGTTTTCGTGGTGGGGGAACATCAGATCGTTGCCGCCGCCGTGGATATCAAAGACCTCGCCCAGCAGGGCCTTGGACATGGCCGAACATTCAATGTGCCAGCCGGGCCGCCCCCGGCCCCATGGGCTGTCCCAGCCCGGCTGATCGTCACCGGACGGCTTCCACAGCACGAAATCCATCGGGTTGCGCTTGTAGGGGGCCACTTCGACGCGCGCGCCAGCGATCATGTCATCCACGCTACGGCCCGACAGCTTGCCATAGCCGTCCTTCCACGAATCCACGTCGAACAGCACATGCCCTTCGGCCTCATAGGCATGGCGCACGCCATTCTCGTCGGGCGCCATCAGCGTCTCGATCATCGCCACCATCTCGGCGATGTAGTTCGTGGCACGCGGCATGTGCGTGGGTTCCAACACACCGACGGCGGCCATGTCGTCCAGATACCACTGGGTGGTTTCGGCGGTGATTTCGGCGATGGGGCGCCCGGTCTCAGCGGCCTTGGCGTTGATCTTGTCGTCTACGTCGGTGAAATTCCGCACGTAAGTTACGTGATCGGGCCCGTATTCGTGGCGCAAAAGGCGAAAGAGCACGTCAAAGACGATCGCCGGGCGCGCATTGCCCAAATGCGCGCGGTCATAGACCGTCGGCCCACAGACATACATCCGCACGTCGTTGGGATCGATCGGCGTGAAATCCTCTTTCTTGCGGGTCTTGGAATTGGTCAGCCGTATCTGGGTCATGGGGTGTCCTCGGGCGTTTGTCCCGCGGGCTTTAGCAACTTCGCATCAGTTGTGAAAGAGAGCGGCCCGCGACGTGTGTCAGCAGGGAATGCAGCAAATGGTGGCGGCGCGGTTGCTCATGACGCGGTGATAGCAGCGCAGGTGCGGCGTGCCAAGCGTCTTGAGCGGGCCGCGCGCCCAAGGTGGTGCGCGCTGCCCTTTGGTGGCGCCCCGCACGCTGTTCGGTGATGGCGCCCATCACATATAGGCTGAATTGACATCCCCCGGCCCGCATGGCCCTTTGCACAAAGAAAGGACGCCCCATGCAACTGTCACATCGCATCACCCATATCGCCGGCGAAGAAGGCGACGGGTGGGAAATTTATTTCAAAACCCAGGAACTGAAGGCCGCAGGCATCGCCGTCACCGACCTGACCATCGGCGAGCATGACACCCGCACCGACCCCGACATTGTGACCGCCATGTCCCACGCCGCGCAGCAAGGCGCGACAGGTTACGCGGCGATCCCCGGCATCCCTGAGCTACGTGCCGCCATTGCCGACCGGGTTGCCGCGCGCACGGGCGTGGCCACAACGGCCGAAAATGTCTTGATTTTTCCCGGTGGGCAGGCGGCCTTGTTCGCCGCGCATATGGCGGTTTTGGACCCTGGTGACCGGGCCGCGTTCATCGATCCCTATTACGCCACCTACCCCGGCACGATCCGCGCGGCGGGCGGCGTGCCGGTGCCGATCCAGACCGGCCCGCGCGATGCGTTCCGACCCACGGCGCAGGCGCTGGCGGGGGCGGCAGGCGCGCGCTCACTGCTGGTGAACAGCCCCAACAACCCGACCGGCGCGGTCTATGATCGCGCCACTCTGGAAACGATCCGCCAGGCCGTGCTGGCGCAGGACATATGGCTGATTTCAGACGAGGTTTATGACACCCAGATCTGGGAAGGCGCGCATCTCAGCCCGCGCGCCCTGCCCGACATGGCCGAGCGCACGCTTGTGATCGGATCATTTTCCAAGAGCCACGCGATGACCGGCAGCCGCGTGGGCTGGATGATCGGCCCGTCCAAGGCCATGAGCGCGCTCATGCAACTGCCGCTGCACACCACGTTCGGCATTCCCGGCTATATCCAAAAGGCCGCCCTGCATGCGCTTGGCAAGGGCGACAGGTTCGAAGCGCAGATCGCCGCGCCCTTTGCGCGCCGCCGGCAACTGGCCCAAGACGTGTTCGCCGGGCACAGCCACGTGCGCATGGTGCCCTCGCAAGGGGCGATGTATTTCTTGCTGGATATCCGTGACACCGGGCTGAGCGGGCGGGACTTTGCCTTTGCCCTGCTCAAGGCGCGCAACATTGCCGTGATGCCGGGCGAAAGCTTTGGCGCGGCGGCGGCCGGCCATCTGCGCATTGCGATGACCATCGACGATGACCGCTTTGTCGACGCCTTGCACCAGATCGCCGATTTCATCCGCGAGGTCACGCCATGACCGCCCCGGGCGCCAGCTTTGCCGCGCCCGACAACAGCGACACCATGCGAAAGGACAGCGCATGAGCGACCCCATCCATGACGAAAAACCGGGCATCGACAAGCTGTTGGCGATCATGGCCCGGCTGCGCGATCCCGACACCGGCTGCCCGTGGGACGTCGAGCAGACCTTTGCCTCGATCGCGCCCTATACGATCGAAGAGGCCTACGAAGTCGCCGATGCCATCGAACGCGGCGATATGGACGACCTGAAAGGCGAGCTGGGCGATCTGCTGCTGCAATCGGTATTTCATGCCCGCATCGCCGAAGAAGCGGGGCATTTCGACTTTCATTCAGTGGCCGAATCCATCGCACAAAAGATGATCCAAAGACACCCGCATGTCTTTGAAACGCATGTCGAAAAAGACGCCCAGCAGCAAACCCGCGACTGGGAAGAGCAAAAGGCGAAAGAGCGCGCACGGCGCGGCGAAACACGCGTGCTGGACGGGGTGGCAATGGGCCTGCCGGCCCTGCTGCGCGCGCTGAAACTGCAAAAGCGTCTGGCCCGCGTTGGGTTCGACTGGAATGACCCCGATGCGGTGCTGGCCAAGCTGGCCGAAGAAAGCCGGGAACTGGTCGAGGCGCGCGACCAAAAAGACCCCGACGCGATCGAAGATGAAATGGGCGACATGCTGTTCGTCATGGTCAATCTGGCCCGCCATCTGGGCGTCGATCCCGAAGCCGCGCTGCGCCGCACCAACGCCAAGGTGACGGCCCGGTTCGCCGCCGTCGAAGACGGTCTGGCCGCGCAGGGCAAACGCCCCGAACAGGCCAGTCTGGACGAGATGGAGGCGCTGTGGCAGGCGGCGAAACGGCGCGATCCTGCGAAAGGGTAAACGGGCCGGCTGGGGGCGGATTTCCCGGCGGGACTCATAGCGCGATTCGCTGGTTATCCCCGGCAAAACAAGCGTTTTTTCGCTGTCGGCTAAGCGTCGGCAACCCGTCTGCGCCCCGTCGGCTATGCGTCGGCTATGCGTCGGGCATATGTCGGGCACATCGCCCGACACGCAACGCGCGGTGGGAATATGCAAGCCGGGGCGCGACTGGGGTAGTCTCAGGCAAACACAGGCAGGCAAACACAGGCAGGCAAACAGGCGGGCAAACAGGCGGGCACAGGCGGGCACGGGCAGGCAACTTGATGGGGCCGATTATCCGACTATTGAAGTCAGGTATTGACCCGATAAAAAGACTCGGGTTTAACGCGGACAGAATCGAACAGGAGGATTACATGTTCCGCTTTGCAGCATCCCTGACGGCGCTCGTCGCCGCCACCAGCGCCGTCGCCGATATCAACGTCTATTCCTATCGCCAACCCGAGCTGATCGCGCCGCTGACCGACGCCTTTACCGCCGAAACCGGCATCCCGGTGAACGTGGCCTACCTGGACAAGGGGCTTGTCGAACGGTTGCAGGCAGAGGGCGACCGCACGCCCGCCGACGTAATCCTGACGGTCGATATTTCGCGCCTGGCACAAGCGGTCGACGCGGGGGTGACCCAACCAGTCGACAGCCAGGTCATGCGCGACAACGTGCCGGCCGATTTCCGCGACCCCGACGGGCACTGGTGGGGGCTGACCACCCGCGCGCGCATCGTCTACGCCAGCAAAGAGCGCGTCGCCGAAGGCGAGGTGACCACCTACGAAGATCTGGCCGATCCGAAATGGAAAGGGCGCATCTGCACCCGGTCAGGCACGCACGCCTACATGGTCGCGCTGACCGGCGCGCATCTGCACCACCACGGCGAAGAAGCCACCAAAGCCTGGCTGCAGGGCATCAAGGACAACCTGGCGCGCAAACCGCAAGGCAACGACCGCGCGCAGGTCAAGGCGATCTGGGCAGGCGAATGCGACATCAGCCTGGGCAACACCTATTACATGGGCAAGATGCTGGAAGACGCCGAACAACAGGCCTGGGCCGACGCGGTGCGGCTGGAATTTCCGGTGTTCGAAGGCGGCGGCACGCATATGAACATCTCGGGCGTGGCGATGACCAAAGCCACCGACAACAAGGACGAAGCGCTGAAATTCATGGAATTCCTGACCTCGCCCGCGGCGCAGGAAATCTACGCCGAAGCGAACTATGAATACCCGATCGCTCCGGGCGCCAAACCGTCGGAACTGGTCCAGGGCTGGGGCAGCTTCACGCCCGACGCGGTGAACCTGATGGACATCGCCGCCGAACGCGCCAAGGCACTGCGGATCACCGAACAGGTCGATTACGACGGCTGATGTGACGCAACATTGGTGACGGCCCTGCCCCTGCGGCGCGGCTGTCGGCGCTGGCCCTGTGGCGCTGGCCCTGTGGCGCTGTCTGCGGCGCTGGCCCCAACCATGCTTCCGGCCCTGCCCCTGCGGCGGGGCCGTTTGCGTTTGCGCGGCTGGACATCGGCGCGGCCGCGCGCCAGTGTCGCTGCGACAGTCAAAAGGAAACCCCATGGCGCGCAAGATCATCATCGACACCGATCCGGGGCAAGACGACGCGGTGGCCATTTTGCTGGCGCTGGCCAGCCCCGAATTGCAGGTGCTGGCGATCACCGCCGTCGCGGGCAACGTGCCGCTGGATCTGACGGCCAAGAACGCGCGCAAGGTGTGCGAATTGGCCGGGCGCACCGATATCCCGGTCTATGCGGGCTGCGACGCGCCGCTCAAGCGCACGCTGGTCACGGCCGAACATGTGCACGGCAAGACCGGGCTGGACGGGATCGAATTGCCCGAACCGGTGATGGAACTGCAGGACATGCATGCGGTCGATTTCCTGATCCATGAGCTGCGGCGCCACCCGCCCGGAACGGTCACGCTGTGCCCCCTGGGGCCGCTGACCAACATCGCCGCCGCCCTGACGCGCGCGCCGGACATTGCCGAACGCATCGAGCAGATCGTGCTGATGGGCGGGGCCTATTTCGAGGTCGGCAACGTCACCCCCGCGGCCGAGTTCAACATCTACGTCGACCCCGAGGCCGCGGCGGTGGTTTTCGCGGCGGGCGTGCCGCTGGTGGTCATGCCGCTGGACGTCACCCACAAGGTGCTGGTCACCCACGAACGCGTGGCGCGGTTCGAAGCCATGGGCACGCGCGTGGGACATGTGGTCGCCAGCTGGACCCATTTCTTTGAGCGCTTCGATGTGGCCAAATATGGCTCGCAGGGGGCGCCGCTGCATGACCCCACGGTGATCGCCTATCTGCTGGCGCCGGCGTTGTTTTCGGGCCGCTACATCAACGTGGAAATCGAAACGCAGGGCGAATTCACCCAAGGCATGACCGTGGCCGACTGGTGGCGCGTGTCCGCTCGCGCGCCCAACGCGCTGTTCATCAAGGATGTCGACGCCGAGGGGCTCTTTGCCCTGCTGAGCGAACGGATCGGGCGGCTTTAGGCGCGCGCGGGGATTTTCGCTGGCGGCTTGGGCGCAGGATCGCGGTGGGGATCGCAGCGGCGGATCACGGCGGGGGATCACGGTGGGCGATCAAGCCGGCGGGCATGTCCGGGTGGCCAAATCTGGCGCACGACCACCAAATCGGCCCACAGGGTTGGAGCGCGCCGCCCCGCGGGCTAGGTAACGGGCATGAGCATCACATTTGACACCTCGTACACCGATCTGCCGGCGCGGTTCTATGCCCCGCAGGCCCCTGCCCCCGTGCCCGCCCCGCGCCTGATCGCGCTGAACGAAAGCCTGGCGCGCGACCTGGGGCTGGACGCAAACTGGCTGCGCGGCCCGGACGGGTTGGCAATGCTGGCGGGCAACCGCTGGCCCCAGGGCGCTGCGGGCGTTGCGCAGGCCTATGCGGGCCACCAGTTCGGCGGCTGGGTGCCCCAGCTGGGCGACGGGCGCGCGGTGCTGCTGGGCGAAGTGGTCGGCCCCGCCGGGCGGCGCGACATCGTGCTGAAAGGCGCGGGGCGGACCGTGTTTTCGCGCGGCGGCGACGGGCGCGCATGGATCGGCCCGGTGCTGCGCGAATACATCATGAGCGAGGCGATGCACGCGCTGGAAATTCCCACCACGCGGGCGCTGGCGGCGGTGGCCACGGGCGCGCCGGTGCTGCGCGAAACCTCGCGCCCGGGCGCGATCCTGGCGCGCGTGGCGGCCAGCCACATCCGGGTTGGCACCTTTCAGTATTTCGCCGCCCGCAATGACATCGACGCGTTGAGCGCGCTGAGCGATCACGTAATCGCGCGGCATTTCCCGCAGGCTGACGGCCCGCTGGCCCTGCTGACCGCAGTGGTAAACGCGCAGGCCGATCTGGTGGCGCGCTGGATGTCGGTCGGGTTCATCCACGGCGTGATGAACACGGACAACATGTCGGTGGCGGGCGAAACGATCGACTATGGCCCCTGCGCGATGATGGACAGCTATCACCCCGACACGGTCTACAGTTCGATCGACCGGGGCGGGCGCTATGCCTATGCCAACCAGCCAAAGATCGCGGCCTGGAACCTGGCGCAGTTCGCGTCCTGCCTGGTGCCGCTGATGGGGCCGCAGGACACCGCCATCGCCGAGGCAACGGCGGCCGTGAACGCATTCGCCCCGGCCTATCAGGCCGCCTACCTGGACCGGTTCCGCGCCAAGCTGGGGCTGGCCGATCAAGACGACGGCGACGGCGATCTGATTGCTGGCCTGCTGGACAGTATGGCCGCGAACGGGGCAGATTTCACCAACACGTTCAATGCCTTGGCCCACGGCAACGCGCGCGATCAGTTCATCGACCCCACCGCGTTTGACGATTGGGCCGTGCGCTGGAAGACCCGGCGTCGCCCCGGCTGGGAAGATATCGCCGCCTCTGCAAACCCGGCCGTTATCCCGCGCAACCACCGCATCGAGCAGGTGATCGGCGCCGCGCTGGCGGGCGACGAGGCCCCGTTCCATGACCTGCTGCGCGTGGTCAGCACGCCCTTCGATCTGGCCGAATCCGACCGCGCCTACAGCGCGCCGCCGCGCGACGAAGAGCGGGTGCTTCAGACCTTTTGCGGCACCTGAGACCGGCGCGCCGGCAGATTGATCAGCACCAGCCCGACCGCCACCAACAGCCCGGCCACGACGATGGGCCAGGCCAGCGTTTCGCCCAGCAGGACAACCCCCAGAAAGATGCCGAAGATCGGCGACAGGAACGAAAAGGCCGCCACCGACGACGCCGGGTAGATCGAAATGATCCAGATCCAGAACAAGAACCCGAACCCCGCAACAACCACGATCTGAAACGCCACGCCCCACAGGTGAATCGGGGCCAGATCGCGAATAAACGGGCCAAACAGCGGCGCGGCCAGCAACAGCAGCGGCGCCGACAGGGCCAATTGATAGAAATGCTGGACACGGGGTGCCACTTCGTTGAACCGCGTGGCCCGCGCAACCAGCGCGATCCCGGCCCAACCCAAGGCCCCGCCCAGCGCGAAAACGTCCCCCAGCAAGGATCCTTGCCCGCCCCCGCTGCGAAAGGCGATGGCGGTGACCGCCCCGCCAAACGCAAGCGCCAGCCCAAGCGCCTTTTGCGGCGAAATCCGTTCGCCCGGCAGCACGAAATGGGCCGCCAGCGCCAGCCAGACCGGCATGGTGTAAAAGATGATCGACGACCGGGTCACCGTGGTCAGATCAAGCGCAAGGAACAGGCAGACAAATTCCACCGCGAAACAGGTGCCCATCGCCGCCGCCGCCCCCCAATAGCGCCGTGCAATGCGCAGCGAGCCGCCGCGCGCCCAGATCCACAACGCCACCAGAACCGCCGCCCCGACCGATCGCACGCCGGCAAAGAACACCGGCTGCAACCCGTCGTTCACGACCTTGACCACCACCTGATTAAAGGCCAGCAGCAGCGCAAAGGCCACCAGTGAGCTCGCCCCGAAGGCGTCCATGTTCGTTTTACGCTCCATTCGCGCACAAGATGGCGCGCGCGCGGCGCTGTCAAGCCGGGCGTTGCCGCTATCGCGGCGCCAGCGGCCATGCTAGGCTGCCGCAAAACCACGCGACGCGGCCACACACCACACGGCGCTGGTGAAGGCGCTGGCGCTGGTTGAGGCACAGTCTAAGGCGCAGGCACGGGCAGATGAACATACTTCAGATCACGTCGCTGCTGATTGTCCTGGCGGGGGCATTCGGGGCCGTCAACTATCTGTTTTTGCGGCTGCCTTCGGCGATCGGCATTCTTGTGGTGGCGCTGGTGGCGTCGCTGACGGTGCTGGGGCTGGATGCGCTGATTCCGTCGCTGGGCATGGCCGATACGGCGCGCGCGCTGATCACCGGGATCGACTTTTCCGACACCCTGCTGGAAGGCATGCTGGGGCTGTTGCTGTTCGCCGGGGCGATGCATGTCAAGATCAGCGATCTGCGCGCGCAGTGGCGGTTGGTGATCTTGATGGCCACGATGGGTGTGGTGCTGTCGACGACGGTTGTCGGGTTCGGGTTTTCGTGGCTGACGGGGATGCCGATCATGATCGCGCTGGTCTTTGGCGCGCTGATTTCGCCCACCGATCCGGTGGCGGTGCTGGGCGTGCTGCGCAAGGCCAACCTGCGCAAATCGCTGGAAACCAAGATCGCGGGCGAAAGCCTGTTCAACGACGGCGTCGGCTATGTGGTGTTCCTGGTGCTGGTGGCGCTGGCCTATCCGTCGGCCGCGCCTCACGGCGGCGACGACGCGGGCGTGGCGCAATTCGCGGCCCTGCTGTTCTTGCAAGAGGCCGGGGGCGGCGCGCTGTTGGGGATCGTGCTGGGTTGGCTGACCTTTCGGGTGATGCGGCTGATCGACGACTATTCGCTTGAGGTTCTGATCACGCTGGGGCTGGCCTTTGGCGGCTATGAGCTGGCGGTGGCCCTGCATGTGTCGGCGCCGATCATGGCGGTTTGCGCGGGGCTGTTGATTGGCGACGTGGGCGCGAAATACGGGATGAGCGAAGAGACGCGCCGCTATGTCGACGCCTTCTGGAAGATGGTCGACGAAATCCTGAACGCGGTCTTGTTCCTGCTGATCGGGTTCGAGGTCCTGGCCGTCGCCTTCACCATGGACACCGTGGTGATCGGGGTCATGGCGATTGCACTGGCGCTGCTGGCCCGGCTGACGGCGGTGGCCGTGCCGGTTCTGATGCTGCGCCCGTTTCGCGATTTTTCCCCCGGCATCATCCCGATCATGACATGGGGCGGGCTGAAGGGCGGCATATCGGTGGCGCTGGCCCTGTCGCTGCCCGACGATGAATGGAAACCGCTGATCCTGATCGCAACCTACGTGGTCGTGGTGTTTTCGATCATCGCGCAGGGGCTGACCGTGGCCCGCCTGGCCGAACGCGTGGGCCGTGAACCGGACCTGCCCAGATGACCCCTATAGCTGCATTCGATATCTGGCCCGATGGCACTGCCCGGCGCGCCGATGACACCGCGCCGCGCGCCGCCGATGGCGCGGCCTATCGGTGGATTCACTGTGATCTGGACGATCCGGGCCTGCGCGACTGGGCCCATACCGCCCTGCCCGCGCAAGCCGCCGGGGCGCTGGTGCAGGGCGAAACCCGCCCGCGCTGTGACACGCTGGGCACCGGGCTGATCTTGAATTTGCGCGGGGTGAACCTGAACCCCGGCGCCGATACCGAAGACATGGTGTCGCTGCGGCTCTGGGCCGATACGGGGCTGATCGTGTCGGTGCGCAAGCGCCGGATTTTCGCGGTCGACGCCGTGCGCCAGGCGCTGGATGCGGGGCGCGGACCGGCCAGCACGGCAGCCTGGATCGAAACCGTGGCCGAAGGGCTGACCCACCGGATCGAAGCCGCCATTGCCGACATGGAAGACACCAGCGACACGCTGGAAGAAGCGCTGCTTGACGGCGAACCCTGCGCCGACCAACTTGGTCCGCTGCGGCGCAAGCTGATCAAACTGCACCGTTTTCTGGCCCCCCAGCGCGAAGCTTTGCGCCGGCTGGCCAGCGCCGATGTGGTCGTGCCCGCCCAACGCAGCGGCCTGCGCGAAAGCGCCAACCGGGCCGAACGCGCGCTGGAAACGCTGACCATGCTGACCGACCGGGCAAAGGCGATGCAAGACCAGATCCACATCGAAAACGCCGAACGCATGAGCCGCAACGGCATGCTCTTGTCCATCGTCGCATCGGTGTTCCTGCCGCTGGGGTTCATTACCGGGCTGTTCGGGGTGAATCTGGGCGGCATGCCGGGGGCGAGCAGCGCGTTGGGGTTTCTGGTGCTGTCGGTTTCCTGCGCGATCATCGCGCTGTTGCTGTTGTGGCTGTTTCGCAAGCTGGGCTGGTTCTAGGCCGCACCAGGTCCACCATCGGGTCAAAATTTCGACCGATTTGCGCGCTCATGTGCAGGCCATGCGCCAGATCACCCCCCAGAGCAGCCCTCAGACCACAGCAGAGGCCAAAACGCGGGCCACCACTGGGGTCACCACACAAGTCACCCAAGACCTGATCGCCCTGCTGCAAACCCGCGACGACCCCGGCGCCACCCGCGCCCTGCTTGCGGCCGGGGCCGATCCCGACCGCATCATCGACGACAACACGCCGCTGATCGCAGGCGTCATGTTCGACCGGATCAAATCCGTGCGCATGATGCTGGCGCATGGGGCCGACGTGGCCCGGATCATTGAAACCGACTGGCGCACGCCGTCCCCGTGGGCGATGATCAGGGCGCGCCCCCTGCACCCGACAAGCTATCTGTTCGCGCCGCTGCGCTGGCTTGCGACGCGCAGGGCACTTGCGCCGGACGGGCCGCGCGTGATCCGGGTCGAAACGGTATGCTGCGGGCAAGACATGGCCCGCCTGCTGGCCGCAAACGGCGCGGATCCCGCCGCCTTTGATGACGACTATCGCCTGGCCGCTGGTGATCCCAAAACCCTTGGCACCACCCGGATTGCGCCGCGACAGATCACGCCCGAAATGTTCACCCAGAGCGCCGCCCCGCGCCCCGGGCGCGCCAACCCCGAACGCTGCGAGACGCCCTTTTACATTGAACAAATCCGCACCGGCCGGTCGAGCTGGCAGGCGGGGCGCGACATCATCGGCAAACACCATCGCGCCAGTTGTGGCGATGATCCGGTCTGGTCGTTCCAGCGCTTCGGCCAGAGCGTCACACAGCTGCCCGATGGCCGGTTGGTGCTGATCGGGGGCGAGCACGAAGATCATTACGACCCCGATTTCCACATCTACAACGATGTGGTGGTTCTGGATGGCAAGGGCGGGGTTGCGCTGTATCTTTACCCCAGGCTGTTCTTTCCGCCGACGGATTCTCACACCGCCACTTTGGATGCCGGGGCGGAAGGCACGGCGGACGACACAGCGGACGGCACAACGAACGGTAATGCGATCTGGATCGTCGGATCGCTTGGGTACACCGACCGGCGCGATCCCACTCGTACCCAGGTGTTGCGGCTGGATCTTGACGACATGTCGGTCAACCCCGTGCCCACCACGGGCCAGGCGCCACCCTGGCTGAACAATCACAGCGCCCAAATGCACGGGCGCGAGATTTTCTGCCACGGCGGCAAGATCGAACCGGGCTTTCAGGACAATCCGCACACCTATGCGCTGAACGTGGACACACACGTCTGGCGGCGGCTGGCAGACTGACGCCGGCCCCGCCCGGTTTCACACGGCAAATATCCGCAGGCCCAAACCCATACCCGCGGTTTCCCGCCCGACCGCTTGCTGATTTCGTGCGTGGATCGTGATCGACATTGCAGGGAAAACGGATTTCGTTTTAGAACGGTTGGTAAAAGACCAGGTGGGACGCTTCCTTCATGACACAGACCATCCTAGAGCGCGCCGTGGCCGAGGGGCTGCGGATGACCGGCCAACGCCGCATGATCGCCACCGTGCTGGACGGATCGCGCGACCACCCCGATGTCGAAGAACTGTTTGACCGGGTGCGCGCGCAGGATCCCAAGATTTCGCTGGCAACGGTCTATCGCACGGTCAAGCTGTTCGAAGAAACAGGCATCCTGGAAAAGCACGATTTCGGCGATGGGCGCGCGCGCTACGAAGATGCCGAGCGCGAACACCACGACCATCTGATCGACATCGACACCGGCCGGGTGATCGAATTCGTCGACCCCGACATCGAAGCGCTGCAAAACAAGATCGCCGACAAGCTGGGATACCGGTTGACCGGGCACCGGTTAGAGCTGTTCGGGACCAAGAAGTAACCGGATCGGACCGGTGTTTTCGGATGCGCCAGTGTCGCCCGCTTGCCCGCTGGGATGATGGTGCTGGCGGGCGGATGTTGCTGGCAGGCCCGCCGCGCGCGCAGGATGGCGGGGGCGCCGTGACCGCCCCCCTGATCGCCGAAGCTGCTGTGGCCGCCAAAACCACTGTAACCACTGTGCGCAAAATGCGCAAAAAACCACTGTGCGCAATGTGCGCAAACGGCCCCGCCACCCTGCCCGTTTGCACCTTTCGCGCCAGAAACCCCCGGCCTAATGTGGGCCCAAACAGGTAGGAGAGCGCCATGGACAACCTGAAAGGCGCGGCGCTGATGGTCGCGGCAATGGCGTTCTTCGCCATCGAAGACATGTATGTCAAAAAGCTGGCCGGGGTGATTTCGGTCGGGATGTTGCTGACGCTTTTGGGCATCGGCGGGGGGACGGTCTTTGCGGTGATCGCCAAGGCCCAAGGGCGCCGGCTGCTGACGCGCGAATTGCTGAGCCGCCCCGTGATGCTGCGCAACGCGGGTGAAATGGTGGGCACGCTGGGCTTTGTCTTTGCGCTGGCGCTGACGCCGATTTCGTCGGCCTCGGCGATCCTGCAGGCCAACCCGCTGGCGGTGACGGTGCTGGCGGCGCTGTTTCTGGGCGCGCCGGTGGGCTGGCGGCGCTGGTCGGCGATTCTGGTGGGTTTTCTGGGCGTACTGTTGATCCTGCGCCCCGGTCTGGACGGGTTTCAGCCCGCGTCGCTGTTCGCGGTGCAAGGCGTGATCGGGCTGGCCGTGCGCGACGTGGCGACCCGCGCCTGCCCACCAACGGTCAGTTCGATGCAGCTGTCCAGCTACGGGTTCTTTTCCATCGTGCCGGTGGGGCTGACCCTGCTGGCGTTTCACGAACCTTCCGCCCTGCCGCAGGGCGGTGGGTGGCTGCTGATGGGCGCGGCGCTGTTGGCGGGGGTTCTGGGCTATTACATGATCGTGGCGGCGATGCGGATTGGGGATGTGGCCGTTGTCACGCCCTTCCGCTACACGCGGCTGATTTTCGCACTGATCACGGGGTATTTCGTGTTCGGCGAACGGCCCGACATGATCACGCTGGTGGGGGCGGGAATCGTCGTCGCGTCGGGGATCTACACCCTCTGGCGCGAGGCACGCACCGCCAGCGCCGCCCGTCAGGCCGCGCGCCGCGCTGCGGCCAGCCCGGTGCGCCCGACCGCCTGAGCCACCAGACCGCCTGACCCACCCTGCCGCCGGACCACCAGGCCGGCAGGGCCAGCGCCGGATCGCCCCGCCTCCAACGGGGGCAAGGGCCGTGATCGGTGGGGCGCCGAATGCGGTTCCCGGCGCACGGCCCCTTCCCCTGCGCCCCCCGCAACGCTAGAAGGCGGGCAACGAACGTGAATCTGACAAGGGACACCCCCATGAGCACCATCATCGACATCATCGGCCGCGAGATCCTGGACAGCCGTGGCAATCCGACCGTCGAGGTCGACGTGATCCTGGAAGACGGCACACTGGGCCGCGCCGCCGTGCCATCGGGCGCATCGACCGGCGCACATGAGGCCGTGGAAAAGCGCGACGGCGACAAGAGCCGTTACATGGGCAAAGGCGTGCTCGAAGCCGTGGTGGCCGTGAACGGCGAAATCGCCGAAGCGCTGGCGGGCATGGATGCGACCGAACAAGAAGCCATCGACGCCACGATGATCGAACTGGACGGCACCGACAACAAGGGCCATCTGGGCGCCAATGCCATTCTGGGCGTATCGCTGGCGGTGGCCAAGGCGGCGGCCGATTTTTCGATGCTGCCGCTGTATCGCTACGTAGGCGGCGCGTCGGCGCGGGTTCTGCCGGTGCCGATGATGAACATCATCAACGGCGGCGAACATGCCGACAACCCGATCGACATTCAGGAATTCATGATCATGCCGGTCAGCGCGGACAACATCCGCGAGGCCGTGCGCATGGGCTCGGAAGTGTTCCACACCCTGAAAAAAGAGCTGTCTGCCGCGGGCCACAACACCGGCATCGGCGATGAGGGCGGCTTTGCCCCGGGGCTGTCGTCCACCCGCGAGGCGCTGGATTTCATCCTGAAGTCCATCGAAAAAGCGGGCTACAAGCCGGGCGAAGACATCTATCTGGCGCTCGATTGCGCCTCGACCGAATATTTCAAGGACGGCAAGTATGAGATGGCGGGCGAAGGGCTGTCGCTGTCGTCGCAAGAAAACGCCGACTATCTGGCAAAGCTGTGCGCCGACTATCCGATCATTTCCATCGAAGACGGCATGTCCGAAGACGATTGGGACGGCTGGAAACTGCTGACCGACAAGCTGGGCGACAAGGTGCAACTGGTGGGCGACGATCTGTTCGTGACCAACCCCGAGCGCCTGGCCGACGGCATCAAGCAGGGTGTGGCCAATTCGATGCTGGTCAAGGTGAACCAGATCGGGTCGCTGTCCGAAACGCTGAAAGCCGTCGATATGGCCCACCGCGCGCGCTACACCAACGTGATGAGCCACCGGTCGGGCGAAACCGAAGACGCCACCATCGCCGATCTGGCCGTGGCCACGAACTGCGGGCAGATCAAGACCGGCTCGCTGTCACGCTCGGACCGGCTGGCCAAGTATAACCAGCTGATCCGGATCGAAGAAGCTCTGGGCGCCACGGCGGAATATGCCGGGCGCAGCATCCTGAAATAGGCCCGCCCCGGCGCCGCGACCAAACACAAACGCCCGGCGTCCGCGCCGGGCGTTTTTTTGCATCAGAACGACAGGTTTTCGAACAGCCCTAAGGTCCGAGGTGCGGACGAAGCTGCCGTTGACACCGCTTGCTCCAATGCCTGCTTTTCATCGTGCAGGGCGAACTTACCGCGCCAAAAGTATTGCGCAAACTTTAATAAACACTGCCACCGTTGGGTAGGTTAGAAGCGTCACACCGACTGCGAACAGAACGAGACACATCCAGCGCGCGGCTTCGAAACGAGTGTTCTGAAAAGAGAACCACAATGAAAGAATGTCTCTGTCATACATCTCGCTGGCCTTGGGCCGGTCAGGATCTTTGTAATTGTCGAAGGTTTTTTGAATGCGCGTCGTGTCGTCAGGTAATTTTTTGTCCAAAACAGTGCGAATTCGACGGTTAAACTCGTGGTGGAACACCTTTGTGTTCTCAGAAACGTAGTCCTCAACGTGCCAAAATTTCTTTATTTCATGTGGACATAGGCCCTGGAAGATTATGGTAGATAGGCCGATAGCAGAAAGCGCAATGTAGATATTCACCACTTTGCGAAGCATGAAATCATCGTCGAGCTTAGCGAAACCACCATTGCCACAGGCCGCGCTCTGAAATGCAACACATGCCCATTCCATCGACGAGCCAACCAGCGCAATAAAGACGTCGTTGAAGATAATAAAGTATCCAAAAACCGGGACAAAGACGCTCAGTTTCGCAAATCTTGAACTGCCAAAGGAACGCAGCAGCTCCCACGTTGGAGTAAAGGCCATTCAGGTTTCCTGCTTTGCTATGGTAGCTCACTTATTCAGGTTATAGTTAGGCTTGTCCATCACATGGGCCCTGAGTACCAAAAGTTGCGGACATTGGTGAATAGCGCAGCATCCTTTATTCTGGACTCAAAGCCGACATACGCTGCGCCAGCATAGGCCACTCCAAAAACCACCGGTCTGGGCGGTATGGCCTGACAGGTCAGGCTGACGCGCGGCAAGTCAGGCCCGTGGGTGTGTCCGTGACGGCCCGGCAGGGGCGGATTTCGGGCGCGACCTCTCGACACGGGCCCCTCTCGACACGGGCAAACCGCCGCGCCATTGTCGGCCCATGACCCAGGATATGACCGCTGACGACATCATCGCCCAGCTTGCGCTGACCCCTCATCCCGAGGGCGGGCACTATCGCCAGACATGGGTGGCGGGCGGCGACGGGCGGGCGGCGGGGACATGTATCTATTTCCTGCTGAAAGCGGGCGAGCGCAGTCACTGGCACCGGGTGGACGCCGCCGAGATCTGGCATTTCTATACCGGGGCGCCGCTGGTGCTGCGCATGGCCGCCAGTGCGCAAGGCCCGGCCACCACGCACCGGCTGGGCCCCGATCTGGCCGCCGGGCAGACGCCGCAGATCATCGTGCCCGTAAACCATTGGCAAAGCGCACAAAGTACGGGCGCCTACACGCTGGTGGGCTGCACGGTCAGCCCCGGTTTTCAATTCGAAGGGTTTCAGTTGGCCCCGCCGGGCTTTGACATCGCGACCGATTAAGCGGTTTGCCCGACCGCTTGCCCCGGCACGCTGATCTGGCCGCCCGACACGGACGCGCGCACGCCGGTGGTGGCCGGGCTTGATGTGGGCAGGCCGCGCGCCACGCGCACCGCCAGAAAGGCAAATGCCTGCGCTTCGATCATGTCGCCGTCCAGATCGTGATCTTCGGCGGTTTCAACGGGGCAGTCGACACCGGCGGCAATCATGTCGCGCAGGGTCGCATTGTGCCGCCCGCCGCCGCACAGGATGATCCGGCTGGGCGGGCTGGGCAGATGTTCAAGCCCCTTGGCCACGGCCACCGCGGCGCAGGCGGTCAGCGTGGCGGCTGCATCGGCATCGCTCAGATCGGACACGCGCGCCTGAAGATCGGTAAAGTCGTTTCTGTCCAGAGACTTGGGCGGCATCTTGAAGAAATAGGGATGGTCCAGAAAAGCCTCGAGCACGCCATCGGCGACCCGCCCCTGGGCGGCCAGTGCGCCGAAGTCGTCGCGCGGCTGGCCCCGTCGCGCCAGCATCAGATCGTCAATCGGCGCATTGGCCGGGCCGGTGTCAAAGGCCATCACCGCACCATCGTCCTGCGGGCGCGCCTTGGCCGGATCGACCCAGGTCAGGTTGCCCACCCCGCCCAGGTTCAAGAAGGCCACCGGCGCTTCGGCCCCCAGGTATTTGGCCAGCGCGAAATGATAGAACGGGGCCAGCGGCGCGCCCTGCCCGCCCAGATCCATATCGGCGCTGCGGAAATCCCAGATCACCGGGCGGGTCAGCACCTCGGCCAGCACGGCGCCGTCGCCGGCCTGAAAGGTGCGCCGCTGCGCCGGATCGTGCGCAAGGGTCTGGCCGTGAAAGCCGATCACTTCGGCATCGGGAAAGCGCGACAGCAATTCGGCGTGGGCGGTTTCGATCAGTTCGCACACGGCAGGGGCGGCCTGCCACTGGCCAAGCGCGCCGCGCAGCACGTCGCGTTCGCCCGGCGTATAGGCGCGATAGCCGCTTTCACCAAAGCCTTCGATCCGCTCGCCGTCCGTGCGCAGCAACGCCGCATCCACCCCGTCAAGTGACGTGCCCGACATCGCGCCTAGCGCCCAGACAGAACCTTTGCCCAACATGCTCTTTCCCTTGCCTATTCGCCCCAGTATAGAGGGCAGACACCCGCCTGAGAATGGACAAAAGACGATGACCTACCACCCCAAGTCAGATTTCCTGCGCGAGATCATCGCGCGCGGTTTTCTGGCCGATTGCACCGATCTGCAAGAGCTGGACGACCAGCTGATCAAGGGAACGGTCACCGCCTATATCGGCTATGACGCCACGGCGGCGTCACTGCATGTGGGGCATTTGCTGAACATCATGCTGCTGCGCTGGTTCCAGAAAACCGGGCACAAGCCGATCACGCTGATGGGGGGCGGCACGACCAAGGTCGGTGATCCGTCGTTCCGCGCCGACGAACGCCCGCTGCTTGGGCCCGAACAGATCGACGCCAATATCGCGGGCATGCAAAAGGTCTTTGACCGCTACCTGGAGTATGGCGAACAGGGCAACGGCGCGCTGATGCGCAACAACGCCGAATGGCTGGACGATCTGAACTATCTGGATTTCCTGCGCGACATCGGGCGGCATTTCAGCGTCAACCGGATGCTGTCCTTTGAAAGCGTGAAATCCCGGCTGGACCGCGAACAGTCGCTGTCCTTCCTGGAATTCAACTACATGATCCTGCAAGCCTATGATTTTCTTGAACTCAACCGGCGCTACGGCTGCCAGTTGCAGATGGGCGGATCGGATCAATGGGGCAATATCGTCAACGGGATCGATCTGACGCGGCGCGTGCTGGACACCAATATCTTCGGGCTGACCACACCGCTGTTGACCACGTCGGACGGCAAGAAAATGGGCAAGAGCCAAGGCGGCGCGATCTGGCTGAACGCCGATATGCTCAGCCCCTATGAATTCTGGCAATTCTGGCGCAACACCACCGATGCCGACACCGGGCGGTTCCTGAAACTCTATACCGAACTGCCGATCGATGAATGCGAAAGACTGGGCGCGCTGGAAGGGTCCGAGATCAACGAGGCCAAGATCATCCTGGCCAACGAAGTGACGGCCCTGCTGCACGGGCGCGCCGCCGCCCAGGCCGCCCATGCCACCGCCCGCGAAGTGTTCGAAAAAGGCGGCGTGGGCGACGATCTGCCCACGCTGGCCCTGACCGCCGCCGATCTGGGCGACGGGATTTCCGTGGTGCAACTGATCGTGCGCTCGGGGCTGGCCAAGTCCGGCAAAGAGGCCAAGCGCCTGATCGCCGAGAACGGCGCGCGCATGAACGACGCCCCCCTGACCGACGCAGGGCTGGTGATCGGCGCCGCCGACCTGGCCCAGCCGATCAAGCTGAGCGCGGGCAAGAAGCGCCACGCACTGGTCACGCTGGACGACTGACGCCCGCGCGGGCCGGCCCCCGACTCTCGCGGCCACAGCGCAAAAGGCCCCGTGTGGCGGGCCTGCCCGCTACACCACCGGTTCGCTACGGCTATCTTTGGGCAACTTTAGGCCGCTTTGGACCGCTTTGGGCCGCACAAAAACGTCAACACCCTTGTCCTGCCCACCCTTTCCGGCATAAATATTCCATATTATTTATGTGACACCCGACGATACGCAGGAGGATGCCCAAGTGGCCGCCGACGAACAGCCTTTCGCCAATGGGATTTCCCCCGGCGACCTGGACAAGATGATGGAGAACGCCTGCGATGCCGCATCGCTGCTCAAAGCGCTCAGCCATGAAGGCCGGCTGATGATCCTGTGCCAGTTGGTGTCGGGCGAAAAATCTGTCACCGAACTGGAAGAAACACTGGGCGCGCGTCAGGCAGCCGTCAGCCAGCAATTGGCGCGCCTGCGTCTGGAAGGGTTGGTGCAACCCCGGCGCGACGGCAAGACGATCTATTATTCGCTGGCCGACAACCGGCCCAAGCGGGTGCTGGAACTGATGTACGATATGTATTGCGCCGGTCCGTCCACGCCGGAACGCGTCGAAGAAGACGCCGCGCAAGGGTGAACAACCCGCGCCAAGGCACTGATTTCACAATCGAATAAGAACCTGCAGGTCGGCCACGTTGGTCCCCGTTGCCCCGGTCATCAACAGATCGCCCGAGGCCGCCAGCGCCGCATGGCTGTCATTGTTGGCCAGCAACGCTTGGGGATCGACCCCGGCCTGGCGCATCCGGGCCAGACTGGTGTGATCCACGATTGCGCCCGCCGCATCGGTTGGTCCGTCGCGCCCATCGGTGCCCCCCGAAAGGAACACAAACGGCCCCCAGTTCGCTTGCGGGCCGGCAAGGGCCAGCCGCAGCGCCAGTTCCTGATTGCGCCCGCCCAGCCCGTCACCGGTCAGGCGCACGGTGGTTTCCCCCCCCCAGAGCCATGTCCCCGGGCCGGTCGCTTCGGCAATGATCCGGGCGGCGGCATCGGCCACATCCCCCTCAAGCGGCATTTGGGAAACATTTGCGTTCTCAGCCGCTTGCGCCATTGCCTTAACGCTGATTGCGTTTGATCCGATCAGGATATTTTGCGCCGCAGGACTGGTGCTTTGCGCGTCATCGGCCCGCGCAAGATACGCGCGCACCGCGGGTGGCACCTGGGGCCACAGCCCGCGCGCCGTCAGCGCCGCCATGGCCTGGGCGCGGGTTCCGATCGGGGCCACCGTCGGCCCCGACGCAATCACCCGCAAATCATCGCCAACCACGTCCGACAGGATCAGCGCGGTGACGCGGGCCGGGGCCGCGGCGCGCAGCATCCCGCCCCCTTTCAGGCGCGAAAGCTGCTGGCGGATCAGGTTCATTTCGGTAATCTCGGCGCCCGACGCAAGCAGCAGGCGGCTGACTTCGGCCTTGTCCGCAAGGCTGAGACCATCGGCCGGCGCGGGCAAAAGCGCCGATCCCCCGCCCGAAATCAGCGCCAGAACCCGGTCGTCCGGGCCCAGCCCCTGCAACGCGGCTTCGACCGCGCGCGCAGCTTCGGCGCCGTTGTCATCGGGCACGGGATGCCCGGCGGCCTTCACCGTGGCCCCGTCCAGCGGCGCGGCGTTTTCGTAGTTCGTGACCACGAGAACGGCGCAGGGCGGCAGATGGGCCATCGCCTCGGCTGCCATGGCGCGCGCGCCTTTTCCCACCGCGATCACCCGCGCAAAGGTTTGCCCCGCCAACGGCCCGTCCAGTTGCGCCGCGACCCCGGCGCGCGGATCGGCCGCAGCCACCCCGGCGGCAAAGATCATGCGCGCAGAGCTGCGGGTGGACGAAATGATATCGGGTCCGGCGTCTTCTGATCGGGGGGTATCTGATCCGGGGGTGTCGGGTGCGGGGGTATCGGTCATGGCGCCAGCATGGCCCGCCATCCCGGCGACGTCCAGAGCGCACGACACAGCGTTGCACTTGGGGCGGGGCTGGGCCATGGTCACGCAATGGCCCGCCATACACCCGATTTGACCACCCTGCCCGATGTGCTTGCCCATGCCTGGGACGCGCTGGACCCGGCAGTATGCGCCACTGGCGCGAAATCTGGCCCTGAAACTGGCGCTGAATCTGGCCCAAAAACCAGCGCTGAAACGGGTCTGGAAACACGGCTGGCCAGTTTTGCCACCACCGCGCCCGATGGCACTGTGGCGCTGCGACATCTGGTGATCCGGGCCGCCGACCGGCGCGCGGCGCAAATCGATCTGCACACCGATGCGCGCAGCGCCAAGGTGGCGCAGATCGTGGCCAATCCGGCGGCCGCCCTGCTGCTATGGTGCCCGGATGCGACGATGCAGATCCGGGCCAACGGGCACGCACAGGTTCTGACCGGCGATGCGGTGCGCGCAGCCTGGGACAATATGCAAGGCGCCGCGCGGCTGAATTATGGCACCACCCCCGCCCCCGGCACCCCGATCCGCGCCCCCGGCGCGTTTGACCGGCACGCCCATCGCGACCGGCTGGCCGTGCTGCGCCAGTCCGTCGACGCGCTGGATGTGGTGATCCTGTCTGACCCCCAGCACCGGCGCGCGGTCTATACCGGCGCAGACGGCTGGGCTGGCCGCTGGGTGGCGCCATGATTGGGGCGGGCTGAGCCATGCATCTGCCAATCCCCATCACGCGGGAAATCGTGCTGGTCGGCGGCGGCCACAGCCATGCGCTGGTCCTGCGCATGTGGGGGATGGAGCGCTTGGCCGGTGCGCGCGTCACGGTCATCTCGCCGGGGGCGAGCGCGGCTTATTCAGGCATGTTGCCTGGCTTTGTCGCCGGTCACTACCCGCGCGCGGCGCTGGATCTGGATCTCTATCGGCTGGCCCGGTTCGCGGGCGCGCGAATCATTCAGGACCGCGCCACCGGGATCGACCCTGTGGCGCGCGTGGTCACGTTGGAATCTGGGCGGCAGGTCGAATTTGACGTGCTGTCAGTCGATATCGGCATCACATCGGCCATGCCCGATCTGCCGGGATTTTCCGACTTTGCCACCCCCGCAAAACCGCTGGAATTCTTTGCCGACCGGTGGCGCGCCTTTCGCAAGGCAGCCGATGGGGCGCCACGCGCGGTCAGCGTCATCGGCGGGGGCGTGGCGGGGGTCGAACTGGCCATGGCCATGGCGCACGCGCTGCAGGCGAACGGCGCGAAAAACGCCCATGTGCGCATCATCGAGCACGCCACCGCCCTGTCGCGCCTGCCCGCACGCAGCCGCGCCGCGCTGCTTGCGGCGTGCCGAAAACAGGGCGTCGAGGTTTTTGAACAGGCCCAGATCACCCATATCGAACGGCGCGCCGTGCACCTTTGGGACGGGCGCACCCTGCCGTCGGATTTCACGGTCGGCGCGGCCGGAACGCGGCCCTATGACTGGCTGACGCGCACCGGACTGCCGCTGACGGACGGGTTCATCGATGTCGGCCCCACCCTGCAAAGCACCGCCCACGAGGCTATTTTCGCGGTCGGCGATTGTGCCCACATGACCCATGCGCCGCGCCCCAAGGCCGGGGTTTTTGCGGTGCGTCAGGCCTCGGTGCTGTTCGACAATCTGCGCGCCGCTGCGACCGGCGGCGCGATGCGCCAGTACCAGCCGCAGAAAGACTACCTCAAACTGATTTCTCTGGGCGGCAAACGGGCCATGGTGGATCGCTCAGGGCTGCGCGCCCAGGGCGCATGGCTGTGGCGCTGGAAAGACCGGATCGACCGCAAGTTCATGACCCGCCTGACCGACCTGCCCGCGATGCCGGTCCCTGCCCTGCCCGCGACCCGGGCGGCAGGTGTCGATGCGGTTCTTGGCGATCGCAAGCCCACCTGCGGGGGATGCGGATCCAAGGTTGGCGCGCAGGTGCTGGCCGACGCGCTGGCGCAGTTGGATGATCCGGCGCGGGCGGACCGGGTGCGCGCCAGCACCGACGATGCGGGCCTGCTTGGGCATGGCGATACGGTGCAAGTGCTCAGCGTCGATCAACTGCGCCCCTTTGTGGACGACCCGCGCCTGATGGCCGAAATCGCCGCCGTGCATGCGCTTGGCGATGTCTGGGCCATGGGCGCCGCCCCCGAGGCGGTGCTGGCGGCGATCACCCTGCCCCCGCTGTCGGCCGATTTACAGCGCGCCTGGCTGGCCGAAATCATGGCCGGTATCGCCGTCGTGGCCGCAGAAGCGGGGGCGGATGTGCTGGGCGGACACACCGCAACGGGGCCCGAACTGTCGATTGGCCTGACCGTGACGGGCCTGACCAAAGCCCCCATCGGGCTGGACGGGGCGCGCGTGGGGGATGCGCTGGTGCTGACCAAGCCGCTGGGCACCGGCGTGGTGATGGCCGCCGACATGGCGCTGCGCGGGCGTGGCAGCTGGACCAGCGCCGCGTTGCAATCGATGCGCCAGCCCAGCGCCATCGCCAGCGCCGCACTGGCCAAGGTGGCCCATGCGATGACGGATGTGACGGGGTTTGGCCTGCTCGGTCACCTGTCGAACATCTGCACTGCATCGGGTGTCGGCGCGCGGATTGACCGCACCGCGGTGCCCACCCTGCCCGGCGCGCTGGACCTGGCGGGGGCGGGCATCGCATCGACCCTTGCCCCGGCGAACCGCGCGCAGGCGGCGCTGATCGCGCCGCTCGGCGACAGCGCCATCGACGCGTTGCTGATTGACCCCCAGACAGCAGGCGGCTTGCTGGCGGCGCTACCACGTGCAGAGCTTGCGCAGGTTTTGCATGACTTGCACGCGGCGGGCATTCGCGCCGTCGAAATCGGTGAGATCACCGAAAATCCCGGAAATCCCCAGAACCCCGGAAACCCCGAAAACCCCGGCCAGATCGCCCTGCGCTAGGCGGTGAACGGCTGGGCCAGATCGCGCGCGGCGCGCTCCAACGTGTCCGGGTCCAGATCTTCCAGGTGCAGAGTGCGTGTAATGCGCGCGCCGTAACGCGCGCGCGACTTGGCATAGCGCGGATCGTAATGGGCCGTCATCAGGGCCGCGGCCAACGCCTCATATTCGCCGGACGCGGCCATTGCCAGCCAACTGTCCACCTGCGCGCGGCCCACCAGCGGGACCATGGACGCCAACGTGTCAGTCAGCCCGTCGGCATCGCGGCGAATGTCATCATAGACCCGCACGAGGTAGCGGGCGCGCGCGGCAAGCGGGGCCGACACCTCGGTCCGGTCGGCGGCGCACATGGCCTTCCAGACCGACGGCGGGATCGTCAGCGCGCCGATGCGACTGGATTCGCCTTCGACCAGCACCGCGCGCGCGGGATCGAGCGCGCCAAAGGCCGCGGCCAAGCGCCCTTCGAATGCCTTTTGCGACGGCTGCCCCCCGGCGCGACGACCAAACAGCGAACCACGGTGCCCCGCCAGCGCTTCCAGATCGACCACCTGCCCCCCGTGCGCCGCAACGCGCTGCAGCAGCGCGGTCTTGGCGGTGCCGGTGTTGCCGTCCAGAAGGACCAGCCGGTGCGGCAACGCGGTGTCATGCATGGCCGCCACGACCAGGCGGCGATAGGTCTGGTAACCGCCGTCGAGCACGTCGGCCCGCCAGCCGATCTGCTGCAGGATCGAGGCAAAGGAATTGCTGCGTTGCCCGCCGCGCCAGCAATAGATCAGCGGTCGCCAACCGCCCGGTTTGTCCGCCAGTGGCCCGGAGATATGGGCGGCGGCGTTGCGCGCAACCAGCGCCGCGCCGATCTTGCGGGCATCAAACGGGCTGACCTGTTTGTAAATCGTGCCGACGTGCGCGCGCTGTTCGTTCGACAGCACCGGCAGCGAAATCGCGCCGGGGATATGGTCGTGGGCATATTCGGCGGGCGAGCGTACATCGATCACGGTATCGAATCCGTGACCATAGACCTGTTCCAACGTGTCAAAGACCTGCGCCATACCGCCTCTTATCGTCCTTCGCGCAGCGAGGCGAGGGCCAGCCGCCAATATACGACGGGGCTGCGGGGATCACGACCGGGCGCGTCGCGGGTTGCAGGTGATCAGACATGAGAGGCCGCGCGCCCTGCAGTGCGGCGACGGGGCAGTGCGGCGACGGGGCAGCGCGCCCCATAAATGCCGCGCGTCATAAAACTGTCACCCAACTGTAGCATATGCATCATCAACAGCCTCTAGCAGACGTCCGAGGCCGGCTGCTCCGGCCCGCGAATTTACAAAATCCAGGAGACATAGATGTCCTTCACCAAACTTTCGACATCGGCTCTGGCCATTCTGGCCGTCGCTGCAACCGCCGCAAGCGCGCGTGACCAGGTTCAGGTCGCCGGTTCGTCGACCGTTCTGCCCTATGCTTCGATCGTTGCCGAAGCCTTTGGCGAAAACTTCGACTTCCCGACACCGGTCGTGGAATCGGGCGGATCGTCAGCCGGGCTCAAGCGGTTCTGCCAGGGCGTCGGCGAAGAGCACACCGATATCGCCAACGCCTCGCGCGCCATCCGCGAAAAGGAAATCAAGGCCTGCGCCGAAAACGGCGTCAGCGACATCATCGAAGTGCGCATCGGCTATGACGGGATCGTGTTTGCCAGCCAGCTGGACGGCCCAGCCTATGACGCCTTCACCCCGTCGGACATCTTCAACGCGCTGGCCCCGAAGGTCCTGGTTGACGGCAAGCTGGTCGACAACCCGCACACCACCTGGTCGGACGTCAACGCAGATCTGCCCGCCCAGGACATCCTGGCCTTTATCCCCGGCACCAAGCACGGCACGCGCGAAGTGTTCGAAGAAAAAGTCGTCGCCGCAGGCTGTGAAGCCACCGGCGCGATGCAAGCCATGATCGACAGCGGCATGTCGCAGGACGACGCCGAAGATGCCTGCCTGGAAGTGCGCACTGACGGGCGGGCGGTCGACATCGACGGCGATTATACCGAAACGCTGGCATCGATCGACGCGAACGCCCACGCCATCGGCGTCTTTGGCTTGGCCTTTTACGAAAACAACACCGACAAGTTGAAAGTGGCGACCATGTCAGGCGTGGCCCCGACAACCGAATCGATCGCGTCGGGCGAATACCCGGTGTCGCGTCCGCTGTACTTCTACGTCAAGAAAGCGCACATCGGCGTGATCCCGGGCCTGAAAGAATACGCTGAATTCTTCATCAGCGACGAAATCGCCGGCCCCGATGGCCCGCTGGCCGAATACGGCCTGGTATCGGACCCCGACCTGGCAGCCACCCAGACGCGGGTTTCGGACGAACAGACCATGGGCGAAGGCATGTAAGCTGCCGCTGGCAACACCAGGGGCGGCGCGTTTCGCCGCCCCGATTTTTCTGTTAGATCCCGTTTCCAACTGACACCGACTTTTCCGGGGGCAAGATGCCGGTTCTTTGGCTTGTACTGATCGTGGCCGTAATTTCGGCTGCCGGCTATGTGATCGGGCGCACCCGCGCCGTTCAGAGCGCCGGTGGATCACTGCGCAAACTGCATTCGCTGCCGTCTTTCTATGGCGCGAACACGGCGATGAAAGCGGCGGTGCCGGCCTTGCTGGCCATGCTGGTCTGGCTGGTGGCCCAGCCGCTCTACATCAACAGTGCCGTGACCACCCTGATCCCGGATGGCGAAATCGCTGACGGGTCCAGCCGCGGGCTGGTCATGGCCGAGGTGCGCCGCACCGCGCGCGGGCTGGACAATGCCGTCGCGGGCGGGTTCATCACCGAAGAAATGGCCAGCAGCGGGCGCGCCGAGTTCTCTGATATGACGCGCCGCCTGAAAGAGGCCGGCCAGGTCGTGACCGGGAACATCACCCAAACCGTCCTGACCGCCGCGCAGGCCTATCGCAGCAAGGCCGCGACCGGCCAGATGATGATGTCCGTCGTCGTGATCGCGCTGGCGCTGGCCGGCGCGTTTTGGGGGCTGCGTGACGCGCATGCCGATTTTCGCGCCCGCAACACGGTCGAACGGGGGATCAAGGCCGTCCTGATCGCCGCTGCCTCTATTGCTATCCTGACCACGATTGGGATCATTTTATCGTTGATCTTCAACACGATCGAATTCTTTCGTCTCTATCCTGCGTCCGAATTCTTTACCTCGCTTGAATGGGCGCCCAGCTTTTCGGGGCGGGGCGGCGCGTCGAGCCTTGGGGTGCTGCCGCTGCTGTGGGGCACGCTCTATATCTCGCTTGTCGCGCTGCTGGTGGCGGTGCCTATCGGGCTGTTTTCCGCCGTCTACCTGTCGGAATACGCCAGCAGCCGGGTGCGTTCGATTGCCAAGCCGCTCTTGGAGGTGCTGGCCGGCATCCCCACCATCGTCTACGGCCTTTTCGCCCTGCTGACCGTCGGGCCGCTGTTGCTGGCCGTGTTCGGCGACAGCACCGGGCTGGGCTGGATGCAGGGCCAGCGCGCGGTGATGACCGCGGGGCTGGTCATGGGGGTCATGCTGATCCCCTTCGTCAGTTCGCTGTCCGATGACATCATCAACGCCGTGCCCCAGACCATGCGCGACGGATCCTACGGGCTGGGCGCGACCAAGTCCGAAACCATCAAGCAGGTGATCCTGCCCGCCGCCCTGCCCGGCATCGTCGGCGCCATCCTGCTGGCCGCCAGCCGGGCCATCGGCGAAACCATGATCGTGGTGATGGGCGCAGGCGCCGCCGCCCGCCTGTCGCTGAACCCGTTCGAAGCGATGAC
This sequence comes from Aliiroseovarius sp. PTFE2010, assembly GCF_049943335.1. Lineage (NCBI taxonomy): Bacteria > Pseudomonadati > Pseudomonadota > Alphaproteobacteria > Rhodobacterales > Paracoccaceae > Aliiroseovarius > Aliiroseovarius sp. PTFE2010. Next base: position 128,600 of record NZ_JBNFVY010000004.1, read on the forward strand.
CACCGTAACAGCCAAGATCGTCAGCCAGCTGACCGGCGACAGCGACTTTGCATCGCCCGAAGCGCTGGTGGCCTTTGCCCTTGGCATGACGCTGTTCGTGCTGACGCTGGGGCTGAACGTTCTTGCCCTTTATATCGTGCGCAAATACCGGGAGCAGTACGAATGACCGACGCGACCCAACCCGCAACATCGTCGCTGTTGGTGCAGGACGCACGCACCCGCAAGCGCAACGGATCGGAAACCCGATTCCGCATGTACGGCGTGGCGGCCATTTCGACCGGGCTGTTGTTCCTGGTCGTGCTGGTCAGCTCGATCCTGTACAACGGGCTGCCGGCCTTTCAGCAAACGTTCATCACACTGCAGGTGGATTTGCCCGAAGCCAAACTGGACAAATCCGGCACCCGCGACATCGAGGTGATGAAAAAGGTGTCGACCTTTGGCTACAACCCGCTGCTGGACGCCGCGATGGTCAAGACGCTAGAGGGCCACGGGATCGAAAACCCCTTTGCCAAGGCCAAGGACCTGCGCAAGATCCTGTCAGCTTCGGCCGCCGCCGATCTGCGCGACACGGTGCTGGCCAACCCCGCGCTGATCGGCACCACTCAGGAATTCAAACTGCTGACCTCGTCGCGGGTCGACGGTTACCTCAAGGGCCGGGTGACGCGCGAAAGCGTTGCGCGCGACAAGAACATCGACGCCGAGCATTTCGACATCGTAGACCAGTTGCGCAAAGACGGAACCGTCAAAAAGACGTTCAACTGGGGCTTTATCTTTGGCGCCGACGCATCGGAAAGCCGCCCCGAGCAGGCCGGGATCGGCGTGTCGATGATCGGCTCGTTCTTCATGATGCTGGTGGTGCTGGTTCTGGCGCTGCCGATCGGTGTCGCCACGTCGATCTACCTGGAAGAATTCGCGCCACAAAACCGCTTTACCGACGTCATCGAGGTGAACATTTCCAACCTTGCGGCGGTGCCATCTATCGTCTTTGGCATCCTGGGCCTGGCCGTGTTCATCCAGTTCGCCCACCTGCCCCAGTCGGCCCCGCTGGTCGGGGGCCTTGTGCTGACACTGATGACCCTGCCGACCATCATCATCTCGACCCGCGCCTCGCTCAAGGCGGTGCCCCCGTCCATCCGCGAGGCCGCGCTTGGCGTCGGCGCATCCAAGATGCAGACCGTGTTCCACCACGTATTGCCGCTGGCCATGCCCGGCATCCTGACCGGCACCATCATCGGCCTGGCCCAGGCGCTTGGCGAAACCGCGCCGCTGCTGCTGATCGGGATGGTCGGGTTCATTGCCTCGAACGCACCCGAAACGCTGGCCGACGGGTTTCTTGCGCCCAATTCGGCGATGCCCGCCCAGATCTATGAATGGGCCAAACGCGCCGATCCGGCCTATTATGAACGCGCCTGGGGCGGCATTGTCGTGCTGCTGGTTTTCCTGGCTACAATGAACATCCTGGCGGTCCTTTTGCGCCGCCGTTTCGAACGCCGCTGGTAAGGAGGCGACATGATGAAAGATACCACAGACACACGCATGGTGAGCGACACGCTTGGGACCAAGATCTCGGCGTCCGGGGTACAGGTGTTTTATGGCGACACCCATGCGATCAAGGACGTCAATGTCGACATCCAGGACAAGACCGTCACGGCCTTTATCGGCCCGTCGGGCTGCGGCAAGTCGACCTTTCTGCGCTGCCTGAACCGGATGAACGACACCATCCCCATCGCGCGGGTCGAAGGCCAGATGCTGCTGGACGGCGAAGATATCTACGACCCCCGCGTCGATCCGGTGCAACTGCGCGCCAAGGTCGGCATGGTGTTCCAAAAGCCCAACCCGTTCCCCAAGTCGATCTACGACAACATCGCCTATGGGCCACGGATCCACGGGCTGGCCGGGACCAAGGGCGAACTGGATGAAATCGTTGAAAAATCCCTGCGCCGCGCCGCCATCTGGGACGAGGTCAAAGACCGCCTGGACGCCCCCGGCACGGGCCTGTCGGGCGGCCAGCAACAACGCCTGTGCATCGCGCGCGCCGTGGCGACCGAACCCGAGGTGCTGCTGATGGACGAGCCGTGCAGCGCGCTCGATCCCATCGCCACCGCCCAGGTCGAAGAGCTGATCGACGAGCTGCGCCAGGACTATTCGGTGGTGATCGTCACCCATTCGATGCAACAGGCCGCGCGCGTCAGCCAGAAAACCGCGTTCTTTCACCTGGGCAACCTGGTCGAATACGGCGACACCGGCCAGATCTTTACCAACCCCGAAGACGAACGCACCGAAAGCTACATCACCGGCCGCATTGGGTAACATCATGATCTCACAACATATCGTCACTTCGTTTGACAACGAACTGGAAGCCATCCAGGCCAAGGTCATGAAAATGGGCGGGCTGGTCGAAGCCGCCTTGCGCGACAGCGCCCATGCGTTGGAAACCCACGACACGGAACTGGCCGAAAAGGTCCGCAAAGGCGATCGCGTGATCGATGAAATGGATGTCAGCGCCAAATCCGACGCGGCGCGGCTGATCGCCTTGCGCTCGCCCACCGCGGTGGATTTGCGGGTGGTGCTGGCCGTCATGGAAATCTCCAGCCACCTTGAGCGCTGCGGCGATTATGCCAAGAATATCGCCAAGCGCACGGCCGTGCTCAGCCAGGCCGGCGAAATCAACGACACCGTCCGTTCGCTGCGCCGCATGGCCACCTTCGTCGAGGTGATGCTGGCCGACGCGCTGGACGCCTTTATCCAGCGCAACGTGGACATGGCGGCCGAAATCATCGAACGCGACCACGAAGCCGATCAGATGTACAACACGCTGTTCCGCTCGCTGCTGACCCACATGATGGAAGACCATCGCAACATCACCGCCGGGATGCACCTGCACTTCATCGCCAAGAACATCGAGCGGATCGGCGACCACGCAACGGGCATTTGCGAACAGACGATCTATCTGGTCACCGGCGACTTGCCCGACGATGATCGCCCCAAGGGCGACCGCACCACCCAGGTATTTCCGGAGTCAGACGAATGAGCGATCTGCAACCGTCTGTTCTGGTGGTCGAAGACGAACCTGCGCAACGCGAGGTGTTGGTGTACAACCTTGAAAGCGAAGGGTTTCGCGTGATCAAGGCCGCCGACGGCACCGAGGCGCTGTTGCTGGCGGACGAAGAAAAGCCCGACATCGTTTTGCTGGACTGGATGCTGCCGGGCACCAGCGGGATCGAGGTCTGCCGCCAGATCAAGATGAAGCCTGCCCTGCGTATGACGCCGGTGATCATGATTTCGGCCCGCACCGAGGAAGTCGACAAGGTGCGCGGGCTGGAAACCGGGGCGGACGATTATGTCACCAAGCCCTATTCGGTTCTGGAACTGCTGGCGCGGGTCAAAACCCAGTTGCGCCGCTCGCGCCCCGCATCGGTGGGCGAGCGGTTGAATTTCGAAGACATCCTGCTGGACAGCGAAACCCACAAGGTGTTTCGCGGCCAGAACGAACTAAAGCTGGGCCCCACGGAATTTCGCCTGCTGAGCACGTTCATGGAAAAACCCGGCCGGGTCTGGAGCCGCGAGCAACTGCTCGACCGGGTCTGGGGGCGCGATATCTACGTCGATACCCGCACCGTCGATGTGCATATCGGACGCCTGCGAAAAGCGCTCAGCCGCCACGGGGGCGACGATCCGATCCGCACCGTGCGCGGCGCGGGATATGCGCTTGGCTAGATCAGTGGACTGACAGGCCGGGCTGGCAGGCTGGGCCGTCACGGCATGCCGAAACCACGCGCGTCAGGCGGGTCAACCAGATCACCGACGACAAGACCCGGAAGTTCCTGCGCAACGAATGGCGCCGCCCCGCGCGGCATACCGAACTCATAATCGCGATTCCGCCGGCGAAGCCACTTGATGTTGCCGCGATGTTGCAGGGGCCCCAGAACAACGATGACCGCCTTAACAGACGGCTTTCAATACATTGATCTGTAGGTGATAAATGGTGCCCCCACACGGACTCGAACCGCGGACCTACTGATTACAAATCAGTTGCTCTACCAGCTGAGCTATAGGGGCACTGGGGGGTCATTTACGCGGTTGCGCGCGCGTGCGCAAGAGGGTCGCGCGGGCGGACATGGCTCTTTGCAGAACCTTGTCTGGCGGCGCATCGGCATCGACACAGATCACGCCCGGTTCGCCCGCCTCTGGAAGCTCAAGCGTGGCCAGTTGGCTGTCCAGCAGCGCGCCCGGCATGTAGTGATCGGTGCGCGCCGCCATGCGGGCCCGGATCGTCTGTGCATCGCCCGTCAGCATCACCATGACCACGTCGGGTCCGGCCAGCAGCGCCCGGTACGCGGCCTTGAGGCCCGAGCACGCGACCACCACATCGCCCCGCGCCGCTGCCTGTTCGGCGGCCGCGCGCACCGTGGCCAGCCAGGGCACGCGCATCGCATCCGTCAGAGGTTTGCCCGCGGACATGCGGGCGATATTTTCTGCGGGGTGATAATCGTCGCCTTCCAAAAGGCGTGCCCCCAACTGGCGGGCCATGGCCTTGGCTACAGTGCTCTTGCCGACGCCCGACACGCCCATGACATAGGTGATGGTCACGTCAGATCGCTGGCGTGCTCCGAACGCGCCATCAGCACCACCGCCACCAGCCCGACGCCAATGACCAGCATGGCCGCGGGTGCGGCCTGCCCGATCTGTTCCAGTGATGCCTTTTCATAGACCCGTGTGGCCAGCGTGTTATAGTTGAACGGGCGCAAAAGCAGCGTGGCTGGCAGTTCCTTGACGCAATCGACAAAGACCAGCAGCAGCGCGGTGCCGACCGATCCGCGGATCAGCGGCATGTAGATCCGGCGCAGTGTTCCCCCGGCGCTTTGGCCCAGCGACCGCGCCGCCCAGCCCAGCGATGGCGCGACCCGCCCCATGGCCGAATCCGCCGCGCCCTGCGCGATCGCGAAGAACCGCACGCAATAGGCATAGATGATCGCAAAGCTGGTCCCGGTCATGAGCAGGCCCGGATCATAGCCCGTCAGCGCCTGCACCGCGTCGGCAAACGCATTGTCAGTCGCCGCCATCGGGATCAACAGCCCCACCCCCAGCACCGCCCCCGGTGCAGCGTAACCCAGCGTCGTCGCGGGGAGCAAAAGACGCGGCAGCCGCCGCCCTGACAGGCGCACCCCATAGACCATGATCAACGCGGCCAGCACCGTCAGGACCGCCGCGATCCCGCCGACCGTCAAGGTGTTGACAAAGGCTTGGGCCAAGCCGGCATCGACCCAGTAGTCGGGATGGCGCAACGCATGGCTGAGGATGACCCCCGTGGGCAGTACAAACCCGACAAGGAACGGAATCGAACACAAACAGGTGGCCAGCCAGCCGCGCCAACCGGTCAAGGCCACCGGCACCACCGGCCGCGCGCTACGCGAGCCGCCGTGATACCGCGCCCGCCCCCGGCTGGCCTTTTCCATGCCCAGCAATAGCAGCACGATCAGCAGTACCACCCCCGCGATCTGCGCCGCCCCGCCCGCATTCGAGGTTTCCAGCCAGGTCGAAAAGATGCCCGTGGTCAGCGTCTGCACCGCGAAATAGCTGACGGCGCCGAAATCGCTGACGGTCTCCATCATCACGATTGCCACGCCAGCCACGATGGCGGGGCGGGCCATCGGCAGGCCGACACGCCAGAACCGTGCGAAAGGACCGGCGCCAAGGGCGCGCGCCACCTCGTATATGTTGCCCGATTGCTCGCGAAAGCCCGCGCGGGCCAGCAGAAAGACGTAAGGTGTCAGCGCCGCCGACAGAACCACGATGGCCGCCCACATCGACCGGATTTCGGGGAACCAGTAATCGCGCGAGTTGCGCCAGCCGAACGCCTCGCGCAGCGCCGTCTGCACCGGCCCGGCGTATTCCAGAAAATCGACCAGCGCATAGGCCCCGACATAGGCCGGGATCGCCAAGGGCAAAAGCAGCAGCCATTGCAGCATCCGCGACAGGGGAAAGCTGTACATCACCACCAGCCAGGCCGCCCCGGTGCCGACACAGGCCGATACAACCGCCACCGACCCCGCCAGCATCGCCGTCGAGGCCAGGTAGCGCGGCAAGGTCGTGGCAATCAGGTGGGGCCATATGTTTTCGGTCGGGTTCAACGCAATCCACGCCACCGACAGGATCGGCAACAGCACAAGCAACGCGATCAACGCCGCCACGAGCGACCAACCACTGCTGCCCACGCGCCGCGCGCCCGATGCGACAGGCGACTTGCCCATGTGCGTGTTCTGCTCGACCATTCCCGACGCTTAGGCCAAACTTAATTGCCTGTCCAGACAAGCCGGTGTAGGGAAAGACACCCCCAGCCATCAAGGGGCGGAAAGAGCATTGGGCAGGACCACCGGCGATATGAAAATCGCAGCGCATATCGGGTTTCATGCAACGGACGCAGATCAGCTTTTGGCCTCGCTGCGCAAATCGCGACGCTTGTTCACCCGCGAAGGCATCGCCCTGCCCCCGGCCAACACCTATCGCACGCTGTTGGTGGAAACGATGAAGCTGCTGCGCGGCCAGCCCGCCGCCCCGGAAACCGAAGACATGCTGATCGACGCCATGGTCGGGACTGAAACGCCCGAGCGGCTGATCCTGAGCTATGACAAGTTCACCTGCGCGATCTCGAACGTGTTCATGAAGGGCGAATTGTACCTGCGCGCGCCCGAAAAAATAACCTGGCTGCGCAACTGCTTTCCCAGCCACGAGGTCGAATTCTACATGGCGCTGCGCAACCCGGCGACCTTCATTCCGTCGCTGATGAAACTGCCGCGCAACCCGATCCCCTATACCGAAATGCTGCACGGCGCGCGCCCTGAGGATATGCGTTGGCTGCACACGATATCGAACATTCGCGCCGCCAATCCCGACGTGCCGCTGACCATTTGGGCCTACGAAGACCTGCCCCTGATCTGGACCGAACTGCTGCGCGAGATCGCCGGCCTGCCCCCCATGACCCCGGTGATGGGCAGTTTTGACGGTATTCGCCAGATCATGGAACCCGAAGGCATGGCCCGCCTGCGCGCCTATCTGAGCGAAATCCAGATGGCGAACGAATTGCAGCTGCGCCGTGTTTTGTCGGCCTTTTTGGACAAATACGCCAACAGCGACGCGCTGGAAGAAGAAATCGACCTGCCGGGCTGGGACCACGCGCTGGTCGATCAGGTCACCGAGACCTACGAAGACGATCTTCTGGAAATTGCCCGGTTGCCGGGCGTGAACGTCATCACGCCCTGAGGCACGGGGCGTCAGGTGCGTCAGGCGCGTCAGTCGGCGCCAGCGGCCTCGCGCGCCAACTGGTCAAGCAGGGTCTCGACCTCTTGCATGGGACCTGCGGGCATGGTCCGATAGCCGACCGTCACCTCGTCGCTGCCGGACATCTGGCTGACGAAAATATCGTAGGGGCAGAAGCGGATGTTGGTGGGATCGGCCTCCATCACCTTGCGTGACAAGGTGGCCGAGCAGAACGACAGCACATCCGCCGCTTCGAACAGAACCACGTCCGAGCCGACGTCTTCGCGGGTCCGCTCCAGCATCTCGCCGACATGGCTGACATGATCGACCACCAGCCCCTGGCCAATGATTGCATTTTCCAGGGCGAAAACCGTGTCGTCGAAACTGTCGACGGACGAATAGGTGACCATACCGTCACCCTGCGCGGCCGAGGCGGCCAGGACGAAGGCGGTGGTGATGGCGGTGAAGGCGGTCGATACTGTGGTGGCGCGGTACATGAACCCTCTCAATCCCCGGCGGGCCGGGCTGTATACGTTCGCCCCGATACCCTAGCGCGGCGGCGCGGGCTGCGTCACCTGCCGAGTTTGGCGCAGGCGGCAAGGCGCTGATCGGGCACTGGCGAACTTACATGCCAAGCGCTTCCTTGTACATCTCAAGCACCGCTTCTTCTTCGGCAATGTCGTTGCTGTCGCGTTTGCGCAGCGCGATGACCTTGCGCATCACCTTGGTGTCATAGCCGCGCCCCTTGGCTTCGGCCATGACCTCTTTTTGCTGGTCGGCTATGTCTTTCTTTTCCGCCTCAAGGCGTTCATAACGTTCGATAAACTGACGCAGTTCATCGGCGGTTACGCGGTAGGTGCTGTCGCTGCTGGTCTCGTCCATTCGGGCCTCCGGGTGGTTCGCTCACGTGCTTTAGCGCCCTGATTAAGGCCGGGGGCGGCGACGCGCAAGGTCTTGCGGGGCGGGGCGGCCCGCGCTAGGGCGTCCCGCGCAGGATCGCGAAAGGAAATGTCTATGGAATGGTTGGTAACAGCGGGCGCCGTGCTGTCGGTGCTGGGTCTGATCGGGATCGTCTACTGCATCGCGATCGCCATGAAAATAAGACGCTCGGACGCCTCGGACGACGAAATCCGCGCGCGGCTGAAGGGGCTTGTCGCGATCAATCTGGGCGCGTTCTTTTTGTCGGCGTTTGGGTTGATGCTTGTTGTCTTCGGCGTCATCCTGACCTGATCAGCCCACCTGGTGCGAAAACCGCTGCCCGTTCTTGATCAATTCGCGGATCATCGGCGCGGGCGTATAGAGGTCGGGCGCATTGTCCTGCAGGCTGCGCAGCGCATTTTCCAGTTGCAGCAGCCCCCATTGGTCCGCCGCTTTCATCGGCCCGCCCTTCCATGCCGGAAAGCCCAGCCCGAACACCGCCCCGACATCGACCGAGGCCACCCCCGGCACGGCGCCGGTTTCCATCATGCGCGCCCCTTCGTTGACCATCGCGGCAAGACAGCGGCGCTGGATTTCCCCCCGCCCCAGCGGGCGCGGTTCGATGTCCTGCCCGGCGCGATAAGCCTGCAGAATGTCCAGCGTTTGCGCATTGTCGGCCGGCGGGCCCTTTTGCGCGCTGGCGGCCAGCCAGCCGGCGGCCACGCCGCGCCCGGTCTGGCCGCCATCGACCAGCACCTGCGCCATGGCCAGGCCACGCGCCTTGGGCGCATAGGCCTGCCGCTGTGCCAGCACGGTATCGACCCCGAGCGCATCGATCCCTTGAAACACACCGCGCGAAAACCCGAACCGCTGCAAGGCGATATCCACATCCGCCGGGCTTGCGCCCTCTTCCACGCAGACATGCGCCGCGCCGTGCAGCGCTTCTTTCAGACGCTCGCAAATCAGGCCCGGCTTGCCGGCGCACTGGACGGCCTGCTTGTTCAGCGCGCGCACCAGCGCCATCGCGCGGGCGGCGGCATCGGGGGCACATTGGGGCAGGATGCTGATTTCAACCATACGCATCAGATGGGCAGGCGCGTGAAAGCGCATGCCGACCAGGCGGGATGGGTCGGGCAGCGCCGCCGCGATCGCGGGCATGTCCAGATACACCGTCTTTGTCACCAGCGTGGCGCCCTCGGCCATGGCCGATTGCAGCGCAGACAGAACGTTGACCTTGGCCGGTTCCGTTTCGGCCACGGCCTCGATCCCCAAATCAGCGCCCTCGGCCAGCGACAGCCCCGGCCCCAGTGCCAGCCGGTCGAGCGATCCTTGCGCGTCTTGCGCTGTGATCTGGCCGCGCCCATGCGCTTGGGCAAACACCCGGCGGATGCGGGCAAGGGCCTTGTCGCGCAGCGGTTCCTGCGCTTCGATCAGCGCCACGTCGATCCCGGCATTCAGACACGCAATGGCCAACCCCTGCCCCAGGCCCGATGCCCCGATGATGGCGACCTTGCGCGGGGGGGCGGCCTTGGGCAAGGCGGTGGGCGGGCGCGCTGCCAAGGGCTCGCAGGCGGCAAGATGGTGCAGCGCCTGGGATTGTTCACCGGCCACGGCGTCGTCGAACGCGGCGCGTTCAAAGTCCATTCCGCCCTCGAACGGCAACAACATCGCGGCCTCGACGCAATCCACGATGAGACCGGGGGCATGCAGGCGGGTGGCCTTCAGGCCTGCCCGCCGCTCGGCAATCGCCGCAAGGGCGTCCGGGCCTTCGTCAAGCAGCGCTTCGGCATCGCGGGCACGCGTGGGGGCGGAGCCTGCAAGCTCGCGGGCGACCCCTGCAGTGACCTCGGACAGATCCGTGCGCGACACCGTGTCGACCAGCCCGATTTTTTCGCCCCGCGCGGTGCCGATGGCTTGCCCGGACAACAACACATCCAACGCCGCGCCCGCCCCCACGATCCGTGGCAGGCGCTGTGTGGCCCCGCCCCACGGCGGCACGCCCAGCGTGATCTGCCGTGCGGCAAACCGGGTGCCACGTTGTGAAACGCGATGATGACATGCCAGCGCCAGGTCCAGCCCGCTGCCAAGGACCTGCCCCTGAAGCGCCGCGATGACAGGAATGGGGAATTCTTCGATCAGAGCGCACAAATCCGCCAGGCCCGGCGCATCGCCGTCGATCGCCAGGCCGCCCGGCCAGCCGCCCGGCCCGGACATCAGCACAACTACCCGCACATCCGCCGCGCCGCGCAAACGGTCCAGCGCCGCCCACAGCGCGGCCCGCAGCGCGCCGTCCAGCGGCGTGATCGCATCGGCCCGGCCCGGCAAGGCCACCGTCGCGACGCCATCCGCTAGTGTCGGCTGCAACCTGTCACGCATGATCTGTCCCCTGGCCAATCTTGTTCGGCCCCGTCCCACGACTATCTGGGGGAATGCGCCGCGACAGCGCAAGCCCTTGTTCGCCTTGGGCGCAAACCGATGGAAAGGCGTGGCATCAGCGCGCCACCGTGGGCCGGTTTCGCGACCAAAGCCCCCTTTTCTTTGCCCCGCGTGCGGGCTATCCCATGGCCCATGACGAATGTTCTGGATCGCATCAAGGCCTACAAGCTGGACGAGGTCACCGCCGCCAAGGCCGCGCGCCCCATGGCCCGCATCGAAGAGGCCGCCCGCGCCGCCGATGCCCCGCGCGGCTTTGCCGCCGCCCTGCAAACTGCCGCCAAGACCGGTTACGGCCTGATCGCCGAGGTCAAGAAAGCCAGCCCGTCCAAGGGGTTGATCCGGCCCGACTTCGACCCACCCGCCATCGCGCGCGCCTACCAGGCCGGCGGGGCCACTTGCCTGTCGGTGCTGACCGACACGCCGTCGTTTCAGGGCGCGCCGGACTACCTGATTGCGGCGCGCGCGGCAGTCAGCCTGCCCGTCCTGCGCAAGGATTTCATGTATGATCCCTATCAGGTCGCCGAGGCGCGCGCCTGGGGCGCCGATGCAATCCTGATCATCATGGCCTCGGTCGAAGACACCCAAGCGGTCGAACTGGAAGACGCCGCCTTGGGCTGGGGCATGGACGTGCTGGTCGAAGTGCATGACGAGGATGAATTAGAGCGCGCCCGCGCACTGAAATCCCCCCTGCTGGGGGTGAACAATCGCAACCTCAAGACCTTCCAGACCACACTGGACACCACCCGCCGCCTGGCCGCCCTGGCCGAACCGCAACGCACGCTGGTCTGCGAAAGCGGGCTGAGTGGTCCGCAGGATCTGTCCGACATGGCGCAGGTGGGGGCGCGCTGCTTTCTGATCGGCGAAAGCCTGATGCGGCAAGACGACGTTGAAAGCGCCACCCGCGCGATCCTGGCCAACCCGGTAGCCGCCTGATGGCCGGGCTGACCCATTTCGACGGCGACGGGCACGCGCATATGGTCGATGTGTCCGACAAGACCGTGACCAACCGCATCGCCACGGCCGAAGGGCACATCAAGATGCGCCCCGAAACGCTTGAAATGATTACAGAAGGACGCGCCAAAAAGGGTGACGTTCTGGGCGTTGCGCGGCTGGCTGGCATCATGGGGGCCAAGCGCACCGCAGATCTGATCCCGCTGTGCCATCCGCTGCCGATCACCAAGGTCGCGGTTGAACTGACGCCCGACCCCGCGCTGCCGGGTGTGCGCATCTGCGCCACCGTCAAGACCACCGGCCAGACCGGCGTCGAAATGGAGGCGCTGACGGCCGTGTCCACCGCCGCCCTGACCGTGTATGACATGGTAAAGGCGGTCGAAAAGACGATGGAAATCGGTGGCATCCGCGTCACCCTGAAGGACGGCGGCAAATCCGGCCGCTATCAGGCCGAATGATCAGCGTTGAACAGGCGTTGGCGCAGATCTTTGATCTTTGCGCGCCGCTGGGGCAAGACACCGTGCCGCTGGCCAATGCCGCAGGGCGGGTGCTGGCCGAACCGGTGCGCGCCCGGCGCGATCAACCGCCTTTTCCCGCCTCGGCCATGGATGGCTATGCCATTGCCTGCGATCCCGCGCCGGGCCAGCAGTTCACGGTGATCGGTGAATCCGCAGCCGGGCACAGGTTCGACGGCACGATCAGCGGCGATCAAGCGCTGCGCATCTTTACCGGCGCGCCCGTGCCACCCGGCGCCGTCCATGTGGTCATCCAAGAAGATGTGACGCGCGCGGGCGATCGGATCACCATTCTGGACAGTCTGGGAAACGGGCCGAACATTCGCCCGGCCGGCAATGATTTTGCCACCGGCGATACGCTGGAGGCGCCGCGCCGACTCAGCCCCTCGGACGTGGCATTGCTGGCGTCGATGAACGTGCCGGACGTGCCCGTGCGGCGTAAACCGGTGGTCGCGATCATCGCGACGGGGGACGAACTGGTCATGCCCGGTGAAACCCCCGGCCCCGACCAGATCATCGCGTCAAACAGTTTCGGTCTGAAAGCCTTGGTCGAAGCAGAAGGCGGCATCGCGCGCCTGCTGCCGATCGCCAAAGACACGCCGGCATCGCTGAAACTGGTGCTGGACCTGGCGCGCGGCGCCGACATGGTGGTGACGATCGGCGGCGCGTCGGTGGGCGATCATGACATCGTGGTTGATGTGGCCGCCGACCTGGGCCTGCAGCGCAGCTTCTACAAGGTGGCCATGCGCCCGGGCAAACCGCTGATGGCTGGACGGCTGGGTGATGCGGTGATGATCGGCCTGCCCGGCAACCCGGTGTCGGCCATGGTGTGCGGGCATGTGTTCTTGCTGCCAGCGCTGCGCGCCTTGATGGGCTTGCCCGCCGCGCCAGCACCGCGCCGCCGGGCCGCGCTGGCCTGCGATATCGCGGCCAATGGCCCGCGGGAACATTACATGCGCGCCGCCATCGGTCCCGATGGGATCACGCCGAACCCGCGCCAAGACAGTGCGTTGCTGTCTGTCCTGTCGGACGCGGGCGCCCTGCTGATCCGCCCACCCGGCGACGGGCCGCGCAAGGCGCGTGAGATCGTGGAATTCATCAGCATTTGACACCACCTAAGGCGCGCCCTGCGGCCAAGCCCCGGGTTTCCTTGCCCAAAAGTTGACACATATAGGGAACGTGTATAGAACATAAACCGAACGAACCTGAAAATGGGCCGCCCGGAAAAGGGGATTGAGCAGATGTTGACCAAGAAACAGCTGGACCTTTTGGAATTCATCCACAAACGGATGCAGCGCGACGGGGTGCCTCCGTCATTTGATGAAATGAAAGAGGCGTTGGACCTGCGCTCAAAATCCGGCATCCACAGGCTGATCACGGCGCTTGAGGAACGCGGTTTCATCCGCCGTCTGGCCCATCGTGCCCGTGCGATCGAGATCGTCAAACTACCTGAAAGCCTGGGCGGGCAACCGCAGTCGGGCTTTACCCCCCGCGTCATTGATGGCGACAAACCCGATCAGCCGCGCGCCGGCATCGCGGTCGACGCCTCGGGGGCGGTCAATCTGCCGATCATGGGCCGGATTGCGGCCGGCGTGCCCATCGAAGCGATTGCCGACGGGGCCCAGAACGTCAGTGTTCCCGGCGGCATGGTTTCGGGCAGCGCCAATCACTATGCGCTTGAAGTCAAAGGCGATTCCATGATCGACGCCGGCATCAACAACGGCGACGTCGTGGTGATCCGCGAGACATCGACCGCCGAAAACGGCGATATCGTGGTGGCGATGGTCGACGGGTATGAAACCACGCTCAAAACGTTTCGGCGCAAGGGCAATTCGATCGCGCTGGAAGCGGCCAATCCGGCCTATGAAACGCGCGTCTTTCCCGATGACCAGGTCAAGGTACAGGGCAAACTGGTCGGGCTGATCCGGACCTATTGATCCCGCACATCAATGGCCGCGCTCCAGGGCGGCCAGTTTGAAGGGGCCGGCGCGCGATGCGCGGGCCTCTTTCGTGTTCCAAAGGCGCGCGCCCGCCACGTCGCGCGCGGTGACGATCTGGCCGCGCCCATCACGCAACCAGATACCGACCGCACCGGTCTGGCGCAGGGTCGTCGGATCCATCACGGTGCAGTTGGCGGGAACCTGATTTTTCGAAACGCTGGTCACGACGACGATATCAACCTCGGCGCAGGCGGCGGCGATCCGCTCGCGCGCCCCGCGTCCGGACAGGTGGGCCAGGTGCAAGTCACCGACCTGCCATCGGATATCGCCCTTTGCGCCGTCAAACCCGTCCCGCCCCGACGCCACAGACTGGGCGACCCCGTCGCCGTCGTTTTCCAGCCAGCTTTGCGCAGCGAACCCGCTGCCCTTGGGTTTCGACAGCGCGCGGCCGTGTTCCGTCATGACCCCGACCAGCCCGCCATCGGGCGAAATCAGGGCCACCGGCCGCTCGCTGAGCACCCAGAGCGCCAGCCCCGCCACGACCGGCACAACCCCAAGGCCGCGCGCGGCCCCGCCCCGCCAAAGCGCCAGCCAGAGCCCGCCAAGGGCGATCAGCGGCAACGCCCAGATCATCGGGCTATGCACATGGGTGATCGCCCCTTGCAGGCCCGATACCCAATAGGCCACCCCCATGATCCAGGCGATCGCCGGTTTCATGATCCAGAACCCAACCACCGACAGGCCCAGCGGCCAGAGCACCGCCGCGATGACCGCGCCGGGCATGACGACCGCGCCCATCAGCGGCACGGACACCAGGTTGGCGATCAGGCCATAATCGGCAATCCTGTTGAAATGGGCCGCCGCCACGGGGGCCGTCGCAATGCCAGCCACGGCTGATGATATCACCAGCGTGGCCACGGGCCGGGCCCATTTGGGCAGCCGCGGCCCCTGACGATCGCGCAGCCAGGCGAACACCGCGACCAGCGCCGTGGTGGCCGCAAAAGACATCTGGAACCCGGGCTCGGTCAGCACCTCGGGGCGCAGCGCCAACACGATCATAGCGGCCAGCGCCACCGCCCGCAGCGTCAGCGCGCGCCGGCCCAACATGACCGCAACCAGCATGACCGACGCCATGATAAAGGCCCGTTCGGTGGCCACGTTGCCGCCCGAAAGCGCCAGGTAAAACGCGCCCGCGGCCAGAGCCAGACCGGCCGCGATCTTGCGCGGTTCGGCCGGTAGCGTCACGCGCAGGCTCATAGCAGCAAGCAAAAAGGTGCCGGCGGAAAACACAATGCCGGTCAACAGCCCCATGTGCAGGCCCGAAATAGCCAGCAAATGCGCCAGGTTCGATCCGCGCAGCGCCGCCATCGCATCGCGCGACATTCCCGACCGGTCGCCTGTCAGGATCGCCGCCGCGAACGCACCGCCTTCACCGGGCAGTTGCGCCTGCACGCCTTGCGATATCCGGGTGCGCAGACGCGCGATGGCCAGGGCCGCGCGCGCTTCGGGATGGGCCGCCAACAGCGCGGGCGAACGTGTGTACCCCACCGCGCCCAACCGGTCGAACCAGGCCATGCGCTGGAAATCAAAGCCCCCCGGCTCGACCGGGCCTTCGGGCGGGCCAAGATGCGCAGTCAGCACCACCCTCTGGCCCGGCGCGGGATCCAGATAGCCCTGCTGGCCGTGCAACGACACGCGCACCCGGGCGGGCGTGCGCGCCGGCGCGACATCGCGCAGCACGACACGATCCAGCGTCAGCCGCACCTTGTCCGACACCGACCGGTCGACATGAACGATCCGCCCTTCGACCGGGCCATAATACCGAAATTCCAGCACCGGGGCCTGGACCGTATGGGCCCGCAGCCCCGCCAACAGGAACCCGGCCCAGAACACGCAGACCATCATCATCACAGGTGTGAACCGCGGGTCGAATCGCCGCATCGCGACGACCACATAGCCCAATGTCAGCGCGCCCCCCGCATAGGCCCGCCAGCCCGGTTCAACAGGGGCAGAGAAATAGGTTGCGATCCCGCAGGCCATGCACACCGGCAACCACGGGAACATATGCCCGCGCTGCTGTTCCAGCCGTTCGACGATCCACTGTGCCGGGCGCACCCTTGTTTCCCTTTTCGCGATTGAATATGCCTTGGCGCACGTTATCTCCTGCATGGTTGCCAAAAGGTAAATTTCCGCATGTCCGACGCCCCCGTGGTCACCCGTTTCGCGCCGTCTCCGACCGGTTATCTGCACATCGGCGGCGCGCGCACGGCGCTGTTCAACTGGCTGTTTGCACGGGGTCGCGGCGGAAAGTTCCTGCTGCGGATCGAGGACACGGATCGCACCCGGTCCACCCCTGAAGCGCGCGATGCGATTCTGGCCGGCCTGGGCTGGCTGGGCCTGGACTGGGACGGCGCGCCGTATAGCCAGTTCGAACAGGCGGCCCGCCACGGCGAAGTGGCCCGGGCGATGCTGGACAGCGGCCATGCGTACAAGTGTTTCGCCACGCAAGAGGAAATTCAGGCGTTCCGTGACCAGGCCAAGGCCGAAGGTCGCAGCACCTTGTTCCGCTCGCCCTGGCGCGACGCGGCCCCATCGACCCACCCCGATGCGCCCTATGTCATCCGCGTCAAGGCACCGCTCGAGGGTGAAACCGTGATCCGCGACCGGGTGCAGGGCGATGTGACGATCCGGAACGATCAGCTGGACGACATGATTGTGTTACGGTCTGATGGCACACCCACCTACATGCTGGCCGTTGTTGTCGATGACCATGACATGGGCGTGACCCATGTGATCCGGGGGGACGACCACCTGAACAATGCCGCGCGGCAAATTCAAATCTATCGCGCAATGGGCTGGGACGAACCGGTTTGGGCACATATCCCGCTGATTTTCGGCCCCGACGGCAAGAAACTGTCAAAGCGCCACGGCGCCACGGGCGTCGAAGAATACCAGGCAATGGGGTATCCTGCTGCGGGCATGCGCAATTATCTGGCCCGCTTGGGCTGGAGTCACGGCGACGATGAATTTTTCACCGATGAACAGGCCCAGGCGTGGTTCGATCTGGACGCAATCGGCAAATCCCCGGCGCGGTTCGACTTCAAGAAACTGGAAAATATCTGCGGCCAGCATATCGCGGCGACAGACGATGCCGCGCTGCTGCATGAAATTGAGGCATATCTGGACGCGGCAGGAAAAATACCCCTGACAGAGGCGCAGAAGACCCTGATGCTTGCCGGCATGTACTGTCTGAAAGAGCGCGCCAAGACATTCCCGGAACTCCTTGAAAAAGCGCATTTCATCTTTGCAGAGCGGCCGATCCGGCCAGATGAAAAGGCCGCCAAAGCGCTCGATTCAGTATCCCGTGGTATACTGGCTGAATTGACGCCCCATCTGCAAAATGCTAGCTGGAACCGCGACGCGCTGGAAGCGGCCGTTGGCGATATCGCTGCGGCCCACGACACCAAGCTCGGCAAACTGGCAGCACCCCTGCGCGCTGCCCTTGCGGGCCGGTCCGTGACACCCAGTGTCTTCGACATGATGCTTGTCCTGGGCCAGGAGGAAACCATTTCCCGGCTCAAGGATGCCGCCGGTTGACCCCGGCCACCCAACACCCCGCGCACATCCGTCGCGCGTCCATACGGAAGGAACGATAATGGCAGACAGCACTAAGACAGCGACCCTGACATATGATGGCAAGACGTTTGAATTGCCGGTGCATTCGCCGTCGGCCGGGCCAGATGTCGTGGACATCCGCAAACTTTACGGCCAAGCCAACCTGTTTACCTATGATCCCGGCTTCACGTCGACGGCCGCATGCGACAGCGCGATCACCTATATCGACGGTGAAGAAGGCGTCTTGCTGCACCGCGGCTACCCGATCGACCAACTGGCTGGAAAATCACACTATCTCGAAGTTTGCTACCTGTTGCTCTACGGCGATCTGCCCTCGGCCACACAGCTGGAAGACTTCGAAAACCGCGTGACCAACCACACGATGCTGCACGAACAGATGCAGTATTTCTTCCGCGGGTTCCGCCGCGACGCGCACCCGATGGCCATCATGGTCGGCGTGGTCGGCGCGATGTCGGCCTTTTACCACGATAGCACGGATATTTCGGACCCCTGGCAGCGCGAGGTCGCTTCGATCCGCCTGATCGCCAAGATGCCGACGATTGCCGCCTGGGCCTTCAAATACCACGTGGGCCAGCCTTTTGTGTATCCGCGCAACGATCTGGACTATGCGTCGAACTTCCTGCGCATGTGCTTTGCCGTGCCGGCCGAGGAATACGAAGTAAACCCGATCCTGTCGCGCGCGATGGACCGCATCTTTACGCTGCACGCCGATCACGAGCAAAACGCCTCGACCTCGACGGTCCGTCTGGCGTCGTCCTCGGGGGCCAACCCGTTCGCCTCGATCGCAGCGGGTATTGCGTGCCTGTGGGGTCCGGCCCACGGCGGCGCCAACCAGGCCTGCCTGGAAATGCTGCGCGAGATCGGTTCGGTCGATCGCATCCCCGAATTCATCGCCCGCGCCAAGGACAAGAACGATCCGTTCCGCCTGATGGGCTTTGGCCACCGCGTCTACAAGAACTTCGATCCGCGGGCCAAGGTGATGAAAGAAAGCGCCGACGAGGTGCTGGAACTTCTGGGTGTGGAAAACAACCCCGCCCTGCAGGTCGCCAAAGAGCTGGAAAAACAGGCGTTGGATGATCCGTACTTCGCCGAGAAAAAGCTGTTCCCGAACGTTGATTTCTATTCGGGTATCATCCTCGAAGCGATGGGCTTCCCCACATCGATGTTCACGCCGATCTTCGCGCTGTCGCGCACCGTCGGCTGGATTTCGCAGTGGAAAGAGATGATCGAAGACCCGGCGATGAAGATCGGCCGCCCGCGCCAGCTGTATACCGGTGCGACGCAGCGCGACTACGTCGACGTCGAAAACCGCTGAGCGCACGCGGCCACAGGCCGCCAAGCGAGATGACCAGAAAAGGCCGCCCACCGGGCGGCCTTTGCCATTGGGTTACCTTGCCGGGTTTGAGCCGCCTCTAGATTTTGCCATCCAGGAAAAGCCGGCCCTTGTCCTGATCATTGCCCGCAGGATCGCCGCCGTGGCGCCTGTGCGCCGTCATGCAAAGCGCCTGCGCGCGACTTGTGCGTGCATGGAATACGCGCCCGAGCGGCCGCAGACGGCGTCAAGCCGCCCCTCAAGACCACAGCGACCAGCATTCAGGCGGCGGCCATCCCGCCCTCGGATCAGGGGCCGTCAGACTGCCATCGCCCATGTAATGATGTCATGTGCCGGGGCCGACTTGGGCGCGGCCTGCGTGTTGGCTGCGCCCCCCGCGCCACAGATTGACCTGCGTCGATAAAGACCACAGGTGGCTACATGCGGCGCGGGTGTCTTGGTGCTCAGCGCCCCTGGAATTTGGCCTTGCGCTTTTGCAGAAAGGCCAGCACGCCCTCGCGGAAGTCGCGGGTTCTACCAGCCATGCCCTGCATCTTGCTCTCAAGTTCCAGTTGCTCTTGGATATTGTTGTCAAAGCTGGCGCGGATTGCGGTCTTGATGCCGAGGTATGACTTGGTCGGACCGGCGGCCAATGTGGCGGCGCGTGCTTTCCATGTCGCTTCGAATTCGTCGTCCGGGACCGCTTCCCAGATCATGCCCCAGTCCATGGCCTGCTTGGCCGAAATCTTGTCAGCGAACAGCGCAGCCCCCATGGCGCGCGCCAGCCCGATCTGGCGCGGCATCGTCCATGTGCCACCCGCATCCGGGACCAGGCCGATGCGCGAAAAGGCTTGCAGGATATAGGCGCTTTCGGTCGCGATCACCACATCGCAGGCCAGCGCCAGGTTCGCCCCGGCCCCCGCAGCAGGGCCATTCACCACGGCCATGGTCGGCACCGGGCTGTTCGTGATCGTCATCACCAGAGGGTTGTATTCATCGCGCAGCGCGCGCTCCAGCTCCATGTCGGTGGTGTTGCCCTGGTCACTCAGGTCCTGGCCCGCGCAAAACGCGTTTCCCGCGCCGGTCAGGACCGTGGCGCGGGCTTCTTCGGCGGCGCGCTCGAACGCGTGTTTCAACTCGGCCCGCATCTGCGCGGTCAGCGCGTTCATCGTGGCAGGGCGGTTCATCGTGATCGTGGCCAGACCATCGGTCACGTCGTATAGAATGACTTCGTAGTTCATGTGTCCTCGCTTCGCTTCAAAGCCAGATTAGCCATCATGTGACAGAAGAAAAGCAAGACGCGCCGTCATTCGTCCAAAATTTGGGCAATACGGGCTTCTTCCTCGGACGACAGGGCATCGGGTGTGGCCGCTTTTGACCGGCCGCGCAAGTAAACTACGGCGCCCAGTCCGGCCAGCACCAGCAGACCCGGCCCGGCCCACCACAGCACAGCATTGATCCCGCCGCGCGTGGGTTCCAGCAGGACATATTCGCCGTAACGGTCCACGATGAATTCGACCACCTCGTCGTTGCTGTCACCGGCAAGCAGCCGTTCGCGCACCAGCCGGCGCAGGTCTTCGGACACGCCGGCATTGCTTTCATCGATACTTTCATTGCGGCACACGGGGCAGCGCAGGCCAGCGCTGATGTCCCGCGCGCGCGCCTCAAGCGCGGGGTCATCCAACACCTCGCCCGGTTGCACGGCAAAGACCGGTCCGCTCAACAGGCCCAGGGCCAACACCACGCTCAAGCGCATGGCCAGGGTCAGGATCCGGCGTTTCATTCGGCAGGCACCCCTTGCGGCAGGCGGCGGCGGCGTGCGCCCGCAGCCACGCGATACCGCCGATCGGTCAGCGACAGCACGCCGCCAATCGACATCAGGATCGCCCCGCCCCAGATCCAGTTGGCAAACGGCTTGATGTAGCTGCGCACCGCCCAGCCGCCATTCGCCTGCGGATCGCCGATCACAAGATAGATGTCGCGCAAAAATCCATTGTCGATGCCGGCCTCGGTTGTCGGCATACGCGCCACCGGATAGCTGCGCTTTTCAGGATGCAGGGTCGAAATGAAACGCCCGTTTTTCTTAACCGTCAAATCCGCCCTGAGCGCGCTGTAATTCGGACCCTGAACACGGTTCACCGACTCTAGCGTGATGTCGTAGCCTGCAACGTTGAACGTCTCGCCGGGATGGGCCACGCGGATATCTTCGACGTCCCAGGCGGTCAGCGCCGCGATACCGAAAATCGTGATGCCAAGCCCGGCGTGGGCGACAACACGGCCCCAATCGCCCCGCGGCAGGCGCGCCAGACGGCCCCAGCCGCCGCGCCCCTTGCGGATCCAGATATCCACCGCGGCGCCCGCCACCAGCCAGGCGCCCAATGCCGCGCCCACCGGCCCGAGCGCACTGCGCCCGCTCTGCATGGCCCAGACCAATGCACCGATGGCCAGCGCCAGTACCAGCGCGTATTTCAACTGCCCTATCGCGCGCCCCAGCCTGGCGCGTTTCCACGGCAGGATCGCGCCGATCGGCAAGGCGATTGCCAGCGCGACCATGAAGGGCGTGAAGGCAGCATTGAAAAAGGGCGCGCCGACCGACAGCTTGCGTTCCCCGTTCGAGGTCAATTCGATCACCAGCGGCCAAATCGTGCCCACGAAAACCACCATCGAAGACACGGCCAACAGCACATTATTCAGCACCAGTGCGCTTTCACGGCTGACCATGGCAAAGACACCCTTGGCCTCCATCGTGCTGGCCCGCGCCGCGTACAGAACCAGCGCCCCGCCGGTAAAGACGGCCAGGATGATCAGGATGAACACCCCGCGCTCGGGGTCATTGGCAAAGGCGTGCACGCTGGTGATCACACCCGAGCGCACGATGAACGTGCCGATCAGCGAAAAGCCAAAGGCAAGGATCGCCAGCAAGACGGTCCAGGCCTTCAGGCTTTCGCGTTTTTCAACGACCACGGCGCTGTGAAGCAGCGCGGCCGCAAAAAGCCACGGCATGAAGGATGCGTTTTCCACCGGGTCCCAGAACCAGAACCCGCCCCAGCCCAGCTCGTAATAGGCCCACCATGATCCCAGGGCGATCCCGACGGTCAGAAAGACCCAGGCGGCCAGTGTCCAGGGCCGCACCCAGCGGGCCCAGGCCGCATCGACGCGCCCTTCGATCAGGGCGGCAACGGCAAAGGAAAACGCCATCGAAAGACCCACATAGCCCAGATAGAGGAACGGCGGATGAAAGGCCAAACCAGGGTCTTGCAGCAGCGGGTTGAGATCTTGCCCGTTCATCGGTGGTGTCACCAGCCGCAAAAACGGGTTCGAGGTGAGCAAGATAAACAACAGGAACGCCACCCCGATGGCCCCCTGAACCGACAACACCCGTGCCCGCAGACGGTCTGGTAAATTGCCGCCAAACCATGCCGCAGCCGCGCCGAACAGCGCCAGAATCAGCACCCAGAGCAGCATCGAACCTTCGTGGTTCCCCCACACACCCGACACTTTATAGAGCATCGGCTTGGACGTGTGGGAATTGGCCGTCACAAGAGCCAATGAAAAATCCGAGGTGACAAAAGCATAGGTCAGCGCGGCAAAGGAAAAGGCGATCAGAACGAACTGAAACGAGGCCGCCGGGATCGCAACCGCCATCATGGCCGGGCTGCCACGCTGCGCGCCGATCATGGGCACCACCGATTGCACCAGCGCTACGGCCAGCGCCAGCACCAAAGCGAAATGCCCTAACTCGACGATCATCCCCGTTCCCCCGTTGCCCGAATTGCGGTCAACCTACACTGCGCGGCCCTCAGCGCCAATGCCGTGTGCGCCCGTGTCGCACTAAGGTGAAGGCGCGGCGGGTATCCGGCCCACCGCGCCGCTGGAACATCACTTGTCAGCCGCCCCTACAGCCCCAGACTGGCCGCCGCGACAAGCACCGCGGCGCCGACCGGAATCAAAAATGCCATCCCATGCAAATTGAACGAGGCCTGGATCACCGAAAAATGCAGCACCGCGCCGGTGGCCAGAAACGCCAGGAAAACGACCATCATCTCGGTTTCGACACCGAACTGCGCCCCGCCAGTCAACTGCGCCACCCACCAGCCGCCCATGATCAAGGACGATCCGGCCCAGCTGAACGACATCCCAAGCGCCAGGGGCGTCGCGCGCACTTGCCACAGCCACAGAAACGTCGCCGAAATCAGAATGGCCATGATCGAAATTGCCCCATAGCCGATGGTCAGCATCGTGACATGATCCCACGTCCGCGCGCCCAGTTGCAGCAGCGCCGTGATCAAAATGAGCAGCGAGAGTGCTTGTTTCATTGTCCCAGAACCTCTTTGACCGCCACGTCCAGTTCGCGCGCGGCCTCTTCGTTGCGTTTCTGCGCGCGTTTGATATTCGCGCCGCTCAAGTAGTCCTTCAGGCGGGTCCAGAACCGTTTCATCCCTGCCCCCGAGGCAGCCGTTCACGGATCATCGTCGTCATTTCCGTCAGGATCGCCGTGTTTTTGTCCAGCGTGGTGCGGGTGGCCTGATCCTTTTGGAAGTCTCTGAAAAGAAGGTAGAAAACCAACATCACCCAAGGGCCATAGTCGGCCAGTGCGGTCACAAGCGCCCTATCCATTCTGCCCCCCCTTGGCGGACGCTTTCCAATCCGCCAGAGCAGGGTTGTCGTTTGAAGCCGGCGTCGCGGCCGGGTCGGCCTGCATCGCGTCGCCCTTTGGTCCCGCGTTCAGCGTCTCGAGGGCCGCAATGTTGCGCGTCACCCCTCCGGCGCGCGACATCGTGTCTGCGATCGAATGCCGGAATTCCTGACTTTTGAGCTGGTGGCGCGCCCCGAAATAAAAGCTGACAATAGCCCCCATCAGCCACCACAGCGGCTCGGGCACCAGCGCGATGCCCTGCATGCGCGCGGCGAACCAGATCGGATCGACCATGGCCGCCACGAACAGGCCCAGCGTACCGAACGCCAACGCAGGGCGCGGCACCCGGTTGAGCGCGTCGATAAAGCGGTCAAAGCGCCCCTGCCGCGCCACGGCGAATTCGGCTGCGAACTGCTGCAGCGCCTGGCTGCGGTATTCCATGTCACGCTGGTCCGCGGCCTCGCTGTTCACACGGAACACCTGCGCGGTTTCGGCCACCACGTTGCGCCCGCGCCCGAACAGCAGGCTGAAAAGTCCGTTCATCATCCCCATGCCGAAACCCGCTTGGCGTGCTCGGCCTCGCTCAACCAGTAGCGCGGCGAAATGAATTCTTCGGCCCGCTTGATCCAGCCGCCCTTGCCGCCATCAAGGCGACGGGCGTATTTACGGCTGGCGGGACGGTTATCGGCGAGCGTGTAGTAGTAATTGCGCCGGGCGATCCCGTAGGCATCGGCCAGATGCATAGGTGCCATCGCATGGGCGATTTCCGCCGCCGCGATGGTTTGCGGGCCAATCACCCCGTCCACAGTGACGTGCTGGCCCATGTCGTTCAGCAGACGCTGAAGGATTTTGACCGCGTTGGCGCCCGCATTGACATACATGTCGAACACGCTGGCCTGCAGCGATCCGGGCAGATCGCCGATCCGCGGACGTTCGAAATAGTGGTGGATGAATATGTCCCGTGCCTGCACACGGGTCAGCGCTTTTACATCGGCTATATCGACATCGCCGTCGCCGTCATTGTCGATGCCCAAGCTGCGCAGCGTCCCGATGGTTACACCATACTTGGTGGCGCCGCCCGGATCGGATGGGTCGTTCACATAGCCGCCCTCACGGGCGATAATGTCGTCTGCAATCTGCGTTACCGTTTTCATGAGCCCTGGCCCCGAATTGAGAAATCCGAGACCTAGGGTGTTCAAAAACGGTTAATTCGACGGAACCTGAGCGTTCGGTGCCTCGGGCTCTTGATAAACGCCCTGCTCTTTGAGCGCGTCCACCACTTCCTTGGGCATGTAGGTTTCGTCGTGCTTGGCCAGGATTTCACTGGCCACGAACGTGCCCCCGACCAACTGGCCGGTTCCGATCATGCCTTGGCCTTCTTCGAACAGGTCAGGCAAAACGCCTTCAAAGGTCACTGGCACCGTGGCGCCGCCATCGGTAACGCTGAAGGACACCTGCGTGCCTTCCCCGCGCACCAGTGAACCCTCTTCGACCAGCCCGCCAATGCGGAACACCTCATCCGCGCGCGGCGGTTCGGCCACCACTTCGCTGGGCGCGCGAAAATAGTTGATCCCGTCGCGCATCGCATACCCGATCAGCCCGGTTGCCAGGACCAAGGCCGCCGTGGCCAGCGCGATGACCTGGATACGGCGTTGTTTCTTCAGGCTTTTCATTGCGGCCTCATGGATAGACGGGGGCCATCATCAACCCCGTGGTTTCGTTCAGCCCCAGCATCAGGTTGGCATTCTGAACCGCCTGCCCGCTCGACCCCTTGGCCAGATTGTCGAGCGTACCGACCACGATGGTGCGCCCCGTGCGCCGGTCGGCGACCACGCCGATGTGGCACATGTTCGACGCACGCACCTCCTTCATGCTGGGAACCTCGCCCAGATGCAGAACGTGAACGAAAGGTTCGTTCATGTATTGCTGGGCCAGCGCATAGTGGATCGCCCCGGCCTCGCCCTGGACATAGGCGGTGGCCAGAATGCCCCGGCTGGCCGGGATCAGGTGCGGGGTGAACTGGATTTCGACCGGCCGACCTGCGGCCAGGCTGAATTCCTGATCGAATTCGCCAAGATGCCGGTGCGTGCCGCCGACGGCATAGGGCGTAGCGTTTTCCGTCATCTCGGCGGTCAGCAGCAGTTCCTTGGCCGACCGCCCCGCGCCCGATGCCCCCACCTTGAGATCGAGTATGATCTCGTCCAGGTCGATCACCCCGGCGGCAATCAGCGGGCGGAGCATGTACTGACCTGTGGCAGCGTTACAGCCCGTCCCCGCGACCAGCCGCGCGTCCTTGATCTGGTCGCGGTAGAATTCGGTCAGGCCATAGACGGCTTCGGCTTGAAGCGCGGGGGCGGCGTGATCATTGCCGTACCATTTCTTGTAGTCGGCCGGATCGCGCAGGCGGAAATCGGCGGACAGATCGACGATCTTCAGATCGGTCGGCAGCTGGGCAATTACCTCTTGGCTGGTCTTGTGCGGCAGGGCACAAAAGACCAGATCCAGCGCGGAAAGGTCGATTTCTTCCCAACGCACCAGATCGGGAAGATCCATGTGGCGCAAATGCGGATAGACCTGGTCCATCCGCATTCCGGCCTTGGAATTGGCGGCAAGCGCGGCGATTTCCATGTCGGGATGGGTCGCGATCAACCGGGCACATTCCGCACCCGTATAGCCAGAGGCACCGATGATGCCGATTTTCTTGGTCATGGTCATATCCTTCGGCCCCGCATGCCGGGGCTGCTCTTCAAAATAGGGGCTGCGCAAGGGCTGTGCAATCAGGCGGCGACAAAGTCGACTTTTCGTCGCAGGAACTGCGTGGCCTGGCGGCTGACCTTGGCCGGGTCGCCCGTGGTCAGAAATGCACTTTCGGTGCCCGTGCCCAGCATATCGGGATGGCGCGCCAGGTAGTCCTGCAGCGATGCGGCCACCAGATCGGCCTGACTATAGACCTGAACGTCTTCGCCCAGAGCATCCTGAAAACTTTCGGCCAGCATGGGATAGTGCGTGCAGCCCAGAATCGCGGCCTCGGGGTGCGGCATTTTGCGTTTGAGCGCGTCGACATGGCTGCGCACCAGCGCATCGGCCAGGATCATGTCGCCGTCTTCGATCGCATCAACAACGCCGCCGCAGGCCTGCGCTTCAACATCCACACCGATGGCGCGAAAGGCCAGTTCGCGCTGGAACGCGCGGCTGGCGACAGTGGCGGGCGTGGCGAACAGTGCGACGTGCTTGACGGCCACTTCGCGGGGGGGCGAATTGTCGCCCCACTGGCGTTCGGTCAACGCCTCGATCAGGGGAACGAAGACGCCCAGCACGCGCTTGTCCTTGGGCAGCCAGCTTTCCTGTATGCGCCGCAGGGCCGCCGCGCTGGCGGTGTTACAGGCCAGGATCACCAGATCGCACCCTGCGTCCCACAGCCGTTCGATCGCCGTCGTGGTCAGGTTGAAGACATCGTCGGCATCGCGCACGCCATAGGGTGCATGCGCGTTGTCACCGAAATAGACGACATGCAGATCGGGCAACTGTTTGGTCACGGCATCGTAAACGGTCAGCCCGCCCAGCCCGCTATCGAAAATCCCAACCGCCATTACCGCGCCTCTTGCTTGTACCGCTCGTCGAATTCCTTGCCGTAAGTGGTTGGCGACAAGGAGGGTCGCGCCAGTGCATAAGTGGCTTCGCGCAGGAAATCCATCATCCTTTTCGGCTCACCGCGGAACTGTGCCAATGCGGCACGGTCCAGTGGTTGGCCAATCGCCACGCGCACCGGCTGGTCGATGCGGGCCCTGAATTCGCGGATCAACAGGCCCAGGCGCAGGGTCGTGTGCAGATGGCTGACGATCTGGAACAGGCGTGAATTGCTGCCGTCAAACCAGATCGGCACGACTGCGGCGTCGCTGCGGGCGATCATTTTGGCGGTGAAGCTGCGCCAGCGCGGATCCAGCGCACGCCCGAAAGGCGTGGCCGCGGTGCTGACAGTGCCGCCCGGAAAAATGCCGATCGCGCCCCCTGCCCCCAGATACCGCAGCGCCTCGGCCCGGGTTGCGATATTCAGTGCCTGCGCTTCACGCGTGGCATCGAAACTGATTGGCAGGATCACGCGATTGACGTCTTCGGCCTTGCGGAAGACCTGGTTCGCCAGAATGCGAAAGTCACCGCCGCGCCGGATCGACAGGATATGCGCCATGATCAGCCCGTCCAGAATGCCGAACGGATGGTTCGAAACCACGATCAGCGGTCCAGCGGCAGGCACGTTGTCCAGCGATCCCGAAATCACGTCCAGCGATACGCCCATGCGCCGGGGCATGACTTGCCAGAAATCCGCGCCGGCGGCGACTTCGGCGTCATATCCATCGGCGCGTCGCACCAGCGTACCTCGGCCCGTCAGCGATTCCAGCCCCCGAATGAACCGCTGCCCGCCGCGACTGGCGGCCGACGACGCATAAGAGATATCGCGCACCACGTCCCGGCGCTGGCGTCTTGATGTGCGCTCTGCCATCGGATCTCTGCCTGTTACACGCGCAGGCTTAGGATATCTGAGACGTACGGCAAACCCTATTCTGCAGCCATGCTGGCCGGTGGGCTTTTCAACGCGGCCCACAGCGCGGCGCGGGTTTTTTCGGCCCTCTCGGCGGCTGCTTGTTTGACCGGCCCAAAGCCCTTGATCGACAAAGGCAAACGCGCCAGTTCGACCGCCTCGGGGCGATCAGCATAGCCTTCGAGCAGCTGGGCGATATCTGCCTCGTATGCGGCGATCAGGGCGCGCTCCATGCGGCGCTCGGCGCTATAGCCAAACGGGTCGAACGGTGTGCCGCGGAGCCCCTTGAAGCGCGCCAGCGCCATGACCATACGGGCCGGTATGGCGCCAAACGTGCGCTTCTTCGGGCGCCCGTCGTGGCCCTTGCCCGACAATACGGGCGGCGCCAAGTGGTAGGTAAAGGCAAGATCGCCATCGAATTCCGCGCGGGCCTTGGCCTGGGTCTGACGCATCAGGCGCGCGACCTCGTATTCATCCTTGTAAGACAGCAGCTTGTGATAGGCCTCGGCCACCGCCGCGCGCAGCGGACCATCCGGTACCGTATGGACCAGGTTGCGATACCGGTCGGCCAGCGCGGGGCCTTGATATTCCACCAGATGCGCAGCCCGCAGGGCGATCTTTTCGTCCAGTGTTTTGGGCTTGTCCACCACATTGGGTTCCGCAATCGACGCCGCATGTTCGGGGTTCAGTGCGGCCCAACGGCCCAACTCGAACGCGCGCTTGTTGCGCTCGGCTGCGGTGCCATTCAGTTCGATCGACCGGGTAATGGCATCATGGGCCAATGGGATCAGCCCCTGCTGCCAGGCCGCACCGAAAACCATCATGTTGGAATATATCGAATCCCCCATGGCCATGCGCGCCAGCCGGGTTGCGTCGAACAGGGTCACACGCTCGCGCAAGCGGGCCTCAAGACTTAGGCGCAATGCGTCGCCGGGCAATGTAAAATCAGCGTTGCGCGTAAAGTCCCCGGTTATGATTTCGTGGCTGTTCACAACAGCGCCGGTGCGCCCCTGCGCCGTCAGCCCCAAGGTCGCCGAGCCCGCGCTGACGACCAGATCACCGCCGATCAGCGCATCCGCTTCGCCCAAGGCGACACGGATCGCGCTGATATCCGCAGGTCGCTCGGCAATACGGCAGTGTATGGCGACCGCGCCGCCCTTCTGGGCCAGACCCGCCATTTCCATCATGCCGGCCCCTTTGCCTTCCAGATGGGCGGCCATGGCCATGATCGCGCCGATGGTGACCACGCCGGTACCGCCCACGCCGGTGATGACACTGTTATGGGTGCCATCGATCACCGGCAGATCCGGCTGGGGCAGATTACCCACGTCGATGTCTACGGTGGCCGCTTTTTTCGGCGTCGCGCCCGACACCGTGACAAAGGACGGGCAAAAGCCGTTCAAACAGGAAAAATCCTTGTTGCATGAGGACTGATCAATGGCCCGTTTTCGGCCAAATTCGGTGTCGACTGGCACGATCGACACACAGTTTGACTGGACCCCGCAATCGCCGCAGCCCTCGCAGATATCGGTGTTGATGAACACGCGCTTGTCAATGTCGGGGAAGGTGCCGCGTTTGCGCCGCCGGCGTTTTTCCGCCGCGCAAGTCTGTGCATAAACTATGGCCGATACACCTTTGTGTTCACGCCATTTTTCCTGAACTTCATTGAGATCTTCGCGCGGGAAACTCTGCACGCCGCGGGGCAGTTTCGACAGGTCATAATCTTCTTTGTCATCATAGACGAAAGCAACCGGATCGACCCCCATCGCCACCAGCTCGTGCGCGATATGATCGGCCGTCAGCCCCCCTTCGTTCGTTTGCCCGCCCGTCATGGCGACCGCGTCATTAAACAGGATCTTGTAGGTGATATTCGTGCCCGCCGCCAAGGCGGCACGGATGGCTTGGATGCCCGAATGATTATAGGTGCCATCGCCCAGGTTCTGGAACACGTGGTCGCGTTTGGAAAACGGCGCCTCGCCGATCCAGTTGGCCCCTTCGCCGCCCATATGGGTGAAACCCAACGTGTCGCGGTCCATCCATTGCACCATGTAGTGACAGCCGATCCCGGCATAGGCGCGGCTGCCGTCCGGCACTTTGGTCGAGGTATTGTGCGGACAGCCCGAACAGAAATAGGGAACGCGCGTCGCCACCTCGGGCATATTGTCTGATTTCTTTGCATCAACAACGGCTTGCAGGCCGTTTTTCATTCGATCCGTCACGCAACCTTCTTCTTCAAGGATGCCGCCAATCTTTTCCGCGATGAACATCGGATCAAGCGCGCCGCGGGTGTGGAACAGTTCCAACTGCTGGCCGTTTTCCCAACTGTCGCCCTTGTGCCCGCCATAGATGCGCCGTCCGTGCCGATCATCGAAAATCGCTTCCTTGACCTGCACTTCGATCAGCTTGCGCTTTTCCTCGACTACAATGATCAGGTCCAACCCTTCGGCCCATTCGTGAAAGCTGACCATGTCCAGCGGCCAGGTCTGCCCCACCTTGTAGGTCGTGAGACCCAGCCGTTCGGCCTCGGCCGCTTCGAGCCCCAGCAGCCCCAGGGCATGAACCAGATCGAGCCAGTTCTTGCCCGCCGCCACAAAGCCGATCTTGGCCCCGGGCTTGCCCCAGACCCGTTTGTCGATCCGGTTGGCACGCGCAAAAGCCTCGGCGGCATGGCGTTTATGGTCGATCATGCGCGCTTCTTGCAGCGTCGGCGTGTCAACAAGGCGAATGTTCAGCCCACCATCCGGCAGCGTACGCTCTGGCATCACCAGATTCATCCGGTCGGGGCGGGCATCAACGACAGCGGTGGATTCCACCGTGTCCTTCACCAGTTTCAGCCCCGCCCATACGCCAGCGTATCGCGACAGGGCGTACCCGTAGATACCGTAATCCAGGATTTCCTGTACGCCCGCTGGTGACAGCACCGGCATGTAGGCATCGACCATAGCCCAGTCCGATTGGTGCAAAGTGGTCGAGGATTCGCCGGTGTGATCGTCGCCCATGCACATCAATACGCCGCCGTATGGCGACGTTCCGGCCATGTTGGCGTGGCGCATCACGTCACCAGACCGGTCCACCCCTGGCCCCTTGCCGTACCAAAGGCCAAAGACGCCATCAAACTTGCCTTCGCCGCGCAATTCCGCCTGTTGCGCGCCCCACAGCGCAGTCGCGGCCAGATCTTCGTTCAACGCAGGCTGAAACACCACGTCGGCGGCATCCAGATCGGTTTTGGCCCGCTCCATCTGCATGTCGACCGCGCCCACCGGCGAGCCGCGATACCCCGTGACCAGCCCCGCCGTGTGCAGGCCCGCGGCGCGGTCGCGCTGTTTTTGCATCAACATCAATCGCACCAAAGCCTGTGTGCCGTTAAGCAACACCTGATCTTTGGTCAGGTCATATTTGTCGTGAAGCGTGACATCCTGTTGGCTCATTCGACACCTCCCCTGCGCGATGATCCTGTTTTATCTGCACCATTCTCATTATAAGTCAAAAAAGCTGACCTTCACATCAAGATTTTCGGATCAGTGTGGTTTACATCGTCTCATGTTTTATCAGAGATGCCGACAACCACCGGACGAGAAATAATTGGTGGTTGGTAACCTTCGTGGGGTAATGAACGGAAGAACATGGATTGGGATAAGCTCAGAATATTTCACGCAGTGGCGGACGCGGGGTCTCTGACCCACGCGGGCGAAGCGCTGCATTTGTCGCAATCGGCCGTGTCTCGGCAGATCCGGGCATTGGAAGAGAGCCTGAACACCACCCTGTTCCACCGCCATGCCCGGGGCCTGATTCTAACCGAGCAAGGGGAACTTCTGTTCGACGCGACCGCGGCAATGAACAAGCGCCTGGAAACCGCGTCGGCCCGTATCCGCGACAGCGAAGAAGAGGTATTCGGCGAACTGCGTGTCACCACAACGACCGGCTTTGGCACGCTGTGGCTGGCCCCCCGCCTGCCCGCGCTTTACGCGAAATACCCGGGTCTGAATATCGACCTGATGCTTGAAGAACGCGTGCTGGACCTGCCCATGCGCGAGGCGGACGTGGCCATCCGCATGAAAGAACCCAGCCAGGCCGATCTTATCCGCAAACGGCTGATGAACATCCGCATGCGGCTTTATGCCAGCTCCAACTACCTGCGCGATACAGGACCGTTGGAACGGATCGAAGATATTGCGACGCGCCGCCTGATCTGCCTGAACCCGGGCGCACCACAAGTTTCATCGGGCGCGCGGCTGGTCCAAGAGCTGATGACCTATGACATCCAATCAAGGCTGACGGTCAACAACTACTACGGCGTGTTGCAGGCGGTGCGTTCCGATTTGGGTATCGGCATCCTGCCCGACTATCTGACGCAGGACTTCCCCGACCTGGTCCATGTTCTGCCCGAGATCTTGAGCACCGAAGTCCCGGTCTTTCTTGCCTATCCCGAAGAACTGCGCCAATCGCAGCGCATCGGCGCTTTCCGCGATTTCGTGACCGAGGAAATCATCGCCCACCGACGCAAAGCCGCATCGCCCGGGGCCGACTGAACCCCAGCTATGCATATTCTGCATGGCGGCATTGCGGCGCGTTGAGGCAATAATTGCTTGTTTTGCGCCGACCCGGTGCCTACATCGAATCTTGAAGCCGACGTGGGCATATGCCCCGGCTTCACCTCCCTGTTGGACTACGGCCGAGCTTATGCTCGGCCTTTTTTTTGGCGCCTGCTGGCGGCGCAGCCTTGCGAATGTGCTTTTGTCAGTGGCGCGCGTGGGGGCGTGTATGCGGCGCGCGCGCCATCGCCCACAAACGCGGATTGCCCCCAAAAGTTCCCGGTAAATTGCTGACATTCCACTGACAATTTCGTGTCGATTTCATCCCGAAATTTCCGGAACGAACCGCCCTGCTCGTCATTGACCCCCCAGAACCGCATGACCGCGGAAACCAAAAGAGGAGAATACGATGACCTTTGCCAAGAAAACTTTCGCCGCAACCGCTGCCCTTGCTATCGCTGCAGGCTCGGCCTTTGCTGCAGGCGACGACCGGGGCGACACACTGGGCACCGATCTTGAACCTGGAAAATCACAAGTTTCGGGAACGCAGGTTGTCGTGAAATCCGACTACGCCGATAAAGGCGACAAGAGCGCAACCCTGAACGCCGCTGACGTCCGCACCGTGTCGGTGTTCGAAAGCGACAGCACCTACGCCGAAAAAGGCGACAAGAGCTACACCATGGGCGTGAACGCCATGGAAGGTGCAAAACAGCATTCCAACAGTGCCTATATCGGTGACGAAATCAAAACGACCGACGGCCAGCCGCTGGGCACCATCACCCAGGTTTGGGAAACCGAAAAAGGTGACATGATGTTCCTGGCCACCATGGACGACGGTAGCGAGGTGATCATCCGCCCGACCAGCATCCAGGGTGAAGACGGCCCGATGACGCTGGACCTGACCGCGATGGAATTCAAAGAGATGCTGGACAAGTCGTAAGAAACGCATCGCCGGGCGCACTCTTGCCCGCACCCGGTTTCAACCCGCCCCCGAACCTTGGGGGCGGGCTTTTTCTTTGTCGCACTCTTTTCCCTGCGCACAGCTTGTCCTATGAGACAGGCGAAACGCTGCTGCGGGGAAAAACATGACCGAGCCACAGATCACCGATGAGATCATTTCCGCCCACGGGCTGAGCGCCGACGAATACCAGAGCATTCTGGACATCATCGGCCGCGAGCCGACGTTCACTGAACTGGGCATCTTTTCGGCCATGTGGAACGAACATTGTTCGTACAAATCCTCGAAAAAATGGTTGCGCACCCTGCCGACCGAGGGCCCACAGGTCATATGCGGGCCCGGTGAAAATGCGGGCGTCGTGGATATCGGCGACGGCCAAGCGGTGGTGTTCAAGATGGAAAGCCACAACCACCCCAGCTACATCGAACCCTATCAAGGCGCGGCCACCGGGGTGGGCGGCATCCTGCGCGACGTGTTCACCATGGGCGCGCGCCCCATCGCGGCGATGAATTCTTTGTCCTTTGGCGCGCCGGATCACTGGAAAACGCGCCAGTTGGTTCACGGCGTCGTGGAAGGCGTGGGCGGGTATGGCAATTGTTTCGGCGTACCCACTGTGGGCGGCGAAGTGCGCTTTCACCCCGCCTATAACGGCAATTGCCTTGTGAACGCGTTTGCTGCCGGACTGGCCGACGCGAACAAGATTTTCTATTCGGCCGCCTCGGGCGTCGGCATGCCGGTGGTCTATCTGGGGGCCAAAACAGGCCGCGACGGCGTGGGCGGCGCCACAATGGCCAGCGCCGAATTTGACGACACGATCGAAGAAAAGCGCCCCACCGTCCAGGTCGGCGACCCGTTCACCGAAAAACGCCTGATGGAAGCCTGCATGGAACTGATGGCGACCGGCGCTGTCATATCGATCCAGGATATGGGCGCGGCCGGGTTGACCTGTTCGGCGGTCGAAATGGGCGACAAGGGGGGGCTGGGCGTCCGGCTGGATCTGGAAAAGGTCCCCACGCGCGAAGAGGCCATGACCGCCTACGAAATGATGCTGTCCGAAAGCCAGGAGCGGATGCTGATGGTGCTCAAGCCCGAACTTGAGGCCGAAGCCAAGGCGGTATTCGACAAATGGGATCTGGATTTTGCCATTGTCGGCGAAACCATCGCAGAAGATCGCTTTTTGATCATGCATCACAACGAATGCAAGGCCGACCTGCCGCTGTCAAAGCTGTCGTCCACCGCGCCGGAATATGACCGCCCCTGGGTTGAAACCCCGGCCCCCGCGCCTTTGACGGAAGTTCCGGGCATCGACGCGATCGACGGTCTGCGCGCGCTCCTGCGTTCGCCCAATTACGCGTCCAAACGTTGGGTTTATGAACAATATGACAGCCAGGTCATGGGCGACACCGTGGCCGGGCCCGGCTATGGCGCGGGCGTTCTGCGGGTGCACGGATCGGAAAAGATGCTCGCCTTTACGTCCGATGTGACGCCACGCTACGTGCGCGCCAATCCTGTGGAAGGCGGCAAGCAGGCCGTCGCCGAGGCCTATCGCAACCTGATCGCCGTCGGCGCGCAGCCGCTGGCCACCACGGACAATCTGAACTTCGGCAACCCCGAAAAACCCGAAATCATGGGCCAGTTCGTCGGCGCCATCAAAGGCATCGGCGCGGCGGTGGCAGCACTGGACATGCCCATCGTGTCGGGCAACGTATCGCTCTATAATGAAACCGATGGCAAGGGTATCCTGCCCACGCCAACCATCGGCGCGGTGGGGCTGATCGCCTCAGAGGATGACCACATCGGCGGGCGGGCGGAAGCTGGCAACGTGGCGCTGCTGGTCGGTGACACCGACGGGCACCTGGGCCAATCGGCCCTGCTGGCCGAAGTGTTCGGACGCGAAGAAGGCGATGCCCCCGCCGTCGATCTGGACGCCGAAAAGCGAAACGGCAATTTCATCCGCGCCAATGCCGGCTGGATCACTGCCTGCACCGATCTGTCTGACGGCGGGCTGGCTTTGGCCGCATTCGAGATGGCTGCGGCGGGCGGCGTCGGTGTGACGCTGGACAGCGAAGACACCGCAACCCTGTTTGGCGAAGACCAGGCGCGTTACCTGATCGCCTGCAGCTTCGATGCCGCCGAAGCGCTGGTGGTGGCCGCGGGTCAGGCGGGCGTGCCGATCACGACGGTCGGCAAATTTGGCGGCGACACCGTCAGCTTCGGCAGTGCGTCGGCGCCGCTGTCCGAATTGACCGCGCTGAACGATAGCGCCTTTGCAGACGTCTTTGCCTGACATGACCGACTTGCCCGCCTTCCAACCCGACTGCGCGAACTGCGTGGCACTGTGCTGCATGGCACTGGCGTTTGACGAAGGCGAGGACTTTGGGTTCGACAAACCTGCCGGCCTGCCCTGCCCAAACCTCAATGGCCACATGTGCGGCATTTTCGGCGCGCTCAAGTCCGAAGGGTTCGCGGGCTGCGCGCGATATGACTGCCTGGGCGCGGGTCAGCGTGTGTCCCAGGAACTGTTCGCCAATCAAAGCTGGCGCGATGAACCGGAACTGGCCGAACCCATGATCGACGCCTTCGCCCGCATGCGCGAGGTTCAGAAAATGCTGGAACTGCTGGATGCGTCCGCCAAACTGGACCTGCCCGACAGTTACGAGGCGCGCCGGCAGTCGATGGTCGCCGCCCTGGCCCCGGACGGCGGGTTCACCCCCGAAAGCTTTGCCAGCACGGCCGTGGACGCCGCGCTTGACGGCGCACTGCCGTTCCTGCGCGAACTGCGCGATCTGGTCTGACCCGCAGCCCCTTGCCCCCGCAACGGTGGGCGCTTACATCTTGCATCAGACCAACAAAGGGAGCTGACGAACCATGGCCATCACCGCCGCCGACATCGAACGCATGATCCGCGAGGCGTTTCCGGACGCCAGGGTTGAGGTTCAGGGCGACGACGGCGCGCATTTCGCCGCCATGGTCGAGGACCCCAGCTTCAAGGACATGAACCGGGTGCAACAGCAACGCGCCGTCTATGGCGCGCTCAAAGGCAAGATGGACGGCCCCGCGGGCGAGCTGCACGCGCTGGCCCTGACCACCCGCGCCCCCGAATAAAGACCGCAGCACTTGCCTGCCGAAAGGACCAAGACATGAGCAACGCACACGATACGATCAAGGACACCATCACCAACAACGATGTTGTGCTTTACATGAAAGGCACCAAGATGATGCCGCAATGCGGGTTTTCATCGCGCGTGGCGGGGGTGCTGAATTTCATGGGCGTCGAATTCACCGATGTGAACGTGCTGGCCGATGAAGACATCCGCCAGGGCATCAAGGATTTCTCTGACTGGCCGACCATTCCGCAGCTGTATGTCAAAGGCGAATTCGTCGGCGGCTGCGACATCATCACCGAAATGACCCTGTCTGGCGAACTGGACCAGCTGTTTGCGAAAGAAGGCGTCACTTTTGACAAAGAGGCCGCAGACAAGATCCGCGAAGCCAACGCCTGATTGATCGCACGGCCAAATCGCACTGCCAAATCTCGCGGCCCATATGGGCCGCTGACTGCGCAAAAGCCCGCCATATGGCGGGCTTTTTCCATTTTGTATCAGGTGGTTGCGTCAGGCGCCTGCGCGATCTTCAACCTGTTCGGCCATCGCTTCGGCGCGCGCGGCCAGTTCGGCCATCGTGTCGGTTACGATCTGGGGAATGACAGCGACCTCAACGCGTTCCGGTTCGGGCTTTGGCTGGGCGCGCATTTCTTCCAACAGGGCATCCTGCGCGGCCACCTTGTCTTCCAGCCCGCGCAACTGCTCTTCCAGCCCGGCCGTCTTGTCGGCCAACATCAGACCAGCCATCAACAGCATCCGGCTTTCGGGCAGCCGCCCGATCTGCGAGGACAGCACGCTGGCCTCGCCGTCCAGCAGCGCTGCGGCCGAGCGCAGAAAATGTTGCTCGCCGTCCTGACAAGCCACTTCGAAGTCGCGGCCTCCGATGGTGACGATCACCTCAGGCATGGCTTTTTCCTCCGTTGATCACATGTGGCTCAAGCTCGGCCAGAATGGCGTCCAGCTCGGCCCGGTCTGCATCGCGTGTGCAGCGCAGCGCATCCAATTCGGCCATCATGGATTTGTTGATCAGATGGGCATCGGCCAGCCCAGCGGCGTTCGCCTCGCGCAGGGCCTGGTTGTTTTCGCGCAACTGCGCGTTGACGCGGCGAATGCGCCCAAGTTCGGCGCTGTGCCCGGCCAGTTCTTCACGCAGCTTGGCGACTTCGGCCTCCAGCCCGGCCACGATGGTTTCCTGCCGCTCGCGAATGACGCGCACGCGTTCTTCCAGTTGCTGGTTGGCATCGCGCTCGGCGGCCAACTCTTCTTGCAGCCGCGCAGTCTCATCGGCATCTGCACCCGCCGGACCGGCCTGGCCCAGCTTGTCCAGCCCCGTGCCGATACGGTCCAGCGCGGCGGTAATCCGGCGTTCCAGTTCGGTGATGTCACTCATTCTCTTCGCCCCAAGTCCTGCGGCCCTGCCCAAAGCACAGACCGCGTTGCGCCATTTTTCCGGCGCGCTCTCGAATCGCAGCCTAGCCTAATGCGGCAGGGGGACCAACATCCAGACGGCAATCCACGCAATTTGCCGCCCTTTGGTCCGATTCCATGGCCCCGACACCGCGCTTCACCTTGCCTTTCGCCCCGGGGCTGATATCACCGCGCGCACATGTTTCCTTCGAACGAAAGGCTGCGACCCGTGGACATCGACGCCCTGCGCAAAGCACACCCCGATCACTGGATGAAGGCTGCGGCCATCCGCACCCTGACTCTCGACGCCGTCGCC
This sequence comes from Aliiroseovarius sp. PTFE2010, assembly GCF_049943335.1. Taxonomy (NCBI): domain Bacteria; kingdom Pseudomonadati; phylum Pseudomonadota; class Alphaproteobacteria; order Rhodobacterales; family Paracoccaceae; genus Aliiroseovarius; species Aliiroseovarius sp. PTFE2010. The sequence goes on from NZ_JBNFVY010000004.1 coordinate 167,055, forward strand.
GAGGCCAATTCGGGCCACTCTGGCATGCCGATGGGCATGGCCGATGTTGCGACCGTACTGTTCGAAAAGCACCTGAGGTTCGATGCCAAGTCCCCCGACTGGGCCGACCGCGATCGGTTCATCCTGTCGGCGGGGCACGGATCAATGTTGCTCTATTCGCTGCTGTACCTGACCGGCTACGAAGATATGACCCTGGAGCAGATCAAGAACTTCCGCCAGTGGGGCGCGATCACCGCCGGGCACCCTGAATACGGGCATGCCAAGGGGATCGAAACCACCACTGGCCCGCTGGGTCAAGGCATCGCCAATTCCGTCGGATTCGCTATCGCAGAAGAGGCGCTGCGCGCGCGCTTCGGCAAAAAGCTGATCGACCACCACACTTATGTAATCGCCGGGGACGGCTGCCTGATGGAAGGCGTCAGCCAGGAAGCCATCGCGCTGGCCGGGCGGCAAAAGCTGGGCAAGCTGGTGGTCTTCTGGGACAATAACAACATCACCATCGACGGCACGGTCGACATCGCGGATCGCACCAATCAGGTGCAGCGCTTCAAGGCGTCGGGGTGGCATGTGCAGGAAATCGACGGCCATGATCCGGAACAGATCGACGCCGCCATCCAGGCCGCCAAGAAATCGGCCAAACCGTCGATGATCGCCTGCAAGACACATATCGCCCTTGGCTCGTCGGCGCAGGACACGTCGAAAGGCCACGGCGCGCTGACCGGCGCCGACCTGATCGCCGACACCAAGAAGGCCTACGGCTGGACGGCTGCCCCCTTCGAGATCCCCAGCGACATCAAGGACGCCTGGGAAGACATCGGCCGACGCGGCAATGCCGCCCGTATGGACTGGCAGGCCCGCTTCGACGAGCAATCCGACCAGCGGCAACGCGAATTCAATCGTGTGTTCGACGGCGACGCGCCCAAGAAGCTGCCCGCCGTAATCCGGGCGCTGAAAAAGCAGATCACCGAAAGCCAGCCCAAAGTGGCCACGCGCAAATCGTCGGAAATGGTGCTGGAAGTGGTCAATCCGGTGATGCGCGAAACGCTCGGCGGGTCGGCCGACCTGACCGGTTCGAACAACACGCTGACGGCTGACCTGGGGACGTTTGATGTGGGCAGCCGCAAGGGCCGCTACATCTATTACGGCATCCGGGAACACGCCATGGCCGCCGCGATGAACGGCATGGCGCTGCACGGCGGGATCCGGCCCTATGGCGGGACGTTCTTCTGCTTTACCGACTATGCGCGCCCGTCGATGCGCCTGTCGGCCCTGATGGGGGTGCCTGTCACCTATGTCATGACCCACGACAGCATCGGGCTGGGCGAAGACGGCCCGACGCATCAGCCGGTCGAGCATCTGGCAATCTGTCGCGCAACCCCGAACACGCTGGTCCTCCGCCCCGCCGACACGGTGGAAACCGCCGAAGCTTGGGAACTGGCGCTGACCCAGAAATCCACGCCGTCCGTTCTGGTGCTGACGCGCCAAGGTCTGCCGACGGTGCGCACCGAGCACAAGACCAAAAACCTGACCGCACAAGGCGCCTATGTTCTGGCCGATGCCGAAGGCAAGCGACAGGCGATCCTGATGGCCACCGGATCGGAAGTCTCCCTTGCCATGCAAGCGCGCGACTTGCTGCACAAAGACGGCATCGGCACCCGCGTCGTGTCGATGCCCAGCTTCGAGCTGTTCGCCCAGCAAGAGGAAAGCTATCGCAAGCGCGTGCTGCCCGCAGGCCCCGTGCGCGTGGGCATTGAAGCGGCTATGCGCGACGGCGGTTGGGACCGCTGGCTGCTCGGCGAGCGCGGCCGCGAAGCCAAGGCCGATTTCGTCGGCATGGACAGCTTCGGTGCCTCGGCGCCGGCCGGCACCCTGTTCGAAAAATTCGGCATTACCGCCGAGGCGGTCGTGGCGAAGGTCAAGGCGATGCTCTGAGCCGTATGGCCCAGGACCAGATCACCCTGTCGGCCGTTCGCCTTCCCCAAGGCGGGCGGCTGACGCGGTCCATGCCCCTGCCCGCGGCCAAGCGCACGCAGCGCTATGTCGACGCGTTTGACCATCACACGTTGATTTACGATTGCTTTGCCGATGCCGACGGGCTGGTGCTGATCTGTCCGCGCCTGCTGAATCTATGGCCGGTCCTGCGCGATGGTCTGCGTGTCAACGGCGTGCGCCCGCGCATCCGGCGGCAAAAATTCCTGCGTTACGAGGAACTTCGCGTACCCGGAAACGCCGCCGCGCAGGTGTCGATCGAGCTGGATGACACCGCCCTGCACGTATCGGTCAACCCGTCCGAGGCGGCGCGCTACGCCGGGCGGCGTGCGCTGGTTACACAGTTCAAAGACACGCCGCTGGACTGGATCGTGGATTGGGCACGCTATCACGCCAGCGCCCATGGGGTGGATGCCATTCTGGCCTTTGACAACGGCTCGACCCTGCATGACACGGCCGACGTGCAAGCCGGTTTGCAGAGCATTCCCGGCGTGGCCGTGTCGCATGTCGTGCGTGATCCGTTCCCCTATGGCGATGCGGCGGGCGGGCGGTTCGTGGCCCCGGCCAAGTACCTGCAAACGGCGATGCTCAACCTTGCGCGGCTGCGGTTTTTCCCCGAAGCGGCGGGGGTGCTCAGCCTTGACGTGGACGAAATGCTTGCGCCGGTCGGTGAAGGCACGGTGTTTGACATCGCAGCGCGCGCGCCGCTTGGGCTGGTGTCCTTCACCGGCGCATGGCTTTTTGCCGCGCCGGACGGCCCGCAGCCGCAGCGCGCCCACGATTTGCATGTGCCGGGCCGGGTGTGCACCAATCCAAAGTGGTGCGCCGTGCCGGGGAAACGGGCCGCGCGGCTGAGTTGGGCCGTGCATCGCCCCGCCGGCCCATTCGCACCTTTGACCAGGAATAAGGCCCTGCACTACTGGCATTGCCATTCCACATCGACCAGTTGGAAAAAGACGCGTTCGGGTGCGCCGGACGGCGCGCGGCCTTGCCCGGCCGCACAAACAGCCTTTGCCCGTCACCTGACTGATGGATAAAGGAATCCATGGCCGGGGGGCGCATTATCTCCAGACCGGAAACACGTTACCGCTAACACATAATGTTTACGCTAACATGTTGGCGCTAAATCCTTTTCTGCGCCTGCGTTGCCCCCTATAGCCCCAAGTATCGGAAAATGGGCAACGATTTTAATGACAGGAGCGCATGACATGACCGTCACGGTAGGGATCAACGGATTTGGCCGGATAGGACGGTGCACATTGGCGCATATTGCCGAAAGCGCTCGCAACGACGTGCAAGTGGTCAAGATCAATGCGACCGGCCCGATCGAAACCAACGCCCACCTTCTGCGCTATGACAGTGTGCACGGCCGCTTTCCCGGTGATGTGCAGGTCAAGGGAAACGCGCTGGACCTGGGCCGTGGCCCGATCGAAGTCATGTCGACCCGCGAGATGGACCAGCTCGACTGGTCCGGCGTCGATGTCGTGCTGGAATGTACCGGTGCATTCAACGACGGGATCAAATCGGCGGCGCATCTTGAACGCGGGGCCAAGAAGGTCCTGATTTCGGCCCCCGCCTCAAACGTGGATCGCACAGTGGTCTACGGCGTAAACCATCGCGACCTGCTGGCAGATGAACGCATGATTTCGAACGGCTCATGCACCACCAACTGTCTGGCCCCGCTGGCCAAGGTGTTGAACGAGTCGATTGGCATCGAACGCGGCATCATGACCACGATCCACAGCTACACCGGCGACCAGCCCACACTGGACCGCCGTCACAACGATCTCTATCGCGCGCGCGCAGCCGCCATGGCAATGATCCCCACCAGCACCGGGGCGGCCAAGGCCATCGGCGAAGTGCTGCCCGACCTCAAAGGCAAGCTGGACGGGACCGCAATGCGCGTGCCCACCCCCAATGTGTCGGCAGTCGATCTGACCTTTGAAGCAGGCAAGGACGTGACCGTAGAGGACGTCAACGAAATCGTACGCGAGGCTGCAGCGGGCCGCATGGGCTCGGTCCTGTCCTATGACCCGGAACCCAAAGTGTCGATTGACTTCAATCACACCACCTATTCGTCGATTTTCGCCCCCGATCAGACCAAGGTTATCGGGCGCACCGTGCGGGTTCTGGCCTGGTACGATAACGAATGGGGCTTTTCGGCGCGGATGGCCGACGTCGCCGGCGCCATGGGCCGCCTCCTGCACTAAGCCTTTTTGCAGCGACCGACGATGGGGCAGGACGGCCTAGCCGCCCCCCCGCGCCGCGTTCTGCAACTGCGTACGGATCTCTGTCGCGTTTCTACACCCGAGCGCCTGTTGCTTATCGCCAGTTACAGGCGCAAATCCCATGTCCCAATCCGCGAATTGCCGCGCGTCTTGACGCCCGCTAGCCAGTATTTTCATGGAATGATGGCGCGGGTCACGTTCGGTCATCGACATAACTTTGGTCAAGTCCTCTGTCTGCCCTTCCAGGAACTGCACGAAATGTCTGTGATCGCGGCTTAAAAAGCCGGTCAGCTCTAACATGCCGTTTCGCGCTTCTGCGGCACGCAGAATATCCAGGTTCGATAGATGGTCCTGCGGGTGGATCACCTCGCTCCGATAAATCACAAATTCCGTTTGTTCCGATTTTGACACCTATGCTCCCCCCTCGGTTACGACGCGTCTTGTATCGAGACCGCAGGTATGGGTCGCGCTGGTTAACAATTGTTTAACTCAGGCCCGGACAACCGGATGTGCGCGCAATTGCCATACCCGACCATCGGCGCTATTCCTGCCCCATGACGAACCGCATCGCCATCGGCCTGGGCCTTTTCATCGCTATCCTGTTGATTGCCGATTTCGCGCTGCAAAATGGCGCAGGCAGTTTGTTTCTGGCGCGCAAGATGAGCGAACTGGTCAAATTCCTCGCCTTCTGGCGCTGAACGGCCCGCGTTTGGGTTGACCTTTCGCCGCCCATGACGATGTTAGCGATAACGGACGCAAAACTGGACATCCGCAGTTTTGTGCTATGCTTAACCATATATCGATCAGGAGGGGCCAATGGCCGTCACAGTTGCAATCAATGGATTCGGGCGTATCGGACGCAACGTGCTGCGCGCCATTATCGAAAGCGGTCGCACGGATATCGAAGTGGTGGCGATCAATGATCTGGGCCCGGTGGAAACCAACGCGCACTTGCTGCGGTTTGACAGTGTCCACGGCCGGTTCCCGGCCGAAGTGACCACGACCGACACCACCATCGACGTCGGTCGCGGCCCGATCCAGGTGACAGCCGTCCGCGACCCCAAGGACCTGCCATGGAACCACATTGACGTGGTTCTGGAATGCACCGGTATCTTTACCGCCCGCGACAAGGCCGCGATTCACCTGGAAAATGGCGCATCGCGCGTGCTGGTGTCGGCCCCGTCGGCGGGCGCGGATAACACCATCGTATACGGCGTAAACCACGACAGCCTGACCAGCGATCAACTGGTCGTCTCGAACGCGTCATGCACCACCAACTGTCTGGCCCCCGTGGCAAAGGTGCTGAACGACGCGATCGGCATCACCAAGGCCTTTATGACCACGGTGCACAGCTACACCGGCGATCAGCCGACGCTGGACACATTGCACAAGGATCTTTATCGCGCCCGCGCCGCCGCGATGAGCATGATCCCCACCAGTACCGGCGCCGCCAAGGCCGTGGGTCTGGTCCTGCCCGAACTGGACGGCAAACTGGACGGCATGGCCATCCGGGTGCCGACCCCGAACGTGTCGGTCATCGACCTGACGTTCGAAGCCAGCCGCGCCACCACGATCGAGGAAATCAACCAGACCATCATCGACGCGGCGAACGGCCCGCTCTCAGGCATTCTGGGCTTTACCGACACACCGAACGTGTCGATTGACTTCAACCACAATCCCGACAGCTCGACCTTCGCGCTGGATCAGACCAGGGTGATGGAGGGCACATTGTGCCGCATCCTGACCTGGTATGATAACGAATGGGGCTTTTCCAACCGTATGGCCGACGCGGCGGTCGCTATTGGCAAGTTGATCTGAAACGACGCAGCATCAGGCGGGTTTTTTGGGGGCCGCCTGACAAGGCTCACTTCATGATCCCCGCCAAGGGGGCAAGACATGATCTTTCTGTACATCCTGGCGATTGCCGTACTGGCATTGTTGCTTTTTCTGGCCGTCAACGCGCGCAAGACCGTGCGGTTTTCCGCCCAGGCCGAGGCCGCCGTGCCACCGCTGGGCCAATTCGTCGACATATCAACCGGACGGCTGCACTTCGTCGACCAAGGCAGCGGGGCGGTTATTGTCATGATCCACGGGCTTGGCGGGCAGTTGCGCCATTTCACGATGGACTTGTCCGAACGCCTGGCCGCCGATCATCGCGTGATCGTTCTGGATCGCCCCGGCATGGGCTATTCCAATCGCCCCGACAACGCACCCGCGTCGCTGGACGCACAGGCGGGGTACGTCATTGAGCTGATGGATAAACTGGGCATAGAAGACGCGGTGATCGTGGGCCATTCGCTGGGCGGGGCGATTTCGCTGGCGCTGGCGTTGCGCGCACCCCGGCGTGTGCGGGCCCTTGCCCTGCTTGCCCCGTTGACACGGGCGAAACAGGATGGCGGCGCCGAGGTGTTCAAAGGCTTTGAAATCCGCACCAACTGGATGCGCCGCCTGATTGCAAACACGCTGGCCGTCCCGCTCAGTATCCGTAATCAGCAGCAGACCATCGATCAGGTCTTTGGCCCCGACCCCGTGCCCGAGGCCTACACGGTCAAGGGCGGCGGCCTGCTTTCTCTGCGGCCCAAGACATTCTTTCACGCCTCGCGCGATTACGTTGCCTCGGCTGGCATTGCGGATCAGCAAGACCGCTACGGTGCGTTGAAAATGCCCGTCGGTATCCTTTTCGGCACACAGGACCGCATTCTGGATCACCGCGAACAGGGCACCGAATTGGTGCAACAATTCCCTGATTTCCAGATTGAATACATCGACGGCGCGGGGCACATGCTGCCCGTCACCTATCCCGAACGATGCGAAAGCTTCATACGCGAGGTCGCAGCGCGCTGCTAAACCTTGCCCAGCTTGGTCATCAGACGGTCCTTGACTGCGGGGGTCACGAATTTGGCCACCTCGCCATCCAGACGCGCGATTTCCTTGACCAGTTTCGAAGCGATTGCCTGATGTCGGGCCTCGGCCATCAGAAACACGGTTTCGACCGTGTCATCCAGCGCACGGTTCATCCCGACCATCTGATATTCATATTCGAAATCGGCCACGGCGCGCAGACCGCGCACGATGACCTGAGCGCCCACGTCATGGGCACAGTTTATCAACAGGTTTTCAAATGGATGCACGATGATTTCGCAGCCGGTCCTGCCGGCCAGATCGGCGCATTCCGCTTCGAGCATTTCTACCCGTTCTTCCAGCGAAAACAGCGGGCCTTTATCGCGGTTTATGGCCACGCCAATGACCAGGCGATCAACCAAAGCGCAGCCGCGCTCTATGATATCAAGATGGCCCAAAGTTACGGGATCGAATGTCCCAGGGTAGAGTCCGATGCGCATATTCCCCTCCGTCATCGGCGCAACGCAACATTATTGCGCGGCGAATGCAAGAGGCGTTTTTCGAATCGCGACGACAGAATGGTTCATGTTGCCTAGTGACCCATGATCATGCCCTCGAGCGCATCCTTTTCCATCGCCAGTTCCGACAGCCGGCCCTTGACCACATCCCCAATGGAAATCAGCCCGATCATTTCATTGCCATTCATCACTGGCATATGGCGGAATCGACCGTTGGTCATGGTCTGCAGGACATCGACTGCGTTTTCCTCGCGCGAGCACACGACAAGATCGCGCGTCATGATGTCGGCCACAGTCTTGTCCAGAACCCCGATCCCGTTGCGCCCGATCTCGCGCACGATATCGCGTTCCGACACGATGCCCAGCGGCACCTTGGTGTCATCGGACACGATCACAGCCCCGAATTTGCGCGCCGAAAGCAAATCGACCACATCGCTCACGGTCTGATCCGAGCGGACGGTTACGACCCCCCCTTCAGGCTTGTCCTTGAGAATTTGATGCACCAGCATCCAGCACCTCCCTGTTTATTATAAGGAAAGCGTCGCGCGTGCGGGGCGCACCTGTCAAGCGCAGCGTGGTTTCAGGCCAACGCTTCCAGCCGCGCAACCTCGGCCCGGATGCCGCTGTGCACGGCGTCGGCCAGCCGGTTCATCCGGTCCAGCTTGCGATCATCTTCGGGTCGGATCAGGTAAAAGGCGCGGGTCAGCGAAAGCTGGTCCGGCAGAACCCGGACCAGATCCTGTCCAAACGGAATCGCGAAATCATGCACCACACCCAGTCCGGCCCCATGGTTGACCATATGGAATTGGACCGACACCGAATTTGACGCCAGATCCAACCGGCCTGCCCCCAAATCCGCGATATAATCCAATTCCTTATCAAAGATCATGTCCGGGATGTAGCCGACGATCCTGTGATCCCGCAGGTCCTGCAATGCCGTGATCCGAGGGGCCCGGTCCAGATAGCTGCGCGCGGCCCACAGGTGCAGCCGGTAGTCGGTGATCTTGCGCACGGTCATGCGCCCTGTTTGCGGCGGGCTGACGCCAACGGCCATGTCGGCCTCGCGTTTGGACAGGTTGAAAACCCGCGGCAGGGCGACGATCTGGATCTCGAGCCCGGGGTTTTCCGCCGAAATCGCGGCGCAGACCTGCGGCAGCACGAAATTTGCGCATCCGTCGGGCGCACCGATCCGAATCTGGCCGGACAACTGATCGCCTTTCCGGTGCTCGCTGGCCTCGGCGATGGACCGTTCGGCCTGTTCCGCATGGGTCAGAAATCGCTCACCCTCGGCAGTCAACGCATAGCCTTGCGGCGATTTCACGAACAGGGCGGTGTCCAACACCTGCTCAAGCCGCGCAATCCGCCGCCCCAGTGTCGCCGGATCCAACCGCAAAGTCCGCCCGGCGCCCGACAGGCTTTCCGCCCGCGAGACGGCCAGAAACAACCGGACATCATCCCAATTTGCATCCGCCACTACCGCACCCGCATTTTTGCAATACCCTTTTGGCTATTCACCCGTTCGACATGCAATAATAGATGTATATGGTGCCAGCAACCGACGCAGGAGGATTCCATGATCGAACTTACCCATTTCATCGACGGCAAACATGTCAAAGGCACGTCTGGCCGTTTCACCGACGTCTTCAACCCCGCCACCGGCGAGGTTCAGGCCAAAGTGCCGCTGGCCACCGTGGACGAACTGAACGATGCCGTTGCCCGCGCGGCCGAAGCGCAGAAAAAATGGGGCGCGACCAACCCGCAGCGCCGCGCCCGCGTCATTATGAAATTCGGGCAACTGATCAACGAACACATGGACGAACTGGCCGAACTGGTCAGCCGCGAACACGGCAAGACCCTGCCCGACGCACGCGGCGACGTGCAGCGCGGATTGGAAGTGGTCGAAGTCTGCATGGGCGCGCCTGCAATGCTCAAGGGCGAATTCACCGACGACGGCGGCCCGGGCATCGACCTTTATTCGATGCGCCAACCGTTGGGCGTGGTCGCGGGGATCACCCCGTTCAACTTCCCCGCCATGATCCCGCTGTGGAAAATGGCCCCCGCCCTGGCTTGCGGCAACGCGATGATCCTGAAACCGTCTGAACGGTGCCCATCGACCGCATTGCGTCTGGCCGAACTGGTCATGGAAGCAGGTCTGCCAGAAGGCGTGCTGCAGGTCGTCAACGGCGACAAGGATGTCGTCGATGCGATTCTGGATAACGACACTGTCGCGGCCGTGGCCTTCGTTGGCTCGACCCCGATTGCCCAGTACATCTATGGCCGCGCGGCCAACAACGGCAAGCGCGCCCAGTGTTTCGGCGGTGCCAAGAACCACATGATCATCATGCCCGACGCCGATCTGGACAAGGCAGCCGATGCGCTGGTGGGCGCCGGTTTCGGCGCGGCGGGCGAACGCTGCATGGCCATTTCCGTGGCCGTGCCGGTGGGCAAGGAAACCGCTGACGGGCTGATCGAACGGCTGGTGCCGCGCATCGACAAGCTCAAGGTCGGCCCCTACACCGCTGGCGAAGACGTGGACTATGGCCCCGTCATCACCGCTGCCGCCAAACAGCGCGTGGACGGGCTGGTGACCTCGGGCGTCGATCAGGGGGCCAATTTGGTGGTCGACGGGCGCGATTTTTCGATGCAAGGCTACGAGAACGGCTTTTTCGTCGGCCCGTCGCTGTTCGACAACGTCACCCCCGACATGGACATCTACAAAGAGGAAATCTTTGGCCCGGTCCTGAGCCAGGTGCGCGCCGACACCTACGAAGACGCGCTGAACCTGGTCATGGACAACCCCTATGGCAACGGCACGGCGATTTTCACCGCAGATGGCGACACCGCGCGTGATTTTGCCCACAGGGTCAACGTGGGCATGGTTGGCATCAACTTCCCTATTCCCGTGCCGCTGGCCTATCATACCTTTGGCGGGTGGAAGAAATCGGCCTTTGGCGATTTGAACCAATACGGCCCCGATGCCTTCCGTTTTTACACGAAAACCAAGACCGTCACGGCGCGCTGGTTCTCGGGCATCAAGGAAGGTGGCGAATTCAACTTCAAGGCCATGGACTGATCACCCACAGGTTTCTGGGGAAAGGCCGGCGCGATGATTCGTGCCGGCTTTTTTTGGCACTTTGTCATTCGCAAAATGCGAATACGGGGGCCCCGAACCCAAGGCACTGGAAGGTCTTGGAATCACAACGGCTTACCGCCCACACGCCCAGGTTGCAACTGTGATTGCCCCCTCGGCATATCCGTTAAAAAGTGCTATAAGTTACCTATTGTTGACACCGATGAGCGCCCATTTCTTGGATTTGGAAAACGCGCTTGGACTGGGTTACTCACTGAATGGGGTATAATTATGAAATTTAAACTTCCAAAGCTGATCGCCGCTGCAGCGTTCGCTCTTTGCGCGACAGGCGCGCAGGCCGTGACGGTGTATTACAGCGATTTTATAACCGGCTCCACACTCGGTCCACAGACCGTCGCTGTCCTGGACGCCACGGACACGGCCGCGGGTGTCATGTTCGAACTGACCAACACGGTTGATGGTGCGCCCGGTGCACATATCAAGCAATTGGGTCTGACATATTCCGGAACGGCTCTCAGCTTTCCGACCAGCCTCAGCGTCGTGGGCACAAGCGAAGCCATCATCACCGGCTTTGGCACAGGCGGACTGAACGGCGGTGGACCCTCTGCCGGCAGCTTTAACTTCGGCATCCAGTTCACCAACGCAGCCGGCATTGGCCGTCTGGACGTTGGCGAAACAGCCAGCTTCATGTTGCTTGGCACCACATTGGCCGAATTTGATTTTGACGACATGATGTCCCGGCTGCACATCGGTGGCTACGGCGGTTCGTCCAAGTATAACGCAGGCGAATGTCTGACCGACTGCGGGCCGTCTTCGGTCCCCCTGCCTGCCGGCGCCCCACTTCTTCTTTTGGGTCTGGGTGGGCTTGCCGCATTGAAGCGCAAACGCACGGTCTGATCGCTTGAAACAGCATTGAAAAGGCGCCCTTCGGGGCGCTTTTTTTGTACCCTGCCCCGCGTCGCCCCCATTGCATCGCGCCGGATTTGCGGCTCTCATGTTCTCAGGCCCTCTTGGGCACTGAGGGGATCACCATGACGGCACCGACATTTACCATCGGGATCGAAGAAGAATACCTGCTGGTAGACCGCGACACCCTGCAATTGGCCGACGCCCCCGAGGCCCTGATGGCCGCCTGCCGCACCGCCCTGCAGGATCAGGTCAGCCCCGAATTCCTGCAATGCCAGATCGAAATCGGCAGCCGCGTGCATCCGGGGATCGGCGGCGCGCGCGACGACCTGCGCCACCTGCGCAGTGTGGTCGCGCAGCAGGCCGCCAAACATGGTCTGGCCCCTATCGCTGCTGCCTGCCACCCTTTTGCCGATTGGAAGGATCAGCCCCACACCGACAAAGACCGCTACAACGATCTGGAAAACGATCTGGCCGGTGTCGCGCGGCGCATGTTGATCTGCGGGATGCACGTGCATGTGGGCATCGACGACAAGGACCAGCGCGTCGATCTGATGAACCAACTCAGCTATTTCCTGCCGCATCTGCTGGCGCTGTCGGCTTCGTCGCCGTTCTGGCAGGGGGTTGATACGGGGCTGGCCTCGTATCGGTTGACCGTGTTCGACAATCTGCCCCGCACCGGGTTGCCGCCGCAAATCACGACCTGGAGCCGGTTCGAGCGCGCCGTCACCCTGCTGACGGACCTTGGCCTGATTGAGGACGCGTCGAAAATCTGGTGGGATTTGCGCCCCTCGTCGCGTTTTCCCACGATCGAAACGAGGATTTGCGATGGCGCACCCCGGCTGGAAACCACCCTGTCGCTGGCCGCGCTGATCCAATGCCTGACCCGAATGCTGTGGCGCTTGTCCGCCCGCAATCAAAGCTGGCGCACCTACGACCCGTTCCTTGTGTCTGAAAACCGCTGGCGCGCGCAGCGCTATGGGACAACCGAAGGTCTGATCGATTTTGGCCAGCGCCAGATCGTGCCCTTTCCCGTCCTTCTGGACGAGATCATCGATCTGGTCACCGAAGATGCCGAGGCCCTGGGTTGCTTGCCCGAGGTCGAGGCGACGCGAAGCATCTTGACCCGCGGCACATCGGCCCAACAGCAGCGCACCATTCTGACCGACGCTTTGCAACAGGGCAAATCGCAGGACGAGGCGCTGCGCGACGTGGTGCGCCATCTAATCGACGAATTTCACGCCGATCTTTGATTGTGGGGTTGCAAACCGCCTGCAACAAATGAGAATTAAACAAGCGTTCAATTCATGAGAGGGGAGGATCTGATGGATTTCGGACTGTCCGACGAACAACAGGCGATTTTTGACATGGCGCAGAGCTTTGGCGCCGAGCATATCGCGCCGCATGCGCGCGATTGGGAACGTCAGGGCACGATCCCCAAAGACCTCTGGCCCCGGCTGGCCGAACTGGGGTTCGGCGGGCTCTATGTGCGCGAAAGCTCGGGCGGCTCAGGGCTGAGCCGTCTGGACGCGACGTTGGTATTCGAGGCATTGTCGATGTCCTGCGCCTCGGTCGCGGGCTTTCTTTCGATCCACAACATGTGCGCCGGCATGATCGACAAGTTCGGATCGGACGAGCTGCGCGCGCGCTTTTTGCCCGGCGCGATCGAAATGTCCACAGTGTTGTCCTATTGCCTGACCGAACCCGGCGCGGGCAGCGATGCCGCCGCGCTCAGGACACGCGCCACCAAGGACGATCAAGGCTATCGGTTGACCGGCACCAAGACATTCATCTCGGGCGGCGGGTATTCGGATGCCTATATCGTGATGGCGCGTACGGGTGATGATGGCCCGCGCGGGATCTCGTCGCTGATTGTCGAAGATGGGGCCACGGGTCTGTCCTTTGGCGGGCTGGAAGACAAGATGGGCTGGAAAAGCCAGCCGACCCGGCAAGTACAAATGGACGATTGCGCGGTGCCGGCCGACAACCTTCTGGGCCAGGAAGGCGAAGGGTTCAAATACGCGATGGCGGGGCTGGATGGCGGGCGGCTGAACATTTCGGCCTGCTCGCTCGGCGGCGCGCAAGCCGCGTTGAACGCCACGCTGGCCTATATGGGCGAACGCAAGGCCTTTGGCCAAAGCATCGACCAGTTTCAGGCCCTGCAGTTCCGGCTTGCCGACATGGAAATAGAACTGCAAGCGGCCCGCACCTTTCTGCGTCAGGCCGCATGGAAGCTGGACACCGGCGCGCCGGACGCCGGCAAGTTCTGCGCCATGGCCAAGAAATTCGTGACCGAAGCGGGCAGCCGCGTGGCCGATCAATGTCTGCAATTGCACGGTGGTTACGGCTATCTGGCCGACTATGGGATTGAAAAGATTGTGCGCGACCTGCGCGTGCACCAGATTTTGGAAGGGACGAACGAGATCATGCGCATGATCACTGCCCGCAACCTCTTGGCAGCAAGATGAGCGATCTGTCCACGCGCATCGCCGGACGCGCCGGCCGCATCACCCTGACCCGCCCCAAGGCGCTGAACGCCCTGTCGCCGCCGATGTCTGTGGACCTCGAAGCGGCCCTGGATGCTTGGCGCGATGACGACGCCGTGGCCGTCGTGGTCATCGACGCAGACGGCGAGCGCGCCTTTTGCGCAGGCGGGGATATTGCCGACATTTATCATCACGGCATCGAAGGCGACTACGATTTCGCGCGGGCTTTCTGGCGACAGGAATACCGCATGAATGCCAAGATCGCCCATTACCCCAAGCCGGTGATAACGCTGATGCAGGGCTTTACCATGGGCGGCGGCGTCGGGGTGGGCTGTCATGCCAGCCACCGGATTGTCGGCCATAGCGTACAGATCGCGATGCCAGAATGCGGCATCGGGCTGATCCCGGATGTGGGCGGCACATTCCTGCTGGGCCATGCCCCAGGGGCGCTTGGCGCATACCTTGGGCTGACGGCGGCGCGCATGGGTCCGGGCGATGCAATTGGCGCCGGGTTTGCCGATACGCTTGTGCCCGAACAGCAGTGGCCAGAGCTGATCGCCGAGCTTGAGCGCACAGGCGATCCAGCGGCCATCGCGCGTTTTGCCGCTACGCCTGACGCCCAGCCGCTGATCGATGCGCTGCCCCAGATCGACCAACACTTCGCCCATGACACGCCCGGCGCCATTGCCGCGAGCTTGGCGGGCGATGACAGCGATCTGGCCCAGGGTGCCCTGAAAGCCATCAGCCGCAACGCGCCGCTGTCGATGGCCTGCACCTTGCAGATGGTGCGCGCGGGACGTGACATCGACGACATCACCGCTGCGCTGGCACAGGAATACCGCTATACCCACCGCGCGCTGGCCCAGGGCGATTTCCTGGAAGGTGTGCGCGCACAGATCATCGACAAGGACCGCAACCCAAAATGGGCACATGACGGCCCCGGCGCCGTATCGGGCACCGAGGTTGACGCCATGCTGGCCCCCTTGGGCGCGGACGAGCTGAATCTAGAAGGAGTCTGACCATGAAGATCGCCTTTATTGGCCTTGGAAACATGGGCGCGCCGATGGCCGCCAACCTGGTTGCTGCAGGCCATGATGTCACCGGCTATGATGTCTCTGCCCGCCCCGAAGGCCTGACAATGGCCGACAGCGCAGAAGCGACCTGCGATGGGGCCGACGTGGCCATTACAATGCTGCCCAACGGCGACATCCTGCGCGCCGTGGCTGATCAGGTTATCCCCGCCCTGCCCAAGGGCGCGGTGCTGCTGGATTGCTCGACGGTCGACGTGGATAGCGCCCGCGCCGTGGCTGAACAGGCGCAGGCCGCCGGGCTGGGTGCCCTGGACGCGCCCGTGTCGGGCGGGATCGGCGGGGCCCAAGCGGGCACGCTGACCTTTATGGTCGGCGGCGACGCGGACGCCTTTGCCACGGCCAAACCGCTGTTTGATATCATGGGCCAAAAAGCCGTGCACTGCGGCCCATCGGGCAACGGGCAAGCGGCCAAGATCTGCAACAACATGATCCTCGGCGTGACCATGATCGCCACCTGCGAAGCCTTTGCCCTGGCCGACAAGCTGGGCTTGGACCGTCAGGCCATGTTTGACGTGGTCAGCACCTCGTCCGGGTATAGCTGGAGCATGAACGCCTACTGCCCTGCCCCGGGCATCGGCCCCCAAAGCCCCGCCGACAACGGTTACACACCGGGCTTTGCCGCTGAACTGATGCTCAAGGACCTGCGTCTGGCCCAGCAAGCCGCCGTCAGCGCAGATGCCGACACCCCCATGGGCCAAACTGCGGCCGCACTGTATGAAACCTTCGTCGACCATGAAGACGGAAAGGGAAAAGACTTTTCTGCCATGCTCCCGCGGTTCGAAAAGCGCACGCGGAGTTGATGTAAATCATATTCCCAGTTCATGATGTGTTGTCTACTATGATGTAGATGACAAATCTGAACTAGGGGGTTCACATGTTTACCAAAAACGTAGGTCGAACCGACCGTATCATCCGCGCGATTATCGGCGTGGTGCTGTTGATCGTATTCTTCTCTCTCGCTGCCGGGGTCTGGAAATGGCTGGCGCTGATTGTCGGGCTGGTGCTGCTGGTCACAGCGGCATTGGGGACCTGCCCACCCTATTCGCTGCTCGGCATCAACACCTGTAAAATGAAAGAAAACCAATCATAAACCCGCTTTCCAACCTTTATGGAAATACGGAATCGACAAAGGGCGGCCCCAAACGGGCCGCCCTTTGCGCATCATGCGCGCCGGGCCGATGGCCCGGCGCTCCGCTTAGTTGGTGATGATCTCGGGGCCCATACGCCAAGTCGGCAGTGCAGTTGAGATCCACGGGATGTAGGTGACAAGGATCAGGAATACGAAGAGCACCGCCAGGAATGGCGCCGCTGCACGCACCACTCTCATCATCGGCATTCCCGCCACGCCCGAGGTCACAAAAAGGTTCAGGCCCACCGGCGGTGTGATCATCCCGATTTCCATGTTCACCACCATGATAATGCCCAAATGGATCGGATCGACGCCCAGTTCGATTGCAATCGGAAAGACCAGCGGCGCCACGATCACGATCAGGCCCGACGGTTCCATGAACTGCCCGCCGATCAGCAGGATGATGTTGACCACAATCAGAAACATGATCTTGCCGAAACCCGCCGACAGCATCGCTTCAGCGACTTTCTGCGGGATCTGTTCGTCGGTCAGCACATGCTTGAGGATCAGCGCGTTGGCGATGATGAACATCAGCATGATTGTCAGTTTGGCCCCTTCAAACAGGGTGTGGCGCGTGTCGCGGTGAAACCACGCTGTCACCAACGCCTGAGGCTTGGTCAGCACGCTGCCCCCATCCTTGAGCGGCCCCATGTCACGGTAAATGAAAACCGCCACAAGAAAGGCATAAACCGACGCCACGGCAGCCGCTTCGGTCGGCGTAAAGATCGCGCCGGTCACGCCGGGGATGCCGTAGATACCGACCATGATGATGACAATCAGCATGAGGCCCCAGAACGCATCCCGAAAGCTGGCAAAGATTTCGCCCCAGCCCTGCCATTCGCCCTTGGGCAAGTCGCGCACCCGCGCGATCACGTAGATCGTGATCATCAACATCAGACCGGCCATCAGGCCCGGAATGACCCCGGCAAGGAACATCCGCCCGACCGACACATCAGTCGCCGATGCATAGACCACCATAACGATCGACGGCGGAATCAGAATGCCCAGCGTCCCGGCGTTGCAGATCACGCCAGCGGCGAAGTCTTTGGAATAGCCCGCCTTTTGCATCGCCGCGATCACGATGGACCCGATGGCCACCACAGTCGCGGGCGACGATCCGGACAGCGCCGCGAAGAGCATGCAGGCAAAGACACCCGCAATCGCCAGCCCGCCGCGCGTATGGCCCACACAGGCGATGGAAAATCGGATGATCCGTTGCGCGACCCCGCCTGTCGACATGAAGGACGACGCAAGGATAAAGAACGGGATCGCCAGCAGCGTATAGTGCCCCGCCATCGCCTGGTACAGTGACTGAGCCACCGAGGCCAGCGACGTGTCGGAAAACACCAGCAGGAAGATGATCGAACTCAGGCCCAGCGACACGGCGATCGGCACGCCGATCAGCAGCAGCGCGATGATCATCACGAACAAGAGTGCGACGTCCATGGGGAATTATTCCTCGTATTCGCCGTGCGCGATGCGCTCGACGTCTTCTTCGGCCTCGTGGCTGACGATCAGGCTGGACTGTTGCCCGGTCACGATGCGCCAGCTGGCCTGAACGACGCGCAACAGGATCAGCGCGCAGCCGAACGGCAGGATGGCATAGGGGATGACACGGGGAAGCTTGTCGTAACTTTCGCCATAGTTGATCGCATCCTCAAGCCAGCGAAAAATGTCCAGCATCGGCACCTGGTCGGTGACGTAAAAGGCACGGTCGCGCACCCCTTCGGCCATACCCATCGGGAACCAGCGCCCGTCGGTCGGTTGCAGCGCTGCGAACGGCGCCCAATAGTCCCACGCCCCCTTCATCAGCAATGCCGCATAAGCCAGACACGCCGCAGCCGAGATCAACGCCAGAACGCGCTGACCGGTATGAGGCAGCAAGTTGGTGACGGCGTCCACGCCAAGGTGCGAGGTTTTCTTGAACCCATACGATATGCCTAGAAGGACCAGCCATGCGAACAGGATCAGCACCACCTCAAGACCCCAGATCAGCGAGGAATTGAACACGTAGCGCAGCACCACGTTGACAAAGGTCACCAGCGTCATCAACCCGAGGATCAGCGCGATCACCGTCTCTTCGAGACTGTCGATCCAGCGCCCCCAGCGGCTTTCGTTGGCGGAATGTTGTGACATGGTTGCCCCCAGTTGCCGCATGTGGCCGCCCGCGCGGCGCGGCGCCCGCCCCGCAGACTGCGGCGCGGGCCAGTATTGACCAAACGCTTAGTGCTTGGCGTTGATGGCTTGTGCGGCGGCGATGTTGTCCGCCCCCACGTCGCCCTCAAACTGTTCCCAGACCGGTTTCATCACATCGACCCAGGCTTGGCGCTGTTCGGGCGTCAGTTCGCGAATCACGCCGCCAGCATCCAAAACGGCCTGACGGTTGTCCGCGTCGACCTCGGCAATGGCTGCGTTGCGTTCGGTCGTGACCTCTTGCATGATGCTCGCCAGTTGGTTGCGCACGTCTTCATCCAGACCTTCCCACCAATCGACCGACGTCACGACCATGTAGTCCAGCAGGCCGTGGTTGGTTTCGCTCACACCGTCCTGCACTTCAAAGAACTTCTGTCCATAGATGTTCGACCAGGTGTTTTCCTGCCCGTCTACAACGCCTTGCTGCAGCGCGCCGTACACTTCGGAAAACGCCATCGGCTGGGGCGAAGCGTCAAGCGCTTCCATCTGGGCAACCAGCACATCAGACGGCTGCACGCGGAATTTCAGGCCAGCGGCATCGGACGGATTGATCAACGGTTTGTTGGCCGAAAACTGTTTCAGCCCATTGTGCCAGAACGCCAGGCCCAGAAGGCCGCGGCGCACCATCGATTCCTTCATCGCCACGCCGGTTTGTGAATTCTGGAATTCCTCGACCGCGTCCATGTTTTTGAACATGAAGGGCAAATCAAAGATACGGAACACCTTGGTGAAGGTTTCGAATTTCGACAGCGACGGGGCCGCCATCTGCACGTCGCCCTGCAACATGGCTTCCAGAACCTGATCGTCATTGTACAGCGTCGAACTGGGGTAGACTTCGACACAGGCGATGCCGTTCATCTGTTCGTTCACACGTTCGGCAAACAGGTTCGCAGCGATCCCCTTGGGGTGCTTGTCGGTGTTCGTCACATGGCTGAACTTGATGACCATTTCGCCATCATCACAGGCCGCCATCGTCGCCGATGCAGACACGGACAGGGCCAGAGCCGCCGCAGCGGTCACAAGGAATTTCATGGTTGTCCTCCCAGACATTGTTCCTCTGGTTGTCCCAGTTTCAGGGACAATCGGGGGTAATCATCTGCCCGCTGGGCCACGGTGCAAGCGGGGATTATCCAGACCCAGTGACGTATCAGTTTATTGTTTTATATCAAACACAAGACAGATCATGGTGGTCGCAACCCCATTTCCGTTCACGGCGGCGTGAGCGGTCGCCCGCACAGAGATATCCCCCAGATGTGCGGAAATCCGCACAGGTCATGCCACCCCGAGTCGATGCCCCATCCCCGCCCGACGACCACGCGCTTTCGCGACGATGACGCGCCCGACGGCAACGAAGGGCGGGGCAAAGCGACAATCGGTGATCTGCGCCGCGGAAATGGGGGCGCCATTTTGCGATCGCGTTTGCACGAGCGAACACTGGCTTGAGCAAGTTGGAAGCGGGTTTCCCCCCGCGGCTTCAGTCGCGGTATCCTTCGGGGCGCACACCGTGACGGGCCAATTTGTCGTAAAACGTCTTGCGCGGCAGTTTCAGCGCCTTGGCCGCTTCGGTCGCGTTGCCCTTGTGCCGCCGCAGCGCATCGACCAACAATGACCGTTCGACCTGCGCCAGTTGCTCGGCCAGCCCCATGCCTTCGTCCGACACGTCATCTTCGCCCAGCCCCATCGCAAAGCGCATGGCCGCGTTCATCAGCGCACGGGCGTTGCCCGGCCAGTCTTGCGCCATCAGACGGCTGGTGACATCGGGCGGGATGTCGGGCACCGGCAAGTTGGCCTGTTCACATGCGATGGCCACATAATGGGTGAAGAGCACCGGGATATCGTCGCGCCGCTCGCGCAGGGGGGGGATGTGAATACGCGCCGCATCCAGCCGATAGTAAAGGTCGGGATGGAATCGCCCTTCGGCCGCCTCGCGCTGAAGATCGGCATAGGTGCTTGCCAGGACGCGCAGATCGCGCACCTCTTCCAGCAGATCCAGCAGCGCGAATTGTGCCGCGTGCGGCAGCGCGCCGACCTCGTCGATGAACATCGTGCCACCTGCTGTATCGCGAAACGCTGCGGTCAGGCTTTGGGGGTCTGGGCCGCGCCGGTCAACTTGACGAACGGGCCGCCCGCCTGAGCCGACAAAAGGTGCACCACCTCGGCCATTTTCGCGGTGCCTGATCCGGGTTCGCCGGTGATCATTCCGTCGGCCATGGTGCGCGCCACCGCCCGTGCATCGCGGCGCATCTTGCGCGACAGATCTGACGTTCCGCGCAGCAGGCGTGACGCGGCATCCCCGGTTTCGACCTGCCGGCGCAACGCCCGGTTCTCAAGCACCAACGCGCGGGTCTTCAGGGCGCGGCGCACCACCCCCAAAAATTCTTGCCCACCACAAGGTTTTTCAAGGAAATCAAAGGCCCCTGCCCCCATACCCCGCACGGCCATGGGAATGTCGCCTTCGCCGGTCAGCAAGATGACGGGCAGTTCGGGATCGATCCCGTGGGCATAGTCCAGCAACGCGAACCCGTCCTTTCCCGGCATCCGGATGTCGCTGACGACAACGCCCGGAAAATCGTGGGTGATACGGTCTTTTGCGGCCACGAAACTGCCCGCCAACACGGGCGACAAATCCGCCAGCTCAAGGCTCTGGCCCAGGGCGTCGCGCACTGCGGCATCATCGTCGACCACCAGGACAAGACGCGGGTCGCTCATGCGGCCTCCGAACTCTGCGCCGGGTTGAGCGCAACCGTGAACTCGGCCCCGCCATCGGGCCGGTTGCCGCCCCGGATCGCGCCGCCAAAGCTTTGCACCAGCCCGTAGGAAATTGACAGGCCCAACCCCATGCCTTCGGATGCGCCGACCTCTTTGGTGGAATAGAACGGATCGAACACCTTGGCCGGGTCAGATATTCCCGCCCCTGTGTCCGCAACGTGCAAAACGGTGGCGCCGCCGTGGCGGTCAATCCAGAGGTCCAGCTGTTTGCGCGCGCTGCCGGACATGGCGTCGATCGCGTTTGACACAAGGTTCATGACCACTTGCTGCAAGCGCACGTCCCCGCCGCGCACCATGGCCGGGGCCGCGGGACGTTGCCAATCGACCGAAACCTCTGCCGCCGCCAGCGTGCCTTGCGCCATTTCAAGCACCGCGTCGACCACGCCGACAAGGTCGACATCCGCTATGGTTTCCTTTTCATTGCGGGCAAAGGCGCGCAGGTTCTGGATGATGCGCCCCATGCGGCGGGCCAGATCGGATATGCGGCCCAGGTTGTCGGCCGCTTTTTCGGGGGCGCCGCGATCCAGGAATTGCTCGGCGTTTTCGGCGAATGACCGGATGGCCATCAGCGGCTGGTTCAACTCGTGACTGATGCCGGCCGACATTTGCCCGAGCGCGGTCAGTTTCCCCGCCTGAACCAGATCGGCCTGGGCGCGTTTCAACCGGGCCTCGGCCTCTTTGCGTTCGCCGATCTCGCGGGTCAGTTCGGCGTTCGTGGCGCGCAAATCGGCTGTTCGGGCAGTCACACGCGCTTCAAGTTCGGCATTGGCCCGCGACAGGGTGCGCCGGCGTTCGGTCGCAAAGACCACAAACGCCCCCACCATCAAAGCCAGAGCGCTGGCGAAGGCGGCCTGCAACGCCGCAAGTGTCCAGGCCGGGCGCAGGTTCAGCAACAATTCGGCCCGCAGCCCCACGACCGGCAGGTCATGTTGCAGGTGCAACGCCCGGTCAGGCAGATAGGGCCCGCCATCCAGTCGCCACACCTCATGCGGGCCAACGCGGGCCGCGCTGTGGCCGGGAAAATCCGCGCCGCGCCGGGTCAGGATCAGGTCCGACCGGCTGGTCACGAACACTACGCCCTGCGGGTCGGTAAAGAAAACGGCCGACGCTTCGGACGGCCAGTTCCATTCAATGGCAGCGACGTCCACATGCACGACGATCGCCCCATAGGCCGGCCCCTGAGGCGAAAAGATGGGCGCGGCAAAGGCAAATCTGCGGGCCCCCGATGGATCGATGAAGTGCGCCGTGCCAAGCGCGCCGCCTAGCGCACGCTCAAGCGCCGCGAGAGCGCCTTGCGGTATATCGACAGCCAAATGCGGCGCGTCGGTGTCGGGTGGTGTCGGGGCGCTGACCCCCGTGGCCAGAACCTGCCCGCGCCCATCCACCAGTTGCAGCGCGACCGAGCCGGTCTTGTCGGCCATGCGCACCAGAAATGCCGCGACGTCCGGGCCCGCGGCGCCGTTCAGCCGGTCCAACAGCACCGGATGATCGGCCAACAACACCGCCAATTCGCGGTAACGCCGCAGTTGTCCGGTCAGCCGATCCGCGGCCAAACCAAGATCAGCTTCCCCCCTTTCGGCCGCCCTGTCCACCGCCGCGCGCCACGCCAAGGTCCAGACCACCAGCCCCGCAGCCAGCGTCACCAGCAACACGCCCAGCAGGACAAAGGTGCGCGAGAAAATGGGCGGTTTCATGCAAAGAGCGGTCCATGTGCGGCGACGTTTGGCACTGCATTCTAGAAAGCGCTGCTTGCATTGGCCAGATGCTTCACGCAACCCTGCGTCCATGACAGACCTGCCGCGCTTTTCCCAATCACCCACCGATCCTGATTTCGTGCAGGACCCCTATCGGTTCTATACCCGGCTGCGCGCGGCAGGGCCGGTGGTGTGGTGGGACGACTACGCCATGCCGATGGCCAGTACCCACGATGCGGTGCACATGGCGCTGCGCGACAACCGGTTCGGCCGCGCGCCCATCGACGCGCCTGCCATCCCGGACCACCTGCGCGATTTTTACGCGGTCGACGCCCTTTCGATGCTTGAATTGGAGCCGCCCATGCATACCCGTCTGCGCGCGCTGGTGGGGCGGGCGTTCACCTCGCGCAGGCTCAGGGCGTTGCAGCCCCATGTTCAGGCCCTTTGCGACGAATTGGTCGATGGCCTGCAGGACGGCGCAGATGCGATCGCGGATCTGGCGGCCCCGCTGGCCGTGACCGTGATCGCGCGCCTTTTGGGCGTGGACGGGCGCGATGCGCCCCGTCTGCTGCGCTGGTCGCATGATATGGTGGGCATGTACCAGGCCGGGCGCACCCATGCTGACGAGCTTGCTGCAAACGCAGCCGCGCGCGACTTTGCCGCTTATCTGCGCGCCCATGTCGACGCGCGGCGCGCAACCCCGGGCGATGATCTGATCAGCGAACTGATCGCCGCCGAGGCTCAGGGCGAAAGACTGAACGCGGACGAGCTGGTGGCGACCTGCATCCTTCTGTTGAACGCAGGCCACGAAGCGACGGTGCAGGCCATGGGAAACGCAATACGTACGCTGGTCCAAAACGCGGGCGTCGCGGCGCTGCTGAACGATCCCGTCCGCGCCACCGAAGAAACCTTGCGTTACGATCCGCCAATGCACCTGTTCACGCGCTATGTCTATGAAGACACGGTGTTTCATGGCGCTGCGTTGCAGCGGGGCGACCAGATCGGGCTGCTGCTTGCCTCGGCCAACCGGGACGACGACGCCTTTGGCCCGGATGCCGACGTTTTCGATCCGCACCGCACGCCCAGGAACCATGCAACCTTTGGCGCGGGCATCCATTTCTGCGTTGCCGCGCCGTTGGCGCGCATGGAATTGGCACTGGGGCTGCGCACGCTGTTCACGGCGCATCCGAACCTGCAGATCGCGTCACTGCCGCGCTTTGCCGATACCTACCATTTCCATGGCCTGACGGATCTGCGCCTGTCGCTTTAGCGCCGTGCGCGCACAGATCGACCCGATCAAGGCCACCCCGTCAGAGCGAATCCGTCAGATTGGTAGGGCGACGGTGTTCTTGATCTCTTCCATCGACAACAGCGCAGTGACGTTGAAGATCTTCACCTCAGAGATCAGCGCCTGGTAAAAATCGTCATAGGCGCGCGCATTTTGAACGCGGACTTTCAGAATATAATCGATCTCGCCCGCCAAGCGATGGGCTTCCAGAACCTCGGGACGTTCGCGCAAGGCGCGCAGGAACCTATCCTGCCAGTCGGCCTCGTGTTCAGAGGTACGGATCAGAACGAAAAAACACGCCTCAAGCCCCAGGGCCTCGGCGTCGAGCATTACCGTCTGCGCGCCAACGACTCCGGCCTCGCGCATTTTGCGGATTCGGTTCCACACGGGCGTCTTGGACGAGCCGACCTTGCGCGCAATTTCGTCCAATGACTGACTGGCGTCTGCCTGCAGTTCGCGCAGGATTTTCCGGTCGATCGCGTCTATTTGGACATTTGTCATCGTTTCATTCCCATTTCCGAAACCCTGTTCCCGCGCCACGGCCCTGCAGAACATACGTTCCTTATTCTCTGGCACGGGTCCGATTTACCGGAACATTGTTCTATATTGAACCCTGAAACGCACACCCGGGGAAACACCATGGCACGCGCATTTACACCCAAAGTCGTGACAGCGAACGATCTGTTGCTGGGCGACGTGATTTACCTGGACGCCAATGGCGACTGGACCCGCAGCCACGCCCAGGCCGCTCTTTTCGCCGATCAGGACCAGGCCGAGGCCAAACTGGCCCAGGCCATGGCCGATCTTCATGTGGTTGGCGCCGAACTCAAGGACGCCGCCCCGGGCGAAGACGGCCCTGAACCTACGCATTTTCGCGAGGAATTCCGCGCCACCGGCCCATCCAACTATTTCCACGGCAAACAGGCAGAGGTCTGAAATGTACCGCTATAACGATTTCGACGAAGCCTTTGTCCGCACGCGCGTTGAGCAGTTTTCCCAACAGGTCGCCCGCCGCATCGACGGATCGCTGACCGAAGAAGAATTCCGCCCCCTGCGTCTGATGAACGGCCTGTACCTGCAGCTTCACGCTTATATGTTGCGCGTGGCTATCCCATACGGCACGTTGAACAGCACCCAGATGGATCAGCTGGCCCATATCGCCGAAACCTACGACAAGGGTTACGGCCATTTCACCACCCGCCAGAACATCCAGTACAATTGGCCCAAACTGGCCGACGTGCCCAAGATTCTGTCCGATCTGGCCGACGTGGAAATGCACGCCACACAGACCAGCGGAAACACCATCCGCAACGTCACCTCGGACCATTTCGCAGGCGCCACCCCGGACGAGGTGATGGACCCCCGCCCGGTGGCCGAACTGCTGCGCCAATGGTCGACCGATCACCCCGAATTCCAGTTCCTGCCCCGCAAGTTCAAGATCGCTGTCACCGCATCCCAGGCAGACCGCGCCGTGACGCGGGCGCATGACATCGGGCTGATCCTGAAAGAGCAAGCGGGTCAGACCGGCGCCGAAGTTATCATCGGCGGTGGTCTGGGCCGAACCCCCATGATCGGCAAAACCATCTCAGAGTTCGTGCCTTTGGACGATCTGCTGCCCTACGTCGAAGCCATTGTGTCGGTGTGGAACCTGCTGGGTCGGCGCGACAACAAGTTCAAGGCCCGCGTCAAGATCACCGTGCACGAAAACGGTCTGGACGAATACCGCCGGCTTGTTGATGAACGCTTTGCCGCGATCAAGCCGACCTTCAGCGGCATCGACCAGGACTATCTGGCCGAAATCACCAAAGCCTTCGCCCCGCCCGCCTGGGTCAATCGCCCGACCGACGCCTTCGACGCGGCCTACGGCACCGATCCGCTGTTCCGCGCCTGGGCCGACCAGAACCTGGCTGTGCACAAGGCCGAAGGGTACGCAATCGCGACAATTTCGCTGAAAAAGCCGGGCGAAACGCCGGGCGACGCAACGGCCGCGCAAATGCGCGTGATGGCGGAACTGGCCCGCAAATACGGCCATGACGAACTGCGCA
Source organism: Aliiroseovarius sp. PTFE2010 (assembly GCF_049943335.1). Lineage (NCBI taxonomy): Bacteria > Pseudomonadati > Pseudomonadota > Alphaproteobacteria > Rhodobacterales > Paracoccaceae > Aliiroseovarius > Aliiroseovarius sp. PTFE2010. The sequence goes on from NZ_JBNFVY010000004.1 coordinate 193,323, forward strand.
TCAGCCACGAGCAGAACGTGATCCTGCCCCATGTGCACAAGTCCGATCTGCCGGCGGTCTATGCCGCCCTGCGCGCCGCCGACCTTGCCACGGCCAACATCGGGCTGGTCAGCGACATCATCGCTTGCCCCGGCATGGACTACTGCGCCCTGGCAACGGCGCGCGCCATCCCCGTTGCACAAGGCATCGCCAAGCGGTTTGAAGAACTGAAACTCGAACATGAAATCGGCGAGCTGAAGATCAAGATTTCCGGTTGCATCAACGCCTGCGGTCATCACCACGTGGGCCATATCGGCATTCTGGGTCTGGACCGCGCGGGCGTGGAAAACTACCAGATCACGCTGGGCGGTGATGGCACCGAAACCGCCGTGATCGGCACGCGCACCGGGCCGGGCTTTGCTTATGATGAAATCGTGCCGGCCATCGAACGTCTGATCGGGGCCTACATGAAGCTGCGCGAGGATGCGGAAGAAACCTTCTTGCAAACCTACCGCCGGGTCGGGATGGATCCATTCAAAGAAGCTCTCTACCCGCCAAAAGAGGAGCGTGCCAATGCCGCTTGAAGCCGTTCAATACCGCGGCGAGAGCGTGGACGAACGTGTGGCGGCGCTGAACGCGCGGTATCGTCACCATTCGGCGACCTCGGTTCTGGAACGCGCCTTCGCCGACGAACAGGTTGGTGATATTGCGCTGGTGTCGTCATTTGGGGCCGAATCCGTGGTGCTGCTGCACATGGTGGCGGTCATGGCGCCGCAAACGCCGGTGCTGTTCATCGACACACAGATGCTGTTTCCCGAAACCCTGCAATATCAGCAGGCTCTGGCCGAAAAGCTGGATCTGAAAGACCTTCGCCGGATCACGCCGAACGCGGCGCGCTTGGCCACGGTCGATCCCGACGGCACCTTGCATCAGCGGGATCAGGATGCATGCTGCGATCTGCGCAAGACCGAAACCTTGCAAGATGCGCTGACACCGTTCCACAGCTGGATCACCGGGCGCAAACGCTTTCAGGGCGGCCAGCGCACGGCGCTGGATTTTTTCGAGAACGAGGCCGACATCCGCATCAAGGTCAACCCGCTGGCCCACTGGGAAAAACAGGACGTTCAGGACTACATGACCAACAACCGCCTGCCGCGGCATCCGCTGGTGGCCCAGGGCTACCCGTCGATCGGATGTGCGCCGTGCACGTCACCCGTCAAGCCGGGTGAAGATGAACGCGCAGGCCGTTGGCGCGGAACGCAAAAAGAAGAATGCGGCATTCACTTCGTCGACGGAAAAATCGTCCGCGGGCCGCTGCCGAAAGGAGACGCCGCATGAGCGTTATCGTGACCGACACCGGGTTTGCCGCCGATGATTTCAACGGCACCTTTGTGCCCTACGAAGACACCCCTGATGCGCCGGCACTGGTGCTCGCGCCCGACACGCCGCATGACCGGTTGACCGAAATCGCCAACAGCGCGCAGGCTGTCGCCATTTCTTTTCCCTCGTTCAGTGACGGGCGTGGTTTCACACTGGCGCGCCTGTTACGGCTGGCAGGCTTCACCGGGCGCCTGCGCGCCCGGGGCCACGTGATCGCTGACCAATATACCATGGCCCGGCGCGCCGGCTTTGACGAGGTCGAGATCGACGACGATCTGGCCGCCCGCCAACCGCAAGAGCAATGGCTGTTCCGGGCCGATCACAGCGCCCATGACTATCAGTCGCGGATGCGCGGCTAGACCCCATACATTCTATTCTTTACATGTGATGCCCAGTAGCGGCCCATCGCGGCCCGAAACACGCCCTGCCCTAACCAAGCAATGGCCCAAACACGCAATGCCCGAAACACGCAATGAATGAGCAAGCACCCGTGACCGAAGCGCCCGTAAAAGCCGTCCCCACCCTGCCCGATGCCGCGACCGTTCTGTCGGTCAAACATTGGACAGACCGTCTGTTTTCTTTCCGGGTGGAACGTCCGCAAAGCTTGCGCTTTCGGTCGGGAGAATTCGTGATGATTGGCTTGATGGGCGATCCGGACCCCAAGACGGGCAAGGTCAAACCGCTGCTGCGGGCCTATTCCATCGCCTCGCCCAACTGGGACCAGGAGCTGGAGTTCTATTCGATCAAGGTGCCTGACGGCCCGCTGACCAGCCGGCTGCAGCATATTCAGCCCGGTGACCAGATCATCCTGCGCCCCAAGCCGGTGGGCACACTGGTGGTCGATGCGCTTTTGCCCGGCAAACGGCTGTGGATGTTCGCGACCGGCACAGGGATTGCGCCCTTTGCCTCGCTCATGCGCGATCCCGAGGTTTACGAAAAATTCGACGAGGTCATTCTGATGCACACCTGCCGCGAGGTGGGCGAGCTGGAATATGGCCGTCAGTTGATCGAACACATCAAATCCGACGAAATCCTGAGCGAAATCGAAGGCGGCAAGCTGCGCTATTACCCGACCACCACGCGCGAAGAGTACCACCACATGGGCCGCGTGACCGACAACCTGAAATCCGGCAAGGTGTTCACGGATCTGGGCATCGACCCGATCGATCCCGAACATGATCGCGCCATGGTGTGCGGCAATCTGGGCTTCAACAAGGATATCATGGCGATTCTGAACGATTTCGGGTTGCGCGAAGGCGCCAATTCCGAACCGCGCGAATACGTGGTCGAAAAAGCGTTCGTCGATTAAGTAACTGCGATCGGAACAAAAAAGCGCCGCGTGACAGGATCACGCGGCGCTTTCATTTGTCATGGCCAGAAGGCTTACATGCCCATCAGCAGTTTAAGACGGTCCAGCACAGGCCCCAACAGGTCTGGGTTATCCTTGACCCGGTCCAGCGCCGTCAGGATCGTCTCTTTTTCGCTGCTTTCCAGCGACGACTCTTCGACCAGCGGGCGCACTTTCTCGAGATCGAAATTTTCGACCGTCAGAAGGGTCGCCGGGTCCAGCTCGGCCGCAGCTTCAGCGGCGGCATCGCCTGAGGCATCGGCGACATCTGCAGCTTCCGACGCCGCTTCGGCGCCCACATCTGCAGCGTCCTCGGCGACCTCGTCGGCGACGTCCGCGGCACTCTGCGTTGCGGCATCGACGGCATCATCGGCCGCGTCAACCGCATCCGAAGCCGTATCGCCAGCCGCATCGGCAGCATCCGTGGCGGTGTCCATCGCAGCATCTGCCGCGGAAGACGCCGCATCCGCCGCCGAGTCTGCGGCGTCGCCAGCAGCGTCGACAGCGTCCTCGGCCGCGTCAACGGCCCCTTCGGCTGCGTCGGTTGCCATATCGGTGGCGGCATCGGCCGCATCACCGGCTGCGTCAACCGCAGCGTCAGCGGCGTCCGTGGCCGCTTCGGCGGCGGTTTCAGCGGCGTCTTGGGCGGTGTCGGCGGCCGCTTCGGCAGCGTCCGCTGCACCTTCGACAACCGCGTCGGCGGCATCTGACGCTGCTTGGGCGGCCGTATCGGCAGCCTCGGCGGCGGTGTCGGCCGCGGCATTGGCGGCGTCTTGTGCGGCCTCGACGGCGTCCGTGGCCACTTGCGCCGCGCCATCGGCCACCGAAGTCGCAGCATCGCCAGCCGCAGTTGCGGCGTTTTCAGCGCTGTCGGCGACCGAATTTGCCGCATCCGAAGCTGCTTCGGTCATGTCTGCCACTGCGTCCGGGTTCTGTTGGGTGACGTAATATGCCCCGCCCAAACCTGCAGCAACCAGAAGCAAAACGATGATCCATGTCTTGTTCATTAGAGTTCCCTCGTAAATTCAACGGCCTTTCAGGCCCGGCGTTTACATGTCACTTAGACCTGTGGAATGAAAGAGCCAGTTACGGGGAATATGTTTTTCTGCGGTATCACGCCACTATCCGGTTGAATCACCGCCCGTTCGGCCCTATTTTCCAGCGCCAAATAGTCAATTACCGAAGGATGCCCGCCATAGCCCGCAGACCGCACAATGCCCCGCCAACCCGCGATACCGGCCCTCGTGTCAATGATCGCATCAGGGCCCCTGAAATACGTCTGATCGGCGCCGATGGCGAAAATGCCGGTGTGGTGACCCCAGCACGGGCGTTGGAGATGGCGAACGAGGTCGGGTTGGACCTTGTGGAAATCTCGCCCAACGCGACCCCGCCGGTCTGCAAGATCATGGACTTCGGCAAGTTCAAGTATGAACAGCAAAAGCGCGAAAGCGAAGCGCGCAAAAAGCAGAAGACCATCGAGATCAAGGAAGTCAAATTCCGCCCGAACACGGATCAGCATGACTATGAAGTCAAGATGCGCAACGTGTTCAAGTTTTTGGAAGGCGGAGACAAGGTCAAGGTGACCTTGCGCTTTCGCGGTCGCGAGATGGCCCACCAGGATCTGGGCCGCCGGCTGCTGGAACGCGTAGCCGAGGACACCAAGGAAATCGGCAAGGTCGAAAACATGCCGAAGATGGAAGGCCGCCAGATGATCATGATGATCGGTCCCCTTCCGAACAAGTGACCGGTCCGGACAGACAAATGAAACGGGGCCCCGCGGGCCCCGTTTTTTTATGCATCAAAAGCGCTTAAACCGCCGCGGGGTATCACCCCGCGGCATCATTTTATCGTGGCGCCCGCATCAGGCCGCCGCGACAGCCCGACCGGTCAGCACCTTGACCAGATGGGCGCGGTATTCGCCCGTGCCGTGCATGTCGGCGATCATGTCCGACGCGTCCGGCGCGGACAGACCCGAAATCGCATCGGCCGAGAAATCGGATGACAGGGCACCTTCGGCTTCGGTCCAGCGAAACACGCCATCATTCGATGCGCCCGTGACCGCCACGCGCACTCCATCCGCGTATTTGGCCACGAACACCCCGACCAGCGCAAAGCGCGAGGCGGGCTGTTCAAACTTTTGATAGTTGGCCTTTTGCGGGATGGGAAACTTGACGGCGGTGATGATCTCGCCTTCGTCCAAAGCGGTGGTAAACATGCCCTGGAAGTAGTCATCGGCCGCGATTTCCCGCGCGTTGGTCACAATGGTCGCGCCGCTGGCCAGCGCCGCCGACGGGTAACAGGCCGATGGGTCGTTATTGGCCAGGCTGCCACCGATCGTGCCGCGATTGCGCACCGCCGGATCGCCGATGTTGCCCGCCAGCGCGGCCAGAGCCGGATAGGCCCCCGCCCCTTTGGCCACATCCACGTGCCGCGTGCCGCCGCCGATCGACAGCGTGTCGCCATCCTGACGAATGCCCTTGATGTCGGCGATTGCGCTCAGCGACACCAGCTTGCTGGGGCTGGCCAGGCGCGCTTTCAGCGTCGGGATCAGGGTTTGCCCGCCGCCCAGGGCCTGGGCGTCCTCGGTTTTCAGGGCGTCCACTGCGCCCGCCACAGAGGAGGGTTGTTCCAAGTCGAAATTATACATCTTCAGGTCCTCCTCAGGAATTCATCGCTTGCCAGACGCGCGAAGGCGACAGCGGCATGTCGATATGGGTGATATCCTTGCCAGCGCGTTGCAAGGCGTCAACCACCGCGTTGACCACAGCGGGCGGCGATCCGATGGCCCCGGCTTCGCCGCAGCCCTTCACACCCAGCGGGTTGTGCGTGCACGGCGTCTGACACGAATGATCGACCCGATAGAACGGCACATCGCTGGCGCGCGGCATGGCATAGTCCATATACGACCCTGTCAGAAGCTGGCCATTTTCGTCATAGACCGCGCCTTCCAGCAGGGCCTGACCCACGCCTTGCGCGATGCCGCCATGCACCTGCCCCGATACGATCATCGGGTTCACCACGTTGCCGAAGTCATCGGCGGCGGCAAAGCTTTCGATGGTCACCTTGCCGGTGTCGGGGTCCAATTCAACCTCGCAGCAGTAGGCGCCCGACGGGTAGGTGAAGTTGGACGGATCGTAAAAGGCCGTTTCTTCCAGCCCCGGTTCGATGTCTTCCAGCGGATAGTTGTGCGGTACATAGGCGGCCATACACACATCGCCCCAGGCCACCGACTTGTCAGTGCCGGCCACGCTGAACGCGCCATCTTTCAATTCGATATCCGCATCGGCAGCTTCCAACAGGTGAGCTGCGATCTTTTTGGCCTTGTTGATGATCTTTTCGGTCGCCCGAACCATGGCCGACCCCCCCACCGCCAGCGAGCGCGACCCATAGGTGCCCATACCCATCGGGGTATTGGCGGTATCGCCATGCACGATTTCAACCTGGTCGGCGTCGATCCCGATCATTTCGGCGATCACCTGCGGGAAAGACGTCTCGTGCCCTTGCCCGTGGCTGTGCGAGCCGGTCATGACGACCAGACCGCCTGTCGCGTTCACGCGAACCGTGGCCGATTCATACAGCCCCGCACGCGCGCCCAGTTGCCCGGCAAGGTTTGACGGCGCAATACCGCAGGCTTCGATATAGCAGTTGATGCCCAGACCGCGCAGCTTGCCGCGCTTTTTGCTTTCGGCAAGACGCTTGTCAAAGCCAGCGATGTCCGCGATTTGCTCTAGCTTGTCCATTGTCGCGACGTAATCGCCGGTGTCGTATTCCACCGCCACCGGGGTGGCATAGGGGAATTCGGTGATAAAGTTCTGGCGCCGCAGGGCGATCGGATCGACCCCCAGTTCGCGCGCGGCTTTATCCACCACCCGTTCGACCTGATACGTCGCTTCAGGGCGGCCCGCACCGCGATAGGCATCGACCGGCACCGTGGTGGTGAACACCCCCTTGACGTTGGTATAGATCAGCGGGGTCTTGTAGTTGCCCGCCAGCAATGTGCCATGCAACCACGTCGGCACGGACGGCGCGAAGGTGGACAGATAGGCCCCCATGTTGGCGTAAGTTTCCGAGCGCAGCGCGGTAAAGTTGTTATCCGCATCCAGCGCCAGGTCGATCCGGGTCACGTGGTCGCGGCCATGCGCGTCCGACATGAAGGCTTCCGAGCGGGTCGACGTCCATTTGACCGGGCGACGGAGTTGCTTGGCCGCAAAGGTGCAAAAGGCTTCTTCGGCGTAGTGGAAGATCTTGGTGCCAAAGCCTCCGCCCACATCGGGGGCGACCACGCGCAGCTTGTGTTCGGGGATGCCCAGCACGAATGCGCCCATCAAAAGACGGATCACATGCGGGTTCTGCGACGTGGTGAACAGCGTGCTTTCATCGGAATGCTGGGCGTAATCGCCCACCGCCACGCGCGGTTCCATCGGATTGGCGATAAGGCGGTTGTTGACCAGTTCCAGCGTAGTGACATGGGCCGCGTTGGCGATGGCCTCATCCACGGCCGCCTTGTTTTCTTCGACAAAGCCCCAGTCGAAACACAGGTTGTTCTTCAGATCGTCGTGGATCTTGGGCGCGCCCTCTTGCACCGCTTTCTTCATGTCGACCACGGCGGGCAGCTCGTCAATGTCGACAACCACCGCTTCGGCCGCGTCGCGGGCCTGGACTTCGGTTTCGGCCACAACGGCGGCGACGATTTCACCGACATGTCGCACCTTGCCCTGGGCAATCACCGGGTGGACCGGCTCTTGCATCGGCTCGCCATGCTTGTCGGTCACTTGCCAGCCGCAGGGGATGCCGCCCACGCCTTCGAAATCCGCCCCGGTGAAAATGCGCACCACCCCGGGCATAGAGGCCGCGTCGGATGTATCCACATTCGTCAGTGTGCCATGTGCGATCTGGCTGCGCACAAAGACCACATAGGCCTGGCCGGTCAGGTTGATGTCGTCCGTATACCGGCCTTTGCCGGTCAGGAACCTTACGTCTTCGCGCCGTTTGGTACTGGCGCCGATGCCACCATCTTTGGGCATTGGGTATCCTCCCTGAGAAATTGAGTGCGCCGGGGCGCTTATTCCGCTGCGATCTGGCTGACATCCTGACCGGACGCCGCCATGATGGCTTTCACGATGTTGTGGTAGCCCGTGCAGCGGCAGATGTTCCCTTCAAGATGGTGGCGCACATCGGCTTCGGTCGGCTTGGGGTTGTTTTTCAGCAGATCGGCCGCCGCCATCACCATACCGGGGGTGCAGAAACCGCACTGAAGCCCGTGGTGATCCTGAAACGCCTGCTGGATCGTGTTGAGCGATCCGTCCTCGGCCTCCTGGCCTTCGATCGTGCTGACATCCTGACCGTTTGCCTCGATCGCAAAGATCGAGCAGCTCTTCACCGCTTCGCCATTCACATGCACGGTGCAGGCGCCGCATTGGCTGGTATCACAGCCGACATGGGTCCCGGTCATACCCTTGCCACGCAGAAAATCGACGAGCAACGTACGCCCCTCGACCTCGCCGCTGACCTGGCGGCCGTTCACGTTGATGGTCACTTGTGCCATTGGTATCCTCCCTGAAATTCCCGAGCGCATGACGACACGCGTATGACGACACGATCACCCATGCGCGCCCGGTTCGCCTTCACCCTAGTGAGCGCGCACGCCCAGCCCAAATAGTCCTTTGGTCTGATTTTGGACGAAACAGAGGCGCATGGCCTGCGGCAATCGCCGCAAAATGCGGAGCGCGCCCTTCGCAACGGGACGGTCGCGAAAGGTCAGTCGTGCGGGCGCAGTCGCTTGAGGTCGGTCGCGCGGTGTCAGGAAAATTCGGGGGCTGGCAGTATTCGGAGGGCTGGCAGTATCGGGGTTCGCCATTCGCCTGCGCGGTGCGCCCGGGATCATTCGCTCGGGCGGCCGCACGGGGTCATTCGCGCGGGCGGCCGCAAGGGGTCATTCGCGCGGGCGGCCGCGCTGTGGAATTTCCTTGAGCAATCCCCCCACGCCCATCGCGGCGATGTCGCGGTCGGTCACGTCGATCCCGCAGACCACCCGCTCCAGCACCCAGTCCGCCCCGTTCAGCGCCGGCGATCGCGCGCAGCCGGGCAGTCCGATCACAGGAACCGCGCCAAGCCCGCCCGTGAACAACAGGTTGCCGGGATCGACCGGCATGCCAAAGCGTGTCACCTGCCCGCCCGCCTGGCGCAGCGCTTCGGGCGCAGTGTCACGCAGGTCTGACGTGGCCGAGGCTGTCAGCACCAGCACGATGTCCCCTTGCGCTTCGGCAATGGCGGCGGCCAGCGGATTGACCTCGTGCGGGACGTGGACAACCTCGCACAGATCCATCCCCATACGCTCCAGCCGTGCCCGAATTGCCGCCTCCCCCTTTGTCGGGCCGCCGTCCCCGATCACCGTTTCGATCAGCGTGGCGCTGCGCATGATCACCGGGCGCACACGAAAGGCGTCGGCCAAAATCGCTTCGACCTCGCGCAGCGATGTGCGCGGCACGCCGTAGGAAATGATCTTGACCGTCGCCAAAAGCGCCCGGTCCCACACGCGCGCGAATTGCGGCACCGTGGCGACGGTGATCATCGGATCAATCAGGTTGGCGCGCGCGATTGCCTGCGCGTCGAACGCCGCCACCCCCGGCCCGATCGCATGGATGTTCACCCGGCCGGTGCTGGCCCGCCCGACGCGCACGAAGGCTTCGGATGGATCGGGCACCATGGCCCGCGCCACGCGCGTGGCCGCGTCGTTCTCGCCTACGTCGTGGGTCTCAAGGCGCGCGACAGTGACCGTATCCAGCCCGGCCTCGCGCAGCGCCTCGATCTCGGACGGGCCCAGCACCAGGCCCTTGCGCAGGCGGGTGTCCCACAGCGGGATCGAATGGGCCAGGATCGCGCCTTCGGCCTGGTCCAGCGGGCAATCGGCGAAGATCATCCCTTGCGCAGCCTCTGTGTAATTTCCGCCATGATCGAGATCGCGATTTCCGCCGGACTGCGCCCGCCAATATCCAATCCCACGGGCGCATGAATGCGCGCGATGTCGTCGTCTTCAAAGCCCTGTTCCTTCAGGCGGGCCACGCGCTTGGCATGAGTGCGGGTCGACCCGAGCGAGCCCAGATAGAACACATCAGATTTCAGCGCCTCGATGATCGCCGGATCGTCGATTTTCGGATCATGCGTCAGCGTCACCACCGCCACGCGCGGGTCCAGACCATGGGCACGCATGGCTTCGTCTGGCCAGTCATTGCTGATGGTTTCGCCTGGAAAGCGCGCCGGCGCGCCGAATGCTTCGCGCGGGTCGATCAGGGTCGCATCATAGCCCGCCAGCCGCGCCATCTTCATCAACGGCTGGGCAATATGCACCGCCCCGACCACCACCATGCGCAGGGGCGGATTGTGCACGCCCACAAAGGTAACGCCGTCTTCTTCGAACCCCGATTTGTCGATCCGAAAACGCGCCGCGTGCTCAGGCGGCGTGGCCAGCGCCTGCGCGCCCGTTTCGGTGTTCAGAACATAGGCCACCTGGCTGCGCTTGGCGCGGGCGTCACAAAGCGAGGCCAACATGTCTTCGGGCAGAGCGGTACCGATGGGTTCAACCATCACGCGGATCCGCCCGCCACAGGCCAATCCCACGGCGAACGCCTCGTCGTCGCTGACACCGAATTCCAGCATCAGCCGGTCGCCATTGCCCTGTAGCGCGTCGATCGCTTCGACCACCACCGCGCCTTCCACACACCCGCCCGACACCGAGCCTTCGATCTGGCCGTCCCCGGAAATGGCCAGCTGGCTGCCCACCGGGCGCGGCGCGCTGCCCCAGGTTTCGATCACCGTGGCCAAGGCCGCGCCCGTGCCCGCGCGATGCCATTCCAGCGCGATTTCGGGAATGCGATCATGTTGAACGTCGATCATGTGGCCCCTCCTTGATGGGCAGAATGATCCGGGTGGGCGCGGGATGCAAATCGGGAAATGGTCGTAAGGGGAATGGCGCGATCAGCGCCGTTATCGACGGTGCCCAAAAATGCGCAAAAAAAGCGCCGCCTGCCAAGAAAAAGGCCTGCGGCGCAAGATATCTCCGGTGCCAACGCACAAGCGCCGGAGCTGGGAAATGTCTGGCACGGGAGCACCAGGGAAGTTGTCGTGCCCGCGTTTGACCGGAAAGCCATGTGCCATCCACATCTGTGATCATGGGGTGAGTCGGCGTCGCGCCCATTGATCTGGGTCAAGCGCGGAAATTTGTTCCACTTGATCCGGGACCATCCGCGCGCAGCATGGCCATCATCCGGTCGCGCTCGCCCCGGTCATCGGGGCGCGACAGGGCCGCCGCCAGCGCGCTGAGCGACGCGATATTGTGGCCGGCGCGAAAACTGTCCACATGGGGCATCAGCGCCCGGATCCCTTGCGCCTTGGGCGCAAACCCATCAAAGCGCATCAGCGGATTCAACCAGATCAGCTTGCGCGAGGACAGGTGCAACCGTTCCGCCGCGCGCGCCAGGTTGGCCGGGTCGTCGCGGTCCAGCCCGTCGGTAACCAACAAGACCACGGCCGCCTGGCCCAGAACACGGCGCGACCAGTCGCGGTTGAATTGGTGCAGGCACTGGCCGATGCGCGTGCCGCCCTCCCAATCCTGCGCCTCGTGGCCGACGGATTTCAGCGCCGCATCGACATCGCGTGTGGCCAGGTGCCGGGTGATGTTGGTCAGTTGCGTGCCGAACGTGAAAGCATGGACCTTGGCCCATCCCGCCCCCTGCTGGTTGGCCACGGCATGCACGAAATGCAGGATGATCCGGCTATAGGTGGCCATCGATCCCGAAATATCGCACAGAACCACCAGGTTCGGCCAACGCACGCGCCGATCCTGTTTTTCCAGCCGCACGATTTCGCCCCCCTTGCGCATCGAGCTGCGAATCGTGGCGCGCTGCGCAATCCGGCCGATCTGGCGCGACTCCATCCGGCGGGATTTGATCGGTGGAACGGGCAGTTCCAACTTGGCCAGAACGCGCTTTGCCTCGGCCATTTCGGCATTCGACATCTGCTCGAAATCCAACGTGCGCAACAACTCGTCGCCCGATGCGGTGGCGCTGGCGTCGATTTCGATCTCGTCGCCGTCTTGCTCTTCGCGCTCGGGCATCTCGGGCTTGGCGCCGTCCACAAGCGCCTCTGTGGCGCGTTTTTCGGCAGCTTCGGCCGCCTTTTCCTCTTGCACCCCGCGCACCGACGGCAACATCATCGACATCATATGCTCCATGTAGCGCGGGTCGCGCCAAAAGAGCCGAAAGAGCTGCGCATAAACCCGGCGCTGTTCGGGGCGGCTGACAAAACAAGCCTGCAGCGTGTAAAAAAAATCGCGCCTTTCAGTGAACCCTGCGGCCTCGACGGCGCGGATGGCATCGATCACGCGGCCCGGCCCCACCGGCACCCCGGCCACGCGCAGCGCCCGTGCAAAATGCACGATATTATGTGCCAGCTTGCCGTCTTCGGGGATATCGAGATCGGCAAATTCCATGCCTCAGCCGCGCGCCTGCTGATCAATAGTGCACCCGCCACCGGCCTTTGTCAGGGCGGCGGCGCGCGGGAAATTTGTCGAAAGACGAAACATCATACCGGCACGGATTCGGCGCGCACTTCTTCAAGCAGGCGCGTGGCCTCGGCCCCCTGGATTTTTGCGATATCGTCCTGGTATTTCAGGATCGCGCCCAGTGTATCCGCGATCACATCGGGTGACAGGGAAATCACGTCGAGCGCCAACAGGCATTTCGCCCAGTCGATGGTTTCCGCGACGCCAGGGTTCTTGAACAGATCCTCGGTGCGCAGTTTCTGGACAAAGGCGACAACCTCGCGCGACAGGGTCTCAGTCGCTTCGGGCGCGCGGGCGTGCAAGATTTCGATTTCGCGCGCGAAGGTGGGGTAATCGACCCAGTGATAAAGGCAACGGCGCTTGAGCGCGTCGTGCACTTCGCGGGTACGGTTCGATGTCAGAATCACGATGGGCGGTTCGGGCGCCCGGATGGTGCCAAGTTCGGGGATCGTGACCTGGAAATCCGACAGGGCCTCTAGAAGGAAGGCTTCGAACGGCTCGTCCGTCCGGTCCAATTCATCGATCAACAACACGGGCGCGCCGCCCGCTTGCGGACGCATGGCCTGCAACAAAGGGCGCTCGATCAGGTATTCTTCGGTGAACAGCTCTGTCTTCAGAACATCGCGGTCGGCGCCCCCCGCAGCTTCTGCCGTGCGGATCGCCACCATCTGTTCGGCGAAGTTCCATTCATAGACCGCGCTTGCCGCATCCAAACCTTCATAGCATTGCAGACGGATCAAGCGGCGGCCCAGGGCGGCGGCGATCGATTTGGCAATTTCGGTCTTGCCAGTGCCGGCCTCGCCTTCCAGGAACAGCGGCCGGCCCAGTTTCAGCGCCAGAAAGGTCACGGTGGCCAGCGCGCGGCCGCAGACATAGTTCTGTGCGGCCAGCATTTCCTGGACAGCATCGATGGAGGTAGGGTTTTGCATGCAGGTCTCCTTGGGGTGCATTGCTGCACCTTGGGCGGGCGCGGTCAAGTGATCCCAAAGTCGTGCGCCCGCTGCGTCCAGTCTGCGCCCAGTCTGCGCACAGTCCTCGCCAAGTCCGCTCACAGTCCCAGAGTGGCCCGCAGGCTATTGTGAACAACCACCTGCGGCGCTAGAAGACGCCGAACAATTTTTGCGGAACAATGTTTCACGGAAGGACATGATGAACGCACCACAGCCCAAGTTGGCCCCGCATAGCAAACCCGACCTGGAAAGCTTTCAGTGGGATGACGCGCTGTTGCTGGATGACCAGCTGAGCGAGGACGAGCGTATGCTGCGTGATGCCGTGCGCGACTTCGCCCAATCGACCTTGCAGCCGCGCGTGACCGAAGCTTATGCCAACGAAACCGTCGAACCAGGCATCTTTCGCGAAATGGGACAAGCGGGCCTGTTGGGCATCACCGTGCCCGAGCAATACGGCGGGCTTGGCGCAAACTACGTGACATATGGCCTTGCCGCCCGCGAGGTCGAGCGCGTGGACAGTGGGTATCGTTCGATGATGTCGGTGCAGTCATCGCTGGTGATGTACCCGATCTATGCTTACGGCTCTGAGGAGCAGCGGCAGAAATACCTGCCCGGCCTGGCCTCGGGCGAATTGATCGGCTGTTTTGGCCTGACCGAACCCGATGCGGGCAGCGATCCGGGCGCAATGAAGACACGCGCGACCAAGACGGACGGCGGCTATGTGCTGAACGGCGCCAAGATGTGGATCTCGAACGCGCCGATTGCCGACGTGTTTGTGGTTTGGGCCAAGTCCGACGCGCATGGCGGCAAGATCCGTGGGTTCGTCCTGGACAAGGGCACCAAGGGGCTCAGCGCCCCCAAGATCGAAGGCAAGCTGAGCCTGCGCGCCAGTGTGACCGGCGAAATCGTGCTTGAGAATGTCGAGGTGGGCGAGGATGCGCTGCTGCCATTCGTCGAAGGGCTGAAGGGCCCGTTCGGTTGCCTGAACCGCGCGCGCTACGGCATTAGCTGGGGCGCCTTGGGGGCGGCCGAATTCTGCTGGCACGCTGCCCGGCAATACGGGCTGGATCGCAAGCAATTCAATCGTCCGTTGGCGCAGACACAGCTGTTCCAGAAGAAACTGGCCGACATGCAGACCGAAATCACCCTGGGCCTTCAGGCATCCTTGCGCGTCGGGCGACTGCTGGACGCGGCCAAGGCCGCGCCCGAGATGATTTCCATCGTCAAGCGCAACAACTGTGGCAAGTCGCTGGACATTGCGCGCATGGCCCGCGACATGCACGGCGGCAACGGCATCAGCCAGGAATTCCAGGTGATGCGCCACATGGTGAATCTGGAAACGGTAAACACCTATGAGGGCACGCATGACGTGCACGCGCTCATCCTGGGGCGGGCGCAAACCGGGTTGCAGGCGTTCTTCTGATCTGCCGATCGCCTGCGCTGGTCTGACCGGCGCAGGCAACCAATAGCCCCCGACAGAAAGACCGGTTGCAACGCCATAGCGCCCACGGCCGGCGGTCTGCCCGAGACAGTCAAACCAAAACCATGCCGGCGCCGTTGACCTTGGCCAGCCCGCCTGCCAAGACTGTGCCATGACGCGCTTTCTTGCCATTTTGACTGTCCGCAACGAAGGGGCCTTTCTGCTGGAATGGCTGGCCCATCACAAAGCGGTCGGCTTTACCGATTTCCTGATCTTTTCCAATGACTGCGCAGATGGCACCGATGCCATGCTGGATCGGCTTGCGGCGATGGGCGAAATCACCCACGTGCCCAACCCCGGCCCGCATAAACGTGGTCCCCAGTGGGATGCGCTCAAAACGGCGGCGGATCATCCTGCGCTGCACGCTGCCGATTGGGCCATGGTCATGGACGTGGACGAATTCGTGAACGTACACGTGGGCAACCACACGCTGACAGCCCTGCTGAACGCCCTGCCCCAGGCCACGGCCATCCCCCTGACCTGGCGCGTATTCGGCAACGCCGGCGTGGTCAGTTTTACCGACAAGCCGGTGACCGAAACCTTTACCCGCGCTGCGCCCAAGCGGCTTCTCTGGCCATGGCGGGCGTCAATGTTCAAAACCTTGTTCAAGCTGGACGGCAGTTACGCCAAGCTGGGCGTGCACCGCCCGCGCGCCATGGCCACCGGCGCCACCCCCCGCTGGTTTGACGGGGCGGGCCGCGAACTTGGCCCCGACATGTATGAGGGCCGGCCATTTTCCCAGCCGGGTCAGGACAACTACGCTCTGGCCCAGCTGAACCACTATCCGCTGGGCGCGATGGAAAGCTACATTGTCAAGCTGGATCGCGGACGGGCCAACCGCGCCGATGAACCTGTGGGCATGGACTATTGGTGCGAACGAAACTGGTCCAGCGCCGAGGATCATTCAATTGCCGCCATCACACCGATGCGCGATCCGATCTGGGCACGCCTTGCCGCAGACAACGAACTGGCCGATCTGCACGCAGGCGCCGTGCGCTGGCGGCGGGACCGATTCCATACCCTGATGCAACAAGAGCGCTACCGCCAGCTGTTCGGGCGCCTGGCAATGACCCCGCCAGCACGCGAAATTCCCGCCTCTGTGGTTAAAATGATCATTCAGGCGGCACAGAACGCCGCCAGAACCCGGGATTGACCACGTTTACGAAACAATCTGTTTTCTTCCGATTAACCTGCGGTCGCTACGTTGCAGCTATCTGGGCGCCGAACTACGTTTATGTCACCACAAACGCACGGGGGCGCTGCCATGGTCGAGGTCATTATGCCTGATGGAACCGAGTTCACCGTGAACCAAGACACCGTGAGCCACGACGTTGTCGAATTAACCCGCGAAGGCTGGCACGCCGCGCTTGAAGACATGGCCGAAGAACGTGGCTATTGCGAAAAGCTGGGGTCCGAGCACACGGCCCTTTTTACCGATCGCGGCTCAACCCTTTTGGTGACGTTCGAAACCACCACCCGCATCATGGAGGCGGACGGCGACGGTTTGCCCTATGGCTGGTCCCTGGCCGATAAATACGGCTGGTCGCAACTGTGCATTCTCGCGGATGAACGCACGTGGTTCCGCGATCACCATGTCATCGGCTACTTCGACCGGCTCGTGGATGAAGCGTTTTTCGAAGATTTCGACCGCGTCGTTTTCTTCGGGGCTGGCGATTGCGGCTATGGGGCGGCGGCCTTTTCCGTCACGGCGCCCGGTTCGACCGTTGTTCTGCTGCAACCCCAGGCCACGCTGGACGCCCGAGATGTGCCCTGGGACGACCGCTACCGCAGTGATCGGCGCCGGTTTCTTGGCGACCGCTACGCCTATG
Organism: Aliiroseovarius sp. PTFE2010; assembly: GCF_049943335.1. Taxonomy (NCBI): domain Bacteria; kingdom Pseudomonadati; phylum Pseudomonadota; class Alphaproteobacteria; order Rhodobacterales; family Paracoccaceae; genus Aliiroseovarius; species Aliiroseovarius sp. PTFE2010. The sequence goes on from NZ_JBNFVY010000004.1 coordinate 209,848, forward strand.
CGCCCGATATGGTCGACGCTGCCGAACAGGTGTTTGTGCTTTATGATCCCGAACAGGATCTGGACGCCAGCCATGCTGCCCTGTTCCGCCGGCCCCATGTCACCCGTCTGCCGCTGCGCTTTGTCGGCCAGCGAGTGGACCTGGCGATGGCCCAAATGGATCTACTCGACCCGACCCTGCAGGCCGCGGCCGATGGTACGCTCAGCGCGCAAAGCTTTTGGAAAATGTACCGCCCCAAGCGGCGCGACTATCTTCCCGTCATGCGCCAATACCTGCACCGGCTGATCGAAACGGAAAAAAACCGCGCCATCGTGCTCTTGGCCCGCCATGTCATCCGGTCCCATAACGCGCCGCGCTTTCGACGCGCAGGCGATGCCGCCGTGCGCAACCTGGCGAAATCCGGCGTGACGATGGAGCTTGTACCGGCCGAAACGGACACCCCCGTCAGCTGAGCCCGCCCTGCTCGATCACGAAGCGCACGATGTCGGGCACGCCCTGCCCGGTGCGCACCCCGGCCATGACATAAGCGCGCCCTGCGCGCGCCGCTTGGGTGTCGCGCTCCAGCTGCTCGCGGTCCACGCCGACATAGGGGGCCAGATCGACCTTGTTGACCACCAGCAGATCCGACCGCGTCACCCCCGGCCCTTTCTTGCGGGGAATATCCTGCCCTGCGGCCGTATCGATGACATAAATCGACAGGTCTGCCAGTTCCGGCGAAAAGGTCGCGGCCAGGTTATCCCCCCCGCTTTCGATAAAGATCACGTCCAGATCGGGAAACGCGGCGATCAGATCGCTGACGGCGGCAAGGTTGATCGATGCATCTTCGCGGATCGCCGTGTGCGGGCACCCGCCGGTCTCCACGCCGCGTATCCGTTCGATCGGCAGGGCTTGCGCCCGCATCAGGTATTCGGCGTCTTCGCTGGTGTAGATATCGTTGGTGATCACGGCCAGCGAATAGTCCGGCGCCATGGCGCGGCACAGTTGTTCGGTCAGGGATGTCTTGCCGGCGCCGACCGGGCCGCCGATGCCCACGCGCAGCGGGCCATTTGGGGACGTCATGGGTGTTCTCTCAGGGTTGTTGTCAGAAAAATCATGGGGTTGACCGGGTAAACCGGCGCAAAAAAGCAGTTATCGATCCGCCACAATGGCGCGTCAGCGCTGGATCGCATGTCCGACCCGGCAGGCGCCAACCGGCCCACAGCCCGCCCCGAAACCCTGCCGAACCGGGGCCCCCGATTGCCCAGCGCACCGATCATGACCGGAATATCCTGACATCCATCGTTTCATGCAAGGCCGCGCCCAGATCCGCACGGATCGTGGCCCCACCCAGATCGTCGCGCCCGGCCGTCGCGGCCCAAGCGGCCAGATCGTCAATCGCGCCGTGTAGGCCCCCCAGGGTCACCTGCCCCTCAGTCTGGCCCAACGGGATGAACCGCACCCCGGCACTGACAAGGTTGGCGGCAAAGCCATGCAGGTAAAGCGCCGTGACCTGCGCCGTATCCAGCGACAGTCTGCGCGCGGCTTGCCCAACCGCGACGGGCAGCGCGGCTGGCGCTACGCTGTGACCCATGGCCGTCACGGTATCGGCAAAGGCGCGCCCTTGGGCAGAGGTTTCTTCCCACCGCTCGCGCGTGGGGGCAAGGGCGCGCGCCAGCGCGGCCATTTCGGCGGCGTCCGCGCCCCGGTGGGTCATTGACAATAACACCGCATCGTTGCGCCCTGCCCCCAATTGCACGATATCCAGAAGCCAGCCCTGTAACCCGTCGGCATCGCGCACCTCGCCCGCGGCCACCGCCTGTTCCAGCCCATGCGAATAGGCAAAGGCGCCCAACGGAAAGGCAGGCGACAGCCATTGGGTCAGCGTCAGCAGGTCAGCCGTGCTCATGCGACGGATCGTGGCTGTGGGCGTGTCCGTGAACATGCGTGTGATCGTGACCCTGGCCGTGATGATGTCCATGATCGTGCAAAGGCCCGTGATCATGCCCCATGGTCCGCCCGTGCCCATAGGCCCCGCCTTCGGGGCGGAAGGGTGCAGTGATTTCGGTGATCTGGGCGCCCAGGTGTTCCAACATGCGCCGTAGCACCGGATCATGGCGGATACGCAAGGCGCCGGCGTTCACTTCGCACGGCGTGTGACGATTGCCGATGTGCCAGGCCAGCCGCGGCAGATCGCCAGTGATTTCCAGCAGCGGCTCGGGCGCCGCGCGTACGGTGATGTGCCCGCCACCAGGCAGCACCAACGCATCGCCATCATCCAGCGAGGTGGTGCGCGGCAAATCCACAAGGAAAGAACGGCCTTGATCGGTGGTCAGACGCTTGCGGCGCAGCATGCGCGCGTCATAATCGAGGGTCAGCGTATCGCCCGCCCCGCCGGCCCCGTGGGCAATTTCCTGGCACACAGGTAAATCTGTCATTTCAGCCCCACTTTGAAGGTTTTTAAACGATTCCAGTTCAACATGGATCTGACCTGGTTGGAAGGAGTGTGCACATGTTCATGGATCGATCCCCGGCGGATGAGCTGGCCCGTATTCGCGCGCGGATCGCCGAATTGCGCGCGCGTGAAGCCGCGCTCAAGGCCGCGTTCATCGAAGGAAACGAAACCGGACGATTCGAAGGCTTCGCCCATGACGTGGTCGTACAACGGACCGAACAAGAAGTTTTCGACATCACGCGCCTTCCAGGCGAGATTCTTGAAAACCCGCTGTACTATCGCACCCGTTTCGTGACCGAAGTGCGCACTGAACCAAAAACCGGGGCGTTTCTGGACCTGTCGCGCACCGGCAGCTGGAATATCGATAGTGATGGCGAGGGCATCGAACCGCGCCGTGCCTGACACGCCGGTCTGCATCAGAACATGAAATAGCGCTGCGCCATCGGCAGTTCGCGGGCCGGCGCACAGGTTAGTAATTCGCCGTCTGCGCGGACCTCATAAGTTTCGGGGTTCACATCGATCTGCGGTGTCGCATCGTTCATCACCATCGACGATTTGCCGATGCCGCGCGTGTTTTCCACCGCCAGCGTCGATTTCGCCAAGCCCAACGTTTGGGCAATACAGTCAGAGTTCGCCGCATGGCTGACAAACGTGACCGCGCTGCGTTCGACCGACCGGCCAAAGGCGCCGAACATCGGGCGCGAATAGACCGGTTGCGGTGTCGGGATCGACGCATTCGGATCGCCCATTTGCGCCATGACAATCGTGCCGCCGATCAGCGACATTTCCGGTTTGACCCCGAAGAATGCCGGCGACCACAGCACCAGATCGGCGCGCTTGCCGACCTCTATGCTGCCGATGTGCCTGGACATGCCGTGCGCGATGGCGGGGTTGATCGTGTACTTGGCAATATAGCGTTTTACGCGGACATTATCATTATCGCCATTTTCGTCCGCCAGCCGACCCCGTTGTTTTTTCATCTTGTCCGCCGTCTGCCAGGTGCGGATCAGCACCTCGCCCACCCGGCCCATGGCCTGACTGTCCGACGCGATGATCGAAAACGCGCCCATGTCGTGCAGGATATCTTCGGCCGCGATGGTTTCCTTGCGGATGCGGCTTTCGGCAAAGGCCACATCTTCGGGGATGGATTTATCCAGATGGTGACAGACCATCAGCATATCCAGGTGTTCTTCAAGCGTGTTGACCGTGTAGGGCCGCGTCGGGTTCGTCGAAGATGGCAGCACGTGGTCTTCGCCCACCACCTTGATGATGTCGGGCGCGTGTCCGCCTCCGGCCCCTTCGGTATGAAACGCGTGGATCGTGCGCCCCTTTATGGCGTTGACGGTGTTTTCCACAAAGCCGCTTTCGTTCAGCGTGTCGGTGTGGATCATCACCTGCACGTCCATGTCGTCGGCCACGGACAGGCAGCAGTCTATGGCGCCGGGGGTGGTGCCCCAGTCTTCGTGCAGTTTTAGCGCGCAGGCCCCGCCGCGCACCATTTCGACCAGCGCGTCCGGCTGGCTGGCGTTGCCCTTGCCGGCAATGCCGAAGTTCATCGGAAAGGCATCCAGCGCCTGCAACATGCGCCCGATATGCCACGGCCCCGGCGTACAGGTGGTGGCCAGCGTGCCATGCGCGGGGCCGGTGCCCCCGCCCAGCATCGTGGTGATGCCCGAATGCAGGGCGTCTTCGATCTGTTGCGGGCAGATGAAATGGATGTGGCTGTCAAAGCCGCCGGCGGTCAGGATACGCCCTTCGCCCGCGATGACTTCGGTGCCCGGGCCCACGATGATGTCGACATTGGGCTGGGTGTCGGGGTTGCCGGCCTTGCCGATACCCACGATCTGCCCGTCCTTCAGGCCCACGTCCGCCTTGTAGATGCCGGTTACATCGACAATCAGCGCATTGGTGATCACCGTGTCCACCGCGCCGCCCGCCCGCGTCACCTGAGATTGCCCCATCCCGTCGCGGATCACCTTGCCGCCACCAAACTTCACCTCTTCGCCATAGGTGGTCAGGTCGCGCTCGACCTCGATGATCAGATCGGTATCGGCCAGACGCACCCGGTCGCCCGTGGTCGGCCCGTACATATCGGCATATGTCGCGCGAGAGATTTTTGCAGGCATGACAGTCCCTTTGTTCAGTGTGCGGCATTCAGTGTGCGGCCAGGGCCGCGTGTTCGTTCAGCGGTGCGAGCGGAATCGGGGAACGGCGGCGACAGCGTGCGCGCAGACTGGCCGCAACCCGGCTGCGCACGCCCGCACTATCTGGGCCGGCGCACGTGTCGGTCAGCGCCGGGCGCGGCGCATCAAAGCGTTGGAACAGGGGCACGGCGGTCATTTGACGCGCGGCCCCCGCTTGATCAGCCGGCGCGAATTGGCGCGGGTCTTGCGGCGCAACGGTCGGATGGCGGCGCTGGCCACCTGGTCGGGGCGCCCCCCGCCTGTCGCAACCTTGGCCGCGCCCCACGCGCTTTCGGTGAAGGCCTGGGTCTTTTCGGTGACCATGCGGGTGTGTTCGTTCGGCGTGACGGACCAGACCCCGGCCATCCCCCATAGCCGCAGCGCCACAACCGTCTGCGCCTCAACCGCAAGATAGGTCAGGTCCAGACCAAGCGTCCACAGATCGAAAGGCGAAGCGGCACGTTTCATTCCAATGCCCCCATGACAGCCTGGTTGAAACCATAGACTGTGCGCTTGCCCAACAGGGGGATCAAAGACACCTCGCGGGTCTGGCCCGGTTCGAACCGCACCGCCGTGCCCGCAGCGATGTCCAGACGCTGGCCGCGCGCTGCATCGCGGTCGAAAGACAGCGCGCTGTTGGTTTCGGCGAAATGATAGTGGCTGCCCACCTGCACCGGACGATCCCCGGTATTGGACACCTCAAGGACCGTCACCTCCGCCCCTGCGTTCAATTCGATCTGGCCATCGGCGACCAGATATTCCCCAGGGTTCATCGGCGTTGCTCCTTCGTATCGTTGCGTTGCCCGCGTCTCAGCGGATCGGATGGTGGACCGTCACCAACTTGGTGCCGTCGGGAAATGTTGCTTCGACCTGCACTTCGTGGATCATCTCGGCGATGCCATCCATGCATTGTTCGCGCGCCACCACGGTTGCCCCTGCTTGCATCAGATCGGACACGGATCGCCCGTCGCGCGCGCCTTCGACCACGTAATCCGTGATCAGCGCGATGGCTTCGGGGTGGTTCAGCTTGACGCCCCGCTCCAGCCGGTTGCGCGCCACCATGGCCGCCAGGCTGACCAGCAGCTTGTCCTTTTCCCTAGGTGTCAGGTTCATTCCCGCTTCCTCATAGTTGCCAGACGCGCGGCAGGTCAGCGCCGCGCAGCTGTGTCAATATCGCCGCCAGTGCCCGGCGCAAGGGCCAGCCGTCGCCCGCCATCGCACGGATCACCAGCTTGCCGTCCCATGCGCTGGCCGCCGCCTGGACCCCGTCCAACCCGTCCAGCACCTGCCGGGCCGGGCCAAGAGCGTCTTGCGCCCCGGGCGCAACCAGCGCCACCGTTGTCACGGCCCGCGCCCCGCCCAGAACGGCCCCGGATGCGCGCCGAGCAAGGGCGCGCGCGCCCAGCGCCAGCGGTTCGATCAGCACCGGGGCGCCGTCACGCCAGACTTCGCGCCGGTCAGCCAGATGCAGCGCGGCGATCGTTTCGCCCATCGCCTTGCGGCCCAGGATGATCGTTTCGACCATCAATACCGACGCATCCCCAGCCAGATCGACCCGTGTCTGGCGCGCCAGGTTCGACCCTTCGAACAGGATCGTTTCTTGCGGCAACCAGTCCAGCCGCGCCCCGGCCGCCACCGACAAGGCCACGCCCACCTGCGCCGCGCCGCCCGCGCTGGCATAGGCACGCTCGGCCGTCTGGGTTGTGCCCACGACATGCGCGCCCGACTCAATCTGCAATTCGTAGGACAATCTGTCTCCACCCGTCAGCCCGCCTGCGGTGTTCAGAAACACCACCTCGGGCACCGGCCCGTGGATGCGCGGCAGCATCGCCTTGGCCGACCCGGACTGGTGCAGATCGCGCAGCCCGCGCGCGCCCACACGCACAAAAGCCCGCCCACGGGTGCGCTGCATCACTGGCGATGTCTGGTCGAGCATCGGGGTCCTTTCGCCGATCGTCCGCTCTAACCTACTGCCGCCCCGCCGGGCCGCAATATCCGACGCTCTGGCGCCCCAAAGAAACGCGCATGCCCACACCGCGTTGCCCAAGAATTAGGCACACCGCGCGGCGCGCGATTTGCCCGTGGTCCCCGCCTGAAAGGCATGTTAACCCATGCGTCATGACCGACACGCTGACGATTTGCCGCCCCGATGACTGGCACCTGCATTTGCGCGATGGCGCGATGCTGAAAGCCGTGCTTCCCGAAACCGTCCGCCATTTTGGCCGCGCGATCATCATGCCCAATCTTGTGCCCCCGGTCGTGACCGGCGCACAGGCGCTGGCCTACCGCGAACGCATTCTGGCCGCCGCCCCCGGCGTGGGGCTGTTCGAGCCGCTGATGACACTCTACCTGACCGAAGACACCGATCCCGCGGATGTGGCCGAAGCCCATGCCAGCGGTCTGATCAAGGCGGTCAAGCTTTACCCCGCCGGGGCCACCACAAACAGCGCCTCGGGCGTGAACGATTTCGACAAGGTGCGTCCGGTGCTGGAAAAAATGGCCCAGATCGGCCTGCCCCTTTGCGTGCACGGCGAAGTGGTCAGAGATGATGTCGATATCTTCGACCGCGAGGCGGTGTTCATCGACACCGTGCTGGATCCGCTGCGCCGCGCCACGCCCGGCCTGCGCGTGGTGATGGAACATATCACTACCAAGGACGGCGTTGATTATGCCCGCGACGCTGGCCCGTCGGTGGGCGCCACGATCACCACGCATCATCTGGTCATCAACCGCAACCACCTTCTGGTCGGCGGGATCAAGCCGCATTACTACTGCCTGCCCCTAGCCAAGCGCGAAACGCACCGGCTGGCCCTGCGCGCCGCCGCGACCTCGGGCGATCCGACGTTTTTCCTTGGCACCGACAGCGCGCCGCACCTGGACAAGGACAAGGAATCGGCCTGCGGCTGCGCGGGCTGTTTCACCGCGACCAACACCATGTCGATCCTGGCCGAAGTGTTCGAACAGGAGGGCGCGCTGGACAAGCTGGAAGGGTTCACCGCGCACCACGGTCCGGCATTTTATGGCCTGCCGGTCAACGAAACGACGATCACCCTGACCAAGGGCAGCCCGGTGCCCTACCCCGCCAAGATCGACACGCCCGAGGGGCCTTTGACGGTGTTCGATCCGGGCTTTGCGCTGCACTGGCGCGTTGAGGCCTGAAAATGAGGCCTGAAAATCGGCCTTGCCCCGGAGCGGGATATTTAGGAACACAAGAAAACTGCATCAGAAAGGCCCGCCGATGATCCCTTCGTCCTATCCCGCAAGGGAAGAAATCGCCCGTCTCACAGCGCGGATGCTGCTTGAAATCGGCGCGGTCAATTTCAATACGGACGAACCTTATACGCTGGCCAGCGGCCTGCCGTCGCCCAGCTATATCGATTGCCGCAAGCTGATCAGCTTTCCGCGCATCCGCGCGACGCTGATGGATTTCATGGCCGTGACGGTGATGCGCGATGCGGGCTTTGAAGCCTTTGACAATATCGCGGGCGGGGAAACCGCGGGCATTCCCTTTGCCGCCATGGTGGCCGAACGGCTGGCGCTGCCGATGACCTATGTGCGCAAAAAGCCCAAGGGCCATGGCCGCAACGCGCGGATCGAAGGCGCGATGAGCGAAGGCCAGCGCGTGCTGCTGGTCGAGGATCTGACCACCGACGGCGGATCGAAACTGTCCTTCGTGGACGCGATCCGCGAAACCGGCGCGACCTGCGGGCATACGGCCGTGATCTTCTACTATGACATCTTCCCCGAAACGGTGAAATCGCTGAGCGATCACGGGGTGCAGTTGCACCACCTGTGCACGTGGTGGGATGTACTGGCCGAAGCGCGCGCCCAAGGCGCCTTCAGCGCCGCCACCCTGAGCGACGTGGAAAGCTTCCTGAAGGCCCCGCGTGCCTGGCAAGAGGCCCGGATGGCCCAAAGCGGGTCACAAAAATAGCTGTGGATAAGCTGCGGGGATGGGCTGGGGACAAGCCCCACGATTCGGAGTATTCGAATCAACATCTGGATTGTATGATTGCACCCGCAACAAGATGAACAGGCAATGACTGCCCCGCGCTTTTTGATCCACAGGGCTTACGGGCAGTTACCCACAGAATTATCAGCCTAGTATTCCCGGGCCCGCTTGCCGTATCCAGTCGGGCAAACACCGGGGGGCAGGTGAGCAAAATGAACGAAATCGCAAAAGTCGCACCGTCAGGCGCGGATCAGGGGGACATCCCTGCCGCGCCCCATTCCATCGAAGCCGAACAGCAACTGCTGGGCGCGCTTTTGACGAACAACGATCTGTATGATCGCATCGCATCGATCGTGAAGGCCGAACATTTCTACGATCCGGTGCATCGGCGCATCTACGAGGCATGCGCGCTCAAGATCTCCAAGAACACGCTGGCCACGCCCGTCACGCTCAAGGCCGTGTTCGAAGAAGACGACGGGTTCAAGGAACTGGGCGGGCCGGCCTATCTGGTGCGCCTGGCCGGCAGCGCCATTTCGTCATTCGCCGTGCGCGACTATGCGCAGATGATTTATGATTTCGCCCTGCGCCGCCAGTTGATCGAACTGGGCAACGAAATCACCGGCAAGGCGCAGAAGGTCGATATCGAAAACGATCCGGTGGACCAGATCGTACAGGCCGAACAGGCGCTTTACGGGCTGGCCGAACAGGGCCAGACACAAAGCGGCTTTGTGTCCTTTCTGTCGGCCGTTACCGATGCGGTCAATGTGGCCAATGCCGCCTATCAGCGCGATGGCGGGTTATCGGGCATTTCGACCGGCCTTGTGGACATGGACAAAAAGCTGGGCGGGCTGCATCCGTCAGACCTGCTGATCCTTGCCGGGCGCCCGTCGATGGGCAAAACATCGCTGGCCACCAACATCGCCTACAACATCGCCAAGGCCTACAAGAAGGGCAAAAAGCCCGACGGCACGGAAGGCACCATCGAAGGCGGTGTCGTGGGCTTTTATTCGCTGGAAATGAGCAGCGAACAGCTGGCCGCCCGGATCCTGTCCGAAGCGGCCGAAGTGCCGTCGGAACAGATCCGCCGCGGCGACATGACCGAAGCCGAATTCCGGCGCTTTGTCGAAGCCGCCAAGGAACTGGAATCCTGCCCCCTGTTCATCGATGACACCCCCGCCCTGCCGATCAGCCAGCTGGCCGCCCGCGCCCGCCGCCTGAAACGCAGCCACGGGCTGGATGTGCTGATCGTCGACTATCTGCAACTGGTGCGCGGCACGGGGCGCAACGACAACCGCGTCAACGAAATCGCCGAAATTTCCATGGGGCTCAAGGCGATCGCCAAGGAACTGGATATCCCCGTGATCGCGCTGTCGCAGCTGTCGCGTCAGGTGGAAAGCCGCGACGACAAGCGCCCGCAACTGTCGGACTTGCGTGAATCAGGCTCGATCGAGCAGGACGCCGACGTGGTCATGTTCGTGTTCCGCGAAGAATACTACAAGGAACGCGAAAAACCCGGCGATCACGAACTGGACAAGATGGTCGCCTGGCAAGAGGAAATGGAACGCCTGTACGGCAAGGCCGAAGTGATCATCGGCAAGCAGCGCCACGGCCCCATCGGCACGATCGAGCTGAGCTTCGAAGGCCAGTTCACCCGTTTCGGCAACCTGGTCAAACCCTATCAGCAGGTCCAGGGCAACGACGGATACTGATCGCGCCGCGCGGCCCAAGTTTTCCCTTGCACGCCGCGCGCGCGACCGCCACAACCGGCCCCATGGCACGCGCAGACCTTCATATCGACCTTGACGCAATCACCGCCAACTGGCGCGCGCTGGACGCGGCCTCGGGCGCTTCGGTTCAGACCGGCGCCGTGGTCAAGGCCGACGCCTATGGGCTGGGCGCGGTCAAGGTCGCGCGCGCGCTGCTGGACGCCGGCGCCCGGCGCTTTTTCGTGGCCCAGGCCGAAGAAGGCGCCGAACTGCGCCAGGCCATCGGCGAAGGCCCCGAGATTTACGTGTTCGGCGGGCACATGGCCGGGGATGGCGACATGATCGGCAATCTGCGCCTGGTGCCGATGTTGAATTCGGTCGAACAGCTGACCCGCCATTTCGAAGCCCTGCCCGGCGCCCCCTTTGGCGTACAACTGGACACCGGCATGAACCGCCTGGGCATGGAACCGGCCGAATGGGCCGCGGTGCGCGACATCGTCCTGCCCGCCGGCCCGGAACTGGTCATGTCGCACCTGGCCTGCGCGGACGAGCCGGACCACCCGATGAACGCGCGCCAGCTCAAGACATTTCGCCAGATGACCGACGGGGTCGGCGCGCCGCGCTCGCTGTCGGCGACGGGCGGTATCCTGCTTGGGCCCGATTATCATTTTGCGCTGACCCGCCCCGGAATCGGCCTGTACGGCGGTCGGCCCTTTGCTGACGCCCGTCCGGTCGTGCGCCTGTCGCTGCCGGTCATCCAGATCCGCGATCTGCAACCCGGCGAAACCGTAGGCTATGGCAACAGCTGGACCGCGCAGGCCCCCACCCGCATCGCGACGCTCAGCGCAGGCTATGCCGACGGGATCACCCGGCACCTGTCGAACCAGGTCGATCTTTGGCACGGCGACACGCGTTGTCCTTTGCGCGGGCGGGTGTCGATGGATTTGCTGACGGTCGACATCACGCATCTGGGCGCGCAATCGGTGCAGTATCTGGACCTGCTGGGGCCGGATCAAGGTGTGGACGATCTGGCAGATATCGCCGGAACCATCGGCTATGAAATCCTGACCCAGCTGGGTCCGCGCTATGCCCGGCACTACGCCGGTCAGGGCGCATGAACGTCTTGGCGCCCCTGGGCCATCTGGGCCAGGTCGTGCTGGCCCTGTTGGCCAGTATCGGGCGGTTTTCGATCTTTGCCGGGCAAACATTTGCCCATGCGCTGCGCCCGCCTTTCTACATCCGGGAATTCGCACAATCGCTTTTGACGATTGGTTATTTTTCGCTGCCCGTCGTGGGGCTGACCGCGTTTTTCACCGGCGGCGCGCTGGCCTTGCAGATCTATGCGGGCGGGTCGCGTTTTTCGGTCGAAGCAGTGGTGCCCCAGATTGTCGCCATCGGGGTCGTGCGCGAACTTGGCCCCGTGCTTGTGGGCCTGATGATCGCCGCGCGGGTGACGTCGTCGATTGCCGCGGAAATCGCGACCATGAAAGTGACCGAGCAGATCGACGCGCTGGTCACCCTGTCGACCCATCCGATGAAATACCTGACCGTGCCGCGCGTTCTGGCCGGGCTGATCATGGTGCCCATTCTGGTGGGGATCGGCGATGTGATCGGGATCATGGGGGGCTATATCGTGTCGGTGCACCAGCTGGGGTTCAACCCGTCGACCTACATCCGCAACACATGGAATTTCCTTGAAAATATCGACATCGTCTCATCGCTGGTCAAAGGCTGCGTGTTCGGTGGAATCGCCACGCTGATGGGCTGCTATCACGGCATGAACTCGGGCCGCGGGGCGCAAGGCGTCGGTCGCGCAACCAAGACCAGCGTCGAAGCCGCCGCCATGCTGATCCTTGCGGCCAACTTCCTGCTCACCAACCTGTTCTTTTCCGCATGATCCGGCTCGAGGGCGTACATAAGTCGTTCGGCGCCAAGCAGGTGTTGCGCGGGGTCGATCTGCACGTGCCCAAGGGCACCAGCACGGTGATTATCGGCGGCTCGGGCACCGGCAAGTCGGTGCTGCTGAAATGCGTCCTGGGCCTTGTGACGCCCGATCAGGGGCGGATCGAAGTGGGCGGGCAAGATGTCACCCAGGTTGACCGTGACAATTTCCTGGCCCGGTTCGGCATGCTGTTTCAGGGTGGCGCGCTGTTCGATTCCATGCCCGTCTGGCAAAACGTCGCCTTTCGGTTGCTGCGCGGCTCGCTCAAGCGCCCCATAAAAGAAGCGCGCGAAATCGCCATTGAAAAACTGCGCCGCGTGGGATTGGGCCCCGATGTCGCCGATCTGTTCCCCGCCGAACTGTCGGGCGGCATGCAAAAACGCGTCGGACTGGCCCGCGCCATCGCCGCCGAACCTGAAATCATCTTTTTCGACGAACCGACCACCGGGCTGGATCCGATCATGTCGGGGGTTATCAACGAACTGATCCGCGAAATCGTCGTCGAAATGGGCGCCACGGCCATGACCATCACCCACGACATGACCTCGGTCCGCGCGATTGCCGACCGCGTGGCGATGTTGCACGGGGGCACGATCCGCTGGGAGGGGCCCGTGGCCGACATGGACAGCGCCGACGATCCCTATTTGCGCCAGTTTATCTCTGGCAGCGCCACCGGCCCGATCGAAACCCTGCGATAACGCAGGTTTGGCGCAAAAATTGTGCCGACAAATCCCCCGATGGGTCAAATTCCGCCGATGCGGCCGCGTTAACCTAAATTAACGCGCATGCTGCAGGTGCGAAAGGTAGGATCAAAGGGAAATACCATCGCCGCAACACGGTTTCTCGTGCCCCGTTTATCATTTGTTTACCATGACCTACCCACATTGCGGCGACCCAAGTTAATTTGGAACTTTACAAAGCCATCGGGGGTTTATGTAACGATGCCACCTTTTGATATCATATTGCGCCTTAGCCTCTTCGCCTGTCCTTTGATCGTGGCCGCACTGGCCCTGTTCCGGTTTCGCCGCTCGCGCAGCGTCAATCGCCCGATATACGGTTTGGTCTTTGTCGCGGCCATCGCGCTGATCATCTATTCCGCCCGCGACCTGCTGTTTGCCCCCCAGGTGCCGCTTGGCGCTGTCGCCGCCGCGATCTCGGCCGCGCCAATCTGGATTGCCACCATCGTCGTGTGCGCCTTTACCCGCCGGTCGCGCTATTACGTGCGCCGGTCGGACGGCTACAGCCCCAGTGTTTACTCTGACGACATCGACCACAGCGTGGTGGGCGCGCGCCCCCCGACCTACGACTACACGCGGTTTCCCACCCACGGGTCAGATATGGAGACCGGCCCGCAAAAAGCCGAACGCACGGCCTTCAAGACTCGCCGCTTGAATTCCCACGCCGGGGGTGCCACGTCCACCGGATGAACGTTCTTCGGTGGGCCAACCTGGCCCTGCTATTGCTGTTTCCCCTGGCTTGGGCCGCGCCTTTGCTGCGCGCGGGTCTGCTGCCGCTGTTCGGGATGACGGAAATCACCGTCCTGTCCGGCATCGCCGCCCTGTGGTCCGAGGATATCTTCCTTGCCCTTCTGGTCGTGCTCTTTGCGCTGGTGGCCCCGATCGCCAAGACCTTGTCCCTATCGGCCGTCCATTTCGGGCGGGCCGGGCCGGAATGGCTGGGGGCGGTGCATGTGCTTGGGCGGCTGGCGATGGCGGATGTGTTTCTGATCGCCATCTATATCACCGTGGCCAAGGGAATCGGCGTGGGCCGACTGGACGTCGGGTGGGGCCTTTATCTGTTCACATTCTGCGTGCTGGCATCGCTTGGCATCACGGCGGCAACGCACCGCTTGCACCGCCGCGCCGAACACGGGTAATCAGCGCCTATGGCAAAAACCAAATCCTTCACCTGCAACGCCTGCGGCGCGGTCACGTCAAAATGGTCCGGCCGCTGCGATAGCTGCGGCGAATGGAACACGATTGCCGAAGAGGCCCCCCTGTCGGCCGGCCCCGCCGCCAAATCGCTGGGCGCCATGCGCGGGCGAAAAATTCCGCTGACCGATCTGGCCACCGAAGAGGCGCCCCCACCCCGCACCAATTCAGGCATGGGCGAACTTGACCGGGTGCTGGGCGGAGGGCTTGTGCCTGCCAGCGCGATTCTTGTCGGCGGCGATCCGGGCATCGGCAAATCGACGCTGCTTTTGCAGGCCGCGGCCAGCTTTGCGCGGGGCGGGCTGAAATGCATCTATGTGTCGGGCGAAGAGGCCAGCGCCCAGGTCCGCATGCGTGCTCAGCGGCTGGGGCTGAAAGACGCGCCCGTCAAACTGGCCGCCGAAACCAACCTGCGCGACATTCTGACCACGCTGGAGGCTGAAAAACCCGACCTGGCGATCATCGATTCGATCCAGACGATGTGGGCCGACAACGTCGAAAGCGCGCCGGGCAGCGTGGCGCAAGTGCGCGCCGCGGCGCATGAACTGACCACCTTTGCCAAGCGCAACGGGATCAGCGTGGTGCTGGTCGGTCATGTCACCAAGGAAGGTCAGATCGCCGGCCCGCGCGTGGTCGAACACATGGTCGACACGGTGCTCTATTTCGAAGGCGAACGCGGCCACCAGTTCCGCATCCTGCGCGCGGTCAAGAACCGCTTCGGCCCGGCCGACGAAATCGGCGTTTTCGAAATGACCGGCGACGGGCTGGCCGAGGTCGCAAACCCATCCGCCCTGTTCCTGTCCGAACGCGACACCCCCGCGCCGGGCAGTGTCGTCTTTGCCGGAATCGAAGGCACCCGCCCCGTTCTGGTGGAATTCCAGGCCCTTGTCGCCCCGTCGCCCCACGCCCAGGCGCGCCGCACCACGGTGGGCTGGGACGGCGCCCGCCTAGCCATGATTCTGGCGGTGCTGGAAAGCCGCTGCGGCATTCCCTTTGGCGGGCTCGATGTCTATCTGAACGTGGCCGGCGGCATCAAGATCTCGGAACCCGCCGCCGATCTGGCTGTGGCCGCCGCGCTACTTTCTGCGCGCGAAGACACCGCCCTGCCCGCCGATACTGTCGTTTTTGGCGAGATTAGCCTATCAGGTGCGCTAAGACCCGTCGGCCAGACGGACAATCGCCTGAAAGAAGCCGCCAAACTGGGGTTTCACGGGGCGATCCTGCCAGCCCGCTCCAAGGGCGACGGCGGCGGCCTGTCTTTGCAGACCATGGCCGACCTTGCTGGGGTCGTAGGAGAAGTATTCGGCGCAGGCTAAGCGTCGCTGGCAAAAAGGACTGAACCGATGGAAGGGTTCAACATCATCGACGGCGTGGTCGCGCTGGTCATCATCATATCGGCCATCCTGGCCTATTCGCGCGGGTTTGTGCGCGAAGCGATGTCGATCGTCGGCTGGATCGCGGCGGCCATTCTGGCCTATATGTTCGCCCCCAAGGCAGTGCCGCTGATCAAGGAAATTCCCTACGTCAAGGAATTCCTGGCCGACAGTTGCGAATTGTCGACCATCGCCGGTTTTGCGGCGATCTTTGCGCTGGCCCTTGTGGTCGTATCCGTGTTCACACCGTTGTTTTCGTCGGTCGTGCAGCGGTCGGCCGTCGGGGCCGTCGATCAGGGGCTGGGCTTTTTGTTCGGCGTGGCGCGCGGGGTGCTGTTGGTTGCCGTCGCGCTGATCGTCTATGACAACGTCGTGCTGGGCGAAGACGTGCTGCACGTCGGCGAAAGCCGCACGGCCAAGGTGTTTGCCCGCTCGCAGGATTCACTGGCCGAACAAATCCCCGATGACGCGCCCGGCTGGATCATCGAGCGCTACAACACGCTGGTCGGCCACTGCGGCGTCTGACACTGCGGCGTCTGACCCCGCAGCATTTGACACTTTTGCGCCTGATCCGGCGGCATCTGACACTGCCCGTATTGTGATACACATCGCCGCCTGACCGGGCGGCGATGTTCTTTTATACATTTTTTTGCACTTCTCGCGAAAAAGTTCTGCGATCCTTTCGTGACAGCCGCGGCCCAAGCCGTTAAACGACCCTTAACCTGCCACATTCCGAATTCGGAGCCCACGCCCTCATGCGCGCGATGCCCCCTGCCCATCCCTTTGACGACGACAAACTAAAAGAGGAGTGCGGCGTCTTCGGCGTGGCCGGCGTCGCTGACGCGGCCAACTTCGTCGCGCTCGGCCTGCACGCCCTTCAACATCGCGGACAAGAAGCGGGCGGCATTGTCGTCCACGATCCCGAACAGGGCTTTAACAGCGCCCGCCGCTTTGGCTACGTGCGCGACAACTTTACCTCGCACAAGGTCATGGAAACCCTGCCCGGTCCCATCGGAATCGGCCACGTGCGCTATTCCACTGCCGGCAACAAGGGCAACACCGCGATCCGCGACGTCCAGCCTTTCTTTGGCGAATTTTCGATGGGTGGCGCGGCGATCGCCCATAACGGCAACATCACCAACGCGGACCAGCTGCGGCGCGAACTGATCGAGCGCGGCTCGATCTTTCAATCCTCGTCTGACAGCGAATGCATCATCCACCTGATGGCCCGCTCGCTGCAGCGCAACATTCCTGAACGGATGAAAGACGCGCTGCGCCGTGTCGAAGGCGCGTTTTCCGTCGTTGCCATGACCCGCACCAAACTGATCGGCGTGCGCGACCCGCTGGGCGTGCGCCCGCTGGTGCTGGGCAAGATCGGCGATGGCTGGGCGCTAAGCTCGGAAACCTGTGCGCTGGACATCATTGGCGCCGAATTCATCCGCGACATCGAACCCGGTGAAATGGTCGTGATTTCCGCCGAGCGCGGCGTTGAAAGCTTCAAGCCGTTCGAACCCAAGAAATCGCGCTTTTGCATCTTTGAACATGTCTATTTCTCACGGCCCGACTCGATCCTCGAAGGGCGGTCGGTCTATGAAACCCGCCGGCAGATCGGTGTGGAACTGGCGCGCGAAGCGCCGGTCGACGCCGATCTGGTCTGCCCCGTGCCCGATAGCGGAACGCCCGCGGCCATCGGGTTTTCGCAAGAAAGCGGAATTCCCTACGCGATGGGGATCATCCGCAACCAGTACATGGGCCGCACCTTTATCGAACCGACCGAGCAGATCCGCAACATGGGCGTTCGGCTGAAGCTGAACGTGAACCGGGCGCTGATCCGCGGCAAGCGGGTGATCCTGGTTGATGACTCGGTGGTGCGCGGCACAACCAGCCGCAAGATCAAGGATATGATCCTGGACGCCGGCGCGGCCGAGGTGCACTTTCGCATCGCCAGCCCGCCCACCGCCTGGCCCTGTTTCTACGGCGTCGACACGCCCGAACGCGAAAAATTGCTGGCCGCCAACATGTCCGAAGATGAAATGCGCGACCATCTGGGCGTGGACAGTCTGCGGTTCATTTCGCTCGACGGGCTCTATCGCGCCGCCGGCGTGGCCGAAGGGCGCGATCCCGCCAGCCCGCGCTATTGCGATGCGTGTTTTTCCGGCGAATATCCGGTGGAACCGGCCGACATGATCGAAAAGGGCTTTCAGCTGAAACCCGCCGCGGAATAACCGCCCGGTAGCGGCTGGCACTGCGGTGGTGCCAGCAGATGGGCGCGGCGCGCGGCGGATCGCGCGGCGCCTGCAAATCGCCGCACGCCACCGCATTCCTTCTGTACCGTTCAGCGAACGCACGTCCCGCGCCATTCCCCTTGCGTGAGGCGGGGCAAACAGGGCGCAGATGCCGCCCCCCACAATTGAAATGTTGCTTTCGGCCCGTTTTGCCGCACCGTACGCACGGGCCAGGACCCCCGATCGGCGCGCGCTACCTAACGCGGCCCGCGCCACTTGTCTGGTGGGCTCTGCGATCCGGGCGCGTCGATCCGGACCGACCGGCTTGCGGCAGGTGATCGCACGGCGGCGGCGCGCAATGCGCAGGGCTTGACCGCGCCGCGCAAACCCGCCAAACCCCGCGCCATGGATAAGAAAATCGCCCTCATCACCGGGGCCTCGCGCGGTCTTGGCGCCGCGCTGGCCGAAGAACTCTGCCCCACGCATCACATCGTGGCCGTGGCCCGAACCACCGGCGCGCTGGAAGAATTGGACGACCGGATCAAGGCGCGCGGCGGCGAAGCGACGCTGGCCCCGATGGACATCACAAACGCCGATGCGATGGCCCATCTGTGCCGCGCCATTCACGACCGCTGGGGGCGCGCCGATCTTTGGGCGCATACGGCGATCCATGCCGCGCCGCTGACCCCGGCCCACCACATCGACGCCAAAGACTGGGGAAAATCGGTAGAGGTGAACGTGACCGCCATGGGCCATCTGGTTCCGATGATCGGGGCCTTGCTGGGCTATTCCGACGCGTCCATGGCGCTTTTCTTTGATGACCCGCGTGCGGGCCAAAAATTCTTTGGCTCTTATGGGTCCACCAAGGCGGCGCAGATCGCGCTGGCCCGTTCGTGGGAGGCCGAGGCAGTTCAGGGCGGCACCGTTGTGCGGGTTCTGACGCCCGCGCCGATGCCCACCGCCGTGCGCGCCCGGTTCTTTCCGGGCGAAGATCGCAGCGCGCTGGCCAGCCCCGCGTCTGAGGCCAGACGCCTGCTAGCCAGCCTCTGAGCTGACCAGCTCCAACAGGGCGCGCCGTTCGGCCGTGCCGCCAGATCCCAGTGCAGACAGGCCCAGCTTGGTCGCGTGCAACATCTGGGCGGCGTGACCCGGTCGGCTGACGCCCGTTGCGCGCAGACTGTCGGCCAGGTCGTTGATCCGGGCATTGTCAACTTCGCGCACCATACGGGCCAGTACGGGCTCGGTCAGGGCCCAGGACCGCAGCGCCGCTTCGGTGGATGTGAACATGTCGTCCTCGCGCGCGTCCTCGCCATTGACCCATTCCATCAGGCGCTTGACCGGCAACGCGTCCCGGTCCGAAGACTGCGCGACACGGGCGATCGCCTGGTCCCGCCAGCCGCTCCACAGCGCCTCGATCATTGTCCGCAGGTCCTTGAAATGCCAATAAAACGATCCCTTGGACACGCCAAGCGTGCGTGCAATGGGTTCAACACGGACCGCAAAAGGCCCGCCACTGCGCAGGGCATCTTCGGCCGCCGCGATCCAGTCCTGGCGGGTTAGTTTTGATTTGGCCATGTTCTCGTTCTCCATACGGTGGCGTCGGGCAGCGTTTTGCGCCCGTACCGGACCGTATGTCGCCAAGGTTAACGACGGTTTAACGGCCCTGCCCGCTTGTCGCCCGCCAGAGCCTCCACTAGACAGGGGGCAGAGCAGTCATCAGGGGGACCCCATGCGCATTCTCATCACCAACGACGACGGGATCAACGCACCGGGACTTGAGGTGTTGCAGGCCATCGCCCAGGACATCGCAGGGCCGGACGGCGAAGTCTGGACCGTGGCGCCCGCCTTTGAACAATCGGGGGTGGCCCATTGCATCAGCTACACCCACCCGATGCTGCTGGCCAAGATGGGCGAACGGCGATACGCGACAGAAGGCTCGCCCGCCGATTGTGTCTTGGCCGCGCTCTACGAGGTGATGGACGCGCGCCCCGACCTGGTCCTGTCGGGCGTCAACCGCGGCAACAACGCAGGCCAGAACACGCTCTATTCCGGCACCATCGGCGGCGCGATGGAAGCGGCCTTGCAGGGTCTGCCGGCGATTGCGTTTTCGCAGTTCCTGGGCCCGCGCAACTTCAACGAACCCGATATGTTCGAAGCGGCCCGCCTGCACGGCGCGGCAACGGTGCGCGCCCTTCTGGACTATGGGCAGTGGGACAACGCCGATTACCGGCTGTTCTACAACGTGAATTTCCCGCCCGTCCCGGCCGATCAGGTCAAGGGCCACCGCGTCGTGGCGCAAGGGTTCCGCAAGGACACGCATTTCAGTGTCGAAGCACATGATTCCCCCGCCGGCAAACGGTTCCTGTGGATCAAGGGCGGCATCCAGAACGCCCCGACCGCGCCGGGAACGGATGTTCACGCGAATTTGGACGACTATATTTCGATCACGCCGATGCGGGCCGACCTGACCGCCTATGACGCCTTGGCCGGGCTGCAAGAGGCGATGGGATGACCACCGACCCCGAACGGTTGATGCAGTTTCTTTACGCGATCCGTTCCAAGGGCGTGACCGACAAGCGCACGCTGGAAGCGATGGAAAAGATCGACCGGGGCCGGTTCGTCAAAGGGTTGTTCGCCGAACGCGCCTACGAAGACATGCCCCTGCCGATCGCGTGCGGGCAGACGATCAGCCAGCCGTCGGTGGTGGGGCTGATGACACAGGCGCTCAACGTGCAACCGCGCGACAAGGTGCTCGAGGTCGGCACCGGGTCGGGCTATCAGGCGGCGATCCTGTCCTGCCTTGCCCGCCGCGTCTACACGGTGGACCGGCACCGGCGCCTGGTGCGCGAGGCGAAAAAAGTGTTCGATGCGCTGGACCTGACCAATGTGACCGCCTTTTCCGCCGATGGCTCGCACGGGCTGCCCGACCAGGCACCTTTTGACCGGATTCTGGTCGCCGCGGCGGCAGAAGATCCGCCCGGCCCGCTGCTGGCCCAGTTGAAGGTTGGCGGCATCATGGTGCTGCCGGTCGGCCAGTCTGATGCCGTCCAAAGCCTGATCAAGGTGACCCGCACCGAAACCGGTTTTGATTATGACGAACTGCGCCCCGTCCGGTTCGTTCCGCTGTTGGAAGGCATGGGACAGGACGATTGATCCATACGGGCGCGTATGGCGCCCATTTGGCAGGCTAGGCAGAGCGCGTTCACTCGCGTATGTTGGCCCAAAGAGTAGATGGGCGGCAAACGCCCGGCAGTGCAAGAGCGCCAAAGGCCCCATCCAACGAGGGCCGCGAAAACGGCGCATATGAGGATGATGAGCAATGGCCCTGACCCGTTTCCTGTTTCTCGGAACCACCTGCATGGCGCTGGCCGCCTGCGATCCCAATCAGCCCTTCGACTTCGACCTGCGTGACCTGGGCAATGGGTTCGACACTTCGGATGCGGTCCGCCAGGCCAGCGCGCCGCGCCCCGCCCCGGATGATCGCGGCGTAATTTCCTATCCCAACTACCAGGTTGTCGTGGCCCGGCGTGGTGACAAGATCGCCGATGTGGCCAGCCGTGTTGGCGTCGATGCGGCCACCCTGGCCCGGCACAACGGCATCAGCCTGGACACCCCCCTGCGCGACGGCGAAATCATCGCGCTGCCCACCCGCGTTCCCGAACCATCGCCCGCCACGGGCGCTGTGGGCACCGGGCCGATCCGCCCGGCCGATCAGGTCGACGTGACCACCCTGGCCGGGAATGCCATCGATCGGGCCGAAAGTTCCACTATCGCCCCGCCCGGCGCCCAGACCGGGCTTGAACCGAACCAGCACCGCGTGGCCCGCGGCGAAACCGCCTATTCCATCGCCCGCAAATACGGCGTGTCGGTCAAAGACCTGGCGGAATGGAACGGCCTGGGCACCGATCTGAGCCTGCGCGAAGGTCAGGCGCTGCTGATCCCCGTCGCCGCGAGCAACCAGACTGCGGCCAAACCCGCCGCAGCGCCTGCGCCCGGTGTCGGATCGCCCACCCCGGTCCCGCCGTCGGCCGCCGCGCCCCTGCCCGCCGAAAAGACAACCGCAAAGCCCGCGCCCGCGCCTGCGTCGCCCGATCTGGGCGCCGAACAGACCACCAGCGCCCGTTTCGCCCTGCCCGTTTCGGGGCCGATCATCCGCACCTTCGACAAGTCGAAATCGGCATTCGTGCTGTTCAAGGCGTCGAATGGCACCCCGGTCCAGGCCGCTGCAGACGGCACGGTCAAGCTGGTGTCCAAGAACGCCGACGGGGTGGAAATCCTGGTGCTCGACCACGGCGGCGGGCTGCAGACCGCCTATAGTTTCATCAAGGACATTGCGGTGAAAAAGGGCCAGAGCGTCAAGCGCGGGCAAGCCGTGGCCACCGTCGCGCAGAACGAATTCGGCGCGCTACAGTTCATGACCTTCAAAGGCACGCAAGCCGTCGATCCGGCCCCGTATTTCGAATAAGCATTTCGAAAAAGCGTCGGGTCTGGGCGGCAGGGAATTCTGGCAGGCATCGCACCCGCCCGGTCCCAGCTTGGCCCATGACCGCCCCGACTAGCGGGCCAAACTGCCAGCACAACCAGCCGTGCCCCCCATCCGCAGGGCGCCATCGCCGTGTCAGCGCTAGCTAGAGCGCGATGCCCCGCCGTCCGGCCAGATCGGTGAAATACTGCCAGGCCACCCGGCCCGACCGCCCACCGCGCGTGGCCTGCCATTCGATCGCTTCGGCGTGCATGTCTTCGTCGGAAATCTGAACCCCGTGGGCATCGCAATAGCCCCGGATCATGGTCAGGTATTCGTCCTGGCTGCAGGGGTGGAAACCCAACCACAGCCCGAACCGGTCCGACAGCGACACTTTTTCTTCGCTTGCTTCGGACGGGTTGATCGCGGATGAGCGTTCGTTTTCAATCATGTCGCGCGGCATCAGATGGCGCCGGTTCGACGTGGCATAAAACACCACGTTGTCCGGGCGCCCTTCGATCCCGCCATCCAGAACAGCCTTGAGCGATTTGTAGTGCTGATCGTCGTGGCTGAAGGACAGATCATCGCAAAACAGCACGAACCGGTGCTCAGACGCCCGCAACAGCCCCAAGAGCCGGCCGATGCTGGGCAGATCCTCGCGCTGCACTTCAACGATTTTCAGCGCATGACCCTGCGCCACCACCGCCGCGTGCACCGCCTTGACCAAAGACGATTTGCCCATCCCGCGCGCGCCCCAGAGCAGCGCGTTGTTGGCCGGAAAGCCGCGGGCAAATTGGACCGTATTGGCCAGCAGCGTGTCGCGCGACCGGTCGACCCCCACCAGCAGGTCCAGCGCAACGCGGTTGACGCGCGGCACCGGCGACAGACGATCGGGCGCCACATGCCAGACAAAGGCATCGGCCAGCGCGAAATCGGGCGCGCGGCTGGGCGGGGGCGACAGGCGTTCCAGCGCCTCGGCGATGCGGGTCAGGGCCGCGTCAGTCACGGCTTGCGCCCTTCGTCATCGTCCGGCCCCAGCAAGGTGTCTGCATCGTCTTCGAAATCTGCATCACCGAAACCTCCATCGCCGTGGATATCCTCATCCCACAGTCCTTCAGCTTTCAACTTCTTTTCGCGGTCTTTTTCGACATAGCGCACCAGCAGGATCGACACTTCGTACAGCCCATAGACCACGACGAACAAAATCGCTTGCGTGGTCACATCTGGCGGCGTGACCAGCGCGGCCAGCACAAGGATCGCCACCATGGCGTATTTGCGCACCTTGCTCAGCCCCTTGGAACTGACCAGACCGGCCTTGCCCATCAGCGTCAAAAGCACCGGCAACTGAAAGCACAGGCCAAAGGCCATGATGAATTTCAGCGTGATATCCAGCGATTCGTTTACCTTGCCGAAAAAGGTGATCCTGACTCCATCGGCCGTTTCGGGCACCACGGCCGCATCGGGCGGCAGATCGGGCGCCGTGTTCGACATCAGGTTGGCAAAGATCGAACTGACATCGGCAAAGCCCAGGAAAAACGCCATCGCCAGCGGCGTGACCACGAAATGGGCAAAGCTGGCGCCCAGCAGGAACATGAAGGGCGATGCGATGAGAAACGGCAGGAACGCGCCTTTTTCCGACTTGTACAGACCCGGGGCCACGAAGCGCCACAGCTGGTAGGAAATCACCGGGAAGGCCAGCGCAAATCCGAAAACCATCGAAATACGAAACAGCGTGAACAGGTATTCTTGCGGGCTGGTGTACTGCATCGTGGGCGACGGGTCGCCCAGTTCGCGCAGGGTTTCTTCGATCGGGCCCAGCAGGAACTGCAGGATCGGTTCGGCCACGGTAAAGGCCAAAACCATGCCGATGATAAAGGCGATGGCGGCGCGGATCAGCCGCGAGCGCAGTTCGGCCAGATGCTCGATCAGCGGGGCCGAGCTGTCTTCGATCGTGTCCTCGTCGCTCATTTCGCGGCTTTATCCTTGGCGGGGGTCTTTGGGGTGGCCTTTTTGGCAGCAGGCGTTTTGGCAGGCGGTTTTTTGGCAGCCGGCTTCGCCTGTGCGGTCTTGGCCTGTGTGGTCTTGGCAGCCGGCTTTTTCGCCGCAGGTTTCTTGGCTGCCGGCTTCTTGGCTGCCGGCTTCTTGGGTGCGGCATCCTTGGCGGCAGGCTTTTTCGCAGCGGGTGCTTTTGCCGGGGCAGCATCTGCTACGCCCTTGGCCGGCGCACCGGCTTCGCCCGCATCGCGCGCCTGACGCTCACGCGCGGCGTCGGCGGTTTTCGCGGCGATCTTGCGGGCCGCTTCGGCGCGCTCTTCGCTCAGCTTGGGGGTTTCCGGGGCCGCCACCTTGGCCGATGGGTCCCAGTCTTCGAAAGCGCTCGCGGCGTCCTTCAGCTTGTCCATGCCAAAAGAGCGCGGGTTCGCCGCCGCCTTGAGCGTATCGGCCGCGTCTTTCATCCCCGATTGATCGGCTGCGTCGTCCATCGCGCGGCTGAATTCGCGCGCCATTGCACGCGCCTTGCCGGTGAACCGACCAAGGGTACGGAACATGACCGGCAGATCCTTGGGGCCCACCACGATGAGCGCCACGATCCCGATCACGATGAGCTCGGACGTGCCGATGCCAAACATGCGCGAAGTCTCCGGTGGGACGGGCGCTTACGCCTTGTCCTTTTCCTCGGCGGGGGTCACGTCGCGCAGCTCGGCGTCCTGTGTATCCAGCTCTTTTTTCCCGTCATCAACGCCCCTCTTGAACGCGGTGATACCTTTGCCGACTTCGCCCATCAGCGACGATATCTTGCCGCGGCCAAACAGGACCAGAACAACGATGGCGATCAGGATCAGGCCGGGAAGACCGATATTGTTGAGCATCTCGAATCTCCGTTTGGGTGCGGGATTTAGGCCCGCAAACTCAGGTACCTTATCTATTGCGTCGCGCGCGCCGATAAAAGGCTCAAAAGTGTTTATATGCTTATTTGTGAACGGACAGGGGCGAATGGCGTGCGATCAGTCGCGCTGCGGAAAGACAAAGCAGCGTTCGCGACGCAGCATCAGCCACAGCGGCGTGCCCGGTTTTGGCATGAACACCGACGGCACCGTGGCGCGCAGGATCGACCCGTCATAGTCCATCCGAAATTCGACAAGACTTTCGCGCCCCATAAAGCGGGCGCGCTGCACGATGCCGCGCGCCGGGACGCCGTCCTGGGGGGTCGGATTCGGGCCGCGCCCGTCGCGATCAAAGTCAATCCGCAAATGCTGGGGCCGGATCACGATATCCACGCGCGTGCCGTCGCGATGGCCGGGGGCCAGGAATTCGCCAAAGGCGGTGTCAACCAGCGCGCCCTGCACGGTGCCCGTGATCACGTTGATATCACTGAAAAATCCGGCCGCGGCGCGGTCAACCGGCGCGTTATACACGTTATAGGGCGCGCCCTGCTGCACGATGCGCCCGCCCCGCATCAGCGCGATATCATCGGCCATGCGCATTGCCTCGTCCGGCTCATGCGTGACCAGCAAAACGGCGGTGCCTTCTTCTTTCAGAACGTCCAGCGTGGCGTCACGGATATCGTCCTTCAGGCGCTCATCCAGGCCGGAAAACGGCTCGTCCATCAGCATGATCGACGGGCGCGGCGCCAGGGCGCGGGCCAGTGCCACGCGCTGCTGTTCGCCCCCCGACAGCTGGTGGGGAAACTTGTCGATCGCGCCGCTCAACCCGACCCGCGCCAGCAGATCTTCCACCCGCGCCCGCTTTTGCCCGCGCGCGCCTTTCAGGCCAAAAGCCACGTTGTCTTCGACGCTCAGATGCGGGAACAGGGCGAAATCCTGGAACATCAGGCCGATGGACCGGCCTTCGGGTGGCACCCGATAGACCGTGTCGCACACCAGTTTGCCGTCCACATGGATGGTGCCGCTGTCTTGCATGTCGACCCCCGCGATCACCCGCAGCGTGGTCGACTTGCCGCAACCCGACGGACCCAGCAGGCACGTCACCTGCCCCGGCATCACCGACAATGACACATTATCCACAACCGTGCGCCCGCCGAACTGACGGGTGATGTTGCGAATTTCAAGGCGCGGTGTAGCGGCGGGCATGGGTATCCCAGCAAAACAGTCAGGTAGGGGGCCGAGTTAGCAGCCCCGCGCGCGCTTAGCAACATCCGCCCGCTGCGACGCTTTTGCGGGCGTCCGGGGTCAGCCCTGCCTCAGCCCCGCTGTAAAAACCGTGGGGGAT
Source organism: Aliiroseovarius sp. PTFE2010 (assembly GCF_049943335.1). Lineage (NCBI taxonomy): Bacteria > Pseudomonadati > Pseudomonadota > Alphaproteobacteria > Rhodobacterales > Paracoccaceae > Aliiroseovarius > Aliiroseovarius sp. PTFE2010. The sequence goes on from NZ_JBNFVY010000004.1 coordinate 236,283, forward strand.
GTGGGCGATTCCCTATGGGCCACAGGTCAGGGCATGGGTCAGGGCATGGGTCAGGGCGAGGGTCAGGCCAGGCATCGGCCAGCGCGAAATGCGGGTCCAGCGCGGGCTGGGGGTGGATCGGCAGACCAGTTCAGCCGGTCCAGAAATGTGCGCCGGGCAACGTTCTTTGTTGCCCTGTCTTGTGCCCTGTCGTGTGCCACTGCCAGATTGGTCGCGCCATTCAAGACGCCGATGCAATCCCCGGGACATCAGAACTGCCTGATCAGGTTTAAGATCGCTTGGTTTCTATTTGAATTTAGAGGGAAAATATAGCTTCAATTATTCGCCCCATACGCCTGCGTATGGGGGGCGAAATACTGCAAAGCCGAAAGGCGGCCCGAGTATATCGCACCGCAAAGCAAGGAGCCCAAAAAAGCGTGGCACCGAAGAGCATGACGCCCGGAACGCAGCAGACATGCGCCCCCGGCCCACATCCCTCAGGTCACATCTCGGATCACATCAAGATAGCAGCGCAACATACTCATATAATTGTGTATTATCGCAACCGCCAACGCACCCTACATGGTCGAATTGACGCCGCCACCGTCCAGCAGGATGTTCTGCCCGACGATGTACCCGGCGTACTGCGAGCACAAGAAAGCACAGGTGGCGCCGAATTCCTCGGCCGTGCCGTAGCGGTGCACGGGGATCGTCGCCTCGCGGGCGGCGCGCGCTTCGTCGCGACCAATGCCCTGCTGCTGGGCCACGGTGCTGTCCAGCGATGCGATCCGGTCGGTATCATGGTTGCCCGGCAGCAGATTGTTGATCGTCACCCCGTGCTGGGCGACCTGGCGCGATGTCCCCGCGACATAGCCCGTCAGCCCGGTGCGCGCCGAATTGGACAGGCCCAGCGCCGGGATCGGGGCCTTGACCGATTGCGAGGTGATGTTGACCACCCGCCCCCAGCCCTTGTCGATCATCCCCGGCAGCAGCGCCTTCATCAGCGCGATCGGGGTCAGCATGTTGGCGTCCAGGGCCTGGATGAAATCCTCGCGCTCCCAGTCGCTCCACAGGCCCGGCGGCGGACCGCCTGCATTGGTGACAAGAATATCCACCCCTTGGGCAGCCTTCAGCACCGCGCCCTGTCCTTCGGGCGTGGTCACGTCGGCGACCACGTTCACCACGTCCACGCCGAAATCATCGCGGATCGACTGTGCGGCGGACTCAAGCGCATCGGCCCCGCGCGCGTTCATCACCAGATCGACGCCGGCTTCGGCCAGCGCGCGCGCGCAGCCCAGCCCCAACCCCTTGGATGACGCGCAGACCAGCGCGCGCTTGCCAGAAATACCCAGATCCATGTGTTTTCCCCACCATTGTCGTGAATTCGTGCGGACCATGCCGCAGTCTTGCCACGGTTTCCAGCAACAATTCCCTGAAACTGGCCCCTGCACCGCCAGCCGTCGCCTGCCATTACCCTGCGTCGCGCCAATACCTATATCTGCGCGACTTCGGGCGGGAACCGCACTGCACAGGGACTGAACAGCGCAAACCCCGGGACTGCGCAGGGCAAACCCCAGGGCCACCAGAACCAGGAGCGACCATTGACGCGACATAACGCGATTCAGCCGACGCCAGAACGCACCCTGCCGGTCTATCGGTCAGGGGATTTTTGCGTGACCAGCGGCGCGAATCTGGGCGATGGGATCACCGATGCGCGCGAAATGGCGCTGGACGATATCTATGCGCTGCGCCCCAATGCGCGCACGCATGGGCTGTCGGTCGCCCCGGCGGGCGATCATTTTACCATTGGCGCGACAAGCCAGCTTGGCCGCGCCGGCGCCACGCTGGTCACGGATCATTGCGCGACCTTCATGTGCCCGGATGGCAGCACGGTCGAAGCGCTGGTGCTGGTCGAAACCGAAGATGGGTACTACACCGACAGCTACCTGCTGCCGTTGGCCCCCCTTGCCCCGCAAACCGAATACGCATTGGTCAGGATTGACCGCACCGCCGCCCGTGCGCGGCTTGCGCAAATGGCCTGCGTCAGCTTTGCCCACGGCACGCTGATCACCATGGCCAATGGCGCCCAGAAACCGATTGAAGACCTGCGCGTCGGCGACCGCATCCTGACGCGCGACAATGGCCCGCGCGACATTCGCTGGATCGGCCAGCAAACCGTCCGCGCCACCGGGGCCTTTGCGCCGATCGTGATCAAAAAGGGCGTTCTGAACAACGCCAACGACCTGACCTTGTCGCCCAACCACCGGCTGTTCATCTATCAGCGCCGCGATAAGATCCGGGCCGGACGGTCCGAGGTGATGGTCAAGGCGCGCCTCTTGGTCAACGGCGACAGTGTTGTGCAATCGGATGGCGGCTTTGTGGATTATTACCAGCTGCTTTTCGATCAGCACGAGATCATCTACGCCGAAGGCATCGCCGCCGAAAGCCTGTTTGTCGACACCCAGGTCACTGCCGTTTTGCCGGAAGGAGTGCGCTCCAGCCTGCTCAACCGCGGTCTCGACGTGACGACATCCGCCGCGTTCGAAGTTGATGACTCGCTGATACAGGGCGCCGATGCTGTCGATCTGCTGCGCCGCGCCTCGCGCGTCTAAGCGCGCCAGCGCCACGTCAAACACGTCAAACCAGAGCCACGTCAAACCTGTGCGCCCCAGCGCAACAAACCCCAGCGTGACAAAAGGCCTGGGCGCCCCAGCGTCACCTCAGGTCGTCACCTCAGTTCGTGGCCGTCACCACCACCGCGCCCGTCCGCGCCGTGCTGCCGTCCACCAGCACCGGCGCGCCCGCCCCGGTGCCGACAAACCCCTGAATCGGCGTGCCCACGAACCGACCCGACACGGTGTCGCTGACATCATAGGTGCCGCCCTCGACGGTCAGGCGCCCGGCCACGGTGAATTCGAACCCATTCGCCTTGGCCGCGCCGATCGTGCCGTTGTCCAGCGCGATCGCGCCCCCGACCGCCACGTTATTGCCGCTGGGCGCCACGCCCACGAAATCGTCGAACGATCCGGTTATCGACTTGGCCGGGCCGAAATCCGACACGATCCGCCCCGCGCCGACCGCCTGAACATCGCCGGGCGAATTCGCGCGCGAGCTATCCATGTCGACCAAGACATATAGCAGCGAATCAAAGCGCATCGTTCCGGTGGTTGGCATGGCGGCGGCCGGGGTAATCTCGATACGGCCCAGCGCATCGATCTGACTGTCCACCAAATCCGTCTGCCCGGTGAACGGATCATCGCCTGAGGCCGAGCACGCGGCACCCGCGCTCAACACCGCCATCAAAACGAATTGTCGCAAGATCACTGACCCCCAAACCCGGCGACCGGGTTTTACCGCGCCGGGCCCCAAACAACAAGCGTGCGGGCCGGCGGCGGCGCCAAGGCCACTGACATCCATGCAACACGCTGACACCAAAGACAATTTGGCCTACGCAAACCCGCGCATCCGCCGCCGCCGGGCCAAGCGAACGCTTGCAACCCCAGCCTATTGTTGGGATTGTGCGCCCAAGGGCTGCATAGGACGGACCCGAGCAGGAGACGCGCCCATGCGCCATATGTTGATCTTGACCGGATTTCTGGCCGCCTGTTCGGGCGCCGAAACCGGAACCACGACCGGGGCTGGCACGGGGGGTGGCGGCACGACGCCAGGCGCCTTCGCCGCAATCCTGGGCGACATCAGCGCACGACAGGCCGATTTTGACGCCTTCGCCTCTGGCAGCGGCGCCTTTACCGCCCCCAACGACCTGCCCGAGTCGGGCACCGCAACCTATAGCGGCCTTGTTTCACTCAGCGATGGCAGCGGCTACGCGCTGGCCGGGTCTGTCGACGTGATCGCCGATTGGGACTGCTGCGAGGTGACCGGCCGCGTCTATGACATCGTCACGCAGGACGATGAATCGCTGCGGGGCGAACTGGATATCACCCACGGCGAAATCGACATGACCGGCGATCCGAACGTCGCCCCGATCGTGCGCGCCGACGTGATCGGCACACTGTCGTCGGATGCGGGCGCGCATGTGTCAGACGAATTCGATCCGCTGCTGCTCGAAGGGAACTTCGTGGGCCCCACCTATGACTGGTTCCAAGGCACCATTGCCGGGCCGATCACTGCGCCGGACGGCACACATGACGTCACCGGCGATCTGCTGGGCGAACGCTGAACGACACGCCCCCCCCGAGACGCCCCCCGCGACGGCACCTTGCACAGCCCCTCAACACGGCACCTCAACACGGCACCTTGTCGCGGCCCCTCAACACGGCCCCTTGTCGCGCGCCCCGACCGCCCGTATATCGCGCCCATGTTGACCCGCGCCGAAAATGCCCCCGACCTGCCCGCCGAAATTGCCCGGCGGCGCACCTTTGCCATCATCAGCCACCCGGATGCGGGCAAGACGACGCTGACGGAAAAATTCCTGCTCTATGGCGGCGCGATCCAGATGGCGGGCCAGGTCCGCGCCAAGGGCGAGGCACGGCGCACCCGGTCTGACTTTATGAAAATGGAGCAGGACCGCGGTATTTCGGTGTCCGCATCGGCGATGTCCTTTGATTTTGGCACCTACCGGTTCAACCTGGTCGACACGCCCGGTCACAGCGATTTTTCCGAAGACACCTATCGCACGCTGACGGCCGTGGACGCGGCCATCATGGTGATCGACGGGGCCAAGGGCGTGGAATCCCAGACCCAGAAACTGTTCGAAGTCTGCCGCCTGCGCGACCTGCCGATCCTGACCTTTTGTAACAAGATGGATCGCGAAAGCCGCGACACCTTTGAAATCATTGACGAGATCCAGGAAAACCTGGCCATCGACGTGACCCCGGCAAGCTGGCCCATCGGCATGGGCCGCGATTTCCTGGGCTGTTACGACATGCTCAACAACCGGCTGGAACTGATGGACCGGGCCGACCGCAACAAGGTCGCCGAAAGCGTCAAGATCGACGGGCTGGACGATCCCAAACTGGCCGATCACATCCCCCCCGCGCAGCTGGCGCAGTTGCGCGAAGAGGTTGAAATGGCCCGCGAATTGCTGCCCGCCTTCGACCGCGAGTCATTCCTGCACGGCGCCATGACCCCGATCTGGTTCGGCAGCGCCATCAACAGCTTTGGCGTCAAGGAACTGATGGACGGCATCGCCAATTTCGGCCCCCAGCCGCAACCCCAGAGCGCCACGCCCCGCCAGATCAGCCCGGACGAGAAAAAGGTGATGGGGTTTGTGTTCAAGGTGCAGGCCAACATGGACCCAAAGCACCGCGACCGCGTGGCGTTTTTGCGCCTGGCCTCGGGGCATTTTCAGCGCGGCATGAAACTGACCCATGTGCGCAGCAAGAAACCGATGGCGATCACCAATCCGGTGATGTTTCTGGCCTCGGACCGTGAACTGGCCGAAGAGGCCTGGGCCGGCGACATCATCGGCATCCCCAACCATGGCCAGCTGCGCATCGGCGACACCCTGACCGAAGGCGAGGCGATCCGCGTCACCGGCATCCCGTCGTTCGCGCCCGAGCTTTTGCAAGGCGTGCGGCCGGGCGATCCGATGAAGGCCAAGCACCTGGAAAAGGCGCTGATGCAATTCGCCGAAGAAGGCGCGGCCAAGGTGTTCAAACCCTCGATCGGGTCGGGCTTTATCGTCGGCGTCGTCGGCGCGCTGCAATTTGAGGTTCTGGCCTCGCGGATCGAACTGGAATACGGCCTGCCGGTGCGCTTTGAACAATCGCAGTTCACCTCGGCGCGCTGGGTCACCGGCCCCAAGGATGCGGTGGACGCGTTCGTGAATGCCAACAAGCAGCACATCAGCCATGACCACGACGGCGACATCGTGTACCTGACACGCTTGCAGTGGGATATCGACCGGATCGAACGCGACCACCCCGAACTGACCTTGTCGGCCACCAAGGAAATGATGGTCTGATCGGCCATCCCCGCCGGGCGCGCACACCGCCCCTGCCCGACCACACAGAATCACCCGCTTTCGCGGCTAGACCCCTATTTTTGCGCGCTATTTCCGCGCATCGCGAAAGATTGTTTCGCATCTCAGAACGATAAAATACATTGCAATCCATGATTGTGATCCAATTTTCAAAGCCTTGTTCAGACTTTCAAATTGCAAACGCAAAACGCGCAAATTTTTCTGGATCAGCGTTTAATCCGTGGTAAACTTTTTGTGCATTGAGGGCCCCTGTGGGCCCAATTTCATTTTACTGTTCATTTTCCAGGAGGAAGTAATGAAGAAACTTCATCTCATGGGCGCGGCAACCGCGGCTTTGCTGGCATTGTCCGGCACGGCATCGGCCAGCGCCATTATCGCGTCGGGCGACGTCATGCTCGGGGTCGATGATTTCGGCCAACTCAACATCGGCGGCGGCGCCGCAGACGTTGCGGGTGAAACCATTGTCGGCATGCGCTTCGTCGACACCGCCAGCGGCGACGAATACGAATCCACCTCGCATGGCTGCCTGTGCGAAGGCTGGGGCATTGCAGCCGATGGCGTTGGCGGCGATGCCAACAACAATTCCGGTGGTGCGTCGGGCCTGTCGCTTGTCAACTTCACCTCGACCGCGACAACGGCAACCTCGGTTGTCGATCTGATCGGCAGCGACCTGCGGATTACCCACGAATTTACGCCCTCGGCAACCGCGTCGCTCTATAAAGTGTCCGTGACGCTGGAAAACACCGGCGCAAGCGACATCGCTGCGGTCACCTATCGCCGCGCGATGGACTGGGACACCTCGCCCACCCCATTCTCAGAATTCGTCACCATTGGCGGCACGGCAACCACCACGCTTCTGGACGAAAGTTCGGATGACGGGTTCGCTGATACCAACATCATCGCCAGACCCGACCTGCTCGACATTGGCGGGTGCGGCGAAGACGTCGACTTTACCGCCTGTGGCCCCTCCGATCACGGCGCGGCGTTCGACTTTGCCCTTGGCAGCATCCTGGCCGGCGAAGCCTATAGCTTCGACATCTTCTACGGCGGTGCTCTTGGCGAAACCGCAGCTGACGCCGCGCTTGGCGCAGTCGGGGCCGAACTGTATTCGTATGGCTGGTCGGCAGATGACGCGGATCAGGACGGCTTCATCGACGGCACGACCGATCTGGCACCGACCTACATCTTCGCCTTCGCCGGCGTGGGTGGCACCGTTGTTGTTCCCCCGCCCGGTGGCGGCAGCGCGGCTGTTCCGCTTCCCGCCGCTGGCTGGTTGCTGATCGCCGGCATGGGCGGTCTGGCCGCGGCGAGCCGTCGCAAGAAAGCCTGAGCGCTTTCCCTTTGACAACACTGAAAACGGGCGCACACTGCGCCCGTTTTTGTCTCTGATGATATTGGATCCATGATGGCTATTCGCACCCCCGCAATCGTTCTTGGCACCGCCCTTTGCCTGTCCGCCGCGCCGCTGGCCGCGCAAGAGGCCGAAGGCTGGCAAACCCAGTGCAAGCCCGACCGCTGCACCCTGACCATTTCCATGACCGAAGCCCAGTCCGGCCGCCGCGCCAGCACCTTCGTGGCCATCGTCAACAAGGACGGCACGAACCACCTGGGCGCGCTGGTCCCGCTGGGCACTGCGATCGAAGCGGGCATTCGCCTTGTGGCCGAGGACACCGAAATCAAGGCCCCATTCCAGTCGTGCTTCCCCGATGGTTGCCGCGGCTTTGCCGAAGTGAACGCGGCCACGCTGGACGCCTTTGCCGGCGCGGACACCGCCGAAATCCAGTTCTTTGCCCTGGGCCAAGAGCGCCCGCTCAGCGTCGCCGCCCCGATGGATGGCCTGTCCCAGGCGCTGGCCAGCGCGCGCGCCGAACTGGGCCAGTGACCGCGGCCATCGCGGCTTGACCCTGCCTGACGCAACTGGCTAGCGTGGCCCGCGAACAACCAAGGCAGGCATCATGAAATTCGATCCCGGTCCCGGCCCGTCCCCGTCCAGCAGCTATCCGCAGGGGTTCGATGCGATCCACGATCGTATCCAGCACGCCCGGCGCGCCTTTGACTTTCGCGACGGCGATCTGCCCGCGCTGGACATCGACCTTGATGCGCTGCGCGCGCGCACGCTCCCCGATCTTGGCCCCTATGACGGCCCGCATGTGCCCGCGACCGATTTCGCCGGGCGGCGCACCAAGCTGGCGCACGAATTTTCGGGGCAATCGGAACTGGACTTCCTTGTGGCGCAGCTCATCATGATGTCGCGGCGCGTGAATTTTCCGCAAGACATGCAGGTGCTCTGGCACCGCATCTGGGACGAACAGGCCGACAACCTGATCGAAACCCTTGATAATCGTTGGAAAATTTCGGCCATCCGCACCTTTGGCAGCCATGGGCTGACCGAAGCCGAGCGCCGCCTGGGCAACGAAATGTTCCTGGTGTTGGGCATGATGAAACTGGGCGACACCGACCGCAGCTTCCTTGGCCTTGGCCCCGCGCAGGTGCCCAAGCTGGGCAATCGTAAAAAGGGCAAGCTGGCCCTGGGGCTGTCCCCGTTTTCCGTCACCAACGGCGATCTGGATCTGCACGTGCTGAACCAGATCCACGGTCTGATCCAGGCCAACGCCGGCCGGCCATCGGGCAAGCTGGGCGCAGATCTGTTCCGGCAGATTGACGCGGATGAGCGCACCGTCTTTCGCCGCCTGATGACGATCCGCCACAAGTTCCTGAAAGCCCGCCGCGCCTGATACGGCTGTGGTGCGGGCGTGGTGCAGGCCGACCAAGAACGACGCAAACTGCCCGCCGCCCCGCCCTGCAGGCCGGGGCGCGACACAGTAGGGCGCGCGAAACAAGGGCGCGCGAAACAAGCGCTGGCGAAACGCATGCGCGTTCATCTACGCCTTCATCGCACCGGCCCGGCGAAAAACCGGCTTAAAACCCTAGGCGATCCGGGCGTCCATCGTGATTTCGCAATCCAGCACCTTGGACACCGGGCAACCGGTTTCGGCCTCTTTGGCGCAGGCCATGATGGTGTCCTTGTCGCCGTCGGCGGTGATGACCACGTCCAGATGGGCCTTTTCGATACTGGGCCCGTCCTGCATCGACAGATGGACGGTCGATGTGGTTTCGATATTGTCCGGCGTGATGCCCTTGTCGCCCAGGATGTTCGATAGCGCCATGGAAAAACAGGCGGCATGGGCCGCGCCGATCAGTTCTTCGGGGTTGGTGCCGGCCGCGCCTTCGAACCGGGTGTTAAAGCCATAGGGCGTGTTTGACAGGGCGCCGCTTTCGGTCGAAATTCTACCGGTTCCCTCTTGCAGGCTGCCTTTCCACTTGGCGGATCCATGTTTCTTGATCATGATGCGTCTCCAATTTCCGGGGTCATGTAGCTGGACAACGGCTGGCACGCCGGTCAGTTCCCCCCATGCACCGCTAATTGTCACCCGCGGGACGCACCTGCGCGAAAACGCCCCCGCCCCGCTTTACCCGCAGCCCCGTGCGCGCAAGATTGCCCCTGGCGCGCAAGACTGAACGAAAGACCGGGCGAAAAATACGACACGAGGCATCATGGCACCTTCTGCAGCCCCAACTGCGGCATCCACTTCAGCCCCAATCGAGGCCCTGGCCCAATGCGCAGCGCAGGATCTGCCGTTTTGGCGGACCTTTCGCCAGCAATACCTCATCACGCGCGAAACCCTTGATCTGCCGGGGTTTTCCACCTGCAAGCTGGCCGGGTGGATCCTGTACAGCCCGCCCAACATGGCGCGCACCCGGATCGAAGATGAAACCGGCAAGCACATCGGGTATCTGACCGGCATCGCCTCGCTGCCCGGCGGGCTGTTGGGCCCCAGCCATCGCATTCCCGGCCTTTTGTCCGGCACGCCCGGCGCGCTGGACCGGTTTCATGACTGGCTGGACGATCTGGCCGGGCGCTACACCATCTTGCTGGCGGTGAATGACGAAACGCGCGTCTACACCGACCCGGCCACCATGCACGGCGCGGTCTACAACCGCGAAACCGGGCGCGTCGCGGCCAGCCCGCTGCTCTGCCTGGACCGGCCCGTCGAACTGAACCCCGCTTTTGATCACCGCTGGCACGAAGAGCACGGCGGCAAATATTCGCTCTTTCACACGCGCGATCGTGCGGTGCGCCGGATGAACCCCAACTTTTACCTCGATCTGGACAATTTTCACGAAACCCGGTTCTGGCCCCGGCAAGACAGCTTTGCCCTGTCCGATCCCGACGCCGCGATGGACGAGATCATCGCCACCACCCGCGCCCACATGACCAATATCTCGGGCGGGTTCGACAGCTATCTGCCGCTGACCGGCGGGCGCGACAGCCGCCTGCTGCTGGCCATGGGCGGGCAGGCGCTGGACAACGTCACCGCCATTTTCACCAACATCAACAACTATGCCACGCGGCGCGATGCGGCGCTGGCCGAACAGCTTTGCGCGGCGGTGGGCCAGCCGCACCAAGTCAACGACAAGCGCAAGGTCAAGCGCCCGCGCGACGGATCGCTGGCCCAGGCCCAGGCCGCCTTTCACGTCGCCACCGCCACCAAACTGCCGCTGCCCGACGAATACCAGACCAACACGATTTCGGGCCTGGCGCCCAACACGGTGGTGTTGCGCGGCCACCAGACGGATCTGTTGCGCGCCGTCTATGTCGCCCACACCGACAAGCGCAAATGGAAAAATTTCAACTGGCAGATCAACAAGTTGCTTATCGGCCCCAGCGACCAGCGCGCCCGGATCCATGCCCGGTTCGACGCCGATTACCGCGCATGGCTGCAAACCCTGCCACCCGCCGCACAGGCCAAGCAGATCGACTTCATGTTCCTGGAAATCTACTATCCGTCGTCAATCGGGGCGACCTTTCCGGGCCTGTCGCGCAACCTGTACCTGTCGCCGTTCAACGCGCGGCGGCTGATCGGGCTGGCCCTGGGGTTTGACGATGTGGCCCGCCGCAAGCGCGACGTGGTCAATGACATCATCCACCGCGCCAACCCCGCGCTGGACGCGGTGCCCTATACCGACGAACTGGGCTCGGATCTGGGCGACCTGCAAGACGACGCAAAAGTGGCCGCGATGGTGCAGCCCCGCCAGGACGCCACCCTTGCGCGCGCCGCGCAAACGCCCCCGCGCGCCTGAGCCGGCGGGCCTCGCCCGGCCATGCACGCGCCGCAGCCCTGCTGTCTCATTGACGCGGCAGGGTTTTTGCGGTAGCCACGCGCCATCGGAAGGCTCCCCTTACGGGGCCAAGACCGTCCGGGTCGCGCCTTCCCCGACGATGCGGGCCCGACTTGTCCGCAACACACGCGGACAAACGCGCAGATCCCTGCGCCACCCGATCGGAGAGATATGACGAAATTCAGTGATCTGAACCTCAGCCCCAAGGTTCAAAAGGCCATCGACGAGGCCGGCTACGAAACCCCTACCCCCATTCAGGCCGGGGCCATTCCCCCTGCGCTGGACGGGCGCGACGTTCTGGGGATCGCCCAGACCGGCACTGGCAAAACCGCCAGCTTTACCTTGCCGATGATCACCATGCTGGCCCGTGGGCGCGCGCGCGCGCGCATGCCGCGCAGCCTGGTGCTGGCGCCCACGCGCGAACTGGCCGCGCAGGTGGCCGAAAACTTCGACACCTACGCCAAACATGTGAAACTGACCAAGGCGCTTCTGATCGGCGGCGTGTCGTTCAAGGAACAGGACGCGGCGATTGACAAGGGCGTCGATGTGCTGATTGCCACGCCGGGGCGCCTGCTGGACCATTTCGAACGCGGCAAGCTGATCCTGTCGGACGTCAAGATCATGGTCGTCGACGAAGCCGACCGCATGCTGGACATGGGCTTTATCCCCGACATCGAAAAGATCTTCAGCCTGACGCCCTTTACCCGTCAGACCCTGTTTTTCAGCGCCACCATGGCGCCCGAGATTGAGCGTATCACCAACACCTTCCTGTCCAACCCCGCCAAGATCGAAGTGGCCCGCCAGGCCACTGCCTCTGAGCGGATCGAACAGCACGTGGTGATGTTCAAAGGCAGCCGCCGCGACCGCACCGCCAGCGAAAAACGCAAATGTCTGCGCGCGCTGATCGACGGCGAAGGCGACAGCCTGACCAACGCCATCATCTTCTGCAACCGCAAGATGGACGTGGATGTCGTGGCCAAGTCGCTCACGAAACACGGCTATGACGCGGCGCCGATCCACGGCGATCTGGATCAGTCGCAGCGCACGCGCACCCTGGACGGGTTCCGCAATGGCGAACTGAAAATCCTGGTGGCCTCGGACGTGGCCGCGCGCGGACTTGACGTGCCATCGGTCAGCCATGTGATCAATTTCGACGTGCCCGGCCATGCCGAAGATTACGTGCACCGCATCGGCCGCACGGGCCGCGCAGGGCGTGACGGCAAGGCCATCACGATCTGCGAACCGCGCGACGAAAAGAACCTGGACGATGTTGAAAAACTGCTGGGCAAGCCGATCAACCGGCTGGCAAACCCCGCCGCCCCCAGTGGCGCCGAAGACACCCAGGGTGCCAGCACCGCCCCCCAGCCCGCAGCCGAAGACAAACCCAAGCGTAGCCGCGGCGGCCGGGGCCGTCGGCGCAGGGATGCCGACACCGCCGACACCTCGCCCGATCAGGCGACCCAGGCCGGGCAACCGTCTGGCGCGGACAGCGCGCGTGATGATGCCGCCCAAGCCCGCGACGACAAGTCTGCGGACCAGACTGCGGAAAAGGCTGCGGACAGCGACGCGGGCAAAGCGGCAGACAAAGCGGCGGATAAGGCTCCAGACTCTGCACCAGACAGAGCGCCAGATAGGGCACCCGAGTCGCCCGCTGACAAACCCAAACGCACCCGCGGCGGGCGCGGGCGCAAGAAAGCTGATGACGACACGCCCGTCGGCATGGGCGATCATCTGCCCGATTTTATTGCGCTCAGCTTTGACGAACGGCGCACGGGCTGACATCTGCTTGATAACGCGAACAAAGGCGGGCCAGTGGCCCGCCTTTTGCGTTCCGGGTCATAGCGCGCAGCCATGGGGCTATTGGGGCGGTCATCGGGTCGGGTATCGGGCGTTGCGTTAATCCAGCCCCTGCCCGGCAGCTGCCCGACGCATGTCCGACGTCAAGCAGACGCGATGCAGACAGTTTGCCGACACAAAGCCGACAGGCCTTTGGGCCATTAACCTGTTGATTCGATTGAGCGTTCCAATGACGCGCGGCCCGCCCCCTTGGGGCGCGGGCGCTGTCGTCAGACCGGGTTAAGAATCCGCCCGCCGGCCTCAGCCCAGACGGCTGACGATCACGGTCGTTTCGGGTTTCTTGCCGATTTCGCTGTCCGCGGATTTGCGGATGATCTTGCGGATTTCTTCTTCCAGCCGGTCGTCATTGCGCAGAGTCTTGGCCCCCGCGCGCATCAGGAACTGGTTCACGTCTTCTTCCAGCACATCGATCAGCGGCGCGCGGCTGGCGCCGACCTCGGCCAGACCGCTCAGCTCGCACCACGCCTCGCCCAACGGCTCGTCGTTTTCGTCGATGATCAGCGTGCACACCACATGGCCGTTCAGCGCCATGCGGATGCGGTCGCGCACGATGCCGTCCATCGCCCCGATCTGCACCCGGCCGTCCAGGTAAGTCCTTCCAGTTTCGACGAATTCCGTGATCTTGGGTTCGTTGCCCTGCAGCTCGACCATGGTGCCATTGGGCGCGATGACCGACTTGATGCCGTTCTTGCCGCCCAGTTTGGCATGGGCGCGCAGGTGGCGGTGTTCGCCGTGCATCGGGATCAGGAACTGGGGTTGGACCAGCTCGTGCATCTGGGACAGATCCGGCGCGTTGGCGTGGCCCGACACGTGGTAAAGATCGCTGTCGTTGATCACGTCCACGCCCATTTCGGAAAAGTTGTTCAGGATCCGCGCGACGGACATTTCATTGCCCGGAATGGTTTTCGAGCTGAACAGGAACGTGTCCCCCTCTTGCAGCTGAAAGCCCAGGTATTTTCCCCGGCTCAGCGCCGCCGTGGCCGCGCGCCGTTCGCCCTGGCTGCCCGTGGTCAGCAGCATCAGGTTTTCGCGTGGAATGCTGCCCGCATCCTCGGGGCTGACCACCTTGGGAAAATCAGTCAGAATGCCGGTTTCGATCCCGGCCGTCACCATCCGCCGCATCGCCCGACCCAGCAGCACAACCGAGCGTCCCGCCTTCGATCCGGCTTCGGCAAGCGTCTTGACCCGCGCGATATTCGACGCAAAGGTCGTCGCCGCAATCAGCTTGGGCGCATCGGCCACCAGCGCGGTGATATTGTCGATGATTTCCGCTTCAGAGCGGCCCGGTTTGGGCGAAAACACGTTGGTGGAATCGCAAACCAGCGCCTTGACGCCGCTGCGGCCCAATTCGGAAAACGCTTCGTGGTCAAAGGGTTCGCCAACGCCCGGTTGGGTGTCGACCTTGAAATCGCCGGTGTGCACGATCCGCCCTGCTGGTGTGTCGATCACCAGCGCGCTGCTTTCGGGTATCGAATGGGAAATGGGCATGAACCCCACTTTGAACGGCCCGGCCGTGACCATTTCGGGGAACTTGTTGGCGGTCTTGATCGCCAGTTCGTCATGGCCGCGTTCTTCGAACTTCAGGCGCGCCAGATGGGCGGTGAACGAGCGCGCATAGATCGGCGCCTTGAGCCGGGGCCACAAGTGTCCCACCGCGCCGATGTGGTCTTCGTGCGCGTGGGTGATAAAGATCGCGTCCAGCCGGTCGGCCCGCTCGGCGATCCATTCGATGTCGGCAAAAATCAGATCGACACCGGGCGATCCGTCCATGTCCGGGAATGTGACGCCCAAATCGACAAGGATGTAACGCTCCTTGCCCTGAGGGCCGTAGCCGTAGACGTAACAGTTCATGCCGATTTCGCCGGCGCCGCCAAGTGGCAGGTATATCAGGCGTTCACTCATGGTTGCCTTGGTCCTTGTTGTATTTATGGATGACGGTCAGCCCGTGGATCGTCAGAAATTCGTCAAAGACGTCGAACAGCGCATCGCCCTGCTGAAAAAGGGGCGCCAAGCCGCCGGTCGAAACCACACGCATGGGGCGCCCGTATTCGGCGCGGATCTGGTCGCAGATGCCGCGTACCAGCCCGACATAGCCCCAGAACACGCCCGATTGCATACATTCGACCGTGTTGGTGCCAATGACCTTTTGCGGTTTGGTGACATCCACATGGGGCAATGCGGCGGCGGCCTCGTGCAGGGCTTGTAGCGACAGGTTGACCCCGGGCGCAATCACCCCGCCCACGTAGGCGCCATCGGCGGCCACCACGTCAAAGGTGGTCGCCGTGCCGAAATCGACGACGATCAGATCGCCCCCGAACCGGTCATAGGCGCCCGCGGCATTGACCAGCCGGTCCGGACCGACGGTGGTGCCTTCGTCCACGCGCGCGGCCTGAGGCAACGCGCATTCGGGTTTGCCCACAACCAGCGGGCGGCAATTGAAATAGCGGTCGGCCAGAACACGTAAGTTGAACACAACCTGCGGCACGGTCGACGAGATGATGACTTCGGTGATATCGGCTTCGATCCCGTCCAGTTTCATCAGCGTGGACAGCCAGACATAGTACTGATCGGCGGTGCGCAGATGCTCGGTTGAGGCCCGCCAGGTGGCAACAAATTCCCCGCCATCCCAGATCGCGAACACGGTGTTCGTGTTGCCGGTATCGATGCAAAGCAGCATTGCCAGCCCCTTTCAGAAAAATATCTCTGCCGCGGCGATCGTCTTGCGGCCTGCTGGCGTGGATAGAACAAGATTGCCGGCCTCGTCCACCGTCTCGAAGGTACCGGTGGTTTCGTCGCGCAAGGTGCGCGCGGTGATCACCTCGCCCAGCCGGGCGGCGCGGGCCAGCCACGCGCGCCGGATCGGCGAGAACCCGTAGGTGAGGAACTGCGTTTCGTAATGCGTATAGGCCGGGGCCAGCAGGTCCAGGAATTCTTCGGGGCTGATCCGCGCGCCGGTTTCGCCCAACACGCTGACGGGTGGCACCGCGCCCGGCTCGACGTCATCTGGATCGGGCGCTGCGGCCAGGTTCACCCCGATGCCGATTGCGATATGGCTGATTGCATCATGCTGCCCTGTGCTTTCCAGCAGGATACCGGCGACCTTGCCACCGTTCATCAACACATCATTGGGCCATTTCAGCGCAAAAGGGTCGGTGCGCCCGGTGGCCCGAACAAGTGCGTCATGCAGGGCAAGCGCGGCCACAAAGCTGCGCAGGGCGACCTTTTGGGGCGGCTCTGCAGGGCGCATGACCAGCGTCGCGGCGAAATTGCCCGGCGGCATGACCCACGCCCGGCCGCGGCGCCCCCGCCCGGTGGTTTGCGTCAACGCCAGAATCCATTCAGGGCCGTGCAAAGAAGCCGCCACGCGGGCGGCCTCGGCATTGGTGCTATCGGTTTCGGGCAGGATGCGCCGCCCGACACCTGGGGGCCAGTTATCGGACAAGAGCGTTCGCCGCTTGTGCGGCCATGGCGTCAACGCCGAACAGGTTGACCGCGCCGACCAACATGATCGCGGCGGATGCCATCAGGAACACCCAAGGCACGACGGCGCCAACAGGATCCAGGCTGTCGCCCTCTTCCCCGAAGTACATGTAATAGACGATGCGCAGGTAATAGAACAAACCGATGACCGACGCGATCCCGGCTGCGACCACCAACAGGGACAGCCCGCCCTGCCATGCGGCCAGGAACACGCCCAGTTTCGCAAAAAAGCCGATAAAGGGCGGCACACCGGCCAGCGAAAAGAACAACACCATCAGCGCCAGCGCTTTCAGCGGTTCGCGTTTGGCATACTGGTTCAGACTGGCGATATCGGTGACCGGCTGGCCGTCACGCTCCATCGTCAGGATGAAGGCGAAGGTGCCGATGTTCATTGTCACATAGATCGCCATGTAGGTCAGCATCGCCTGCACGCCGCCCGCCGTGCCCGCGGCCAGCCCCATCAGCGCGAACCCCATGTGCGCGATCGAAGAATAGGCCATCAGGCGCTTGATGTTGGTCTGCCCGATCGCGGCGACCGAACCGAACAGCATAGACGCCACGGCCAGAACGGCGATGACCTGCGTCCAGTCGCCGGTGACCTGCCCGAACGCGTCATGCATCAGCCGGGCGAACAGACCCATAGCCGCCATCTTGGGCGCGGTGGCAAAGAAGGCGGTGACCGGCGTGGGCGATCCTTCGTAAACGTCCGGCGTCCACATGTGGAACGGAACCGCCGAGACCTTGAACGCCAGACCCGAGATCATGAACACCAGCCCGAACAACAGGCCCAGCGAAACATGTCCGTCCTGCGCTACGGTGATGATGCCGCTGAACGCAGTGGTGCCCGCAAAGCCATACACCAGCGATGCACCAAACAGCAGCAGGCCGGAGGACAGCGCGCCCAGCACGAAATACTTCAGGCCCGCTTCGGTGGATTTCACACTATCGCGGCGCAGCGAGGCGATGACATACAGCGCCAGAGACTGCAGCTCGAGCCCCATGTAAAGCACCATCAGATCGCCCGCGGACACCATGACCATCATGCCGACCGTGGCCAGCGCCACTAGCACCGGGTATTCAAAACGCAGCAAATCGCGCTTGGCCATGTAGCCTTCGCTCATCACAAGGACGGCGGCTGCGGACAGCAGGATCGTGACCTTGGCAAACCGCGCAAAGGCGTCATCGACATACATCCAGCCAAAGCCGATCACGGCGCCCTGTCCGGTTACGCCGATCCAAAGGCCCAACAGGGCCATGACAGCGGCGGTCACCCAGACCAGCAACGGCGCCATCTTGTCCTTGCCCGTGTAGACGGTAAAGACCAGCGCCAGCATGGCGTAGACAGCCAGCAGCAGCTCGGGCAAAACGGTCGAGATATCAACAGAGCTCATGTCCGGCCCCTCAATGTTCTGCCGATGCCAGCTGGTCGGCTGGCAGCGCGGCTTGATAGTTGTCGACAAGCGCCTCGACCGAGGGGCCTATGATGTCGGTCACCAGGCTGGGATAGACGCCCAGCAACAGTGTCATGACGATGAGCGGCGCGAAGATCCATTTTTCACGGGCGCTCATATCGGTGATCGACTTCAGGCTTTCCTTGATCAGATCGCCCATGACGACCCGGCGATAGAGATAAAGCGCATAGAGCGCTGACAGGATCACACCTGTCGTGGCGATCATGGCGATCCAGGTGTTGACCTGGAAAAGACCCATCAGCACCAGGAATTCCCCGATGAACCCGCTGGTCCCGGGCAGCCCCACGTTGGCCATCGTGAACAGCATGAAGATCAGCGCATAGGCCGGCATCCGGTTCACCAAGCCGCCATAGGCGTCAATGTCGCGGGTGTGCATTCTGTCATAGATCACGCCGACACACAGGAACAGCGCGCCCGACACAAAGCCATGGCTGATCATCTGAAAGATTGCGCCGTCAACACCCTGCTGGTTGGCGGCAAAGATACCGGCCGTCACATAGCCCATGTGGGCGACGGACGAATAGGCGATCAGCTTTTTCATATCCTCCTGCACCAGCGCCACAAGCGAGGTGTAGACAATGGCAATCACACTCAACCACAGCACCAGCGGGGTAAACATATCTGATGCGATGGGGAACATCGGCAGGCTGAAGCGCAGAAAGCCATAGCCGCCCATTTTCAGCAAGATCGCGGCCAACACAACCGACCCGGCCGTCGGGGCCTGCACGTGGGCGTCCGGCAACCAGGTGTGCACCGGCCACATCGGCATTTTCACCGCGAAACTGGCAAAGAAAGCCAGCCAGGCCAGCGTCTGCATCCCGCCTGCGACCTGCCAGCCCAGCACGGTGATCGGGCCGGCGCTGAATTCGTGGCTCAGCAACGCGACGATATCCGTCGTGCCCGCATCCACATACATGGCGACCATCGCCACCAACATCAGGATCGACCCCAGGAAGGTGTAGAGGAAGAACTTGAACGCCGCGTAGATGCGGTTCGCCCCGCCCCAGATGCCGATGATCAGGAACATCGGGATCAGGCCAGCTTCGAAAAACAGGTAAAACAGCACCAGGTCCAGGGCCATGAAAACGCCCAGCATCAGGGTTTCCAGAACCAGGAACGCGATCATGTATTCCTTGACCCGGATTTTGACATCCCAGCAGGACCAGATCACCAGCGGCATCAGGAAGGTGGTCAGCATCACGAACAGCACGCTGATCCCATCCACGCCCATCTTGTAGGTCAGACCCATCAGCCAATCGCGCTCTTCCACGAACTGAAACCCGGTGTCGTTCGGGTCGAATTCGGCAATCACGAACAGCGATATCAGGAACGTCGCGGTGGTCGCGAACATGGCCAGCCATTTGGCGTTTCGCTGCGCCGCCTCATCGTCGCCACGCAGAAGCAGCGCCATGATCAGAGCCGCCAACAATGGCAAAAACGTAATCAGGGAAAGGAGGTTTTCCATTATTCAGCCCCCCCGCCGATCGTCATCCAGGTAATCAAAAGCGCTATCCCCAGAACCATCGCGAATGCGTAGTGAAACAGGTACCCCGATTGGGCCCGCCCCGCGAGGCGCGTCAGCATCGGGATGAAGCCCATGGCGATGCCGTTCAATGTCCCGTCGATGATTTTGCCATCACCGCGCTTCCACAAGAAGCGTCCCAACGCCTGCGCCGGGCGGACAAACAGGAAATCGTAGATTTCGTCAAAGTACCACTTGTTGAGCAGGAAATTGTAGAGCGGCTTTTGCTGCTGGGCCAGGATGCCCGGCAGTTCGGGCTTGCGGATGTACATGAGCCAGGCCAGCGCCAGACCGATCAGCATCGAAACGAACGGCGACACCTTGACCCACGTGGGCGCGTGGTGCGCATCGTCCATCACGTGATTGTCCGGCGCCATAAAGATCGCGCCCTGCGGTGCAACGCCCGCAATTGCGTGATCATCCGTAGCGGCGGGATCGCCTGCCCCATGATCGTCAGCTTGCGCATGCGCCTCGGCGGCGCCGTGGTCATCGCTTGCCCCCAGATCAGCGGTTTCCTCGTGATGGGCGGGAACGCCGAAGAAGCGGTTCACCTGATCATGATCGCCAAAGAAACTGCCGTACCAGATCATGCCGGCAAAAATTGCCCCCAGCGACAAGATGCCCATCGGGATCGTCATGACTGCCGGGCTTTCATGCGCGTGGTCATGGGTGTGCTTGTCCCCGCGCGGCGTGCCATAGAAGGTCAGGAAAATCAGGCGCCAGCTGTAGAAACTGGTGAACAGCGCCGCGATCACCAAGGCCCAGAAGGCAAACCCGACACCGCTGGCATAGGCGCTTTCGATGATCGCATCCTTGGACAGGAACCCGGCAAACCCGATGTGCGTCAACGGGATGCCGACGCCGGTGATGGCGAATGTGCCGATCATCATCATCCAATAGGTAAAGGGGATCTTTTTGCGCAAACCGCCGTAGTTCCGCATGTCTTGTTCATGGTGCATCGCGTGGATGACCGACCCGGCCCCAAGGAACAGCATCGCCTTGAAGAACGCGTGTGTGAACAGGTGGAACATGGCAGCTGAATAAACGCCTGCGCCTGCGGCCACGAACATATAGCCCAGCTGCGAACAGGTCGAATAGGCAATGACGCGCTTGATGTCGTTCTGTACCAGCCCGACGGTGGCGGCGAAAAAGGCCGTGGCCGCCCCGATATAGATGATGAACATCTTGGCCTGAGGCGCGTATTCGATCAGCGGCGACATGCGGCAGACCAGGAAAACGCCCGCGGTCACCATCGTTGCGGCGTGGATCAGGGCCGACACGGGCGTCGGGCCCTCCATCGCGTCCGGCAGCCATGTATGCAGGAACAGCTGCGCCGATTTGCCCATTGCCCCGACGAACAGCAGGAAGGCCAGCAGGTTTGCCGCGTTCCAGTCGGTCCACAAGAAGCGCAACTGGGTTTCGGCGAGGGTCGGCGCGGCTGCAAACACGTCATCCATCTGGATGCTGTCGACCAGGAAGAACAGGCCAAAGATACCCAGAGCGAAGGCAAAGTCGCCGACGCGGTTCACGACGAAGGCCTTCATTGCCGCAGCGTTGGCACTGGGTTTCTTGAAGTAAAAACCGATCAGCAGGTACGAGGCGACGCCCACGCCCTCCCAGCCGAAGAACATCTGAACCAGGTTGTCGGCCGTCACCAGCGCGAGCATCGCGAAGGTGAAGAAGGACAAATAGGCAAAGAAACGTGCGCGATAGGGTTCGGCATCGGAGAAATTTTCGTCATGGGCCATGTAGCCCAGCGAATACATATGCACGAGCGCCGAAACCGTCGTCACCACGATCAGCATGATCGCCGTCAGGCGGTCCAGACGGATGCTCCAATCGGTGGAAAGCGAACCGCTTTCGATCCAGCGCATGATCTGGATTTGCTGGGTTTCCCCGTCAAACCCAAGAAAGATGATCCACGACAACAGGCAAGCCAGGAACAGCAGCCCCGTCGTCAGGTACTGCGCGCCCTTTTCGCCGATGATCCGCCAACCAAAGCCAGCGATGAGCGCGCCAATGAGCGGCGCAAAGAGGATGATGGTCGCCATGGCTCGATTACCCCTTCATCACGTTGACGTCTTCGACGTCGATGGTGCCGCGGTTGCGGAAGAAGCACACCAGGATGGCCAAGCCGATCGCGGCCTCGGCGGCAGCAACCGTCAACACGAACATGGTGAACACTTGCCCCACCAGATCGCCCAAAAAGGACGAGAAGGCGACGAAGTTGATGTTGACCGCCAGAAGCATCAGTTCGATCGACATCAGGATGATGATGACGTTCTTTCGGTTCAGAAAGAGCCCGAAAATGCCGATGACAAACAGCGCTCCGGCCACTGTCAGGTAATGTTCAAGTCCGACCATGTCGTCCCTCGTCTCAATGTCCCCCCGCCCTGTCGGCGGTTTATTCATTTCGGGGTCGCCCCCGGCGGTTACAGCCCCTGCCCGGGCTTGACGTCTTTCATCTCCAGCGCCTCGGCCGGATCGCGCCACATCTGGGCCAGTACGTTCTGGCGCTTGATGTTCTGGCGGTGGCGCAAAGTCAGCACGATGGCCCCGATCATCGCGACCAGCAGAACCAGACCGGCCAGCTGGAAGATCAGGATGTAGTCGTCATAGATCAGTTGGCCCAAAGCGGCCGTGTTCTGGATGTTCGGGTCAATCGGGGCAACGCGCAGACCGGCGGCCTGCTCGGCACTGGTCCATGCGCCAAAGGCCAGCGCAAACTGCATCAGGATCACGACCCCGATCAGCAGGGCCAGTGGCATGTACTTGGCCATTTCCGCCCTCAGCTCGGCGAAATCGACGTCCAGCATCATGACCACGAACAAAAACAACACCGCGACCGCGCCGACGTACACGATGACCAAAATCATCGCCACGAATTCCGCGCCCAACAGCACGAACAGCCCCGCAGCCGTCAAAAATGTCAGAATCAGCCACAGCACCGCATGCACCGGGTTGCGCGCGATGACCGTGAACAGCCCCGCCGCCACCAGCACGATGGCAAAGACGTAGAATGCAAAATCGGCGACCGTCATGCGCCTTCCTCCTGCGTTTCGGCAAAAATGACCTGAGCCATTTCAAGCGCCTTGTTCATTGCGGGCAAACCGCCCAGCATCGACATCTGATAGATCACCTCGGCGATCTCTTTCTGTGTGGCCCCGGCCTCGAGCGCGTGGCGCACGGTGGATTTGATCACCGGTTCGTTCACGGCGCCTTGCGCCACCAACCCACCCAGGGCGACCAGCATCCGGGTCTTGGCATCCAGCCCGTCGGGATTGAAGGCGTTGCCAAAGAACATTTCCATCATGTCGCGCGGCATGGTTGGCCACATCTTGTCGAAGGCCGAGGGCTGAAAATGCTCCAACGCAGGATTGAAGGCACGCACCATCTGCTGGCCCTGCTCCATCATCTGCTCGAACATTTTCTGAAAATCGGTCATCGGTAAGGCGCGTCCAGTTCCAGGTTGCGGGCGATCTCGGCTTCCCAGCGTTCACCGTTCTCCAGCAGCTTTTCCTTGTTGTAGAACAACTCTTCGCGGGTCTCGGTGGCGAATTCGAAATTCGGGCCTTCGACGATCGCATCGACCGGGCAGGCTTCCTGGCAGAAACCACAGTAGATGCACTTGGTCATGTCGATGTCATAGCGCGTTGTGCGGCGGCTGCCATCGTCGCGCGGTTCGGCGTCGATGGTGATGGCTTGCGCCGGGCAGATCGCCTCGCACAGCTTGCAGGCGATGCAGCGTTCTTCGCCGTTGGGATAGCGGCGCAGGGCGTGTTCACCACGAAAGCGCGGCGACAACGGGCCCTTTTCATGCGGATAGTTCAGGGTCGGCTTGGGCTTGAAGAAATACCGCATGCCCACGGCGAACCCTTTGAAGATGTCCGTCAGCAGAAAGTATTTCACCGCGCGGGTGTAATCGACGCTCATGCGATTGCTCCGATACGTTGTGCGTTCATGTCAGCCCCCAACCGTCCAGCGGGCATAGGCCCCGCCAAAGGCACCGTACTGGGCCAGGAAGGCCACGATCACGACCCAGGCCAGCGACAGCGGCAGGAAGACTTTCCACCCGATCCGCATCAGCTGGTCATAGCGATAGCGCGGCACGACTGCCTTGACGAGCGCGAAGAAGAAAAATGCGACACAGACCTTGAGGACGAACCACAAGACACCATCCGGCAAGCCCGGAATGGGCGACAGCCAGCCGCCAAAAAACAGCGTGGTCACCAGCGCGCACATCAGCACGATCGCCACGTATTCGCCGATCATGAACAGCAGGAATGGGGTGGACGAATATTCCACTTGATAGCCCGCGACCAGTTCCGACTCAGCCTCGGGCAGATCGAAGGGCGGGCGGTTGGTTTCGGCCAGCGCCGAAATAAAGAACAGGAAC
Organism: Aliiroseovarius sp. PTFE2010; assembly: GCF_049943335.1. Lineage (NCBI taxonomy): Bacteria > Pseudomonadati > Pseudomonadota > Alphaproteobacteria > Rhodobacterales > Paracoccaceae > Aliiroseovarius > Aliiroseovarius sp. PTFE2010. The sequence continues at coordinate 260,114 of NZ_JBNFVY010000004.1, forward strand.
AGCATCGGCAGATGCGGCAGCCAGTACCAGTTCAGCAGGCCCAGATCGCCATCCTGCGCGCGCACGATATCGCTGAAATTCATCGAGCCGGTCGACAGGATGATCCCGACAATGATCAGGCCGATCGACACTTCGTAGGAAATCATCTGCGCGGCCGAGCGTAACGACCCCAGGAACGGGTATTTCGAATTCGACGCCCAGCCACCCATGATCACGCCGTAGACCTCAAGCGAGGACACGGCAAAGACATAGAGAATCGCCACGTTGATGTCCGACAGCACCCAACCTTCGTTGAACGGGATGACCGCCCAGGCGCCAACAGCCAGCGTCAGCGACACAAGCGGGGCCAACAGGAACACCGTCTTGTCGGCGCCGGCCGGAAACACAACCTCTTTGACCAGATATTTCAGAAAATCTGCAAAACTCTGCAGCAGTCCGAAGACGCCAACCACGTTCGGCCCGCGACGCAGCTGCACCGCCGCCCAGATCTTGCGGTCGGCATAAAGCAGGAAGGCCAGAGCGACGAGCAGTGGCACAAGAACCAAAAGCGACTGGCCGACAATGACCAGCAGGATGCCTAGGTTGGTTTGGGTAAAGAATTCAGCCATTTTGCCTCATGCCCTCAGACCATCGGTATTTCTTCTGCGGCGCAGTCCTGCGCGACGACTTCCGCGTCGATCGTGTGTGGCCCGCGCGGCAGCGCTGATGTGATGCTGTAAACAGCATCGGCGCGCCAAACACCACCCTCTTTGGCTATATTTGTCCGGATATGGCGGGCGAATCCGTAACCGTTTTGAACGGCATAGCGGGCCACGGCGCAATCGACATAGCGCGAGACGGCTGCGCGCACCTCGTCTCCACGCAATTCGGCCCGGATCGACACAAGATCGGGGCCCATCAACAGCGCTTCGGTCCCCAGGTATTCGATGACACGATCGCCCATCGGCGCGGATCGCTGAACCGGTTGGTCCTGCGACGCCGCGCATGCCGACAGCCCCACGGCCGCCACCACAGAGATCGCGCTGCGGATCATTCGGCCGCCAAAGGCGCATCGGTGCGTGCCTTGGCCATCGCCGACAACTCGGCCATCACCTCGGAGGCGCGCGCAATCGGGTTGGTCAGATAGTGGTCACCGCCAGCATAACGGATCGTCGCCTTGGCTGGATTTTGCAGCGGAATACGGTTCCAGGGGTTTTCCGGAACCTCGTCGATCTGCGCCAAATGCGGGACGTCCGCCACCAGCGCCTGGCGCAACTGAGCCATGCTGTCATAGGGCAACGTGGCGCCCAGTTCAGCCGACAGCGCGCGCACGATGGCCCAGTTTTCCTTGGCCTCGCCCGGCGGAAAGGCCGCGCGCAACGCCAGTTGCGGGCGCCCTTCGGTGTTCACGAACAGACCGTTTTCTTCGGTATATGCAGCGCCGGGCAGAATCACGTCAGCGCGGTGCGCGCCGCGATCCCCATGGCTGCCCTGATAAATCACAAAGGCGCCATCAGCGATTTCGACCTCATCCGCGCCAAGGTTATAGACCACTTCGGCCCCGTCCAGACAGGCATCCAGCCCACCTTCACAGACCGCGCCCACATCCATCGCACCTACGCGGCTGGCCGCAGTGTGCAAGACCATGAACCCGCCGCCTGTGTTCTCGGCCAGCTTCATCGCCTGGCTCAAGACCGCTTCGCCATCAGCTTCGCTCAACGCGCCTTGACCCACGATCACCATGGATTTCTTGGCTTTCGTGTCTGGCGAAATGTCTTTCTTGGCCAGATCGATCACCGCCGCGCGGTCGGTGCCGACATGGACCGTATCAAAGGTCAGATCCACATCTTCGCCCACAACGCCAACGGTCGCGCCCTTGATCCACGCCTTGCGCAGACGCGCGTTCAAAACCGGGGCTTCGTTGCGCGGGTCTGTCCCGATCAACTGGATCATCTGGGCGTCGTCGATCTCTTCGATCCGAGCAGTCCCCACATAGGCCGAGCGGTTTCCGATGGGCAGCTTGGCGCCATCAGTGCGGCATTCGATGCGCCCGCCTTGGCCTTCAACCAATTGCTTCAGCGCATAAATCGCCTCAACCGGGGCCAGATCCCCCACCAACGCGGCCACTTTCTTGCCCGTCATCGCCGAGGCCGCCTTGGCCAAGGCTTCGCCCCAGCTGGCCGGACGCAGCTTGCCGTTTTCGCGAATATACGGGCGGTCCAGACGCTGGCGGCGCAGCCCGTCCCAGACAAACCGCGACTTGTCGCTCAGCCACTCTTCGTTCACGCCATCATGGTTGCGGGGCAGAATGCGCATCACTTCGCGCCCCTTGGTATCGACGCGGATGTTGCTGCCAATCGCGTCCATCACATCGATGGTTTCGGTTTTCGTCAGTTCCCAAGGACGGGCAGTGAAGGCGTAGGGTTTCGAAACCAGGGCGCCGACGGGACACAGATCGATGATATTGCCCTGCAGGTTCGAATTCAGCGTCTGGTTCAGATAGCTGGTGATTTCGGCATCCTCGCCCCGGCCGGTCTGTCCCATCTGGGTAATCCCGGCCACCTCGGTGGTAAATCGCACGCAGCGGGTGCACGAAATGCAGCGCGTCATGTGCGTTTCGACAAGCGGACCAAGGTTGAGCTCTTCGACCGCGCGCTTGGGCTCGCGGAAACGGCTGAAATCCACACCATAGGCCATGGCCTGGTCCTGCAGGTCACATTCGCCGCCCTGATCGCAAATCGGGCAATCCAGCGGATGGTTGATGAGCAGGAATTCCATCACGCCCTCGCGGGCCTTCTTGACCATCGGGCTGTTGGTTTTCACGACCGGCGGCTGCCCCTCGGGGCCGGGCCGCAGATCCTTGACCTGCATCGCGCAGCTTGCGGCGGGCTTGGGCGGGCCGCCGACCACTTCGACAAGGCACATGCGGCAGTTGCCCGCAATCGACAGGCGTTCATGATAGCAAAAGCGCGGCACTTCGATACCGACCTGCTCGCACGCCTGAATGAGGGTCATCGCCGGATCGACTTCGATTTCCTGCCCGTCGATAATGATTTTGCGGAGATCTGCCATTCGCGTCACCTGTTATTTGAATAGCTTGCCGATCTCGGTCCGGGCCTTTTTCTCGTCCTTTGCAAAGGCGCAATAGGACTGAGGCTTGGACAGATCGTAGCCTTTTGATCGGATATAGTCTTGAGCGCGGGCCATGTGACCTGCTTGTGCGGCCGGATCAACCAGCGCATCTTTCATTTCGGATTGCGAGTATCCCTGCGCGCTCACGTATTCGGCCATGTCGGCAATCATCCGCTGGCTGCGCAGCATGCGCACACCAACCGACGGACAGCTTTGCTTGACGGCCTCAACCACGAAAGTGCGGTTCACGATTTCAAGGAACTTCGGGTCCTCGGCCAGACCGGCGCCCATGGCAGGGGTCGCGGCCAGCATCGTCAGGGCAAAGAATGCCTGTTTCATCCTGCGCGTCCTCATTTGGTAAAAAGCAATCGGCCGGTCAGGCTGTTGGCCTGAATTTCCTGATAACCGACGACGCAATAGCTCTGGGGCGCGCCGGGCTTGGCACCGCGCTCAGCCAGATAGCGCGCCGCTTCGGCGTTCAGTTTGGCTTTTTCGTTCTTGTCATCGATGAATGCCTTGATCTGCCCGTCCGAATACCCCTTGGCCCGGGCATAGTCGCGCAGGACATACAATTTGCGCAGCGCCGCCAGTTTGCGCGCCCCGATCTTGTCGCAGTGTTGGTCGATCTTGTCGCCGATGAACCCGGCGAGCAGTTGATCGTGTACGTATTTGTCCGACGACAGTGGCGGCAGAGCGTGCGCGCTGGCCGCTGTCATACCGAGTGCGCCGGCCAACAGCGCGGTTTTCACGTTCGACAACGTCATGGTGATCCTTGTCCGTTGGGCTGCCCGCCCGCGCCGCGCGATTGGTCGCGTCTTTGCGCAGGCCACGATAGCCCGGTCCAATTTGCTGTCCCCATATTCGTCAGCACGCTGCGCGGCGACGCGCGGATATGCAATAACGGCACTCATTCTGCGGCCACCGTGACGCATTGATGTGCCGTATAAAGTTGGGCATCGCGGGCATAGTCCCAATCAAAGGCGAAATCGCTGGCACCATGCGTGCGCAGATGTTCCAGCCGCGCCAATGCCTCATCCAACGTGGGCCGGTGACCTTCGCGCACCCACCACATCACAAAATGCAGTTGGCCCGACACGTCGAACCAGTCACGCCGGCGACCGTAGAATATCTTGTGCACCGTGTTCCACACAAAGTTTTCCAGACTGGGCACGTCCTGCCAGACGGTCAGGTTCGCCACGAACTGCGGGTCCCCCGCGATCTTGGTGTCGGTGTTGCCAGTGCCCGGCGCGCCCGAGCCTTCCATCATCCACACGAACCCCGGCATCCGTTTGCCCATGTCGTTGATGCGGTCAAGATTCTGCATGAATTCGGCCAGACGCGGATCATCCGTCGGCGCGACAAGACGCCCGACGTTCAATTGCGCAAGTTGGTGGCCGCTCGGCTGCATGGGTTACTCCGCGGCCATCGCGCCGATGCGGCCCGTCTTCTGCGCCTTGATCCGGTCTTCGATTTCGTCACGGAAATTGCGGATCAGGCCCTGGATCGGCCACGCCGCTGCGTCGCCCAAGGCACAGATCGTGTGGCCTTCGACCTGCTTGGTCACGTCGAAGAGCATGTCGATTTCCTCGATCTCGGCCTCGCCGCGGACCAGTCGATCCATCACCCGCATCATCCAGCCGGTGCCTTCGCGGCACGGCGTGCACTGGCCGCAGCTTTCGTGCTTGTAGAATTTTGACAGGCGCCAGATTGCCTTGATGATGTCAGTTGATTTATCCATCACGATCACGGCCGCCGTGCCAAGACCCGACTGCAGATCATTGCGCAGGTAATCGAAATCCATGACGGCGTCTTTCATGTTTTCACCGCGCACACAGGGCACGGACGATCCGCCCGGAATCACCGCCAATAGATTGTCCCAGCCGCCGCGAATGCCGCCGCAATGCCGCTCGATCAGTTCTTCGAAGGAAATCGACATGGCCTCTTCGACCACGCAGGGGTTGTTGACGTGGCCACTGATTGCGAACAGCTTGGTGCCTGCGTTGTTCGGGCGGCCAAAGCCTGCGAACCAATCGGGGCCACGGCGCAAAATCGTCGGCACAACGGCGATGGATTCCACGTTGTTCACCGTGGTCGGGCAGCCATAGAGCCCCGCCCCCGCCGGAAACGGCGGCTTCATGCGCGGCATGCCCTTTTTGCCTTCCAGGCTTTCGAGCAACGCAGTTTCTTCGCCGCAGATATATGCCCCCGCCCCGTGATGCAGGAACAGGTCGAAATCCCAGCCCGATCCGGCAGCGTTCTTGCCCAAAAGCCCCGCGTCGTAAGCTTCGTCAATCGCCGCCTGCAGCGCCTCGCGCTCGCGGATGTATTCGCCGCGCAGATAGATGTAGCAGGTATGCGCATTCATCGCGAAAGACGCGATCAGGCAGCCTTCGATCAGCGTGTGCGGATCGTGACGCATGATTTCACGGTCTTTGCAGGTGCCCGGTTCGGATTCGTCGGCATTGACCACCAGATACGATGGCCGCCCGTCGCTTTCCTTGGGCATGAAAGACCACTTCAAACCGGTGGGGAACCCTGCCCCGCCACGCCCGCGCAGCCCCGACGCCTTCATCTGCTCGACGATCCAGTCGCGCCCCTTCGCCACGATGCCTGCCGTGCCGTCCCAGTGACCGCGCGCCTTGGCGCCAGCCAGGGTGCGGTCGTGCATCCCGTAAAGGTTCGTGAAGATCCGGTCCTGATCTTTCAGCATGTGCTACGTCCTCAACTGTCCTGGCGTGCGCGCCAGATCTGATAGATGTTCACCAACGCCCAGACAAAGGCCGCCAGCGCCGCGAAGTCGAACAGCAGGGCGTAGGATCCATCCAGGCCCATCTGCCGCCCCACGAAATTGACCCCCAGCCAGATGATCATCGTCGCCGCGATGACGATCCCGACCATCCGGGCCTTGCGGGCGAGACGATGTTCTTCGTCTGGGGTCACGAGTCAGTCCTCAATACACGCCGCCTTTAGTGACGCGTTTCGAAAATTCCGTCTGCCCGCCCTTGGCCAGAATCTTGGCTTGCTGAACCCAGCCGTCCCGAGTCGGGCGCCCCTTGTTCACGCCGGTCAGGGCATTGTCCACCCATTCGACTTCCTTCTTGCGCCAGCTGGCGATCTGATCGAAGTGGAAAATGCCCATTTCATGAAGGACGCTTTCCAATTTCGGGCCAATGCCCTTGATCTGTTTCAGATCGTCGGGCCCGCCAGCGCGTGCCTTTTCCAGCAGTTCGGGCTTGCCGTCCTTGGCTACGGGTTTGCGCGCAGGTTTCTCGGCGGCCGGTTTTTTGGCAGCGGGCTTTTTAGCAGGTTTGCTGGCATCTTGAGTCTCGGGCTTGCTGAGCTCTTTCGCGGTTTCGGCCAAAGCCATGGTCGACGACACGCCTGCAGCTTTCGCGGGGGGCTCGTATTTCCACTCGCCCTTGCGTTCCGACAACTCGGTCTGGCCGGCCAATTCTTTGGACGGCTTGATTTCAGCCCTCGGGGCCGGTGGGGCCGCTGGGGGGGGCATCGCCGCCGCCGCTTTCACGCGCGCGTCATCTGATGACGGTGTGCTATCTTGGGCGGGCGGGGCTTGGGCGGGCGCGGTGGGCTGAGTTGCCACCGGATCAGGGTTTGTCGACGTGGGCGCGGGCGCCATTGGCACAGCATCGACGCTATCGCCCGACGGGTACCAGCCGATCCAAAGCAGGATAGCCACCAGGATCGTCACCAGCGCCCCAAGCAACAACGCGCCAACCGCGGTATATTCGGCCATGAACAACAGCAGCAAAAACGCCACGGCGCCAGCGATGCAGGCCCAAAGAATGATCTTGGGCCATACGCTGTCGGTGTGATTATCACTCATCATTGAACTCCCTGTCCCAGGTTCTTTTTGATTTGTCCTGTTCAGTACTTAGCACGCTTAGAGAATTCAGTCTCGCCGCCATCGGCAAGGATTTTCGCCTGATCGACCCAATTGTCACGGCTTACGCGGCCCTTGAACCCTTCCAGGTTCTCGTCCACCCACGCAACTTCTTCCGCGCTCCATTTCGCGATCTGGTCAAAGTGATAGAAACCAAGGGTATGCAGCAGTTGCTCTAGCTTGGGGCCCACGCCTTTGATCATTTTAAGATCGTCCGCACCCGACTTGCGCGGCGCTTTCATGGTGCGTGGCTTTTTCTGCTGGCCCGCAGCGGGCGTTTCGACCGCCCCGCCCGTTGACCCTTTCGGCTCGGTCTTTGAGCGCGGCTTGGCCTTGGACCCGCTTTTCGCCTGTTGCTCGGTCACGCCGGTTGCATCGGCCGGCGCACCTTTCGCCGGGCGCGGCTCCGAGGCGGGCTTGGACGTGGCTTTTCCCTTTGGTTTTCCCTGCCAAGGGGTCAGCAAAGGCACCTCGGTGCCGTCAATCCGCTTGATCGTGTCGCCAATATCCGTCGCACGTTGCGCGCTGGCATTGTACTGGGTCTTGCCGCTGTCAAATTCGGTCAGCGACGTCAGGCCCGACAGCGGCTCGGACGCATAGCGCCCGTTCTGCGGACCTGGCGTGGGCACCTTGCCTGCCGCCAATTCATCCAGCATCTCGGCCAGGCGTTCGGCGGTCAGATCTTCGTAATAATCCTTGCCGATTTGGGCCATTGGCGCATTGGCGCAGGCCCCCAGACATTCGACCTCTTCCCAACTGAACTTGCCGTCGGGGGACAGATCATGCGGGTTGGCGGCGATCTTGTCCTTGCACACGGCGATCAGATCTTCGGCGCCGCAAATCATGCAGGACGTGGTGCCGCAAATCTGGATATGCGCAATGCTTCCAACCGGTTGCAGTTGGAACATAAAGTAGAATGTCGCCACCTCAAGCGCACGAATATAGGGCATGCCCAGCAGATCGGCGATGCTTTCGATGGCCGGGCGGGTCAGCCAACCCTCTTGCTCTTGCGCGCGCCACAACAGCGGGATGATCGCGGATTGTTGGCGGCCTTCGGGGTATTTCGTAATCTGCGCCTCGGCCCATTCCTGGTTGGCGGGTGTAAACGCGAAACGGGCGGGCTGATCGTGATACAGACGGCGGAGCATTATCTACACTTCCCCACGCCCGAAAGCGTGTAATTGTCGTTGGTCGTCGGGCGAAGCCACCCTTCGTCGGTCCAGATTTGCAAGATTTCCTGCGCGCCGGGCAGCGTTGCGCCCTGCGACATCAGTTCGAAAAATACCGCCCCCTCGCTCGCGCGGCAGTCGTTGCGCTCAAGAAAGCGGACCATTTTATCCTCAAGCGAGCCGGCCTGCACCGTCGGTGCGTAGCTGGCGGCTTGCGCCGGAATTGCCAGGGCCAAGCTCATGCAAATTGCTCCTGCCAAACGCATCGGATCACCGGTCGACCTCCCCGAACACGATGTCCATCGTGCCGATGATCGCGGCAACGTCAGCCAATTGGTGGCCACCAGCCACGTAGTCCATTGCCTGCAGATGCGGGTAGCCCGGTGCACGCAGCTTGGCGCGGTAGGGTTTGTTGGTGCCGTCAGCCACAAGATACACGCCGAATTCGCCTTTGGGCGCTTCGACGGCGGCATAAACCTCGCCCTCGGGAACGTGGAACCCTTCGGTGTAAAGCTTGAAATGATGGATCAGCGCTTCCATCGATGTCTTCATTTCGCTGCGCTTGGGGGGCGTGACCTTGCCGCGGGCCAGAATGTCGCCCTGCCCTTCGGGCGCGCGCAACTTTTCGATGGCCTGAAGGATGATCTTGGTCGATTCGCGCATTTCGGCCATGCGGCACAAATAGCGGTCATAACAGTCGCCGTTCTTGCCAATCGCGATCTGGAAATCGAATTCATCGTAGCATTCATAGGGCTGGGCCCGGCGCAAGTCCCAGGCCAAGCCAGAGCCGCGCACCATCACGCCCGAAAACGCCCAATTCTGGATATCTTCTTCCGAGACCACGCCAATATCCACGTTCCGCTGCTTGAAGATGCGGTTTTCCGTCAGCAGCGTGTCCAGATCGTCGAGCTTTTCAGGGAATTCATGTGCCCATTGTTCAATGTCATCCAGCAGCGCTGGCGGCAGGTCCTGATGCACACCGCCAGGGCGGAAATAGGCCGCGTGCAGGCGTGCACCGCAGGCCCGTTCGTAAAAGATCATCAGCTTTTCACGCTCTTCAAAGCCCCAGACCGGCGGCGTCAGGGCGCCGACGTCCATTGCCTGCGTCGTGACGTTCAGCAGGTGGTTCAAAACCCGCCCGATTTCCGAATAGAGCACGCGGATCAGGCTGGCGCGGCGCGGCACCTCGATTCCGCAGAGCTTTTCGATGGCCATGCACCACGCATGCTCCTGGTTCATCGGCGCGACGTAGTCCAGCCGGTCCAGATAGGGCAGGTTCTGCAGGTACGTCCGGCTTTCCATCAGCTTTTCGGTGCCCCGGTGCAGCAGCCCGATATGCGGATCGCACCGGGTGACGATTTCGCCATCCAGTTCAAGCACAAGGCGCAGCACACCGTGCGCCGCCGGGTGTTGAGGCCCGAAGTTGATGTTGAAATTGCGGATCTTCTGTTCGCCCGTCTGGGCATCGTTGAAGTTGCCGTCCATCGCTCAGATCCTCGCCAGATTGGCCTGCCACGCATCTGGCAGTGGGCCATAATGCTGTTCGGCATAGGCGTATTGCGGGGCCAGAAATTCTGCCGCATCGCGCCGCTGCCGATCATTCAGTTTTAACGGTTCGCCCTTGTGAACATGGGGCATGAGTTCGACCGGGACATAGCCGATCGCAAGAAAATCGCACAGGCGCTTCAGCCCGTCGCCCTGCAGCACCTCTTCGGAAAACCCGACGAACAGGCGGTCGCTGGGGACTGCCTGGCGCAGCTTGTCCAGGATCGCGGCGTAATCGCCGCGCTTGGCGATATGGCGTTCCATGTCCTTTTTCACGGTTCGGTTCAAGATGCGCTTGGCCTTCAGCGGCACTTCTTCACCCGGCTGACAGTTGCGCACAGCCTGCATACGCACGTGGCTCCAAAGCCGCTCGATCGGGTCGCGCATCAGGAACACGAAACGCACATGAGGCGACAAGGCAGCAATCCGCGCCATGCGCGCTTGCGACAACAGCGCATAGCCAGGCGTAATATCGCCCACCAGCTTTGCGTCCCCCGCCCCGTCCATCAGGTAGTCCAGATAGGCCGCATCGCCGTCGTCACCCAGTTGCAGCAATGTAACCAGATCGTCCACGTCCTTGATCTGCCGGTCCAGGTTTCTGACCCGCCAATCCTCGCCCGCGTCGCGGCAGCGATCCTGTTTGGCAACGCGATCCTGGCGCAGCCGCCCCAGCGTGCCCAACTGATGGTCGTAATCGTCGAATTCGACCGTGTCGAAGTAGTGAATTTCCTTGACCGAGCGCAGATGACAATCGGCGTGATCGTGCAAATAGCGATAAAGCGAGGTGGTCCCCGCTTTGGTCGCGCCTGCGCAGATCATGATTGTCGGCTCGGTTGCCACTTAGACCTCTTTCTTCTCGTCGCCGGGCAGGATGTATTCCGCGCCTTCCCACGGGCTCATGAAATCGAACTGGCGGTATTCCTGAACCAGCTTGACCGGTTCGTAAACGACGCGCTTTTGCACTTCGTCGTAGCGCACTTCGACATATCCCGTGGTCGGAAAATCCTTGCGCAGAGGATGGCCGCGAAACCCATAGTCGGTCAGGATGCGGCGCAGATCCGGGTGGCCGGAAAAGAGAATGCCGAACATGTCGAACACTTCGCGTTCGAACCAGTTGGCAGACGGATGGATCGAAGTGATCGAGGGCACCATATCGTCTTCGCGCACCGGCAACTTCAGGCGGATGCGCTGGTTCTGGTACATCGACAGGAAATGGTAAACCACGTCGAACCGCGCGGCCCGTGCCGGATGGTCCACTGCAGTAATGTCGATCAGGGTCGAAAATTTGCAGGTCGGATCGGTGCGCAGGAAATCAACGAACCCCTCTATCTGGCCCGGGGCCACGTTGACCGTCAATTCGCCGAACGTTACCTCGTAGCTGGCCACGCAATCGGGACGCTTGAGCTCAATATGCGCGCCAAGCTGCTCCAGTGCTTCGCTCATGGGCGTTACCTCGCGATGGTGCCGGTACGGCGGATTTTCTTTTGCAGCTGAAGGATGCCGTAAAGCAGCGCCTCGGCCGTTGGCGGGCATCCGGGCACATAAACATCCACAGGTACGACGCGGTCACAGCCGCGCACCACCGAATAGCTGTAGTGGTAATAGCCGCCGCCGTTGGCACAGGACCCCATCGAAATCACATAGCGCGGCTCGGGCATCTGGTCGTAGACCTTGCGCAATGCGGGGGCCATCTTGTTCGTCAGGGTGCCGGCAACGATCATCAGGTCCGACTGGCGCGGGGATGCGCGCGGTGCGGTGCCAAAGCGTTCCAGATCGTAACGCGGCATGGAAACCTGCATCATTTCCACGGCGCAGCATGCCAACCCGAAGGTCATCCAGTGCAAGCTGCCGGTACGGGCCCAGTTGATAATGTCCTCGGTCGAGGTCAGCAAAAAGCCCTTGTCCTGCAGTTCCTGGTTCAGAGACTGGGTGGCGACCTCGCGGTCGGCGCCGGCGGTGTTGGCGCCGGTCTGAACGCCCTCGCTCATCACTCCCATTCCAGCGCCCCCTTCTTCCATTCATAGGCGAACCCGATGGTCAGCACGCCCAGGAACACCATCATCGACCAGAACCCGACCAGGCCGACATCCTTGAAGGCCACGGCCCAAGGGAACAAGAAAGCGATTTCCAGATCGAAGATGATGAACAGGATCGCCACCAGGTAGAACCGGACGTCGAATTTCATCCGCGCGTCATCAAATGCGTTGAATCCGCATTCGTAGGCTGACACCTTTTCCGCGTCGGGGTTGCGGACAGCGAGGATCAGTGCAGCAACGATAAATACGATACCAAGTGCGGCACCCACACCAAGCAGGACGAGGATTGGGAGATATTCCCGAAGCATTTCTTCCAAGGGTGGCTCCTTTCACGCGCGCGCGGCGCATGTGTGTGGCTCGTTGGCTGGTTTAGCGCCGCTGGTCGAAAGCGTCAACCAACGGGCGTGCCCAAAACCATTTAAGTGTCGGGGCAAAAATTACTTTGTATGCAATGGCGTGTCTGAATTGGGTGTACTGGCCAAATATTCACCACAGCGACCTGTTTTTGATCGGCAGACAGGCCGGTGCCGGGCGCGTCAGGCGGGCGCATCTGCATCGCCGCCGTGGCCCGTCGCCTGTGCATAAGGAACGATGGGATGGCGTTGGTCTGAAATGGCGCCAGAGCAGCCATCATCCCCCATGACCCATGCGCCAGACCGGCCCGCCTGCCCCGCCCCGTGCGGATCGGGGCCAGACGGATCGATTCAAACCTCAGGCCTGACTGCGCATGGACTGGGCCATCGCGGCCGCTTCGGCCAATATGTCGGCATCTAGCCCGGTGTCGTAGCCCAGTTCGCTGAGCCGCGCGTGCACCGCTTCGGTGGCCACGTTACCGGCAGCCCCCGGCGCATAGGGGCAACCGCCCAAACCGCCTACGGCCGCATCGAACACACGAAGGCCCTTTTCCAAAGACGCTTCGATATTGTCCAACGCGCGCCCGGCGGTATCGTGGTAATGGCCGGCCAGATCCTCGGCCGGGACGGCATCAAGCACCGCATCGAGCATCGCGGCCGTGCTATCTGGCGTGGCCTGGCCAATCGTTTCGCCCAGCGAAATCTCGTAGCAGCCCATGCCGTAGAGCAAGGCGGCAACCTCGGCCACCTTTTCCGGCGGGGTCGGCCCATCGAAAGGGCAATCGGTAACGCAGGAAATATAACCGCGCACCCGGATGTTTGCGGCGTTTGCCTGATCCATCACGGGGCGGAAGCGGTCCAGGCTTTCAGCGATGGTGCAATTGATGTTCGCCTTGGAAAATCCTTCCGAGGCAGACGCGAAAATCGCGATCTCGTCCGCGCCGGCATCCACTGCCCGCTCGAACCCGGTGGTGTTCGGGGTCAGCGCCGCATAGCTGACCCCCTGTGCACGCTTGATGCCCTGCAGAACGTCGCCGCTATCGGCCATCTGCGGCACCCACTTGGGGCTGACGAAACTGGCCACCTCGATTCGTCGGAAACCAGCACGCGACAGGCAATCGACCAACGCGATCTTGGCCTGCGTAGGGATGCGCGCTTTTTCATTCTGCAGCCCGTCGCGCGGGCCGACTTCAAAAATTTCAACGTTCATTGGCTCACTTCATAGAAGTCCTGGGTGTAGAATTCCTGCGGACCGTCCTGCTCTTTGGCCGCCTGGAACGCCGGGCGCGCCTGCATGCGGTCCCAGTAGGCGCGAAGGTTGGGGAATTTGTCGAAGCGAACGAAATACGGCGCAGCCATGAGGTTATACCCCAACATGGTGTCAGCGCCGGAAAAGCCGCTTTCCAGAATAAATTCGCGATCCCCAAGCAAGCGTTCCAGCGGCTTGAGCGTTGCAGCCAGGCGGGCGGCTTCGATTTTCAGCAACGCAGGTGAGCGCGCCTCGACCGGGCGCAAGAAAATCCATTGCAAATTGAGGTTTGCAAGGATGCAGGCCTGAGTTTCGGCAAAATGCAGCGCCTCAAGAAAGGGGATGCGTTCGGGATCGCCGGGCGCCCGACCAAGCCCGTGTTCGGCGCGCGTTTCGCACAGATATTCGGTAATCGCGCCGCTTTCGTAGATGGTGGTGCCATCAATTTCCAGCGCCGGCACCCGGCCCGCAGGCGACACGCCCAGAAATTCGGGGTCGCGCAAAGATCCGTCAGAGATCCGGTATAATTTCAGATCAGGCTTGATGCCCATTTCATGCAGCAGCCACAGAATTCTAAATCCGCGCGCAGCGGGCACATGGTGCAAAATTGGCGTCTTCATTCTTCCTCCTCCAAGGCGATTAGCGCAGCGCCAGCTTCCACTTGATCGCCCGCCTGCGCAAGCACTTCGGACACGGTGCCATCGCGCGCTGCCAACAGGGCATGCTCCATCTTCATTGCTTCCAGAATGGCCAGCCGTTCGCCTTTGGCCACGCTAGCGCCCGGCTCGACGAAAATGTCGCGCACCAGCCCGGGCATCGGCGCCGTGATGACATTGCCGGCCGCGCCTTCGCTGACCACGTCCAGCGGGTCGATGATGGAAAAACTCCACGTGACAGGGCCACAGACATGCACCTGCCGACCGCGCAGAAATGTCGGATATCCTGCCGGTTGGACTTGCCGATCACCGATCTGTGCCGTTGTCCCGGACGGGGTGATTTCCAGCACGACGTCGATGGGGTCGTTTCGCTCAAGCGAAACTGTCCGGCGCAGCGGCGACCAGAGCGTGAACCCGTCATCCGCAGGCGCGGCGGCGGCCAATGCGCCCGCTGCCACAGCTGCGTCCGGTGGCTCGGGAACTTGCGTCAGCTGGCTGCCGTCACGCTCGATCAGGCCCGTGTCCACGTCGCCACCAGCAAAGCCGTCATGCAGGGTCAGGTTTCGAAGAAATGCAAGGTTTGTGACAGTTCCGCCCACATCAGTGCCCTCAAGCGCGCGCGTGAGTTGAGAAAGTGCAATCTCGCGGGTGGGTCCGTGGGTGGTGATCTTGGCAATCATCGGATCATAAAACGGGCTGATCACATCGCCCTCGCGCACGCCGCTGTCGATCCGGGCCTGCTTGGGAAAGCGAAGCAAATCCAGCGATCCGGTGGCGGGCAGAAAATCGTTCGCGGCGTCCTCGGCATAGAGCCGCGCTTCGAAAGCGTGGCCGGTGATGTGCAGATCGCCTTGGGCGGCGGGCAGAGGTTCGCCCGCAGCAACGCGCAATTGCCATTCGACCAGATCGACCCCCGTGATCGCTTCGGTTACAGGGTGTTCGACCTGCAGGCGCGTGTTCATTTCCATGAACCAAAAGCCGTCCGGGCGCAGTCCGTCCGCCCCGGCCACGATGAACTCGACCGTGCCGGCGCCCTTGTACCCGATCGTCTTTGCCGCGCGCACCGCGGCTTGCCCCATTGCGGTGCGCATTTCATCTGTCATGCCCGGCGCGGGGGCTTCTTCGATGACCTTCTGGTGGCGGCGCTGAAGCGAGCAATCGCGTTCGAACAGGTGCACCGCATCTGTTCCATCGCCAAAGACCTGCACTTCGATATGGCGCGGTTTGAGGATGTATTTTTCGACCAGCACCGCGGGATTGCCAAAGGCGGCTTGCGCCTCGCGTTGTGCCGAAGCCAACCCGTCGGCAAAATCCTCTGGCCGCTCGATCAGGCGCATGCCTTTGCCGCCGCCGCCGGCCACCGCCTTGATCAAGACCGGGTAACCGATCTGGTCTGCTTCGCCCGCCAGCAATTTGGGGTGTTGTTCGTCGCCGTGATAGCCCGGCACAACCGGCACGCCCGCCTTTTCCATCAAAGCCTTGGCCGCATCCTTCAGCCCCATGGCCCGGATCGCATCAGCTGACGGTCCGATAAATGTCAGGCCCGCCGCCTCGACGGCATCGACGAAATCCGGGTTTTCGGAAAGAAAGCCATAGCCGGGGTGAATGGCCTGAGCGCCCCGTTCGAGCGCCGCCGCGATGATGACATCGCCGCGCAGGTAGCTGTCGGCAGGTTGAGGTCCGCCAATATGCACCGACTCGTCACAGGCCGCGACATGGGCCGCGCCCGCATCCGCGTCGGAATAGACCGCAACAGTGGCCACGCCCATTTTACGCGCGGTCCGGGCGATCCGCACGGCGATTTCGCCTCGGTTGGCAATCAGTATCTTATGGAACATCAGGGCCTCCTCCAGCCGCCGTTCATCAGGTCTGCGCCCTGGTGTGACATGTGTTGGGTGATTTGCGCGGCCGGTTGCATGGCCTGGATCGCGGTGATGCCTGCATCCACGCTGGCGCCTGCCCCGTCCGTGGGCCTATCGCCCAGAGCCGCCAATCTGGCGGCCTTGGTGACGGCGTCATCGGCCAAGGGGGCCGACAAGATGGGCAGTTTCACAGCCAAACGCTTTGCGGAACGCGGGGTGATCATGGCGCGCACCCCGGCGTCCGCGATCCTTGCAAGCGGCTCGCAGAGCCGTTCGGGATCAGGATAAAATCGGGCACAACGAATAGCGTTTCGCCGCCCGGCTTGCGCCATGCGGCCCGGTCGGCGAGCCGGCCTTGCGGCGGGGCATCTGAACCGGGTGTCTTGGAAAGTCACAGCCATGGCGCCCTCACATCCGGAACACGCCAAAGCGCGTATCTTCGATCGGGGCATTCAGGGCGGCGCGCAGGGACAAGGCCAGAACCTCGCGCGATTTGCGCGGGTCTACAATTCCGTCATCCCACAGACGCGCCGAGGCATAGAGGGGATGCGACTGGCGTTCGAACATGTCGATGGTGGGTTGCTTGAAGGCGGCTTCTTCCTCGGGGCTCCATTCCCCGCCCTGCCGCTCGATGGCGTCGCGCTTGACAGTGGCCAGAACGCCGGCGGCCTGTTCGCCGCCCATCACCGAGATGCGCGCGTTGGGCCATGTCCACAAAAAGCGCGGCTGGTAGGCGCGCCCGGACATGCCGTAATTGCCCGCGCCAAAGCTGCCGCCCACCAACATCGTGATCTTGGGCACCGAGGTGCTGGCCACGGCTGTGACCATTTTTGCCCCGTGGCGGGCGATACCTTCATTTTCGTACTTTCGCCCGACCATAAAGCCGGTGATGTTTTGCAGGAAAACCAAGGGGATCTTGCGCTGTGAGCACAGTTCGATGAAGTGCGCGCCTTTTTGGGCCGCTTCACTGAAGAGCACGCCGTTGTTGGCGACGATCCCCACGGTGCAGCCCTTGACCGCCGCGAACCCGGTGACCAGAGTATCGCCGAAGCGCGGTTTGAATTCGTCGAAATAGCTGCCGTCGACCAGCCGCGCGATCACCTCGCGGATGTCGTAAGGGGTCCGCAGGTCGGCCGGAACGACGCCCAGGATTTCTTCGGGGTCATACGCGGGATCTTCGCCCTGCCCCCAATCAAATGCCGGCCCCTTGGCCAGCGATCCAACCGCGCGACGAGCCAGCGCCAAAGCGTGGCTGTCGTCTTCGGCCAGGTAATCGGCGACGCCCGAAAGGCGGGTGTGAACGTCTCCGCCACCCAGCTCTTCGGCGCTCACGACTTCGCCGGTGGCCGCTTTTACCAGCGGCGGGCCGGCCAAAAAGATCGTCCCCTGTTCCTTGACGATGATGGTCACGTCCGACATGGCCGGCACATAGGCCCCGCCCGCCGTGCACGACCCCATGACCACGGCGATCTGGGCGATGCCCTTGGCGCTCATCCGGGCCTGATTGTAAAAGATGCGTCCAAAATGATCGCGGTCTGGAAAAACCTCGTCCTGGTTGGGCAGGTTCGCGCCGCCGCTGTCGACCAGATAGATGCAAGGCAGATGGCATTCTTCGGCGATTTCCTGGGCGCGCAGGTGTTTCTTGACCGTCATGGGGTAATATGTGCCGCCCTTTACGGTGGCGTCATTACACACGACCATCACGTCGCGCCCCTGCACCCGTCCCACGCCTGCCACGACACCGGCGCTTGGTGCGACGCCGTCATACATGTCGTGCGCCGCGGTCGCGCCAATCTCAAGGAATGGAGACCCGGGATCCAGCAGGTTCGCAACCCGGTCGCGCGGCAACATCTTGCCCCGCGCGACATGCCGCTCGCGGGACTTTTCGCCGCCCCCTGCGGTCGCTATTTCGGCGGCACTGGCCACTTGGGCCAGCGCGTCCAGATGGGCCGCGCGGTTCGCTTTGAACCCATCCGATGATGGCAGTGCCTGAGATTTCAGCTTCATTCCATTTTCCCCAAATCCCGTAGTTCCAGGGCGCGCTCGGCAGTCTCTGCCAGCAGGCAGTCTGCTGCCGCAATGCTGCGCATCGATCCCCCGCCCCATAGTTCGTAGTTCAAATCGCATTCTGCGTCGCGAAAAGCGATCCATGCCCGCTGCGCCGCACGCAACTGGTCGGGCAGATGTGGCTCTTGCAGCGCCAACGTGGACATTTTCGCCTGATAGGCCGCGTTCAACAGAGCGTCCCACACCGATGTTTCTGCCTGAAGGCACCCTGCGATGCCATGGGTAGTGCCGTTGCCCGGTGCCGTCTGACACGCATCTGCGGCCTGGCGCAAACATGGTGGCGCCGTCTGCCCCGCAGGGGCGTTGGCATAGCATGCGCTGATAAACGGCTGATCCACCCAGGGCGTTTGCCCAGACGCGGCCACGGGCCAGAGCAACAGGAAAAGCAAACGGATCATGCCATCGCCTCAGCCGTGCCCCGGTGTTTCAATCCCTTGGCGATCATCCTGCGGCGGGCGATCATTGGCGACGCGTTCAGAAAAGCGATCATTTTCGCAAAGCGATAGGCCGCCAGTCGCGGTTTGACATGTACTTTCAACGCCGCATCGACACCGACCGCGCGGCCTTTGTCTGCAAGCCACGTTGTGAAAACCCGGGGACGCGACATGTTGATCTTGCCCCCCAAGCGCACCTGCGCAGCCCCCCTGTCGGCGCGGGTGCCGCAGCCCTGCGCCGCCCTGTTCAGCCGGCCCGCAATGGACCGGCCGAATGCGACGCACAAAACGACATAGGTGGCGACCGGGCGACGCATCAGCCCATGGCACCCATCAATTCGCGCCCAACCAGCATGCGGCGGATTTCGGACGTGCCTGCGCCGATCTCCATCAGCTTGGCATCGCGGAACAGACGGCTGACCGGGCTTTCGTTCATGAACCCTGCGCCGCCCATGGCCTGAACAGCTTGGTGCGCCTGCACCATCGCCTGCTCGGAGGCATAGAGGCAGCAGGCCGCGGCATCTTGCCGGGTGATCCGACCATCGTCGCACGCCTTGGCGGCCTCGTAAATATAAGAGCGCGACGTCATCAGCGCTGCATACATGTCGGCGATCTTGCCTTGCATCAATTGGAAATTGCCAATCGGTTGGCCGAACTGCTTGCGTTCGGCCATATAGGGCATGATTTCGTCCAGACAGGCCGCAATGATCCCCGGACCGATGGCCCCCAGAACAACACGTTCATAGTCCAGCCCCGACATCAGAACGCGGACACCTTTGCCTTCTTCGCCCAGCACGTTTTCGAAGGGCACCTCGACATCTTCAAAAACCAGCTCGGCCGTATTCGATCCACGCATCCCCAGCTTGTCGAAATGGGCGCTGGTGCTGAAACCTTTCATCGATTTCTCGATCAGAAACGCCGTGATTCCCTTGGGGCCTTTGTCCGGATCGGTCTTGGCATAGACCACCAGCGTATCGGCATCAGGCCCATTCGTAATCCAGTACTTGGTGCCGTTCAGAACATACCGGTCGTTCCGCTTTTCAGCCCGCAACTTCATCGACACCACGTCGCTGCCAGAGCCCGCCTCGGACATCGCCAGAGCGCCGACGTGGCGACCGCTGACCAGATCGGGAAGATACTTTGCCTTCTGTTCATCGCTGGCATTCAGGCGGATCTGGTTCACACACAAGTTCGAATGCGCGCCGTAGGACAGGCTGACAGATGCGCTGGACCTTGCCAGTTCCTCAACCGCGACCGCATGGGCCAGATAGCCCATGTTCGCGCCGCCATATTGTTCGGGCACCGTAATGCCAAGCAGCCCCAATTCGCCCATTTCGGTCCAAAGCTCGGCCGGAAACTCGTTCGATTTGTCGATGTCCGCAGCCATCGGCCGGACGCGCTCTTGTGCCCAGGAATGAACCATGTCGCGCAACGCGTTGACGTCATCGCCAAGGTCAATCTTCATCTCGGACGTGAACATAGATTCTCCTCCCCCCCATGGGCATTTATTGAACACTTGTTCATTTAACGGAGACTCGCAGCATCCGTCAATCACATTGCCCCCCAACCGGCCACGCTTCAACCTGGGCGGTTCAACCTTCGGCGCCACGCTTTATGCTGGTTGATAAACCGCCCCCACCTCGGCGCGGATGATACGCGCGATCAGGGCGCAATCGTCCAGCGAAAACGTCAAGGGCAGCCGCATGTCCATCAGCCCCGCCAGGACACGATCGGTTCTGGGCAGATGCCGCGGCCTGGCATAGCGCCAACTGTCGTAGCGTGAGGTGAAGCCCGAAGGTTCTTTGGCGCCGAACCACTTCAATTCAACGCCCCGGGCCCCGGTCCTTTCGATCACTTGCATAATCCTGTCCGGGGTCCACCCGGGCAGTTGGAACTGAATCGACGATCCCACGAACGACTCTTCTTCAGGGCGGTCGATCAGGCGCAGGCCCGGTGTGTCACGCAATCCGTCTTCGACAACGCGGTAGCGCTCAGTCCAGGCGGCGCATTGCGCGGGCAGCGCAGCAAGCTGCGGGCGCAGGATGGCCGCGCGCAGATTGTCCATTCTGCCCGAGACGTTTGGAACCTCGGGCTGGAGCTTCGTGAAATATTCCGGTGGCGGTGAGGCCTTGTGCCGATCAAACAACATGTAGCTACCAGACAGCAGGATCGCGCGCGCCATGAGCGTGGGATCGGCGCTGGTGATCAGCCCGCCCTCGCCCGCATTCAGATGTTTGTAGGTCTGCGTCGAATAGCACGCCATGGCGCCGTGACGCCCCGACATGACCCCCCGCCAGGTGGCGCCCATTGTATGCGCGCAATCCTCGATCACCACCACGCCGGCCGCATCACAGATCCGCATCAACCGGTCCATGTCGCAGATATGTCCCCGCATGTGGCTGAGCATCAGAACACCCGCGCCCGTTGCCGCAATCTGTTCGGCCAGGTCCCGCAAATCGATGGTCAGATCATCGGTCACTTCAATGAAATGCGGCTGCGCACCCACAGACGCGATCGCGCCGGGGACAGGGGCCAGGGTAAAAGCGTTCGTCAGAACGGTGTCCCCCGCCCCGATGCCAAGCGCGCGCAGCGCCGTGGCCAGCGCGTAGCCCCCCGATGCGACGGCCAGAGCATAGTCCACCCCCATGGCCTGTGCGAATTCCTGTTCCAGCAATGCGGCTTCGCCCACCTCGTCGGGGGCGACGTTATAGCGGTGCAACCGCCCCGACTGCATCACGCGCAGCGCGGCGTCGATCCCGGCCTGCGGGATCGGTTCTTGTTGCGTGAAACTGCCTGTAAATCTTTCGCTCATGGGGTCAGCTTTGGCCGCTTGGGCGGGCCGGGTCAATCCAGCACCTTCGCGACGACCCGTTGTAAATCGTCGAAATGATCCAAAAGCGCGTGCGGCGCCAGCCTGGCAATCTCCGCGCCTTCGGGGCCGAAGGACACAAGCACACACGGCACACCCGCAGCGCGTGCTGTATCGCGGTCGGTTTGGGTGTCGCCAATCAGGCACGACGCTTCGACACGCCCTCCGGCCCGCTGAACCGAAGCCACGAACGGCGCCGGGTCGGGTTTGCGGGTGCGCAGCGTGTCTGCCCCGACCAGGGCATCGAACAAGTCGGCAACCCCCAGCTGATCCAGCAAGATACGGGCCAGACCTTCCGGCTTGTTCGTGCAAATCGCGGTCCTGGCCCCGGACGCACGCAGCGCCTTGATCGCGTCAACGGCACCGGGATAAAGCGTGGTGTGTACGCAGATCGCATCACGATACGCGTCCAGAAGGATCGGGTAGTAGCGGTCGATCACCGGGCCGGGATCGCTGTGCCCGGTGCGCCGCAGCCCTTCGGCCAACATGCCGCGCCCGCCAGAAAAGGCCACAGCCTGATCTTCGCGCCCCAGCAACGGCCCGTGCCCCATATCCGCAAAGCATGCGTTGGCGGCGGCCAGAAGATCACCGCTGGTATCGGCCAGAGTGCCATCAAGATCAAAGACAATGGTGCGCATGTTCCAGCCGATGTAACCTGTCGTAAATACATGTGAAGCGGGCAAGGCTTGCAGCAGACCCGCACTTGGTTAAAACGGCTGGCAACCAAAGAAAAGAGCAGAACATGTCCGCAGCCCTCATAATCCTCGCCGCCGGCCAAGGCACAAGGATGCAATCCGACCTGCCCAAAGTCCTGCACCAGATTGGCCACGCGCCGCTGTTCGTGCATGCAATGGCCGCGGGCGCGACCCTTGCGCCGGCACGCACGGTACTTGTCGCCGGGCACGGCGCCGACGCCGTGCGCGCGGCTGCAATGGCGCACGATCCGGACATCACGGTTGTCGTGCAGAACGAACAGCTGGGCACCGGCCACGCAGCCGCACAGGCCCGCGACGCGCTGGCCGGGTTCGATGGCGATGCCTATGTTCTGTTTGGCGACACCCCCTTTATCAGCGCGACAACCCTTCAGGCCATGGCGGACGCGCGCGCGCATCACGATATCGTCGTTCTTGGGTTTCAGGCCGCCGATCCGGGCCGGTACGGGCGGTTGGTCATGGCAGGGGATACGCTCAGACGAATCGTGGAATTCAAAGATGCCTCAGATGAAGAACGCGCCATAACATTCTGTAACTCTGGCGTTTTGTGTTGCTCTGCTGATCCGTTGTTCGACCTGATTGATGGCACCAGAAATGACAACGCCGCAGGGGAATACTATTTGACCGACGTTGTCGAGGCCGCCTGCGCACGGGGCCTTTCCGCCACCGCCATCGCCTGCAGCGAAGCCGAAACAATGGGGGTCAACACCCGCGCCGATCTGGCCGCCGCCGAGGCTGTTTTCCAAGATATGCGCCGCGCAGAAGCGCTGGAAACGGGAATCACATTGCAAGCCCCGGACACGGTGTTCTTCGCCTTTGACACGGTGATCGGCCGGGACGCGGTTATCGAACCCAACGTCGTATTCGGACCAGGCGTGACGGTTGAATCCGGCGCCCGCATCCGTGCCTTTTCGCATCTGGAAGGGTGCCACGTCAGCGCTGGCGCGACGGTCGGCCCCTACGCCCGCCTGCGACCCGGGGCGGAAATCGGAAACGACGCGCATATCGGCAATTTTGTCGAAGTGAAAAATGCCGAGATCGGCGAAGGCGCCAAGATCAACCACCTGACCTACATCGGCGACGCCGACATAGGCGCGGGTACGAACGTCGGGGCGGGAACCATCACCTGCAATTACGACGGCGTCTTCAAACACCGCACCGTTATCGGTCAGCACGCATTCATCGGGTCGAACACGATGCTGGTGGCCCCGGTCAATGTGGGCGATCGGGCCATGACAGGCTCGGGCTCGGTGATCACGCGCGACGTGCCGCCTGGCGATCTGGCGGTGGCGCGGTCCAGACAGGACAACAAAGCGGGCCTTGCGGTGCGTCTTATGGACAAGTTGCGCGCGGCCAAGGCGCGAAAGGAGTAACCCATGTGCGGAATCGTCGGCGTTTTGGGAAACCACGAAGTCAGCCCCACCCTGGTCGAAGCGCTCAAACGGTTGGAATACCGCGGGTATGACAGCGCCGGCATTGCGACTGTGAACGCCGATGGGCGATTGGATCGCCGCCGCGCGGTCGGCAAGCTGGTGAACCTGTCGGACGCGCTGGTGCATGACCCGCTGCCCGGTCATGCGGGGATCGGGCACACCCGGTGGGCCACCCACGGCGCGCCCTCACAGACCAACGCGCACCCGCATCGCGCAGGCCCCGTGGCCGTGGTTCACAACGGCATTATCGAAAACTTCCGCGACCTGCGCAGCCAGTTGGCCGAAAAGGGATACAAATTCGTCACCCAGACCGACACCGAAACCATCGCGCTGCTGGCACAGAATTACATCGACGCGGGCCTGTCGCCCTGCGAAGCGGCGATGGCCACGATTGATCGGCTGGAAGGCGCATTCGCGTTGTGTTTCCTGTTCGACGGGGAAGCGGACCTGTTGGTTGCGGCCAGAAAAGGATCACCCCTGGCGATCGGTCACGGCACCGGCGAGATGTTCATTGGATCAGACGCCATCGCCTTGGCGCCGCTGACCAACAAGATCACCTATCTTGAAGACGGCGACCGCGCCGTCGTTCGCCGCAGTGGCGCAGAGATTTTCGACGCCCACGGCAACCGCGCCAATCGCCCGATGAAAACTGTGTCACTTGGCACGGCCTCGGTCGAAAAGGCGGGGCACAAGCATTTCATGGCCAAGGAAATTGCCGAACAGCCCACCGTGATCGGCGAAGCGCTGACCCACTATCTGGCTGACGCGGGCGATGCGATCACCCTGCCCGGCCCGATCGATTTCAATGCGTATGACCGGATTACCATGGTGGCCTGCGGGACCGCTTTTTATGCCTGCCTTACGGCCAAATACTGGTTCGAACAGATTGCGCGAATTCCGGTCGAGGTCGATATCGCCTCTGAATTTCGCTATCGCGAACCACCGATTCCGGCCCGCACGCTGGCCATTTTCGTCAGCCAGTCGGGCGAAACCGCCGACACCTTGGCCGCGCTGCGCTATTGCCACGAAAAGGCCGACACCATCGTGTCCGTCATCAATGCACCGGAAAGCTCGATCGCGCGCGAAAGCGCCCTGGCGTTCCCGATCCACGCGGGGGTCGAAGTGGGCGTGGCATCGACCAAAGCGTTCACCTGCCAGCTGACCGTCCTGCTGATCCTGGCGTTGCAGGCAGCCCACCAGCGCGGTCAGATCGACGACCGCACGCTGGCAGATCACCTGTCGCATCTGCGCGGCCTGCCTGCTGCGCTGAGCCAGGCACTGGACCAGAGCGAAACGATGGATACAGTGTCGCGACAGCTGGCCGAAACGCGCGACGTGCTTTTCCTGGGACGCGGATCGCTCTATCCCATTGCACTAGAGGGCGCGCTGAAACTTAAGGAAATCAGCTACATACATGCCGAAGGTTATGCATCAGGCGAATTGAAACACGGGCCGATCGCTTTGGTTGACAAACACACCCCCGTGATCGTGTTCGCGCCGCGCGATGCGCTCTTTGAAAAGTCCGTATCGAACATGCACGAAGTCATGGCTCGCGGCGGGCGCGTCCTGCTTGTGTCCGATGCCCAAGGGATCGAGGATGCAAAAGACGGTGTTTGGCAAAGCGTCACCATGCCGGCCGTATCACCGCTTCTCGCCCCCATTCTCTATGCGGTTCCGGCCCAATTGATCGCCTATCATACCGCTGTGGCCAAAGGCACCGATGTGGATCAGCCGCGAAACCTTGCCAAGTCGGTCACAGTGGAATGACACTGGACGAGGCGTTGAGCGCAATTCGCGAAGGGATCGAACCCGGGCGCGCCGAGGGGGCCGCAGCCTATCACAAGGCTCAGCGCGAATATCTTGGCGTACCCAATCCGTTTCTCAATGATCTTGCCAAGTGCTGGCGGCGTGCGATGACGCTGGAGGATCGCGTCAGTTTAGCCGACGCCCTGTGGCAAACAGATATTTTCGAAGCCCGCCTGGCCGCAGCGAAATTGCTGACGCAGGCACGCATCAGGCCGGATGACGCCGTGTGGCAACTGATCAAGGGATGGGTCCCCACGTTCGACAGTTGGGCCATCGCCGATCACGCGTGCATGGCTGGACAAAAGCGACTGGTCGCTGCGCCATCCCGCACGGACGAAATCGCCGATTGGATCAACAGCCCCCATATGTGGACCCGCCGCGCCGCCTTTGTCATGACCCTGCCGTGGACCAAGCAGAACCACCCCAGTCAAGCTGACCTGGCCATTCGCGACCGGGTTCTTGGATGGGCGGGCGACCTGGCTGAGGATCCCGACTGGTTTATTCAAAAGGCCATCGCGTGGTGGCTGCGCGATCTGTCCAAGCATGATCCTGCGCGAACACAGGCGTTCCTTGATGTTCACGGGCCACGCCTGCGTGCCTTTGCGCGCAAAGAGGCCGGGAAATACCTGCCACAGGGCTAACCCCCCTCAGCGAAGCTTCCTCGGTTTCCAACTTGGCTTTTTGGGGGCCCGCCGCGGCGCACCGACCTTGTCGTCTGTGGCTTTCACCAACCCCAGGGACGCACCCAGATCAAACCCCTTGGCGGTTTCGTCCTTCGCGTTGCCACTGATGTCCCCACCACCAACCCCGCCTGGGTTTTCATTCCCGCTGTGGTCGCTGCCATCCTTGGCAAAAGCTGCGCTGGCGTCGCCACCAGCCAGTTCAGAAACGGCGGCAGGCGCTACAAGGAAAAGAGAAGCAATAAGAAGTGTATAAAGGATGGTCTTCACGTAAATCCGCCATGAGCCGTATGTCGTGTTTCGGCTGAACCTATTGCCTGATGCTGGCCAAATTATGACCGGCACCGACCGCACGTCATACGCATGAGTTGGCGGCAATCACCGCAGGAATGGCGCACCCGGGCCTGATTTCCGCCGACATTGCGCAGAACTGGCCCCCAACGGAACACCGGGATGATGCTTTGCGTTGCGCGGCGGCGTCGGGCAGACCGACGGTCCAATCCAGGGTAAGGCGGATCAGGGGCCGTAGACCTGCACGGTCGGCAATCCGGTCAACGCAGCTTCCAGCAGCCGCATGGCGGGCAGAGACAATCGGCTGCCCGCGCCCGCATCGCCATCAATGGGAATCAGTTCGACCGCGACCGATTTGCCCGTGTCTGGATAAACGACGCGCCCTTGGCCCGCATTTGTTGCCAATGGCGTCTCTATCCAGAACCCTGGCTTGGTTGGGTTGCCAAGAGACGCAATCGTTTCACCCAGCAATCTTTCCCCACTGTCTTGCACCGGTCTTGTCGCCTCGGCGCGCTGTTCTGGCGTGGTTGTATCCAGACTATCAGCCGTTCGTGCATCCGGTCGCGGCGGCGGCGCGTCAACAGTTGGGGATCCTTCGGTGGGGGGGGCAACGGGCGGGACAGGCGCGGCGCAGGCCGCAAGCCCGACAAGAACAACAAGACCCCAAGCGCATTTCATAGAGCATATCTAGGGCTAAAGTCGGGGGGCGTCCACACAGATGACAACTTGCAGCGGCCCGGCTAGAGACCTACGTTGGGCAAATGACCCCCCTTGTGGATCCATTCGCCCGCGCAATCACCTATTTGCGCCTTTCGGTCACCGACCGCTGCGATTTCCGCTGTGTGTATTGCATGTCAGAGAACATGAATTTCCTGCCGAAAAAGGAACTTCTGACACTGGAAGAACTGGATCGGTTGTGCAGCGCGTTCATCCAGATGGGGGTGCGCAAGCTGCGCATCACCGGGGGCGAACCTCTGGTACGGCGCGATATCATAAAATTCTTTGGCGCCATGGGCCGGCATCTGGACAGCGGTGGACTGGATGAGTTGACCCTGACGACCAACGGCTCGCAGTTGGCGCGGTTCGCCACGCAGCTACGCGACATCGGCGTGCGGCGCGTGAATGTTTCGCTGGACACGTTGGACGAAGACAAATTTGCCCGCGTGACCCGATGGGGCCGCTTGCCTCAGGTGCTCAAGGGGCTTGACGCTGCGCAGGCCGCCGGTCTGCGCGTCAAGCTGAATGCGGTGGCGCTGAAAGGCTTTAACGAAGACGAACTGTTTGATCTGCAAGCCTTTTGCCACGCGCGTGACATGGACCTGACCTTTATCGAAGTCATGCCGATGGGGGATCTGGGGGAAGAGGAACGCATAGGCCAGTACTGGCCGCTGACCGATCTGCGCGCCCAGCTGGCGCAACGGTTCACCCTGACCGATCTGTCCGAGCGTTCGGGCGGGCCGGCGCGGTATGTCCGGCTGGAAGAAACCGGCCAGAAAATCGGGTTCATCACGCCCCTGACCCATAATTTCTGCGAAAGCTGCAATCGTGTGCGCGTGACCTGTACGGGCGAGATTTTCACCTGCCTCGGACAAGAGGGGAAATCCGACCTGCGCGGCCCGCTACGCAACACCCCTGGGTCAAACGCGCCGCTGCAAGATGCCATCCGCAAGGCAATCGGATTGAAACCCAAAGGGCACGATTTCGACTATTCGCGCGGCGAGGCGGGCGGAAAGATGTCCCGCCACATGAGCCACACCGGCGGCTAACCCCCTAATCAGCCAAGCGCTGCTCGACGAGCTCTGCGAACCAGCTGACCCCGGACGGGATGGCGGCGTCATCGAAATTGTAACTGGGGTGATGGACCATCGCGGTATCGCCGTTTCCCATGAAGATATAGGCCCCCGGCCGCGCGTTCAGCATATAGGAAAAATCTTCGGCCCCCATCAGCGGCGGCGTGTCGGTATCGACATCGCCCGCGACCTTGCGCGCAGCCTGGGCGGCGTATTCGGTGTGTTCGGCCGAATTGACCGTGACCGGATAACCGCGTTGATAGTCGACTTCGGCCGTGGCCCCGAAACTGGCCGCGATGCCGGGCACGATCTGACGCACCAATTTTTCGGCCTGATCGCGCACGTCGGAATCCAGCGTGCGCACCGTGCCTTTCATCGTGACCTTTTGCGGAATGACATTGAACGCCATACTGTCGGTGGCAAACGCGCAGACCGATACCACCACCTGTTTCATCGGATCGGTAAACCGGCTGGCGATGGTTTGCAGGCCCAGAACGATCTGACTCGCGATGACTGTGGGATCAATCCCCTCATGCGGCTTGGCGGCATGTGCGCCCTTTCCAAGCACGTCGATTTCGAATTCGTCTGTGGCGGCCATCAGCGCCCCGGACCGAATATGAAAACTGCCCAGCGGCAGGCCGGGCATGTTGTGCATGCCGTAGACCTCGTCGATCGACCAGCGGTCCATTGCCCCGTCTTCGACCATTTCACGGCCACCCCCGCCGCCCTCTTCGGCCGGTTGGAACAATACCACGACGGTTCCGTTGAAATTACGCGTTTCCGCCAGGTATTTTGCCGCGCCCAGCAGCATCGCCGTGTGCCCGTCGTGCCCGCACGCGTGCATGAGGCCCGGTGTTTTCGAGGCATAGTCCAGCCCTGTCGATTCATTGATCGGCAGGGCATCCATATCGGCGCGCAGGCCAATTGTACGGCCCGAGGTCTGGCTCTTGCCCTTGATCACCCCGACAACACCGGTGCGCCCGATGCCGGTGACCACCTCGTCGCAGCCAAATTCGCGCAGCTTGTCGGCCACGATCCCAGCGGTGCGGTGGACGTCGAACAAAAGTTCAGGGTTCTCGTGAAAGTCGCGGCGCCAGCCCGTGATTTCGTCCTGCAGTTCTGCAATGCGGTTGCGTATGGGCATTGGGTCAATCCTTGAGATGTTCGATCAGGCGGCGCATGAACGCCTGCCCCGCTTCGAGTTGAGATATATCCAGAAATTCATTGGGTTGATGCGCTTGTGCAATGTCGCCCGGCCCGCACACCACGACCGAATAGCCTGCTTGCTGGAAATGGCCCGCTTCGGTCCCGTAGCTGACCACACGGGGTGAATTGTCGCCCGTCAGGCGGCGCGCCAGCGTCTCTGCGGCCCCGCCTTCAGGGGCAAGCCCGGGGTAGGAAAAACTGGGCTGCACGTCGATGAAACACGCAGGGCAAACCGCTTTCATATCCGCCTCGACCGCGGCCACCTTGGCCCGGATCCGTTCCACCCAATCGGATTCGGATTCACCGGGCACGACGCGAAAGCCGATGTCCATCCAGCAGTCGGCCGCGGTGATGTTATGCGCCGTGCCGCCCCGGATCTGGCCCACATGCAGCGTGGTATAGGGCGGGTCGAACGGGTCGGCCAACGGCCCCGGCAACTTGGCCGCATTGTCCGCGTTCACCGTATTGCACCAATCGATCAATCGCCCCGCTTCCATCACGGCGCTGACGCCGGTGTGCATGATCGACGAATGGACTTCATGCCCGCGCAGGTGCAATGACAGCCCGCCTGCCCCCTTGTGCCCTGTCACCACCTTCATCATCGTCGGCTCACCAACAATCACCGCGCTTGCCCGTGGCAGGCTGGCCGCCATCTGGCGCACCATGGCGACGCAGCCGGTGCACCCCACCTCTTCGTCGTAGCTGAGGGCCAGTTGCAACGGCCGCGCTACACCGACCCGCTGCGCCTCGACCAGCGCCCAGATGGCCAGCGCGTCAAAGCCCTTCATGTCACACGCGCCGCGCCCGAAAAGGCGCCCGTCCCGTTCGCTCAGCGCAAACGGATCCGACATCCAGTCCTGACCGTCGACCGGCACAACATCCGTGTGGCCCGATACCAGGACGCCGCCATCTTCGTTCGGGCCAACATGGGCATAGAGGCTGGTCTTGGGCATGTCGGGGTCTGGTACCCGCACGCTTTGGATGCCGTGATCGGCCAAATACGCTTCCACCCAGTCGATCAGCGGGACATTGCTGTCCCGGCTGACAGTGGGAAACGACACAAGTTTGGCGAGGATTTCGCGTGGGCTCAGGGGGGCTGTCATGGGGTCCATCGTTGGATTTCGTCCCAACCCTGTTCGCGCCATGCGCAAAGGTCAAGATCAAGCGCCTCTCGATTGATCGTTTGGTAAAATAATATGCCGTTGGGGTGCCAACAGCCTTGTTAGAGGGCAAATTAGTGGTAACGTCTTTGAAACACCCCAGTCTAGCATGGCGCGGGGATTATAATAAATAAAATAAAATCAACACCTTGGGGGTGAACCGTATGACGGATGGGGCCACGCCGGTTCTGGAAGTCCAAGGCCTGAAGACCACGTTCAAGACGCGGGCCGGTCAGGTGCACGCGGTGAATTCGGTCAGTTTCGATCTGCGGTCTGGTGAACTTTTGGGCGTTGTCGGCGAAAGCGGGTCTGGCAAATCGGTCACCATGATGTCGCTTATCCGGCTGTTGCCAGACGCAGCCGACATTGGCGGCGGTCCGGTCATGTTCGGCGGCGAAGACCTGCTGAGCGTGAATGACAGACACCTGCGCCAAGTGCGGGGCAAGCGGATCGGCTTCGTTTTCCAGGACCCGATGACATCTCTGAATCCAGTATTCAGCGTCGGCTTTCAGTTGATGGAACCCTTGCGCAAGCACATGGGCATGTCCAAGGCAAAAGCGCGGACGCGCGCGGGCGAATTATTGACGCTGGTGGGAATTTCTGATGCCGAGCAGCGCCTGAAGGATTATCCGCATCAGTTTTCAGGCGGCATGCGGCAGCGCGTGATGATCGCGATTGCGCTGGCCTGCGATCCCGAAGTGCTGATCGCAGACGAACCCACCACGGCGCTGGACGTGACGATTCAGGCCCAGATCATCGAATTGATGAAAGATCTGCGCGACAAGCTGGGCATGGCGGTGATCTGGATTACCCATGACCTGGGTGTGATTGCGGATATCGCGGACCGGGTGATGGTCATGTACGGCGGGCAGATCGTTGAACATGCGCCGGTGAAACAGCTTTTTGCTGAACCGCAGCATCCTTATACACGCTCGCTGCTCAAGACCATTCCATCGGTGCACCGGTCGGGCGCGGATCGTTTGCACGTGATCGAAGGGCAGCCCCCAATCCTTGCGTCCGCGCCAAGCGCTTGCAGCTTTGCCCCCCGTTGCAAACACGCGTTCGACCGCTGCACCCAAGCCAACCCGCCCCGCATCGATCTGGGCCGGGGCCACGATGTCGCCTGTTTCTGGGATCCCGAAACCGGGGGCGCGCGCGATGTTTGACGGTGGCGGGCGCAAATTGGTCGAAGTCGCGAACCTCAAGATCCATTTTCCGATCACCGCCGGCTTGCTTCGCCGTACGGTGGGGGCGGTCAAGGCGGTCGACGGCATCACCTTTGACATCTACGAGGGCGAAACCCTGGGTCTTGTCGGCGAAAGCGGTTGTGGCAAATCCACGGCCGGGCGCGCCATCTTGCGCCTGTATGACCTGACCGAAGGGGCGGTGCAGATCGACGGCACCGATGTGGGCGAGGCAGACGCGCGCAAACTGCGCCGCATGCGCCCGTTGATGCAAATGGTGTTTCAAGATCCGCAAGCCTCGCTCAACCCGCGCATGACGGTTGCACGCATCATCCGCGAACCGCTGGATGAACATACCTCTCTCAGCGGCGCCGAAAAACGCGAACGGGTCAATGATCTTCTGGACGCAGTCGGGCTGAACCGCAGTTTTGCCGGCCGCTATCCGCATGAGTTTTCGGGTGGGCAACGCCAGCGTATCGGGATCGCCCGCGCTCTGGCACTGAACCCGAAGTTCATCGTTTGCGACGAACCGATTGCCGCCCTGGATGTTTCGATCCAGGCGCAGGTCGTGAACCTTCTGGAAGACCTGCAGGACCAGTTTGGCCTGACCTACCTGTTCATCAGCCACGATCTGTCAATGGTGCGCCACATCGCCGACCGCGTCGCCGTCATGTATCTGGGCAAGATCGTCGAACTGGCGCCGCGCAATCCGCTGTATGACGCGCCGATGCACCCCTACACGCAGGCGCTGCTGTCCGCCGTGCCCGATCCCGATCCCAACGCCAGCAACACGGTTGAACGGGTGATCCTGCAGGGGGACGTGCCTTCGCCCGCAAATCCGCCCAAAGGGTGCAATTTCTGTACCCGCTGTCCACGGGTCATGCAGATCTGCCGAAACGTGGAACCCCAGTTTCGCGAATACGCACCGGGCCATTTCACGGCCTGCCACCTACACGAACAAACTGTCAGCCCGGAGCCAACCGGCGCCTGAGGTCACCCGAGCAAACCCAATCAGGAGAGGAATACAAATGACCTTGAAAACCACATTGATGGGCGCCGCCGCAGCGGTGGCTCTGGCCCCTGCGGCCTTTGCCGAGCGCGGAGCGGACGGTCAGCTCAACATCATCTATTGGCAAGCGCCATCCACCCTGAACCCGTTCCTGTCGGGCGGCACCAAAGAGGTGGAAGCGGCGTCAATGATCATCGAACCTCTGGTGCGGTTTGACGCTGGCGGCAACATGGTGCCCTGGCTGGCCGCAGACATTCCCACCGTTGAAAACGGCGGCGTGGCCGAAGATCTCAAATCGATCACCTGGACCCTGAAAGAAGGCGTTTCGTGGTCAGACGGCACGCCCCTGACCGCAGCCGATGCCGTGTTCACCTGGGAATACTGCACCCACCCCGAAGGCGGCTGTGCGCAATCCAGCTATTTTGACGGCGTCAGCAGCGTCGAAGCGGTCGACGATCTGACCATCAAGGTCAACTTCACTGAAGCCAAACCCTTTCCCTACACAGCATTTGTCGGCTCTGAGAGCCCGCTCATCCAGAAGGCGCAGTTCCAGGATTGCCTGGGCGCAAAGGCCCCCGAATGCACCGACGCCAACTTTGGCCCCATCGGCACCGGTCCCTTCATGGTCAGCGAATTCAAGCCCAATGACGTGATCACGCTGGAAGCCAACCCCAACTTCCGCGAGGCCGACAAGCCCGCCTTTGCGACCGTCACCTTCAAGGGCGGCGGGGATGCCACATCGGCGGCGCGCGCGGTCATGGAAACGGGCGAATATGACTATGCCTGGAACCTGCAGATCGATCCCACCGTGCTGGACGACATGGAAAGCAAGGGCAAGGGCAAGGTCGTCGTGGCCTTCGCGACCTCGGTCGAGCGTTTGCACCTGAACCAAACCAACCCTGATCCTGCCCTTGGCGATCAACGCTCAACCCTGGCTGGCGGCCCGCATCCGTTCCTGACCGATCCGGCCGTCGGCAAGGCGCTGTCGAAGGCGATTGACCGCGACCTGCTGGTGGAAATCGGGTACGGCGCTGGTGGCAAACCGGTCTGTAACGTGCTGCCTGCCCCGGCAATCTATACCTCGACAGCCAATGACGACTGTCTGACGCAGGATATCGAAGGCGCCAAAAAGGCGCTGGACGATGCCGGTTGGGTTCCCGGCCCGGACGGGATCCGCGCCAAGGACGGGGTGCGCCTGTCCGTTTTGTTCCAGACATCGACCAACGCTGTGCGGCAGGACACGCAGGCGTTGATCAAACAGTGGTGGAGCGAGATCGGCGTCGAAACCGAACTGCGCAACATTGACGCGTCGGTCTTTTTTGGCGGCGACCCGGGCAGCCCCGATACCTTCCAGAAGCTCTATGCCGACCTGGAAATGTACACCAACAACTTCGCCGGCGTGGACCCCGAAGCCTATATGGCCAACTGGAAATGCGACGAGATCCCAAGCCCCGAAAGCCAGTGGCAAGGATCGAACATGCAACGCTTCTGCAGCGACGAGTATGACGCGCTGGTGCGCGAGCTGTCGATGACGGCCAAATTAGAGGATCGTGCAGCCATCGTGAAAAAGCAGAACGATATGCTGATGGCGTCTTATTCGATCATCCCGCTGGTCTGGCGCGGCAACCCGTCGGCGCACGCCCTGTCACTGGGCGGCGTGGAAATGAACGACTGGGACAGTGAAATCTGGAACATCAAGGACTGGCACCGGATAGACTGATCCAGGCCTTTTGCCCTCCGGGGGGCGCGGGTTCGTCCGCGCCCCCTCATACCCTGCCCCACACACAGACTCCTGACACCCAGAACCCAGACTTCTGACCCGAGGCGCCATGCTGACCTATGCCATCCGAAGATTGCTGATCGCGATCCCGACGCTTCTGTTCATCAGTCTGATCGTGTTTCTTCTGCTCGATCTGGCCCCGGGCGACCCCATGAGCCAGGTGCCCCTGACCGTGCCGCCCGAAGTGAAGGAAAAGATGCGCCTTGCGCTTGGGTTGGGCGAACCGGTTCACATCCGTTTCGTGAAATGGCTCTACCAGTTCTTTGTCGTCGAACCGTTGCATATATTTGACGGGATGTTCGGCACAGCCTGGGCCGAAGGCCAGCAGCGCGTGATTTCGTGGCAAACGCGCGGCCCGGTGATGGATGTCGTCGCCCAGCGGATGCCGCAGACCTTGTGGGTGGTCGGCATGAGCTATGTCGTCGGCACGCTGATCGCAATCCCGATCGGGGTCATTTCGGCCTACCGGCAGTATTCATGGTTCGACCAGCTCGGAACGTTGATTTCCATGATCGGATTTTCGGTTCCGACCTTCTTTACCGGCGTTCTGCTGATCGTGATCTTTTCGGTCCATCTGGGTTGGTTCCCGTCGATCTACGACACCACCCTGGAGGTCACCGATTGGGGCAGTTTCGTCCAGCAGCTGAAACAGATGATCATGCCGATGATGGTGCTGGGTCTGTACAATGCATCCCAGATCAGCCGGTTCATGCGCGCCTCGATGCTTGACAACCTCAGCCAGGACTATGTGCGCACAGCGCGGGCCAAAGGCATGAGCGAACGCACGGTCGTTCTGAAACACGTTCTGCGCAATTCAGTCATCCCGGTGATCACGGTGCTGGCGCTGAACGTGCCGCAGGTGTTCGGCGGGGCCATCATCACCGAACAGGTGTTCAAGGTGAACGGCCTGGGCCAGCTGCTGATCACCGCCATCTACGCCAACGACATTCCCATGGTTCAGACATTGACGTTCATCTTTGCTGTCCTGATCGTTCTGTTCAACCTGCTCGCCGACATTCTCTACGGCGTGCTTGACCCAAGGATCCGCTATGACTGACCCCAGCCGCACCGATCCCAAGGACAACCTTCCCGAAGGTGCCCCCATTTCCGCTGGCGCCGTTCCCGCAGGCATGGCCATGCAGGTCGGCGCCGACAAGACGCGCAACCAGTGGTGGGACGTGTGGTACCAGTTCAAGACCCATAAGGGCGCTGTGGTCGGCGCTGCCTTTTTCATATTCATCATCTTGGCGGTCTATCTGGGGCCGTTTTTGTGGCGCATCGATCCGACCTACATCGATATTCGCGCCCGCAATCAGGGCCCGACGCTGGCCCATCCGCTGGGAACCGATCAGCTGGGCCGCGATACCCTGTCGCGCATGTTGGCCGGTGGACAGGTGTCGATTGCGGTCGGGCTTGCGGCCATGGCCCTCAGCCTGATCGTAGGCACGCTGATCGGTGTTCTGGCCGGGTACTTCCGACGCCTTGACGGGTGGCTCATGCGGTTTACCGACCTGTTCCTGGCTTTGCCCCTGCTCCCCCTTTTGTTGGTTATCATCACCCTGTTCCGCGAGGTTTTGCGCAGCGCCTTCGGACCGGAAATGGGCATTTTCATCCTGATCGTGTTCGTAATCGGAATCACCAGCTGGATGCAGACCGCCCGCATTGTGCGCGGGGATGTGCTGGGGCTGAAAGAGCGTGAATTCGTTTTGGCCGCCCGGTCAATCGGCACACCGCCACGCAGAACGATCACGCGCCATATCCTGCCCAACGTGATGTCGGCCATTCTGGTTTCGGCCACGCTGGGCATTGCCAATGCGATCATCACGGAAAGCGCGCTCAGCTTTCTCGGCCTTGGGTTTCCGCCCGATTTCCCGACCTGGGGGCGGCTGCTCTATGACAGCACCGATTACCTGCAACAATACCCCGAGCGGGTCATCTGGCCGGGGCTGGCGATTTCGCTGACGGTGCTGGCTGTCAACTACATCGGAGATGGGCTGCGCGATGCGCTGGACCCGCGTATCCGGGGGCGGTGACGTCATATTGACTTGGCGCTGCGGGGCCGCGCGCCATTTCTGCCCCGCAAAACCATTTCTGCCCCGCAAAAGCAGCGAGGGGGCCCAAAGGCCCCCTCTCAATTTGGTCGATAGACGATTGGATCAGTCGATCTTGCTCAGCAGAGCCCCGATCGAATCCTTCGCATCGCCGTAGTACATGCGTGTGTTCTCTTTGTAGAACAACGGGTTCTCGATGCCCGAATACCCCGTACCCTGCCCGCGTTTCGAAACGAAGACCTGCTTGGCTTTCCAGACCTCCAGCACCGGCATTCCGGCGATGGGGCTGTTGGGGTCGTCTTGCGCGGCCGGGTTCACGATATCGTTCGAACCAATCACGATCACCACGTCGGTGTCCGGGAAATCGTCGTTGATCTCGTCCATTTCCAGCACGATATCGTAGGGCACCTTGGCTTCGGCCAGCAGCACGTTCATGTGCCCCGGCAAACGGCCCGCCACCGGGTGGATCGCGAAGCGCACGTTTTTGCCCTTGGCGCGCAACTTGCGCGTCAGTTCAGCAACGTTGGCTTGCGCTTGCGCCACGGCCATGCCGTAACCCGGCACGATAATCACGCTGTCGGCTTCTTCCAGGGCCTGCGCCACACCGTCGACGTCGATCGCGACTTGCTCGCCCTCGACCTCCATGGCGGGACCGGCAGCGCCGCCAAAGCCACCCAGGATCACACTGATAAAGCTGCGGTTCATCGCCTTGCACATGATGTAGGACAGGATCGCACCAGACGAACCAACCAGCGCGCCGACAACGATCAGCAAGTCATTGCCAAGCGAGAAGCCGATCGCGGCTGCGGCCCATCCCGAATAGCTGTTCAGCATCGACACGACCACCGGCATATCGGCGCCGCCGATGCCCATGATCAGGTGATAGCCGATGAACAGGGCGGCCGCGGTCATGATGATCAGCGGCAGGAAGCCACCGGTGTTGAAGTACCAGACAAGGCACAGCACCGACAGGATCGCCGCACCGGCATTAAGCGCATGTCCACCGGGCAGCTTTTTCGCAACCGACGACACTTTGCCTGCCAGTTTGCCATAGGCGATGACCGAACCGGTAAAGGTGACCGCCCCGATGAAGATGCCCAGGAACAACTCGACCTTCAGAATGTTCAACTCGACGCTGGTCTTGTGCGCAATCAGCTCGGCAAAGGTACCAAGATGCTGCTCATGCACCCAGGCCTGCACACCGGCTTCGGTCAGCGAAGCGGGTGCGCCCGCCAGGATCCCGGCCACATGGCCCATTTCGAAATGTGCGTTGAACCCGACGAAAACGGCCGCCAGGCCAACCAGCGAATGCATCGCGGCGACAAGCTGCGGCATTTCGGTCATTTCGACCTTGTTTGCCACGTACCAGCCGATGACGCCGCCACCCGCGATCAGCAGGATCGACAGCAGCCACAGGCCCTGCCCCGGGCCGATCAATGTGGCAAAGACAGCCAGAGCCATACCCGCGATGCCGTACCAGACGGCCCGCTTCGCACTTTCCTGCCCCGACAGACCGCCGAGCGACAGGATGAAGAGAACTGCTGCGACCACATAGGCCGCGGTAGTGAATCCGAATTCCATTGTCTTCGGCCCCCCTTAGGATTTCTGGAACATGGCAAGCATGCGCCGCGTGACGAGAAACCCGCCAAAGATGTTGATCCCGGCCATAAAGACCGATAGCGCGGCCAGCACGATCACGATGAACGATCCCGATCCGATCTGCATGATCGCCCCCAGGATGATGATCGATGAAATCGCGTTGGTGACTGCCATCAGCGGCGTGTGCAGCGAATGGCTGACGTTCCAGATCACCTGGAAGCCCACGAACACCGCCAGCACAAACACGATGAAGTGCTGCATGAAGCTGGCGGGCGCGACCAGCCCAACGCCCAGAAGCACCAAGGCCCCGATCGTCAGCAGGGTCACCTGCTGCTTGGTCTGTGCCTTGAACGCGGCCACTTCTGCGGCACGCTTTTCTTCAGGGGTCAGTTCCTTGGCCGGTTCGGCCTTTTTCTGCGCCGCGATGGCCTGCACCTTGGGCGGCGGCGGCGGGAAGGTCACGGCGCCGTCAAAGGTAACGGTCGCGCCGCGGATCACGTCGTCGTCCATGTCGTGATTGATCTGACCATCCTTTTCGGGGGTCAGGTCGGACAGCATGTGTCGCACGTTGTTGGCGTAGAGCGTGCTGGCTTGCGTGGCCATGCGCGATGGGAAATCGGTGTAACCGATGATCGTCACGCCGTTCTCGGTAACGATCTTCTCGTCCTGGACGGTCATCTTGCAATTGCCGCCCCGCTCGGCGGCCAGATCGACAATGACGCTGCCGGGCTTCATCGCCTTGACCATGTCTTCGGTCCACAGCTCGGGCGCCTCGCGGTTCGGGATCAGCGCGGTGGTGATCACGATATCCATATCAGGTGCCAGTTCGCGGAACTTGGCCAACTGGGCCGCCGCAAATTCAGGGCTGGAAACAGACGCGTACCCGCCCGTGGCAGCACCATCCTGCTGCTCTTCCTCGAAGTCCAGATAGACGAATTCAGCGCCCATGGATTCGACCTGCTCGGCCACTTCGGGGCGCACATCGAAAGCGTAGGTAATTGCGCCCAGCGACGTGGATGTCCCAATCGCGGCCAGACCGGCCACACCGGCGCCAACGACCAGCACCTTGGCTGGCGGCACCTTGCCGGCCGCCGTCACCTGGCCCGTGAAGAAGCGGCCAAAATTGTTGCCCGCCTCGATCACGGCACGGTAGCCGGCGATGTTGGCCATCGAGCTCAGCGCATCCATCTTTTGCGCACGGCTGATGCGCGGCACCATGTCCATGGCGATGACGTTGGCACCCTTGTCCTTGCACAGCTCCATCAGCGCTTCGTTCGACGCGGGATAGAAGAAGCTGATCAACGTCTGGCCCTTGGTCAGACGCTTGGCTTCGGTTTCACTGGGCGGACGGACCTTGATCACGATGTCGGCCGCCTTGAACAGCGCCGCGCCCGTCTTGACGACTTCGACGCCCGCGTCCTTATACGCCTGGTTGCTGAAACCGGCCGCGTCACCCGCGCCGCTTTCGATCAAGCACTCATAGCCGAGCTTTTGCAGCTGGAGCGCGCTTTCGGGGGTGAGCGCGACGCGGTTCTCCCCCTCGAATGTTTCTTTCGGTGCCCCGATTTTCACTGTCTGATCCTCTTTCCGTTCCTGTCATTTCGCAGGTGCGACATAAACCATCACGCCCTGTTAGCATCACGCAACAATATTGCGCAACCGATTTGCAGCCGGTTCCACATCGTCAGATCCAGCGCGAAACCACCCGCGCCGTTCTTCGAGATCTTGACCGAAGCTGTCGCGGTTGCGGCTGTTCGCCCAGGATGAACCTTCTTTTTATAGTTGAAACACCCGCAGGCGCCAGCAGCAATCCCATCATTGGCGCAAGTGCCGATCCCAGCCGGTCATATTCTGGCGCCGGCCGGGTCGCAGGGTCTGCGCAGGTCCGATCCGGCGCGTGATCGTGCAAAGCTCTGGCGCTGCGGTGCGGAAATACCGACGCCTTGCGCCGTGGCCTTTCACCGTGGCCTTTCACTGTGACTTGACCCATGTCGCCCAATTAGGATGACAGCGCCCCCCGCTCTGGTCGGCAAGACAAAAAGCGCGCCCTTTCAGCCGCCATCGATTACCGCGCGGGGGGCTTGCGTGCCCCGCCTTGCTAGGCCACTTTGCCAAAATCACGTAAAACGGGGGACAATGTCATCGCCGGGTTGATTGCCACAATTCCCGCTCGCACGCACCGTTGTGCAGGCCAGGCCACCGTGAAAAGGGCGCAGCCGTTCCCCCGACCCGGCCCTGGGCCGCGTTGGGTCTGAGGCATCGCGCAATGTTCGGCCTGTCGTCGCCCCCAGCAATCATCCGCCCGTTTGCCCAAAAAGATGCGCGCGCCTGCTATGCGGTGTTTCGGGACGCGGTGCTTTGGGGCACCGCCCCGCACTATGCGCTGGACGAGCGCGAAGCCTGGGCCGGCCCCGCGCACATGCCGGCGGACTGGACGGCACGTCTGGACGAGCAAATCACATGGGTCGCCCAAGGATCGCGGGCGCGAATCGAGGGCTTTCTAACAGTGGGCCACGATGGGCACATCGACTTTTTCTACATCGCGCCCGCGCGGCGCGGGACCGGTCTGGCCGCACGTCTTTATGAGCAGGCAGAAGCCCATTGCCGCGCCCAAGGGCTGACGATCATGACAACGGCCGCCAGCCACTTGGCCCGCGCGTTTCTGACCCGTCGCGGCTGGCAGACCGAGGCCCGGCAATCCGTGATCCGCGCATCCGTCGCAATCACCAACTTCAGGATGTCAAAAACGATCTGACGGCGTCAGTTGATGCCGTTTTCGGTCTGCACTTGGCGCACAAACGCGACGATTGCGTCCACTTCGGCCCGCGTCAGCCCCGTTTGCGGGGGCATGTCGCCAAAGCGCCAGTGATGCGCGCGCACACCGTTTTGCACGGCCAGGTGAAACGCCCCGTCCCCATGGTGGGATGGCTCATATATCTTGTGTATCAGGGGCGGTCCGGCCCCGTTGCGCCCAACCGCGTTTTCGCCATGGCACGAAGCACAGGTGGCATTGAATACCCGCGCCCCGATCTGTGCCATGGCGCCAAGATCATCCGGCATTACGATATTCACCAACGGCGCATCCTGTTGCGCCACCGGCCGGGTGCCGGATCGTGCTTGTTGGGCCTGCGGCCCGTCATCCCACTGCGTTGCAAGAACGAATCCCCCAACGGCAATGGCAAAAACTGCAATGATCGCAATAGGTTTTACCGCCACTTTCATCCCCCACCTCAACACGTCAAAGGGATCCTAGTCCTTCCATCAACCGGAAGGTCAAATGGATAATCAGGTGCCGGTCAGCGGGACGGTAACAGCGCTCTTGTCTCTGGCCCATGCGCGCACAGCGTCACCGAAGGCTTCGAACAATGGGCGCGAGACCGGGTCGGATGCAGCTTGATATTCCGGGTGCCATTGGACTGACAAGGTGAACCCCGGCGCGCCATCGATATAGATCGCCTCGGGCGTGCCATCGGGGGCATAGCCATCAATGACAACCCGCTTGCCCGGTTTCTTGATGCCTTGCCCGTGCAGGGTATTTGTCATCACCTCGGTCGAACCGAAAAGCTGGGCAAATGGCCCGCCCGGCGTGAATTCCACCGGGTGGCGCAAGGCGAATTTCTCTTCGATCGTGCCGTCGGGCGGCATCCTGTGATTCATCCGGCCCGGAAGATCGCGGATTTCGGGGTAAAGCGACCCGCCCATTGCCACGTTGACCTCTTGAAACCCGCGACACACGCCACAAAACGGCTGCCCTGTTTCGACACACGCCCGAACAAGGGGAAGCGTGATCGCGTCGCGGCGGCGATCAAATTCGCCGTATGCTTCTGTCGGGTGTTCTCCGTATTCCTCGGGATGGACATTGGGGCGCCCCCCGGTCAGCAGAAAGCCGTCACAGGTTTCCATCAACTCGTCCACCGACACAAAGCGCGGGTCGGCGGGGATCAGCATGGGGATACACCCGGACACCAAGGAAACCGCTTCGGTGTTCATGACGCCACCCGCATGCGTGGGATAGCTGTCACCGATCATTTGAAAGTTGCCGATAATGCCGACGACGGGACGCGTCATGATACCCTCTTGTTCAGTCCTATCCAAGTATAGTGCGCATACAGGTCCTGAAAAGCGGTAAATCACGCGCGCGCTGCAGGCGCCCAAAATACAGGCGCACATAAAATTGGCGGCGCCACTGGGGGGCGCCGCCGGTATTGGGGATGCTCAGGCAGCCGGCATCCAAAAGTGATTTGAAAAGGCCTTGGCAACAGAATATTCGTTACACCGCGAAATTGCGCGGAAACCCCGTCTTAAAAACCCTTCGCAGAAACCGGGAACTTACTGGTCGGAAACAGGCGCCGGCACGGTCGTTGGCGTGTCTTCGTCAATGCTGCTCATCCCGGTGCCAAGCACGGCCGCCAGCATCAAAAGGCCAATCGCAACGGCGATACCGATCCCCATCAAAGATGGCTTGTGGCGTTTTTCCTGCTTTTCGATATTCGTGTTGGGGGCAGACATGACATCTCCTTTCTCTATGACGCGGCTGGTTGATGCCGCGCCGTTGCAAGACTAACGTCGCCGCAACGAATTGGTTTCATGCTTTGGGGAAAATAATGAAAGACGCAGCGCCGCAGACAATCTATCTGGCAGACTACGCACCCTTTGATTTTCTGGTGGACAAGGTCGATCTGACCTTTCGTCTGGAACCGCGCGCGACACGCGTGATCAGCCGCATTTCCTTCCGCCCCAATCCGGCAAGCAGCGGCACAAGGTTTTTCCTGCACGGTGAAAACCTGCGCCTGATCCACGCGCGCCTTGACGGTGTCGATGTCCAGCCGCGCATCGTCGAAGGCGGGCTGGAATGCGATGTCCCCGACACCCCTTTCGTGTGGGAGGCCGAAGTTGAAATCAACCCCGAAAGCAACACCGCTCTTGAAGGGCTTTATATGTCCAATGGCATGTATTGCACCCAATGCGAGGCCGAGGGCTTTCGCAAGATCACCTATTATCCCGACCGCCCCGACGTGCTGGCGCCGTTCGATGTGCGCATCGAAAGCGACCTGCCCGTGTTGCTGTCGAACGGGAACAAGGGGGCCGCGGGCGACGGCTTTGCCGAATGGTCCGACCCGTGGCCGAAACCTGCCTATCTGTTCGCCCTGGTGGCGGGCGATCTGGTGAACCTGCCCGGCAGTTTCACGACACGATCCGGCAAACCGGTCGATCTGAATATCTGGGTCCGCCCCGGAGATGAAGACAAGTGCGCCTTCGCGATGGAGGCGCTCAAGACTGCGATGTCATGGGACGAACAGGTCTATGGGCGCGAATACGACCTGGACATTTTCAACATCGTGGCCGTCGACGATTTCAATATGGGCGCGATGGAGAACAAGGGCTTGAACATATTCAACAGCTCATGCGTTTTGGCCAGCCCGCAGACCAGCACCGATGCGAACTATGAGCGGATCGAAAGCATCATTGCCCATGAATACTTCCACAACTGGACCGGCAACCGCATCACCTGCCGCGATTGGTTCCAACTGTGCCTGAAAGAAGGGTTGACCGTTTATCGGGACCAGATGTTCAGCGCCGATCTGCGCGGACACGGTGTCAAACGCATTGAAGAGGTCGGCGCCCTGCGCGCCCGCCAGTTCCGCGAAGATAGCGGGCCGCTGGCCCACCCGGTGCGCCCCGATAGCTTTGTCGAAATCAACAATTTCTATACTGCGACGGTTTATGAAAAAGGCGCCGAATTGATCGGCATGCTGCGCACCCTTGTCGGGGACAAGGCGTATTACAAGGCGCTCGATCTCTATTTCGACCGGCACGATGGCGATGCGGCCACGATCGAAGGTTGGCTGAAGGTGTTCCAAGATGCGACCGGCCGCGATCTGACCCAGTTCAAGCGCTGGTACGCGCAGGCCGGAACGCCGCGCCTGTCAGTGTCCGAAACGTTTGCAGACGGCACCTATACCCTGACCTTCCGCCAAGACATCCCCGCCACCCCCGGCCAGGCGCATAAAAAGCCGATGGTGATCCCGATTGCGGTCGGTTTGCTGTCGCCCAATGGGGACGAGATCGTGCCGACCACGGTGCTGGAAATGACCGAAGCCGAACAAAGTTTCACCTTTGACGGGCTTGGCGCCAAGCCGGTGGCATCCATTCTGCGTGGTTTTTCGGCGCCCGTGATCCTGACGCGCGATGCAAGCCGCGCCGAACGGGCGTTCCTGCTGGCCCATGACACGGACGAATTCAACCGCTGGGAGGCCGGGCGCACGCTGTCCAAAGATGTGCTGATCGGCATGATCGCAAAAGGCGAAGACCCCGACCGCGGGC
Organism: Aliiroseovarius sp. PTFE2010; assembly: GCF_049943335.1. Lineage (NCBI taxonomy): Bacteria > Pseudomonadati > Pseudomonadota > Alphaproteobacteria > Rhodobacterales > Paracoccaceae > Aliiroseovarius > Aliiroseovarius sp. PTFE2010. The sequence goes on from NZ_JBNFVY010000004.1 coordinate 304,392, forward strand.
TAATCGACGGGATCGGCGCGGTGCTATCGGACGGCGCGCTGGATCCGTCGTTCCGCGCCAAGGTTCTGGCACTGCCGTCTGAAGATGACCTTGCGCAAAGCCTGCATGATGCGGGCGTGGTGCCCGACCCTGCGGCGATCCGCGACCACCGCGAAGCGCTGCGTGATTCGATCCGCATGGGGCTGAGCCGGGTGCTGGAAGAGCTGTACGACGAAATGGAAACGCCGGGGGCCTATACCCCTTCGCCAAAGGATGTCGCCAAGCGCAATCTGCGCCACGCCGCCCTGTCGCTGCTGACACTGGGCGATGGCGGCAAGCGGGCCGCAGCGCTGTTCGGGCAAGCCGACAACATGACCGATGAATTGTCAGCCCTGATGCAACTGATCCACGCCGGGTGCGGCACGGAACCGGTGCATGCCTTCTACGAAAAATGGAAACACGACCGCCTTGTGATCGACAAATGGTTCGCCATCCAGATCAGCTGCGCCGCCCCCGATGCGGTCGCAGACATCGCGCGTGAGCTGACTGAGCACCCGGATTTCGACTGGAAAAACCCCAACCGCTTCCGCGCGGTCGCCGGGGCGCTGGCCGCCCATCACGCAGGCTTTCACAACATCAGCGGCGCGGGCTACCGGCTGCTGGCCGATATGCTGATCCAACTTGACCCGATGAACCCGCAGACCGCCGCCCGCATGTCGACGGCGTTTGAAACCTGGCCCCGCTATGACGCCGACCGGCAAGCAATGATCAAGACCGAACTTGAACGCATCGCGGCAAGCAGCGGCCTGTCGCGCGACATGTCGGAAATGGTTGGGCGGATGCTGTCGGCCTAACCGGCGCCACAGGCCGGTAGCGCGCGGGTTCTGGCCATCATGTCGGTGCGTTTGCGCTCGGAATGCAGCGGCCCCCAGTCGGCGGCCACACCGCGCATGCCTTCGGCGACCACCCCGTCGCGCACCACCGTATGCGCCATGATCCGCACCGCGCAGGACAGGTTCTCGGCGCCGTTCTTCAGCGCTTTGCCCGAGGTGGCCCGACAACCGTACCCCCGCGCGGTCGAAGGCGCGATCTGCAACAGCCCGAACCAGCGCCCGCCGCCGCCGACAGCCTTGGGGTTCCATGTGCTTTCATGGCGCGACAAGGCCGACAAGAACCCGACCCAAAACGCTTTGCGCGTCGCATCATCCCCGTCGTCATACGCCGGGCACCACGCATCGATGTCCGTGGGCGAAAACCCGACCAACGGCGCCCCGTGGGCCTCGAGTGCGTCCAGCGCCGCCTGCGTCCAGGCCCCCGACTGAGGCGCAGCCCGCCAGCCAACGGTTTGGAAAGACATCGCCGAAACCGTCACATTCGGGTCTTGCGTTCGCCCGCATCCCGTAACGGGCAAAGCCAGCATGACGGACATGGCAACCAGTCTACCCAGCATTTTTAACCTCAAAACTACAACGCCCGCCCAGTATGCCCCAGTATGCCCAAGCGGCAAGGCGCCGTCGAGCGCGCGCGCCATCATCGGCTTTTCGCCGCCGATCCCACAGGGATGAAAACCGAAATGGCTTTTTCAGCAGTGGCGCCGCGACCCCACGATCTTTGCCCCGAAATGCGATGAAGACACCTGATCGGCATTGGGCCACGACGATGTAGCCGCGATGGGCGGGGGTCGGCCACACCCTACTCCACTCGTGCACAACCCATCTAACCCGCACTGCCCCCCGGACGCGGGACCGCACGCGCCCACGCCATCAATCAGGCCGCGTGACCCTGCGCGCCAAGACAATCTTCGCGCGGGCAAACCGTCATCCGGGGTACAGCTGGGTGGGCCGGCCCTCTTGCCCCCTCCCCGGCCCTGTTTTAAGAGGGCCCCTGAGCGGACAACGAGGATGCCCCATGCTGGACCACCTGACCTTTGAAGCCCCGAAAGTAAAAACCATCGCAGGCGCCAAGGGCGACTGGGAACTGGTCATCGGGATGGAAATCCACGCGCAGGTGGCGTCCAAGGCGAAACTGTTCTCGGGGGCGTCGACCACATTCGGGGCCGAGCCGAATTCAAACGTTGCCTTCGTGGATGCGGCCATGCCCGGCATGCTGCCCGTCATCAACGAATTCTGCGTGGAACAGGCAGTGCGCACAGGCTTGGGGCTGAACGCGCAAATCAACCTGTATTCCGCGTTCGACCGCAAGAACTACTTTTACCCCGACCTGCCGCAGGGCTACCAGATTTCCCAGCTCTATCACCCCATCGTGGGCGAGGGCGAAGTGATCGTCGACATGGGGCCTGGCGTTGCGCGGCGCGTGCGGATCGAACGCATCCACCTTGAACAGGACGCCGGCAAGTTGATCCACGACATGGATCCGAACATGTCCTTCGTCGATCTGAACCGCACGGGCGTGGCACTGATGGAGATCGTCAGCCGACCCGACATTCGCGGCCCTGAAGAAGCCGCCGCCTATGTGCTGAAACTGCGCCAGATCCTGCGCTATCTGGGCACCTGCGACGGCAACATGCAGAACGGCAGCCTGCGCGCCGACGTGAACGTGTCTGTCTGCAAGCCGGGCGATTACGAACGCTACCAGGAAACGCAGGATTTTGGCCATCTGGGCACGCGCTGCGAGATCAAGAACATGAACTCGACCCGCTTCATCCAACAGGCCATCGATCACGAAGCGCGCCGCCAGATCGCCATTCTGGAAGACGGCGGCAGCGTCGATCAGGAAACGCGCCTGTATGACCCGGACAAGGGCGAAACCCGCTCGATGCGCAGCAAGGAAGAAGCACACGACTACCGCTATTTCCCCTGCCCCGACCTGCTGCCGCTGGAAATCGAACAGGCTTGGGTCGATGACATCAACGCATCGCTGCCCGAACTGCCCGACGCCAAGAAAGCGCGCTTTGTCAAGGATTTCGGCCTGTCCGAATATGACGCCGACGTGCTGACTGCCGACGCTGCCAACGCCGCCTACTTTGAGCAGGTCGCCGAAGGTGGCGATGGCAAGCTGGCCGCGAACTGGGTCATAAACGAACTTTTCGGCCGTCTGAAAAAAGATGATGCGGATATCACCGACAGCCCGGTCAGCGCCGAGCAATTGGGCAAGATCGTCGCGTTGATCAAGAAAGGTGACATTTCGGGAAAGATCGCCAAGGATCTGTTTGAAATCGTCTACACCGAAGGCGGCGATCCCGAAGCGATCGTGCAAGAGCGTGGGATGAAGCAGGTCACCGACACCGGCGCAATCGAAGCGGCCGTGGATGAAGTGATCGCCGGCAACCCGGCACAGGTGGAAAAAGCGAAACAGAACCCGAAACTGGCCGGGTGGTTTGTCGGTCAGGTGATGAAAGCCACGGGCGGCAAGGCCAATCCCAAGGCGGTGGACGAACTGGTCAAATCCAAGCTGGGCCTCTAGGCGCGCGCGTCCGCGACTTCTCCGCGGCTTCGTGGCAACAGGCGCGGCGCAAGCACCGCCAGCGCGTGGCCAATCCCCTGTCGCGCGGCTAACTTGCGCTGTGTTGTCCAATGTCAGGTGATCCGATGCAGCGTTTCGAATACAAGGTTGTTCCCGCACCCCGGCGCGGTCACAAGGGCAAGGGCCTCAAAGGGGCCGAAGCACGCTTCGCCTATGCGTTTGAAACGGTAATCAACGACGCAGCCGCTGACGGGTGGGAATACCTTCGCACCGACACCCTGCCCGCTGAAGAGCGGTCCGGCATCGCATCCAAGCAAACGATTTACCAGAACATGCTGGTGTTCCGGCGCCAGGTTGCGGACGCACAAGCGCCCGACACCGCGCCGGTAGAGACACAAGACGACGCGGGGGACGGGCACGACACCGACGGCGCTGACCAAGACCACGACACGCCGACGACTTGATCAACGGACCCCTCGGCCCGGTCGGTGGTCTGCAGCCCAAAGACCGAGCTGCCGTTTCCCAGACACTGTTCGCGAAAAAACGGCTGCAAACAGCCGCGAAATCCCATTTCGCCATCACCTTATGCGCTGACAACCAATTACCTGCCGGGATCGGGCGCGCTTTCCTAAAATTCGGAAGGCCCGTTTTGCTTTGCCTAGAGGCGACGTTTCGCGGGTTTTTCCCGAGAAGTCGTGAATCGGGATAGGTCGATCTGAATACAACCGTCGCCGAAGCCAAGCCGCAGTGGCGCCAAAGGCAACCCAGACGGGGTTGTCTGTGCCCACATTATTTGGACGAACGCCGCGCCCCCGCCTGTGCAGGAATGCAACTTCACGGGCCCCCAGTTTACGGCAAAAAACCCGGCGGTGGCCGAACAGGCCGGGGCCGCGCGATCATGGGGCGAACGCAGCCCGGCCAATAGGGCCTACCCCTTTGTGTCCACGCTCAGCGAAAGCGCGTGAATTCTGGCCATGATATCGTCGCCCAATGCCGCATGGATGGCGCGATGCTGAGCAATGCGCGACATATCCGCGAAATCGGCCGAGGAAATCGTCACGTTGAAATGGCTCTCGCCGCCCTCTTGAAACCCCGCATGGCCACGGTGGCGCTCACTGTCGTCGACCACCTCTAGTACGCTGGGCGAAAAGGCTGCTTGCAGGCGGTCTCGAATTTGATCCGTCATGGACATTTTTTGCGCTTCCCTCTTTCACTTTCTGCCCATTGGTCTAAACTCTTACGCCGGTATCGAAAAGGGTATGAGAATGACCAAGAGCGATCCGTTCGGATTCGATTTGTCGGTGTCCTCGGACAAGAAGAAACGCGCGCGCGGTCGACGTGGCATGTCGGGTGCGTTTGAAACCTCGAAACGCGAATGTGAACATGAAGGTTGCACGAAACAAGGCCAGTATCGCGCGCCCCGATCGCCCGATCACCTGGACGAATACAAGTGGTTCTGCAAAGAGCACGTGCGCGAATACAATTTGAAATGGAACTTCTTTTCCGGCGCGACAGAAGCCGAAATGGAAGAACAGATGGCCGCACAAAAGGTGGGCGAACGCCCAACCCAACCCTTCAAGTCGGGCGTGGAAGAACGCGCGTGGTCGCGTTTGGGTATCGACGACCCGCATCAAGTGCTGGGCGGCAACGCCACACAAAACCCGGGCAAATCAGTGACCGGCACGCGTAAACTGCCCCCCACCGAACGCAAGGCCGTCGACATTCTGGAAGCCAAGGACCATTGGACCAAGGCAGAAGTTCGCAAGCAATACAAAGCGTTGATCAAGGTTCTGCATCCTGACATGAACGGCGGCGATCGCAGCCAGGAAGAACAGTTGCAGGAAGTTGTCTGGGCGTGGGACCAGCTCAAGGACAGCCGCTACTTCAAGTAAGCCAGATGACCATAGGTCGAAGGCCAGCCCGGAAATATCGGACTGGCCTTCTACCGTTTGTCGGACACTACATGATCGCAGGGACAAGCGATCTGGGAATATGCAGGCCCTCACGGTGGGGTACGGGGACGTGTACCTTTCGCAAGCAGCAGCCGGGCTTGGGATGAATTGGCTGCTGTCTCGAAGGGTCAACGCCCGCGCCGCGTGACGGTTCCTTGCAAAACGAAAATTTTCTGCCCGGCGGTTGCGATGGGCGGGTCACAGCGGCGGGCAAGGGCGGGCAGAAGCACAGCGCCGATCCTGCGGAAAAGACTGGTTCATTGGCCCACCTGTGGCGATGGTCACAGGGGCGATGCTGCCCGCGCCGATACGTCAGGATGATCTGGTCACGTCCAATTGTGATCGGCAGAGTCCGGCAGATCACTGCCAGCAACGCTCATCCAGGAAATGGGTCCGGTCGTGGCTGATGGCGCCGCCAGGGGCCTCTCTCATGGCACCCGACATGGCATCGGCAAAGGGCCGTCTGAGAAAAGTCACTCAAATTGTATTTGTCCCAGGGTCCGACATTAACCAGTTTTAGATCTGCTTCCTGATATGGGTGTGGAACACCGTCATCATGCGACCTGGGGGCGAGCATGCAGAATTTGAATACCAGCTTCGATGCGCTGGACGATGTGGTCGAAATTGAAGTGGAAGCGCAGGACGACCGCGCTTTGCTGTTCGATCTGATCGCCGATCTTTGCAACCACACCTATGACAACGGTATGACCGAAGTGTCCTACCAGCTGGAAGCGGCGTTGGACGCCTTGCTGGCGGACATGTCGCAAAAGCCAGCGCCTGTGCCCGCATTTCGCACCCGGCGCGCGACCCCGTGGATGCCCGCCCAGATGCGCGTCACTCAGAACATAGCGTGACATTTTCGTCGCGTACGTCTTGCACAAAAATAAGATATGAGGCACCAAGCCCGGGTTGGCAGGGTACCCTGCCTTGACGATCTCGAAAAACTGGCAGGGCCCCATGGATGTAGACGCAAAACCGACCGAAGAGATCTCAGTCCGCGAGGTTTTTGGGATCGACACCGACATGGTCGTCAAGGGCTTTGCGGACCGCTCGGACCGCGTACCCGATCTGGACAGCACCTATAAATTCGACCCTGATACGACCTTGGCCATTTTGGCCGGCTTCAGCCACAATCGCCGCGTCATGATCCAAGGCTATCACGGCACAGGCAAATCGACCCATATCGAACAGGTCGCAAGCCGCCTGAACTGGCCCTGTGTGCGGGTAAACCTGGACAGCCACATCAGCCGGATCGATTTGATCGGCAAGGATGCGATCAAGCTGAAAGACGGCAAGCAATTCACCGAATTCCAGGAAGGCATCCTGCCCTGGGCCTTGCGCAACCCGACCGCCATCGTGTTCGACGAATACGACGCGGGGCGCGCCGACGTGATGTTCGTGATTCAGCGTGTTCTGGAAGTTGACGGCAAGTTGACGCTGCTGGACCAGAACAAGGTGATCAACCCGCACAAGTATTTCCGGATCTTCGCGACCGCCAACACCGTGGGATTGGGCGACACCACCGGGCTCTATCATGGGACGCAACAGATCAACCAGGGCCAGATGGACCGCTGGTCTCTGGTCGCCACCCTGAACTATCTCAGCCACGATGCGGAAACCGCGATCGTGCTGGCCAAGAACCCGATCTATAACAATGAAAAAGGCCGCAAGGCGATCAGCCAGATGGTGACTGTCGCCGACCTGACGCGCACGGCCTTCATGAATGGCGATCTGTCGACGGTCATGTCGCCGCGTACGGTGATCGCTTGGGCGCAGAACGCCACGATCTTCCGCGACGTGGGCTACGCCTTCCGCCTGTCGTTCCTGAACAAGTGCGACGAATTGGAACGCCAGACCGTGGCCGAGTTTTATCAGCGCTGCTTTGACGAAGAACTGCCTGAAAGCGCTGCGAGCACTGCGGCCGAATGATCCGCAGGCTGGCCGCATTCTTCGTGCTGGCCAGCTGTGCCGCCCAATCGGGCCAGATCGCCCCACGTCAGGTGCCGCGGAACTTTGCGTCTGAAACGCCGCTCTACTGCGCCGCGTTTTTCGGGGCTGAAGCCACAACATCGAAAGGCCGCGCTGCCCGCACGGCGACGGAACGCGCTGCCGCGTTCCGCGCGGTGTCGCTGGCGATCTATGGCAATCGCCCCGAGGTGGATGGTTTGATTTCGCAATTCCAGTCCGAACTTGCCGCTGACCTTGCCCGCCCCGACCATGACATCAATGGCGATACAACGATGATGCGCCGCGACTGCGCTACTTTTGCGCGCACGCAGCCTGAGACACGCGACCTGTTCGCGACCTGAGCGCGCCAGGTTCGCCGGGCAGATCCAAGTTCAAGATGGTCCAGGCAGGCGCCCCGTCGGCACAGGACGGCCTGCGCCAGCGGGCCTTGATGCAACACTTTCGTGCAAGTTTTCAGTATGCCCGATTTACGGGCGCGATTTTTGCTGAAATGATCAATGCATGGGCGGTTTGAGAACATTGGTTGGCGCCGGAATGATCGCGTTTCTTGGCGCGTTGCCAACCTATGCGGTAAACGACACGTTGGTTCAGCGCTTTGCCGAATGCGCCGGGCGCCTGTCGGCGCAGATGGAATATAGCTGGCTGGTCAACCTGCCACCCGAACAGATCACAACCCTGCGCGCCAGCATGATTGCCCTGCTCGATGCGGTAACCCCGGTTGACGCCCGTCGGCAGGTCTTGGCCCAACGCATAGCGGCCAAGGCCGCACACTGGTCGCTGTTGACACGGGCCACGTTCAACGACGACGCGCAAGACGCGGCGTGGGCCAGGGCGCGCGCCGAACAAAGCGTTAGCGCCTGCGCAAGCCTGGCACTCAGCTGAACGACCCTGCACCCACCGTCGCCACTTGCCGCCCTTCGCGGACGATGATTTAACAGCATCATGAGCAAGCCCATCGACAACCCGGCCGATCCATTCAAAAAGGCCTTGGCCGAAGCCACCAAGGTCATGGCCGACAACCCCGATCTGACGGTGTCCTATTCGGTCGACCCGCCGGGCCGCGCGGGCGATTCAGTACGCCTGCCGCAGGTCAGCCGCCGTATGAGCCGCGAAGAGGTGCTGTTGGCCCGCGGGACCGCAGATGCAATGGCCCTGCGCGAAAAATACCACAATGAAGCGACCCACGCGCGCTATGCCCCGACAGGCGATCTGGCCCGCGGCATTTACGAAGCGATGGAAGAAGCGCGCTGCGAGGCCGTCGGCGCGCGCCACATGCCCGGCACCGCCCAGAACATCGACGCCAAGATCGCCAATGACGCCATGCGCAAGGGCTATTCGGGCATGCGCGACACGACAGAAGCACCTTTGGACAAGGCCGCCGGATATTTCGTGCGTCAGATGGCCACGGGACGCGACCTGCCCGAGGGCGCTGACACGATTGTGAACCTGTGGCGCGATTTCATCGAAGATAACGCGGGCGCGAATTTCGACGAAATTCAGGATGTTCTGGCCGATCAAACCGCCTTTGCCAAGCTGACTCGACAAGTGATCGAAGACCTCGGCTATGGCGATCAATTGGGGGACGACCCCGACAATACCGATCCCGAAGAAGATACCGCCGAGAGCGACGAAGACGAACAAGACCAGGAAAACGCCGGGAACGAAGATCAGGACGGCGAAGACGACGAAGCCGCACCCGAGCAAAGCCAGGAAGAGACTCAAGACCCCTCTGAAGCGCAAGTCAGCATGGATGACAACGCGGATCAGGAAATGGGCGAAGAGACGGAAATGCCCGATCAGGAGGCGCCACTTGAGCCACCTGAACCGCAACCCGTGTCCGAAGCCGACCCGAACTATCAGGTCTACACCACTGATTTCGACGAAGAAATCCTGGCCGAAGAACTTGCCGAGCATGCAGAACTGGAACGTCTGCGCGCCTATCTTGATCAACAACTGGACCCTCTCAAGGGCGCGGTGTCGCGTTTGGCGAACAAACTGCAGCGCCGCCTGCAGGCCCAGCAGAACCGAAGTTGGGAGTTCGATCTGGAGGAAGGCATTCTGGACGCAGGCCGCTTGGCACGCGTGGTGGCCAACCCCACGACCCCCCTGTCCTTCAAACAAGAAAAGGACATGGAATTTCGCGACACGGTGGTCACGCTGTTGCTGGACAATTCCGGCTCGATGCGGGGGCGTCCGATTTCAATCGCGGCGATTTGTGCGGACGTTCTGGCGCGCACGCTAGAGCGCTGCTCGGTCAAGGTCGAAATCCTGGGCTTTACCACGCGGGCGTGGAAAGGCGGCCAGAGCCGCGAGACATGGCTGGGCGCTGGTCGCGAACAACAGCCGGGTCGGCTGAACGACCTGCGGCACATCATTTACAAACATGCCGATGCGCCGATGCGCCGCGCCCGCGCGAACCTCGGTTTGATGATGAAAGAAGGCCTGCTGAAGGAAAACATCGACGGCGAGGCGCTGGAATGGGCCCACCGGCGCATGCAGGCGCGCCACGAAGCGCGCAAGATCCTTATGGTCATCTCGGACGGGGCGCCGGTCGACGATTCAACACTGTCGGTAAACCCCGCCAATTACCTTGAAAAACACCTGCGCGATGTGATCACGATGATCGAGAAGAAGAAAATCGTTGAGCTTTTGGCAATCGGAATTGGGCACGACGTAACGCGCTATTATCAGCGCGCCGTGACCATTACCGACGTCGAGCAATTGGCCGGGGCGATGACCGAGCAACTTGCCGCGCTGTTCGACAGCGACCCAAGGGCGCGGGCCCGCGTGATGGGTATCCGCTCTGTATCTTGATGTAAGCGGTGGCCCTTCGGGCCGCTGGATGTCTCGCCGCCCCCTTTCGGGGCGGCTCGGGCTATCACTGGCGGACATACCTAAGAGAAGAAGAAGATCATGTTTCAAACGTTTGACAGTACCGGGTCTTCGCTGGCGGGTTCCGCCCGTCTGGCTGCATTGCGCGCGGTCATGAAAGCGCAAGGTTTGGACGGGTTCCTGGTGCCACGTGCGGACATGTTTCAAGGTGAATATGTTGCAGATTGCGACATGCGCCTGGACTGGCTGACGGGATTTTCCGGGTCGGCCGGCTTTGCCGCGATCTTGGCAGATCGTGCCGGGGTGTTTGTCGATGGCCGCTACCGTGTTCAGGTGCGTGAGCAAGTCGATCTGGACGTCTTTACGCCGGTGGATTGGCCAGAAGTAAAGCTGGCCGATTGGCTGGAGGAGGCCCTGCCACAAGGCGCAACCGTCGGCTTTGACCCATGGTTGCACACGGTTTCGGAAATCGAGGCGTTGGAAACCACCTTGGCCGGAAAGATCAGGTTCGCCCGGGTGGACAATCTGGTTGATGCGATCTGGAAGGACCGCCCGCCGCGGCCACGCGCACCGGTTCGCGCCATGGCGACAGAATTGACAGGGCGCGATCACGCGGACAAGCGCAGCGCCATCGCGCAGTCATTGAAAGCAGGCAAGGCCGACGCCCAAAGCGTCATTCTCACCCAGCCGGATTCGATCTGTTGGCTGCTCAATATCCGCGGGGGCGACATCCCGCGAAACCCGGTCGTGCATGCCTTTGCCGTGCTTGACGAAACCGGCGCGGTGCACCTGTTTACCGATGCGCAGATTGGCCCGGACGTCATCGCGCACCTGGGCGACGAGGTTCAGATAGGTCCCTTGGATGGGCTGCTTGGCTTTATCGCCGCGCATCCGACCACGTGCTATCAGATCGATCCCGCAAACTGCCCGGTCGCGGTGTACGATCACTTGGAGAAAACAGCGCAAACCCCGGCGCCAAGCGTCCGGTCTGAACGCAGCGCCGACCCTTGCAGCCTGCCCAAAGCGTGCAAGAACCAGACCGAGTTGGAAGGCGCACGGGCCGCCCATCTGCGTGACGGGGCGGCGATGGTTGAGTTTCTGAGTTGGCTGGATGCGCAACCGCCGGGCACGGTGACGGAAATCGACGTGGTCAAAGCGCTCGAAGGGTTCCGCCGCGCCACCAACGCGCTGCAGGATATCAGCTTTGACACGATTTGCGGCGCCGGGGCGCATGGCGCCATTGTGCACTACCGCGTCACGAATCAGACGAACGCGGTGGTGGAACCGGGCCTTTTGCTTGTGGACAGTGGCGGGCAATACCTGGACGGAACCACCGACATCACGCGCACCATCGCCATCGGCCCCGCCGGCGCCCAAGAGCGCCAGTGTTTCACGCGCGTCCTTCAGGGGATGATCGCCATCAGCCGGGCCCGTTTTCCGCGCGGCGTTGCGGGCCAGCACCTGGATGCGCTTGCGCGTGCGCCGTTATGGATGGCCGGGCAAGACTATGACCACGGCACAGGTCACGGGGTAGGCAGCTATTTGTGCGTGCACGAAGGGCCGCAGCGGCTCAGCCGGGTTTCGGATGTGGCGTTGCAGCCGGGCATGATCCTGTCGAACGAACCGGGATACTACCGCGAAGGGGCGTTCGGTATCCGCATCGAAAACCTGATCGCCGTGCGCAAAGCCCCGCCCCTGCCCGGCGGCGACGATCGCGACATGTTGGACTTTGAGACCCTGACCTTCGTCCCGATCGATCGAAACCTGATCGCGCGTGACGCCCTGAGTCGGGATGAACGCCAGTGGGTCGACGCCTATCATGAAAGGTGCCGGGCCCTGTTGGAAGACCGTGTCGGCGAATCGGCCCGCGCTTGGTTGCGGCAAGCCACCGCGCCGCTTTGACATATACCTGCTATATGATTGCTGATAGGGTCCGCCGGAAGATCCTGGGGAGACAGAAATGAGCACCGATATCACTGTACGCAAAGTCCAAGGCACCTATGTTGTCCGCGCCGGCGGCGCTGTCGTGGCCGAAACGAATGCCGCCCTGGAGTTGAGCGAAGGTGACCTGAAGCCGGTGATCTATTTCCCCCGCGATGACGTCGCCATGGCGCTTCTTGAACCATCGGCGACCCGCACCACTTGCCCCCACAAGGGTGAAGCGACGCATTATTCGATCCAGCTCAAATCCATGCTGATCGAAGATTCGGCCTGGGAATACGAAAACCCCGCCGCTGATGTCGCCGACATCAAGGATCACGTCGCCTTTTATTCCCGCAAGGTCGCGGTCGAACAACTGTAACGGCTAGCTGTGCTCTTCGGCGGCAGTGGCCGCCAGTGCACTGTTGAAAAACCTAAGTGCGTCAACGGCATAGACAGATCCGCGCAGTTCCGGCGGTTTGCCTTCGGTCAGTTTGACGACGGGAATAAAGCTCCAGCCTTCTTTTTCGAACCGCGGAAGAACCCGTTCCAGGGTGGCATTCTCTTCGACATAGATGCCCTGCGCGATCAGCTCTTGGCACGCGTCTTGGGATGCGCTGGCCTTGTCGTCCAGACGCCGCATACATTGATGCACGCGGCATAGCCCCAAAAGATAGGCCTGCGGGCCGCGCGCCAGCTCGACACCGCGCTTTTCAAGCTGCGTGAGAAAGAACGACCGATCCACAAGACGCGACGACAGGGCCGTCGAAATCGAAACGCTGACCATCACGGCCAAGCCAGTCTGCCAGTCGCCGGTCAGTTCAAACACGATCAGCGTGGTCGAAATCGGCGCGCCCAGCACGGCAGCGGCGACCGCGCCCATCCCCGCCAAGGCGTAAAGCGTTTCCGCGCCCGACACATCGGGGAACACGGCCGTTGCGATCAATCCGAACGACAGCCCGGTCAAAGCGCCCACCATCAGCGACGGTGAAAACACGCCCCCGCCCATGCGCCCACCAAGGGTCACGGCGACCGCCACAACCTTGAGAACGGTGAAAACGACCGCCTCGTGCAGCACCAGATCGCCCGTCAGCGCCGCCGACGTCGTTTCGTATCCCACGCCGATGATATGGGGGAAAGCGATGGCCAACAGCCCCAGCAACAGCCCTGCCACAGCCGGGCGCAGTACCGGCGGCAAGCGCAACCGATGCTGCACGCGCGTGCCCACCCGGTCGGCCAGGAAAATACTTTTCATGAGCGCCACGGCAACCAGACCGCACAGCGCGCCAAGCAGCAAATAGGCGGGCAATTCGACGTAAAACCCCAGCTCGGACCCGCTGGGGGTGGTGAATTCGGTCACGTCTCCGAAGGTCAGACGTGAAATGACCGTGCCAGCCGCACTGGCGATCACGATGGGCGCGAATGCATGGACAGCGAAGTGCCGCAGAATGACTTCCAGCGCAAAGAGCGCCCCCGCGATCGGCGCATTGAACGACGCAGACACCGCCGCCGCCACTGCGCAGCCCAACAGGTCGCGCCCGGTCACGCCGTCGGCATGGATGCGGTTCGACACCCAGCTCGAGATCACCGCCGCCAAATGCACGACCGGCCCCTCGCGGCCCGATGACCCGCCCGATCCCAGCGTGATCAGCGAGGCCGCGGCGCTGGCCAACCCCGCGCGCCCTTCCACGCGCCCTTCGTAAAGGGCCGCGCCTTCAATGACATCCGCAACCGTGCGCACCCGCCCATCTGGCGTGAACCAGTTCAGGATCACCCCCACGACCAGCCCACCCATGACCGGGATCGCCATGACCCAGTACCAGGGCAATGCATCGGCAAAGCTGTGCAGACTGCGAACATCGTCGGTGCCATAGACCAGACTCTGCAATTCGTTCACGCCAAGACGAAAGGCCACCGCGGCCAACCCGCTGCAAATCCCGATCCCAAGCGCGATCAGCCAGAACTGCAACTGGCTGGGCCCCTTCTGCCGGACCACCCGCAGGGCATGCGCCAATTCCGCCTTGGCATCGTTCCAGATCTGTCTCAGCACACGTACCGATCCTTTTTACCTTTTCGGCAATTTTCGCGCAGCAAGCGGTCCGCGCACTTTCCCACCCCCGACCTAACCGATAGAGTTACGAGCGGAGCACCAAACCGAGAGGGGCCTGATGGGCATCGACACCGCACTGAGCGAGATTTCTTCCTTACTAGGCAATCGTTTGAGCCGTGCAAAGGTCGATTTGGCCCATCACGGTCAATCCGAAGCCTGGTTTCCCCCATCCCCGCCCGACGCTGTGGCCTACCCGGAAAGCACCGAAGAAGTATCGCAGCTGGTTCGAATTTGCCACGCGCACGGCGTCCCGGTGATTGGATGGGGCGCAGGCACGTCGCTGGAAGGTCATGCGCTGGCGGTGCGGGGCGGAGTTGTTGTCGACTTCTCACACATGAATAATATCGTTGCCATCAACGATGCGGATCTGGACGCGGTTGTCCAGCCTGGCATTACCCGCGAAGAGCTAAACCACGAACTGCGCACGACGGGGCTGTTTTTCCCGATCGACCCGGGGGCGAATGCGTCTTTGGGGGGCATGACGTCGACGCGCGCATCGGGAACCACCGCAGTGCGCTACGGCACCATGCGCGACAACGTTCTGGGGCTAGAGGTCGTTCTGGCCGATGGGCGTGTGATCCACACAGGCACACGGGCGCGCAAATCCTCGGCTGGCTACGATCTGACCGGGCTTTTTGTCGGTGCCGAAGGCACGCTGGGTCTGATCACGCAAATCACCCTGCGCCTGGTCGCCCAGCCCGAGACGATCCTGTCCGGCATCTGCCGCTTTTCCAAATTCAACGATGCCGTGGATGCGGTGATTGCCACGATTCAGATGGGCATCCCGATGGCGCGGATCGAATTTGTCGATGCGACCATGGCCAAGGCGTTCAATGATTATGCCGGGGCGAGCTTTCCCGAAGACCCGCACCTGATGGTGGAATTCCACGGCTCGGACGCGGGGGTCAAAGACGACAGCGCCCGCTTTGCCGAAATCATCGCCGATTTCAACGGCGACGGGTTCGAAGTGGCCCAGAAACCCGAAGATCGCACCGCGCTCTGGGCGATGCGGCACAACGGCTATTATGCGGCACTGGCGTTGAGACCCGGCGCCAAGGCGCTGACGACGGACGTGTGCGTCCCGATCTCGCGTTTGGCCGAAGCGGTGGAAGAAACCCGCGCGGAAATCGATGAGAGCTTTCTTGAAGGGCCGATTCTGGGCCATGTCGGCGATGGCAACTTTCACGCCTGTCTGCTGTTCGAACCTGACCGCCCCGAAGAAATGGCCGAGGTCAAACGCCTGTCCAGGAACATGGCCCAGCGGGCGCTGCGCCTGGGCGGCACGATCACTGGTGAACACGGGATCGGCATGGGCAAAACCGACTTGATGGAGGCTGAACACGGTGCGGCCTGGGATGTGATGGGGGACCTCAAGCGCGCGCTCGATCCTGACGGAATCATGAACCCCGGAAAACTGGTGCGCGGCAATTAGGGCTGGCCTGCGGACAGGCGTCTGCCATCGCGTGCGCGCCCTGGATACTGGCCTGAATACTGGCCTGAAAACTGATGTCACCGAACGGGCTGAACTGCATTTCGCCTGCAATCAAGGCGGTCATCTGTCAACCGATCCGCGGGGAACACACTCAGGCTAACCCGCCAACAGCGCCTCGGCCGCCGCGCGCGCCGGATCGGTGATCGTGTCACCGGACAGCATGCGCGCAATCTCATCCACGCGGGCCGGGGCATCCAGCGCGGTGATGCGGCTGAGCGTCTTGCCATCTTGCACGGTCTTGGCAACTTGCCAGTGATGCGCGCCGCGCGCAGCGACCTGCGGCGAATGGGTGACGACAAGCACCTGCGACTCGCGCGCCAGCGCGGCCAGCCGGCGCCCGACTGCATCCGCTGTCGCGCCGCCAACGCCCCGGTCAATCTCGTCGAAAATCATCGTGGCGCTGCTTTGATCGCTGCGCAGACAGACCTTGAGCGCCAGCAAAAAGCGTGACAGCTCGCCGCCCGATGCAATTTTGGCCAAAGGCCCCGCTGGCGCCCCCGGATTGGTGGCCACCGTGAACGACACGTCGTCCGTGCCATCCGGACCGGCGTTTGCTTTGGTGATCTGTGTGGAAAATGCCGCCCGCTCCATTTTAAGCGGGGCAAGTTCATCTGCCATGGCCGCATCCAACCTGGCGGCGGCGGTCTTGCGCTTGTCGCTCAGATTTGCGGCTGCGTCCTCATAGCGCGCCTTGGCCTTGGACAGCGCAGATCGCAGCGCGTCAATGTTGTCCTGCCCCGCATCCAGCGCGGCCAACCTGTCGCGCAATTGCTGCGCGAACCCGGCAAGATCGTCGGGCTGCACCGCGTGCTTTCGTGCCAGACCGCGGATGGCGAACAACCGTTCTTCGGTGCGTTCCAATTCCAGCGGGTCGAATTCAAGCGCCTCCAGGCTGTCTTCGATCGCCGCCTGCGCTTCGGCCAATTCGTTCAAGGCCCGCGCCAACGCCGCCAATCCCGGGTCCAGTGACACCGTGTCGGCTTTGCCCGCAGCCCCGTCCAACCAGCGGATGGCATCGGCCGTCAGCCCTTCGGCCCCTTCGTTCGAAATCGCCTGATAGGCCCGCGCGACATCTTCGCGGATCTTTGCGGCGCCCTGCATCAGACGGCGGTGCGCGTCCAACGTGGCCTCTTCGCCGGGCTCCGGCGACAGCGCGTCCAGCTCTTCTACCGCGTGGCGCAAGAAATCCTCTTCCGCACGAATTTCGGCCAACGCTGCTTCTGCCGCGTCCAGTTCTGACTGCACCTTGGCCACCTGCCGCCACGCGGTGCGTACCTTGGCCAAATCGTCACCAAGACGGCCAAAAACGTCCAGCAGGGCGCGGTGCCCGCGCGGGTTCAACAAACCACGGTCGTCGTGCTGCCCGTGCAATTCGACCAGCGTGTCAGACAGGCGGCGAAGCACGTCACCTGACACGCGCCGGTCATTGATATACGATGTTTTGCGCCCGTCGCGCGCATTGACCCGGCGCAGGATCAGATCCTCGTCGGGGTCAACCGCCAAACCGGCATCGGCCAGAACCGTCCATCCAGGGTGATCGGGCGGCAAGACGAAAACGGCCGTCACCTCGCCCTGCTCTGCCCCTTCGCGCACCAGATCGGCGCGCCCGCGCCAGCCAAGCGCGAATCCCAGCGAATCCAACAGGATCGATTTGCCCGCACCTGTTTCCCCGGTCAGAACATTCAGCCCAGGTTGAAAGTCCAACCCGAGATGGTCGATAATCAACATGTCCCGGATGTCGAGACGGGTCAGCATCGGCGCCTCAGAGCCATTTGCCCTGAATGACCTGCCGGTAAATCGCGGTCAGCCAGTTGTCACCTGCGGACCGGGCCTCAAGCCCCTGCCCCGTGAGCAAGGCATAAGCGTCCTCGTACCAGTCGGTCGACTGGTAGTTGTAGCCCAGAATGGCGCCGGCGGTCTGCGCTTCGTCTGTCAGGCCAAGCGCTGTGTACGCCTCGACCAGCCGCAACAACGCTTCGGGCGTGTGCGTCGTGGTCTGGAAATCCTCAACCACCACCCGGAAGCGGTTGATCGCTGCGGTATAATGCTTGCGCTTGAGGTAATAGCGCCCGATTTCCATTTCCTTGGCCGCAAGGTGGTTGAATGCCAGATCGAACTTGAGCACCGAAGACCGGGCGTATTCGGTGTCGGGATAAGTTTCGATGACTTTTCGCAGCGCTTGCAACGCCTGATAGGTAATGCCCTGATCGCGACCGACAAAATCGATCTGATCATAATAGCTCAGCGCCATCAGGTACTGCGCATAAGCCGCGTCTTCTTCACCGGGATAGAAATCCAGATACCGCTGCGCCGCTGCGCGCGCATCTTCGTAGTTGCGATCCAGGTGCGCCGCATAGGCCTGCATGATCAAGGCGCGCTTGGCCCATTGGGTGTAGGGGTACAGGCGTTCGACTTCCGAAAAATAGCGCAACGCGTCTTCGGGGTTGTCCTGCGCCAGTTCGTATTCGCCGCGTGTGTAAATTTCTTCGGCGGAAAATGTGTCCAGCGAAGCAGGCTCATCGCCGCCCGCGCAACCAGCCAGAAATCCGGCCACGACACACGTGACCACGATCTTGCGATATCCTGTCAGACGGGATCCCACAATCACCACCTCGCTCCGCTACAAGGGGTCAACCCCCCTCTCGTCCCGGTTCTCTAGCACAGAAAAATCCGGTGCAAAATGCTGATCGCAATTTCACTGAAATATCAGGCAGACTGATGCGACAGCCACCCCATGATTGGTTCAGGCATAAACCGGAATATCACGCGCGCGCACCCCAACGCCGGGCAACCGGCGCGCCGTCGACGCATCGCATTGAACAAAGCGCCACGCACCATCAGTTGCAAAGAGCTTGCGCAACAGCTTGTTGGTCATTGCGTGCCCGGCGCGAATGCCTGTGTAGCGCCCCAGGATCGGGGCGCCGGCCAGCGCAAGATCCCCCAAGGCATCCAGCATTTTATGACGCACCGCTTCATCCGCAGTCCTGAAACCGCCGGGTGAAACCACAGTATCGCCGTCGATCACAACCGCGTTTTCCAGGGTGCCCCCCAAGGCCAAGCCATTGTCGCGCATCGCATCGACGTCAGACTGACGGCAGAACGTCCGGCAGTGCGACAACTCGCGCACAAAGCTGCCGTTGGCCATGTTCAGGCTCATCGACTGGCGGCCGATCGCGGCATCCGCGAAATCGATGTCGAAATCGATCCGCATTTCATTGGACGGTGAAAGCCGCGCAACCACATCGCCGTCGCGGACCTCGACCGTCTCAAGGATTTCCAGCACAACCGTCGGCCCGTCTTGATCGACCAGACCGACCGACAGGATACCGTCTACGAACGGTGCGGACGAGCCATCCATGATCGGCGCTTCCGGCCCATCTATGTCAATCAGTGCGTTGGTGACGCCGCACCCTGCCAGGGCCGCCATGATGTGTTCGACCGTGGACACTTCGGCCCCCGCGTCGTTTCGCAGCAAAGTGCACAGCTTGGAGGGTACGACGGCATTCCAGCGTGCCGGAACCAGAGCGTTGCCCACTTCGATATCCGTGCGACGAAACGTGATCCCGCGCCCAGACGGCGCCGGGCGCACAACCATTGTGACTGGTTTGCCCGAATGCAAACCAATCCCATCGAAGCGGACAGATGTTTTCAGCGTTGTCTGCACGTGACCTCACATGATTTTCGCGCGAATACGACACCTGTCGGCGGGTGCCTCGCGTGTTAAGAATGAAGTAACGCTGCACCCGCAGCATCTCAACTCAATCTTTGTAACCGGTTGAAATGTTTCACCCGCCGGTTGGCGGTTATCCGCAACACGCCGGCGCGCAGGCTTCTAACGCATTGGAACAAAAGGAAAAGGCCGGGGTGCACCCGGCCTTGTCCATACGACTTTGTGACGAAATGTCAGTTGGCCTGACGGCGCAGGAAGGCAGGAATTTCGATCTTGTCCTGTTCCGGATCCGTCTCGTCATGGGCGGGCTGGGCCGCCGGACGGGCCTGAACCTGCGGCTGGTGACGCGGCGCGGGCGCTTCGCCAGCGCGCTTTTCTTCGCCGCCGGTCATGCGGCCGATCAACGAATTAATGCCAAAACGCGGCTTTTCCGCTTGCTGCTCGGCCGATGCTGCGGGCGCGGGGCGCTGCTGCGTTGCAACGCGCGGTTGATTTTGAACCGCCGCCTGCAAACGGGACAGGACTTGCTGGTCCGGCGCCCCTTCGGCAGGGCGCGGTGCGGCATAGTCAGCTGGCTGTTGCGCCGGTTGCTGCACTTCTTCGCTCACCTGACGCGGCCGATACAGCGGCGCCGGCATTTCATCTGCGGCCTCTTCAAACACATCCTCGGCCTGCTCTTGGCGGGCAGCGTGCGACGCGTCGAACTCTTCGAACAGGTTGGGCTCGCTCGACGCACTGGCAGCGACGCGGTCTTCGGGTTGCGCGACGTCCGGTTCGGCCTGCTGCGCCGGGGCCTCTTGCGCCGTTGCGCCCGTTGTGTAACGCGGCATCGGCACATCCTTGGGGCGTTCGGCCGCATCGATACCGGTGGCCACCACCGACACGCGCATTTCGCCTTCCATGTCGGTATCCAGGGTCGAGCCGACGATGATGTTGGCATCCGGATCGACTTCTTCGCGGATCCGGTTGGCCGCTTCGTCCAGTTCGAACAGGGTCAGATCGTAGCCGCCGGTGATGTTGATCAGCACGCCATTGGCGCCTTTCAGCGAAATCTCGTCGAGCAGCGGGTTCGCGATCGCCTTCTCGGCCGCCTGAACCGCACGATCTTCGCCTGCGGCCTCGCCCGTTCCCATCATCGCCTTGCCCATTTCGTCCATCACGGCGCGAACGTCAGCAAAGTCGAGGTTGATCAGACCGGGGCGAACCATCAGGTCGGTGACCCCTTTGACGCCCTGGTACAGCACGTCGTCCGCCATCGAAAAGGCTTCGGTAAAGGTGGTCTTTTCGTTGGCAAGACGGAACAGGTTCTGGTTTGGAATGATGATCAGCGTGTCGACCATTTTCTGCAGGGCTTCGACACCCTCTTCCGCCTGACGCATCCGCTTGGCGCCTTCGAACTGGAACGGCTTGGTGACAACACCGACGGTCAACACGCCAAGTTCACGCGCGGCCTGAGCAATGATCGGCGCGGCGCCTGTCCCGGTGCCGCCCCCCATACCTGCGGTGATAAAGCACATATGTGCGCCTGCCAAATGATCGACGATGTCTTCGATCGTTTCTTCGGCGGCGGCGGCGCCAACCGAGGGGCGCGCCCCCGCGCCCAGACCTTCTGTGACCTTCACACCCATCTGGATGCGGGCGGGCGCCTGGCTCTGTTGCAGGGCCTGCGCGTCGGTATTTGCGACGACAAATTCGACCCCGGCGAGCTGTTTTTCGATCATGTTGTTGACCGCGTTGCCGCCAGCACCACCCACGCCGAACACCGTAATACGCGGTTTCAACTCGTCCCTTTCGGGCATGGTCAGATTCAAAGTCATGTTTCCAGTCCGCCTGATTGTTATCCAGGGGCCCGCCAAGGCCCAGATTCACCATTTCCTTGGAATACTAGGTGTTTTGCCCTTCGCCGTCACTCTAAAAACACAGTGCAGCCACAAAATGTTGTGGACAATTGACCTGGGACCAGCGGGATTTTGCGCAAATTCCAACATTTAGTGGGCTGAGCTCACGCAGCAACAGGCCACGCGCAACCACAAGCTGGCGTAGAGGTCAGAATTACGCCTCGCGCACAAGTTGCGCGCTTCGGCTTTCACTTTGTTGGGACACTGCTCGCGCCCACGGATCGCGGCTTGTTTGCCGTCGTTACGGGAATCATATCACAGCATATTCGCAACGCCAGTGATTCTTGTGGATAACTCGGCCCGCGCAGTCACGTGTTCACGCTCACCAATTGTCTTTGAACCACCGCACGGCGCGCTTCAGCGACCGCGCCGGATACCGTTCGGCCGGGATTTCGAAATCCCACCATTCGTCCTGCGGGTGGGCGGCAAACAAACACAGACCGACGGCGCTGGCAAAGGCCCCACCAGTTGCCGCTTGGGGCAGGCCCTGCACGCGCAACGGGCGGCCGATCCGCACTTGCTGCCCCAGGATCTTGGGCGCAAGGGTGTCCAGCCCCGGTATCTGGCTGCCCCCACCGGTCAGCACGATTTGCTGGCTGGGCAGGTGATCGAAGCCGGCCGCATCCAGACAGCTGCGCACTTCTTCCAGAATTTCTTCGACCCGCGGCCGCATGATGGCAATCAATTCGGCCCGGCTGACCGCCCGGCGATCATGTTCCCAATCGCCGGTTTGCCCGCCGATTTCGATCATTTCGCGATCGTCCATGCCGGTGGCAACCAGCCCGCCGTAAAAGGTCTTGAGCCGCTCGGCCGTGGCAAAGGGCACCGAAAGCCCCATGGAAATGTCGCCCGTGACATGATCGCCGCCCATCCGCACGCTGTCAGCGTAAATCATGTGCTTCTTCATGAAGATCGACACGCCCGTGGTCCCGCCGCCCAGATCGATGCAGGCCGCGCCCAGTTCCTGTTCGTCTTCGACCAGCGCCGAAATGCCCGACACATAGCTGGAACTGGCCAGGCCCGCGACTTCCAGATCGCAGCGCTTGATGCAATGCAGCAGGTTCTGGATCGTGGGCCGGTCCACCGTGACCATGTGCATGTCGGTTGTCAGAACATTGCCGATCTGTCCGCGCGGATCGCCCATGCCTGACCGGTGGTCGAGCGCGAAATTCACCGGCTGAGCGTGCAGCACATCGCGCTCGGCGCCGTAATCGGGCACCTCGCACGCCGCAAGCACGCGCGCGACATCCTGTTCTGTGACCTGTTCGCCCGCCACTTCGACACTGCCATCCAGCCCGTAGGAGCGCGATCCACCCCCCGAAAAACAAGCAATGACATGATCAACCCGCGTCGCCGCCATTTTCTGGGCGGCCTGAACGGCGGTGCGAATGGCGCGCTCGGTCTCGCCCATGGCCTCGACCTCGCCAAAGCGCATCCCGCGCGAACGCGTGGTCGCAGCCCCGATGACGCGAAACCGCGACTGCCCCGCCAGCGATCCGACCCCATCGCTTTCGCGCAGCCGGTCGGGGCCGTCGAACCGCAGGATCAGGCACGCGATTTTCGACGTGCCCACGTCAAGAATGGCAATCACCCCGCGCTGCATGGCGGCTTGGCGGATATTGCGCATGGCACGTTGCGTGGCATATAGATCTTTCATCAATCCTCCGTTCCGAATTCGATGGCCCGAATACGCCGAATTTCTTCGTTGGCCGCGGGGGCCATGCGAAGAGTCGGACGTCGGGGGTTGCGTAGATCAACGACCGTCAGGTCGCGTTCCAGAAGTTCTTGCGCCCGGTCCAGTGCGATCACCTGTTCAAGGGCGCGCACGGGTTGGACTTCGGGCAGCTGGATCCGCTGACCCCGGTCCAGCACCACGTCCCAGCGGCGTTCGCCCACCCGAACCAAGCCGCGCAACCGCCGCTTTATCGGACCGGCGGCGTTCAGAATATCCAATGCCTCGGCGACCGCGAATTGGGCCCCGTCCCCCGCAACCAGCGGCAGGTCCGGGCGGTCAGAGCGCGCATTCAGCACCGCGACGCGATGCCCTGTCCGGTCGAGCATTTCGACCCCATCCGCCCGCCGCCAGACCAGCGCGGGAAGCCGTTCGGCGACATCGATCTGCAGGATGCCGCCCGGTTTGATCCGAAGATCGGCGCGCGACACGGCGTCCAGCTCTTCGATTGTGTTCTGGATTTCGGGCAGGTCCAGATCGAACGATGTGATCGGGAATTCGATGGGGACCAGCGCGCGGATATCGGCGGCAACCGTTTCGCTTGCGCCATCGATCGCCATGAGCTTGACCATGAATTCGGGGCGTTCTTCGACCGAGCGCCGCACCTCGGCGATGGTATCGATGACGTTCTGACGGTTGGTTTCTTGCGCGAACCAAAAGGCGGCCGCGCCAAACGTCAGGGCGGCGGGCAAACCTGCGCGCAACAAAAACCGAAAGCCCGGCGTCAGCCACAGCCGGTTGGCCCGATAGGCCAGACGCGAGGGCGCGGGATCGCGGCGGCGGGCGCGTTTGTCACCGCTCACCTGTTGCATGATGCGTCCTCGACCATCCAGCGACAGAACTGCCCAAGCGTCATGCCCACGGCCCGCGCCTGTTCAGGCGACAGGGACGTTGGGGCCATGCCGGGTTGGGTGTTGACCTCAAGCAGGACAAGCCCGTCGAGACCGCGCGTCTCGTCCCAACGAAAATCGGTGCGACTGACACCGCGACAGCCAAGCGCCTTGTGCGCGCGCAGGGCATAATCCAGGCAGGCGGCACGAATTTCGGCGGGAATATTGGCGGGCACCTCGTGGCGCGATCCGCCGGGCGTGTACTTGGCATCATAATCGTACCAGCCGTCGGTGATGATGTCCGTCACCTCCAGCGCGCGATCCCCCATCACCGTGGTCGTCAATTCGCGCCCAGGCACATAGGTTTCGACCATCACCGTCTGTGGCATGTCGCCTGACAGCTTCGGCGGCCCGTTCGCGGCCTCGTGCACAAGGTAGACCCCCACCGACGAGCCTTCGTTGTTCGGCTTGACCACATAGGGCGGCGCCATCACATGGCGCGCCGCCACGTCGGACTTGCGCGCCAGAACGCTTTCCACGACCGGCAGGCCAGCGCGGCGAAAGGTGATCTTCGAACGTTCCTTGTCCATCGCCAGCGCCGAGGCCAGAACGCCCGAATGGGTATAGGGAATGCCCAGCCATTCCAGCAGGCCCTGCACGCAGCCATCTTCGCCCCAGCGACCATGAAGTGCGTTGAACACCACGTCTGGCATCACGTCGGCAAGGCGCACGGCAAGAGAGCGGTCGGCGTCCAGCTCGACCACTTCGAAACCTTCCCCGCGAAGGGCGTCAGCGCATTCGCGCCCACTGGATAACGACACCTCGCGCTCAGCCGAGGGGCCACCCATGATTACCGCCACTTTCGGGGATGTCTTGGCTGACATGCCCACTCGGTGTGCCTCGTTCGGCCCCGTTATCGGGGCTCTTTCGCTTTGGTTGTCTACCGCTTTGACCCGCTTTGACGCGTGCTTTTGCGGCTATTTATCCGGTGCCGGTTCGCCGACCCGTTTGATTTCCCACTCTAACCTTATGCCAGCGTTCTGGAAAACCCTTTTTCGCACTTCCTCGCCCAGTTTTTCCAGATCGGCGGCGGTGGCGGTGCCAGTGTTGATCATGAAGTTGGGGTGCTTTTCGCTCATCTGGGCGCCGCCGATTGAAAAACCGCGCAAGCCGGCATCGTCAATCACCTTCCACGCCTTCAGGTCATGCACATCGTCGGCCTTTCCGGTGCTGGAAAAACCGGCCGGATTGCGAAAGGTGCTGCCCGCGCTGCGATCCTTGGTGGGCTGGGTGGCATCGCGCTTGGCCAGTTGGTCGGCCATCCGCGCGCCAAGCACGTCGGGATCTGCCGACGCGCCTTGGAAAAGCGCCGACACAACCACCGCCCCCTCGGGCAGATCCGACGACCGATAGGCCAGCGACAAAGACGCAGCCGACAGCGTCTGGCGGCGCCCATCGCGCAAGATCACATCGACTTCGATCAGGTGGTCAGCCACGTAAGACCCGTAGCACCCCGCATTCATCGTGACCGCACCGCCGATCGCGCCGGGAATGGTGCGCAAAAAGGTCAGGTCCACGCCTGCCGCCGCTGCCTTGCGCGCGACATGGGCATCCAGCGCGCCGGCG